>CAZQIY010000059.1:20227-22114 GCA_964593565.1 uncultured Anaerolineaceae bacterium
CTGGCCTCCGTCGTGGAGGAATAAGCGATGCTATCCTGCCCGGCGCTGGCCGCTGGTTTGGGCGGCGCTTCAATGCCCAGCGATTTTTCCAGCGCGTGAATATAATCGACCAGATACAGGTCTGCGGACCACTGCCAGCCGGGCGGATCATCCACCGGCGTTGACTGGCGCCACAGGTCCGCGAACACATCGTACAGATCATCCTCCGGCCCGACCTGCCCAAAGGGCGCCACGCGGGCGCTGGGCGGCTGTTCCGGGTAATTCCAGGGCGTGACAATCAACAACACCCGGTCCGACCCGACCCGCGCTGTCATAAAACAGACTTCCAGCGGCGGTTCTTCGGTGGCGTTCCACAGCACCACAGAGGTAAACAGTTCTTCCTCGTGCAGGTGGTTCATTTCCTGGCTGACCCGGCTCTGGCTGGCCAGGTGCCAGGGATAGGGCGCCAGCGCCGGCAGTTGATCGTCCGGGTAGATGGCCGGGGCGATGGGCTGGAACATGCGCAGGTTGCGGCTGATGTACCAGAAATCCACCCGCATATAGCCATGATCGGCCTGCGGGATGGTGACGAAGTTGGCATTGGGCGCCATGTTGATCGTCGTGGAGGGATGATCCAGCGTGACGATGGGCGCCAGCAGAAAGTCCATGCCGTTTTCGTCGTCGTCCAGCCAGTCCAGCGCGGTGTGCTGGTCGCCGCCGCTGGGCGCGATCATAAAGCCGGGCTGTTTGTGCCAGTCGCCCAGATAGCGCAGCGGCACATCCCAGCGGGCCTGTAACGCGCTGCTGGCCTGGGCCAGAGTCGTTTCGCGATAGACGCGCCAGTTTTCCTGCAGCCACCAGATAATCTCGTCCTGGCGTTCGTCGCCCTGCTGGAAGGTATGAAGCTGGCGCACGGCGCTGTCATCCGGCGAGATGGTATCCAGCACATAAAGGGTGCGGATGCCGCCGGTGCGTTCGCCATCGACCACCAGCCCGATCATCGCCTCGCCGGTTTCATCCTGGATATAGCGGGCGGCGGCCGTGGCCATTTTATCCAGCACGCGGCGCGCCACGACCAGATTCGGGACGCTGTGTCGTGAAAGATTGAGTGATCGCATCATCGGTTAGTGCCTCCGTCGGCGCGGCAGCGGCGTATCTGCGCGTATCCGTTCCTCGATGCCGGGCCAGTCGCCGGTGGCGCGCCAGGTGTAATAGGCATACAGCCACTGCACGGCCCAGCCTGCCACCGTCACCGCCGTCGAGCGCGCCGGATTCCAGCCGTATTGTTCGCCATCCTTGGGGTTGAACAGGCACAACTGGCCGTCTTCGTACTGGTGCTTTTCGCTGTAGATGCGCGGCCGCAGCACATAGGCTTCTGCCGGGCGGTTGGGATATTCGTTCGGATACACGATCTTCAGCCGGTGCTCTGGCTGGGCCACGTTGGACAGGTTGACTTCGACCTCGCCTTCCCAGTAGAGCAGCCCGAACTGCGGCACCACCAGCTTAAAGGTGCTGCCAAACGCCGCGCGCATGGCCTCTACTTCCAGACGTAACCGCGAGGACACATTGCTGCGTGTTCCCCACCATGCTGCCATGAAGCGCACTCCTGTGAATAGTCTCTTTTCAACTATGTCACATTGTACCATCATCGGGCCGGACACAAGCCTGCTCCCCTAAAGATTCAGTGTTTCCTTACATTGGTTATACGTGGAATGCGCCGCA
Organism: uncultured Anaerolineaceae bacterium; assembly: GCA_964593565.1. Lineage (GTDB taxonomy): Bacteria > Chloroflexota > Anaerolineae > Aggregatilineales > Phototrophicaceae. Next base: position 21,929 of record CAZQIY010000059.1, read on the forward strand.
GAGTTGCTGGGGGGCCCTCACCCCTGCGAAGCGTCCCTCTCCCTCAGGGAGAGGGACTTCAAAAACCGCCGGGGGGTGATTTTTTCTACCCACCGCGGGCTGAAGCCACGCGGCTAGCGGCCAGGGCGGGGAACATCGCGGCAGAAATATAGCCGCAGCGCTTGAGCCTGCGGCGGCGGGGAAAAC
>CAZQIY010000060.1:0-21634 GCA_964593565.1 uncultured Anaerolineaceae bacterium
TTTCGTGATTTATGCGCTGTGGCGCAATGTGAAGCCGGATCGCTCAGGATCAGCCGGATTCCGTGTTGCGCTTCAGCAGGCTGGAATAGCCAAAGTATACGCCCACCGAAACCGCGGCGATGATCACGGTGAACACGACGGCATTGCCCACAAACTGCCCGATGGTCGTTCCCAGTTCGCGGGTGGCCACATACGGCGCCAGCAGGCTGACCATAAACGTGACAACCACCACCACGACCAGCCCATAACGCAGCAGCCGCAGCCGTCCTTCTATATCGAGTTGGTTGTTCACAGAATTACCTCCATTAATTTGTCTTACGACGATTACGGTAAATTAACTATAAGGCTATTCTGCTGCACAAGTCAACTTATGATATCTTAATACTTTTCCCCCTGTAATTCAGGCCAGCGCCGCCTGCATCCGTTCCAGCGCCTCGACCAGCGTGGCGCGCGGGCAGCCAAAATTCAGCCGGGCACAGCCGCCATACCCCTGGCTGTCGAAACCGCCGCTGAGCGCGACACGGGCACGATCCAGGAAAAAGCTGCATGCATCGTCGTCAATGTCCAGGTTCTGGCAGTCCAGAAACATCAGATAGGTGGCTTCCGGGCGCACCGGGACCATGCCGGGCAGGTTACGGACGACAAAGTCAAAGGCATAATCGCGGTTGGCGGCCAGATAATCCAGCAGCGCCTCCAGCCAGGGCTGGCCGTGACGATAGGCCGCCAGCGCCGCTGTATATCCCATAAGGCCGGTGCCGACCCCCGCATTGTGATAAAAATTATCCAGCCCCTGCAGCAGCTCGTGATTCTTCGACACGCCAAAGCCCAGCTTTAAGCCCGGTACGTTAAAGGACTTGCTGGCCGCCATCAGGGTGATGCTGCGCTGCTCCACTTCTGGCCCCAGCGAGGCAATGGGGATATGCTGGCGGCCGTCCAGCATCAGATCGCAGTGAATCTCATCGGAGCAGATGATCAGGTTGTGCCGCAGGCAGATCTCCGCCATTTTTTCAAGTTCCCAGCGTTCATAAGCCCGCCCGACCGGGTTGTGCGGGTTGCTCAGCAGGAACATGCGGGTCCGGGGGGTGATGGCGGCCTCCAGCGCGTCAAAATCGACCTCATAGCGCAGCCCGTCACCCTGGCGCACGGTCACCATCGGGGCCATGACAGCCTGCTGCTCGGCATTTTCGATGCCGCTGAAGAACGGCCAGTAATTCGGCGTCTGGACCAGCACGCCATCACCTGCATCGCCCACCACACGGCAGATGCCGTACAGCGCGCTGACGATATTCGGCACAAAGATGAAGTCCTCCGGGTTCACCTGCCAGTCATAGCGCGTGGCGAACCGGTCGCGCAGTGTGTCGATGAGGTCGTGGGGCTGATGAGTCCAGCCGCTGTAACCATAACCAAAGATGCCATGCTCAACCCGCTCGTGCAGCGCTTCGATCACCGCCGGGGGCGAACGAAAATCCATATCCGCTGTCCACATGGGGATAACATCGGGGTCGAATTTGCCCCATTTGCCGCTGTCCGTGCCGCGACGCTCAATGATTTCATCAAAGTTAAAGATGGTTGTCGGTGTCGACATCATAACTCCTTAAAACCTTATGCCTGATGGCCTGTGCTTTGCCAGTGGGTTCTGCCACTCCCCGTTGATGGACTGCCGCGAAAGTGGCATAATGAACCTTATTCACGATATCCAAAAAACAGGAAAATTGATATGGACGAAAATACCACACCCTCGTTGAGCGTGTACGTGACCGGCGCGACAACCGGGTTGGGGCGGGCCGTGACGCGCCAGCTTGTGGCGCGGGGCCACCGGGTAGCGGGGACGGCAAACTCGCTGGCCGAGTCTGCCATGATCCGTGAGGATGGCGGTCTGCCGGTCTATAACGATCTGTTCCGGGCCAGCGAAGTCGCCAGCACACTGCGGCTGACCAACGCACAGGTGATCGTCAACGCCGCGCCGCAGGCCATCAACAGCCTGGTCCTGGGCAGCCTGGATTGGGATGAATGCCGCCGCCAGTTGATCGACGGCGCTGCCGCCCTGGCAGAAGCCGCCGCACAGGTGGGGGCACAGTTTATCGTGCATACCAGTTTCGCCTTTCTGTATGGCGATACGCACGGCGCACAGGCGGATGAAAGCGGCCGCGTTCAATCTGAAGATGTGCTGTTTACCGCGGCGGTGCGGGCCGAAAGAACGATCCTGCGCGGGCAGGTGCCGGCCTGTGTGCTGCGCGCCGGCTATAACTATGGGCCAGAAAACGAAACGCTGCAGGCGCTTCAGCAGCAGCTTGTCAGCGGCAGGGCTGTTTCTGTAGGCGAGAACATGGCAAGCTGGGTGCATACCACCGACCTTGCCAGCGCGATTGTGGAGGCGGTGGAGCGCCAGCCCGCCGGGGAAATCTTTAATATCGCGGATGATCAGCCGATCTCGCCTGTGGAATTTGTCGATCATCTTGCGGACAGTCTGGGCGTATCGCGCCCGGGCAAGCGGCAGATGCCGGAAAACCTGCGGCAGCTCGCGCTGCACCCCAGCTACCGCGCCCTGCAGGATACATCCTTCCGCGTCAGCGCGGCCAAAGCCAGAGACCAGCTTGGCTGGACACCGCAGTATCCCACCGTCCAGGGCGGCATCGACCAGACGCTGCTGGTGTGGCGGGCAAAAACAACGATATAGGAGGCAGCAGACTTTAACATGCTCAAAGCTGTATTATTTGATCTGGACGACACCCTGATTGACTGGAGCGGTTTTACAATCTCATGGCAGGAACGTGACCGGCTCCTTCTGCAGGGTGTTTTTGATTACGTGTGCCGCGAGGTGCATCCCCTGGATGATTTTGACGGGCTGGTGCTGTCCTTTCAGGAAGCCTACCGCATCGCCTGGGAAACCGGACGCAGCAGCCTGCGCGCCCCCAACCTGGGCCAGTTGATGCTGGAAACGCTGGTGGCTGCCGGCGCGCCAGCGGATAAACTGGACGAACGCCTGTGCCTGGAAGCCTATTCGTGGGGGGTGGCGCCCGGTGTGGTGACTTTCCCGGATGTCCCGGCGGTGCTTGAACTGCTGGCGGAACAGAATGTGCAGGTCGGCATCGTCACCAATGCGTCTCAGCCCATGTGGCTGCGCGACCTGGAACTGAAGGAACTGGGCCTGCTGGATTATTTCCCGGCCTGCCGCATTTCCGCCGCCGATGCCGGCTATCTCAAACCGCACCCCAGAATTTTTGAATGCGCGCTGGAGCAGTTGGGCATTCAGCCGTCTGAGGCGGTGTTTGTGGGCGATAACCCGGTGGCGGATATTGCCGGGGCACAGGGGGCCGGGCTGAAGGCGGTGCTGCGCGTTCGCCAGCCTGTTTCGCCCATGTTAAGCGGCCTGGTCGTGCCGGATAAGACCATCCGCACCCTGAAGGAACTGCCGGACATCCTTGATGAATGGTATCCTGACTGGCGCTGATGACGACGTTACGTTACCTTCCCGTTTCAGATCGCAACCTGATCCTGACTGGTTATACCGGCCCCAGCCAGCCAGCCATTGGCCGTCAGGTTGCGGCCCTGCTGCAGCGCACCTTCGTCAATATCGACATGCAGATTGAAGAACGGCACGGCATGACGATTGATGAAATTCTGGCGCGCTTTGGCGAATCGCGTCTGAAAACGCTGGAAACGGAAGTTGTGCAGGAAGTGCTGTTGTATCGCAGCGCGGTGATCCGCCTCAGCGGCCAGACCCTGCTGCGCGGCAGCAATTACGAACGGTTCAGCGAAACCGGGCCGGTGATCTGTCTGGTGGCTTCGCTGGATTCTGTGCTGCAAAATCTGCATCTGGCGCTGGGGGCGCGCTATCATGACCCAAACGAGCGCGCGCTGGCGCTGGGGCATTTGCAGCGGGAGTGGGCTGTGCGTCACTGCCCCGGTATCCATGAAATTGACGCAACCTACATGTCAGAAGCTGAGATTGTCGACGCCGTTGTGGCGTTGTGGCAGCAGTTTGTTCTGTAACAGGGGTGTTCCATGCCAAAACTGAATATAAGTCTGGCCCAGATGCATATCGCGCTGGGGGATGTGGGCCGCAATTACCGCCGGATGCAGGAATGGGCCACCGAAGCGGCCCGGCGCGGGTCGCATTTGCTGATTCTGCCGGAGCTGTGGTCTACCGGCTATGCGCTGGAACAGGCCAAAGAGCTGGCCAGCACCCTTAACAGCGGCATGTTTACCCAGGTGACGACCATCGCCCAGCAGGAGAAAATCGGGATTGTGGGGTCTATCCTGGAAAAGCGCGGGGTGGAAGTGGCCAACAGCGCGGCCTTCTTTGCGCCCAACGGCCGCCTGATGGGGGTCTACCGCAAGATTCACCTGTTCCGGTTGTTCGAGGAAGAAAAATGGCTGGCGCCGGGTAATGCATCCCTCAGTATGGATTTGCCCTGGGGCGAAACCGCGCTGGCGATCTGCTATGACCTGCGCTTTCCCGAATTGTTCCGGCATTATGCCACCAACGGCGCCAAGCTGATTATTATTCCGGCGGAATGGCCGCTGGCCCGGCTGGAACACTGGCGGGCGCTGCTGGTGGCCCGCGCCATCGAAAATCAGTGCTTCATTGTGGCGGCCAACGCGGCGGGCGAAACCGGCGGCACGGTGTTCGCCGGGCACTCCATGATCGTGGACCCCTGGGGCAAAATTATTATCGAGGGCGGCGAGGACCCGAACCTGCTGAGCGCCGAAATTGATCTGGACCTGGTCGATGAGGTGCGCCAGCGTATCCCCGTGTTTGAGGATCGACGACCAGACCTGTACTGATCTGATCGCCTGCCTTTCCACGCCATTCCATACCCGCAACCCCACCACCGGCCCGATGCACATCAGGCCGGTGTTTTCGTTTCCGCAGCATCCCTGGTGGGCGGGCCTGCTGCCTGATTCTGGCTGCACTCGACCATATTGGACACTTTGCACGACTTCACTGTACATTTTTAAGACAATATGTACAATGAATATACAGACCTAATTACCATCTGGCCGAAAGAGACCTGTCATGATTATAGGCGTCCCAAAAGAAATTAAGGATCATGAGTACCGGGTGGCCCTGCCGCCGCAGGCTGTCCATGAAATAACCCGCAGCGGTCATCAGGTGCTGGTCGAGCGCGGCGCGGGCGAAGGGAGCGGCTTTGGCGACGCGGAGTATGAACAGGCCGGAGCCGCCCTGCTGGATGCGGCGGAAGTGTGGCATCAGGCGGAGATGATCGTGAAGGTCAAGGAACCGCAGCCAGAGGAGTACCCTTACCTGCGCGATGATCTGATCCTGTTTACCTATCTGCACCTGGCCGCTTCCGAATCGCTGACTCACGCGCTGCTCGACAGCGGCGTGACCGGGCTGGCCTATGAAACAGTGGAAGATCATGAGGGGCGTCTGCCGCTGCTGCAGCCCATGAGCGAAGTCGCCGGGCGAATGGCGACCCAGGTGGCGGCGCATTATCTTGAAAAATCCAGGGGCGGGCGCGGCCTGCTGATGGGCGGCATCCCGGGGGTGCAGCCGGCCCATGTGGTGATTATTGGGGCGGGCACTGTCGGCACGCATGCGGCCCAGGTGGCGCTTGGCATGGGGGCGCGGGTCACTCTGCTGGATATTAACCTGGATCGGCTGCGCTACCTGAGCGAAGTGCTGGGCGGCCGCCTGACGACGCTGTGTTCAAACCGGGGCAATCTATCTGAAGCGATTGCCACAGCGGATGCGGTGATCGGCGCGGTGCTGGTTCCCGGTGCGCGTGCGCCGCGCCTGCTCACACGGGATATGCTGCGCGATATGCCCACCAGCAGCGTGATTGTGGATGTGGCAGTCGATCAGGGCGGCTGTGTGGAAACCACGCACGCCACCACCCACAGCGATCCTACCTACGTGATCGACGGCGTGCTGCATTATGGCGTGGCGAATATGCCGGGGGCGGTGCCGCGCACCAGTACCTTTGGCCTGGCGAATGCGACCCTGCCCTATATCCTGAAAGTCGCCAACCGGGGCCTGCACGATGCCCTGCACAGCGATGAAGGGCTGGCCCTGGGCCTGAATGTCTATCAGGGCTATGTCACCTATCCCGCCGTCGCAGAGGCCTTTGACCTGGCGGTGCGCCCGCTGGCGTCGCTGGCGGTTTAATCACAGCGTTAATCACAGAGGGAAGGCACTATCGCCGGATGGTGCCGAACCACTGAATCAGACTGAGCGTTTCTGTGCGGGAAGGGGCCTGCACCAGCGTGCCATAAGATGGTTCCAGCACGATGCCATACGGCGCTGCTGCGGTGAACAGCGCCGCGTCCTCGTCCGGCTCGCCATCTACAGGCCGCAGACCAGTAGCCACTGCGCGCGCCGCGGCTTCCGGCTGGTTCAGCCAGTCCGCCAGCACCTGCACCGCCTGCGTTTCCAGGGTATTCAGCGGGTTGCTCCACGCGGCCAGCGGAAAATCCAGCATAAACTGGTAAGCTGGATAGCTGAACACAAAATCCTCATCGTCTGTCAGGCCGCGCAGGTTTTTAAGCCAGAGCTTTTCTGGCAGCAGGGCTATTTCCACTGCCGAAGGGCCGCGCGCCATCGCTGCCGCCGGGTCCAGGCCCAGTGTCTGGAAGTTGGGCACACTTTCGATGATCGGCTGCATCCAGTTCCGGAAGCCGGGGTCGCGGGTGGCGCCGTTCAGGTCCTCGCTTTCCTGATAATGGCCTGCCGCCGCCAGCAGCACGCCCAGCCCACTCATGGCGGTATCCGGCCTGGGGAAGCCCAGCTTCAGAAACTGCCAGTTGCTCGGCCCGCCGACACTGGCCCACGCTTCGGCTTCGGCCACGCGCTGCACCGCCTGCCAGTCAAAAGCGGCGGCGCCATCGTCTGTGGCCACAGTGACGCGGCTGGCATAGCCGCCCCATACCAGCGGCGTGCGCGCCAGCGAAGGCACAATCGCGGTATAACGATCTGAATAGCTGACTGATACGCTGGAGGCCGGAATCCAGGCCGCGGGATGATTCTCCGGGGTAAAGCCGGTATTGCCCTGCCACAGCGACACATCATCCATAATGCTGAGGTTAAAGCGGATGCGCTGGGTGCTGTTGACGACGGGCCGCGAATCGTTAAAACGTTCGATCTCATCGCGCAGCCAGTCTTCGGCCAGCGGACTGACCACCACCGTAAATTCCAGCGGGGGCTGGCTCTGCAAAAACTGGCTCACGCCGATGATGATGGCCGCTGCCAGAATAAAGATAAGAACAATGACCGTTCCTGATCGCATAACTGTCTTCCGTGTGCTGTTGATGCGCTGCTGCCGGGTCCGCCATGCAGCCGGACGATGAATGTTTGTGGCTGCCGGGATTTACAGCGCCGCCTATTGTATCGGCATCTGGCACAGGTGTCGATTATGGACTTTTCTGCACCTGCCCCAGGGCCACCCGGCCTGTTTGCCCGTTGACCAGTGCGACACGGGTGTCGCTGTCGACCTCGATCAGCCGGGCGACCCACACCGGCAGCAGCACCAGCCGGAAGCTCATATTCTTAACGGCGCTGCTGGCGCTGATGCGCATGCTGTCTTCTCTGACATCGCGGCGGTTGTGCTTTTCCCGCAGCGCTTTCGAGATGATACCGCGTGCTTCCAGCGAGGCTTTATCGAAATCAATGTTGTACAGTTCTGCCGGGTACTTTGCCAGCAGTTTTGACTGGTAGGCGACCATTTCCCCATAATCAAACGGGCCAAGCCTGCCGGTCAGTTCCGGCGGCGGCGATGTCACCCCGCACACCGCCACATTGCTCATCGAGTCGGTAAAGGTCAGGGTGTTATGGGCGCTGCGCAGTACCGCCCGCATCTCCGAATCTGTGGTGACGACGACGCGGGTTTCGGTCACATCAGCCACCGCATCGAACACCCAGAACGGCAGATAAACAGGCTCCAGGGTGCCATGAGCAATGCGATTTTTATCAAACAGGTTGGCGATACGATGCGTCAGGCGCTGGAGTTCCGCCTTGATGTTTTCCCCGGCCTGCTGGCGCGAGATTCTGAACGGCACCAGCCCATCCGGCTGCTCCAGCGATTCAATTGCTTCCTGCTGCACCACATGCTGCGACCCGCAGAACGGGCACTCATGAGTCAGGTTGCGGGCGGGGATGGTGCGTTCTGCACCGCACTGGTTGCAGTGCAGGATTCGCTGGCCCACCACCCAGCGCACCGGCTTTGCCTTGCGTTCCAGCAGGGCCATCGCCAGCATATCCACGCCCACTTTGCGCGACGGGGTGCGAACCTCGACATAGCCGCAGTATTTACATTCGACCTGGCCGTTTTCATCGTTGACAGTAAGCTGCCCGCCGCATACCGGGCACAGCAGCACCTCCGCTTTTTTAGTCTCGACAAGGTCGATATGTTCAACCTGCTGATCGTCGTAATGATAGGTTCTGGCGGCTTCCTCAGCGGTCAGGCGGCCATCCAGCACCATCAGGCGGCGCACGGCTTCCAGGTTGCTGCCATCAAAGGCGATCACCACGCCCAGATGATCGCGCTTGGTCTGTTCGTCGTCCACAAGGTCCGCGATGGCGATATGCGCGTCGGTAAAATCCGGCTGGAAAAAGATCGCCCGCTTAAACGATTCCAGCGCCTTTTCGGGCTGGCCTTCGTGCAGGTAATGATGGCCGCTGTTATAGGCTGCTCTGGCGTTGCGGTTTACCTGCCCCCGGTGGCTGATTTTGACCCCGGGGCGCGGCCCCCGTGCCTTGACCTCTGCCTGGCGGGCATCAAAGGGGGCGTACTGGCACTGTGGGCACATGATTTTTTCATGCTGAGCGTTGTAGCGCATGCGCGTGCCGCAGCGTGGGCAGATCAGTTCATCCATAGGAATGGCTCCGCGTTCCGGGCTGTTTTTTACAGTATAAAGGCTGAACGCAGGCGCAAAGGATAAATTTTTTAATTATTCGGGCAGTACATTAATAAAATATCGCGCTCCGTATCATTAATGACTCAAAAAATTTCATTTTGGATTCTGCAAAAAGTTCTCTACGGTAGTACGGGACGGCAGGGCAGGGATGGCACCGCGCCGGGTGGTGGTCAGCGCGCCAGCAGCGTTGGCAAAGCGCAGAATTTCGTTCAGATGTTCCGGGTAATCGTCGCCATGTGCAATCAGCTCTACCAGCATGCCGGCAATAAAGGCGTCTCCGGCCCCGGTGGTATCAATCGAGGCAACAGGAAAACCGGGCATGTAATAATTGCTGCCCCGCGTGAAGATGGTCGCGCCTCTGGCGCCGTGTGTGACGGCGATAAATTCGGTCTGGTCGCGCCACAGGCTGTGGACATCGCTGCTGCCGGTCAGAAACTCGACCTCTGTATCGCTGACCTTGACGATGTGGGCATAATCCAGCCCTTCCAGGATGAGGCGCCGCGCGGTCTGGGCATCCGGCCACAGGGCCAGTCGCAGGTTGGGGTCATAGGAAATGCGCAGATTTTTGCTGCGCGCATGTTCCACTGCCGCCAGTGTCGCCGCGCGTGAGGGTTCGCTGATGAGCGTGATAGAGCCGAAATGAAAGATTCTGCCCTGGTCAATCACACTCAGATCGACATCCTCAGGCCGCATCAGCATATCCGCGCTGGGGTGGCGGAAGAAGACAAAGCTGCGTTCGCCGCCTTCTGCCAGCGACACAAAGGCCAGCGCCGTGCGGGCTTCGTCTAAAAAACGCAGGCCCTGAATATTGACCTGTTCGGCCTTTAGCACGCCGGCCAGGTAATGACCGAACGGGTCACCGCCGACCTGTCCTATAAACGCGCTCGAACACCCTAATCGGGCAGCAGCCACGGCCACGTTGGCGGGCGCGCCGCCGGGGGCCTTCTGAAAGCCGGATGCCTCGCCTACTGTGACGCCGCTTTCCAGCGCGACGAAATCAATTAGCAGTTCGCCAAAACAAACTATTCCCATTCCTGGTTGCCTCCCTGGTTGCCGTAATGAATGCCGCAATCTGTGTCATGAATTTCCCTCGCGTAATGAGGCCTGCCAGGGCAGCGATGCCCCGGCGGTCAGGGAAGTTTTTGACAGATTAATTCTACTTCGTTTGTAACCCTCTTTGGTGCAGATTTCAAAAGTTGCTCCGTAAGCACCGGAAGCACCCTTTCCGGTTCTACAGGGACAGGGTATGATTCGGCTTGCAAATCAGGTGAAAGGGAGCTGCGCCGGTGCGTACCCTGCCCGAACTTTCGGTGATTATCCCCGTCTATAACGAAAAAGAAAGCCTGCCTGTCCTGTATGACCGGCTGCTGGCCGTGCTGGATGACCTGGGCATGCGCTGGGAAATTGTGTTTGTGGATGATGGCAGCCGCGACGGCTCCTCGCAGGTGCTGAAGGATTTGCAGCAGCAGGATGACCGGCTCGTGGTGGTGGCCCAGCGGCGCAATTTTGGCAAAAGCCTGGCGCTGGCCGCCGGGTTCGAGGTGGCGCAGGGGGAGATTCTCATCACGATGGACGCCGACCTGCAGGACGAACCGGCGGAAATCCCGACTCTGCTGGCAAAGCTGAACGAAGGCTATGATGTGGTGACCGGCTGGAAAAAGCACCGGCAGGACCCGCTTTCCAAGCGCATCCCCTCGCGCATTGCCAACCGTACCACCGCCCTGATGACCGGCCTGAACCTGAACGACATGAACAGCGGCTTTAAGGTCTACCGTCGCGATTGTATCCAGCGCATCACCCTGTATGGCGACCTGCATCGTTATGTGCCGGTACTGGCGCACTATGCCGGCTTTCGGGTGACGGAAGTTCCGGTGGTGCATCATAAACGGCAGTTTGGTAAGTCCAAGTATGGGATGGGCCGTCTGCTGCGCGGCGGGCTGGACCTGATGACGGTGCTGTTTCTGAACCAGTATGGCCGGCGCCCACTGCATCTGTTTGGCTCTACAGGTGGGCTGATGCTGCTGGCTGGCTTTGTGATTAATCTGTGGCTGACGATGGAATGGATTGGCGGGGCGCGCAACCTCAGCAACCGCCCGCTGCTGATTCTGGGCGTTCTGCTGATGCTGATGGGCATTCAACTGCTGACGATGGGCCTGCTGGCGGAGCTGCTGGTGTCGTTTATCCAGCGCAGCGAACATCCGCTGAACACCGTCGCCCACATCTACCGGGCGGAGCAGTCGCAGCCCTTTGATCACTCCGTCAGCGAGACGGCCTGACAGAAATTTTTACCATCTTCACGAAAATTGCGGAAAAATTAACTCTGTGCGCATTGAGCGCCCTCATGTTTACGCTTACACTAGGAGAGTAAGCGAAGGGCATGAGGGTAATTCAGGATGTCATCATTTCTCCAACGCAGAATACGTGAAGAACGCGCTAACGCAGTCCTTAAACCAAATGACGATTATCCCCAGCTAGCTGAGGAGGACGAAGCGCCTGCGCCAGCCCATGAGGCTGCCAAACCTGCTGCCTCCCGCCGCAGGCTGGGCCAGGTTTCTGATCCGCTCCAACTGGATACCGGCTATACTGTGCCTGCCAAAATCCGTTCTACGCCGAAGGTGGCGCAGCTTCGCAAGCAGTTACGCACCAAACTGCTGGCCTTTGAAAATGAAGCTGACGAGTGGGACCGGCACGACCCGGAAAAACAGAAACTGCTTACTGGCCGCCTGCATACCATCCTGCAGAAGATGGATGTGGCGCTTTCTCAGCAGGAACTGGCGGAACTGAACGAAGCGCTGCTGGATGATCTGCTGGGCTTTGGGGCGATCCAGCCGCTGGTGGAAGATCGCACCTGCTCCGAAATTATGGTCAACGGTTACGATGTGATCTTCGGCGAGTTCCGGGGCAAGCTGCGGGAAACAGAGCTTGTTTTTGATGATGAGGATCATATCCGGTTTACGGCCCGGCGCATTGTTCGCCCGCTGGGGCGCGAACTGTCGCGGGCGAACCCGATGGTGGATGCGCGCCTGCCGGATGGTTCTCGTGTGCATGTGGTTTCGGACCCGTCCGCGCTGAACGGCACGACCATCACCATCCGTAAATTCCCCAGCGAGCGCATTACGGTGGATCATCTGATCCAGTGGAAATCCATGACGCGGGAAATGTCCGAATTCTTTGAGGCATGTGTCGTCTCGCGGCTGAATATCGTGGTTTCGGGTGGGACAGGGTCCGGTAAAACCACCCTGCTCAATGTGCTCAGTTCGTTTATCCCGGAAGACGAGCGCATCATCACCATTGAAGATTCAGCAGAACTGCAATTGGCGCAGCGGCATGTGGTCCGGCTGGAAACCGCGCCGCCCATGCCCGGCTCAAAATCTGAGGGCCGCCTGGAAATCCGCGATCTGGTGAAAGGATCACTGCGTATGCGGCCTGACCGTCTGGTGATCGGCGAGTGCCGGTCTGGCGAGGCGCTGGATATGCTGCAGGCCATGAACACCGGCCACGATGGTTCGCTGACGACGGTGCACAGCAACAGCCCGCGCGATGCGATTGCCCGCCTGGAAACGCTGTGTATGATGGCCGGGATGGATCTGCCGGTGCTGACCATTCGCCAGCAGATTGCCGGGGCGGTTGATCTGATCGTGCAGCAGGCCCGCCTGAAGGACGGCAGCCGCAAGATCGTCCAGGTGACGGAGGTGCAGGGCATGGAAGGCGAGAGCATCACCCTGCAGGATATCTTTGTGTATCGCACCCCCGGCCAGACGGATATGGGCTATTCGCACGAAGGCGGCGGCCGCGTCGAAGGTACCGGCTTCCGGCCCAAAGCGGTGGAACGCTTTAAACAGTACGGCATCAACCTGCCGGCGCGCATTTTCCAGCCGCCGAAGGATTAGGATACTGCCTGCTGGCACAGGCAGCCAAACAGACATACAGACGCACAGCGCTACAATCATTTATCCGGCGCTGTGCGTTTTGTTTTATGCCAGCGTCCCGGTGCCGAAAGCCAATGCAGCCGCCTGTGGTGGACAGCCGCAGGCAGATACGTTATACGTTAAGCGCTTGCATCTATCATTGAGAAAAACGCTATGCAGATTGATCTTTCTGGCAAAACGGCACTGGTCACCGGGGGGAATATCGGCATCGGCCGGGGCATCTCGCTGGCGCTGGCCCGCTGTGGGGCTTCCGTCGCGCTGACCTATTATTCACACGAAGAAGAGGGGCGGCAGACGGTTGAGGAGGTGAAAGCCCTGGGGCAGCAGGCGCATGGTTTTCATCTGGACGCAACGGACAGCGCGCAGGTGAATCAGGTCGTAACGGCGGCGGCAGAAGCGCTGGGCGGTCACCTGGATATTCTGGTCAACAACGCCGGGCACATGATCGCCCGTGTCCCCATCGACCAGATGGACGATGCCCACTGGCACAAGGTGCTCGATGTTAATGTGTCCAGCGCGTTTTACTGTACCCGCGCCGCGCTGCCCTTTATGAACAGGGGGGGCGAACGCATTGTCAATATGTCGTCGCTGGCCGGGCGCAACGGCGGCGGGCCGGGCAGTTCCGCCTATGCGGCCTCCAAGGCGGCAGTCATCGGCTGGACACGGGCGCTGGCGAAGGAGCTTGCGCCGCGCCGCATCACCGTGAATGCGCTGGCCCCGGGCTTTATTGTGGATACACCCTTCCACGAGACCTTCACCGGCAAGGAGAAGTACGACGGCGTGGTTGCCACCATTCCGCTGGCGCGGGCCGGCGTGCCGGATGACGTGGCCGGGTCGGTGCTGTATTTTGTGTCGGAGCTGGGCGCCTGGGTCACCGGACAGGTGGCCGAAATCAACGGCGGCGTCTGGTTCGTCTGATCTTCCCTGAAAAACTGCACCAGCCTACAGCCGGGAGCGCATGTTATGGCCCCGGCTCTTCTGTTTCCTGCGCGGCCTGGGCGGTCTGGGTGGCATAGACGGCCGCCTGCGTGTCCCGGTAACGGATCGTCGCATCGGCAGTGGGCGGCACCGGGGTCGCGGTCATGCGCACGACGGATGAACTTTCAACAGTCGGACGCACCCCGCCGGAGGTTGGCAGAAACGGCAGCGGCAGCGGAGTCCAGGTGTGGGTTGGCGATATAACCTGTGTGGCCGTCGGTGTGGGTGATGGCGTGCGGGTGGCGCGCGGCGTGTGGGTCGCTGTGGCCGGGACGCGGGACGTGGGCCTGCGGGTGGGCTGCCTGGTGGCGGTGCGGGTCGCTGTTGGAGTCGGGCTGGCCGTGTGGGTGGCGGTTGGCAGGGCCGTGCTGGTATGCGATGGTGTCAGCGTGGCGGTGGCCTGCACCGGCTGGATCGGCGCGCCTTCATCCATGCCATTATCCGGGCTGGTTGAGATGCCGGACGGCGTGGCTGGCAGGCGGTCCTGTGCCCCGGTGGTCATCAGGTCCAGCAGGTCGCTGTGGACGGGCGCTGTCGCCGCTGTGGTCGGCAGATGTTCCAGCCGCGTCCGGGCATCATCGAGGAAAACGACCACATAAGGCGCGGTTTCCTCGTCCGCCAGGCGGATGGATTGCGAAGTCGCATCGTACAGATCCACCAGAATATCGCGATACAGGATGCCGCGTTCCGCCAGGTCTTCGGCCTCGTCCAGCCGGATCTGGGCCAGATGCAGCCACACATCATCGCTTTCGTCGATGAGCGACGCCAGGGCCAGCACCACCGCTTCCCACAGGCGCTTGAGGCCGTACAGCGGGTCGCCGGGCAGGCTGTGCGCCGAAGCCGCCACCGCGCCGCCGCTGATCCCCAGCCCGACCAGCAGCACAATCGCGAGCATGGCCGCCAGCCGGCCCAGCGGGGCGAAATTCACCCGGCGCACCCGCGCGGGCGGCTGCATCTGCTGGCGCAGGTGGCTTTCCAGCAGATCGACTCGGTCCGCTGCCAGCGCCGGTTTTTTGAGGTGATGGGCCAGCAGGCCGACCTGCAGGGCGGGGCGAAGCTGGTCGGCAAAATCCGGGTAGAGGGTCAGGCATTCGGCAATCGTCGCTTCGCCAGACAGCACCGCATCCAGACAAACATCAAGAATCTGCTCAAACTCTGCTGCGCGGCCTGTCTCGTTCACGATAACCCCGCCAGGATAGCTTCAATATCGAATCCGGTGCGTTCCAGCCGTGCGGCCAGGGTGCGCAGCGCCCGGTGCTGCAGCGCCTTGATGGCGTTGGGCTGCTTGCCCATAATGGCGGCAATCGCTTCGATGCGATACCCCTCAATAAAACGCAGGAGGATGACCTGCCGCTGATCTTCCGTCAGTTCAGCGATGGCAGCCCGCAGTGCCCGTGCCGCCTGCTGCCGCAGCATCGGCATATCCAGGTCCGGTTCGACTGTCAGCGGCTCGTCATCGATATTGACTTCGGCGGGCCGGCGTCCGGTTTTGCGATAATAATCAATCACGCGTGCCCTCGCGATGCGGTACAGCCAGGCCAGAAATGGCTTGCCCTGGTCCTGATAGGCCCGCAAACCCTGCAATGCCCGCGCGAAGACATCGGCGGTCAGATCATCAGCCAGCTGCGTGTCATAATTGACACGGTAGATGATGTAACGATAAACAGCCTGTACGTGCGCCCGGTACAGGTGTGCAAACGCTTCGGCATCTCCGCGCTGCGCCTGCCGCAGCAAACGCTGTTCCTCAGCGCGGTCCACTGCCTGGCCTCCGATCCGCCGTAGGTTGTGCTGCACGCGTTACCATCATTACCGTTCAGGTACATAAAAAGTTACGGGGTCTCTACTATCATACTTCAGGATAAAAGTCGTGCTGGCTTGAGGATTGGCACGCCAGCGGCGGCGGATGGTTTGATCCTGCAAACCCTGTGCTTCGTTGTCTATTGCACACTCCCATACCTTTTGTATAATCCTCTTGGTGAATCCCCGGTAAGTTCTGGCAGGCAGCTCGTGGCGGAAAAAGAACGCGAACAACAACCAGTCCCTTCGACACTTTATACAGAAGAATATTTTCGGACCGCCTGCGAAGGCTATGACGAATTTAACGCCAGCGAAGGCGAGCACCTGTCGCGGCGGCTGGCGGCGGCCTTTGAACTGGCCGAAGTCACGCCGGGCATGCAGGTGCTGGATGTCGGCTGTGGGCGTGGCGAGATTCTGCGGCACTGCGCCCAGCTTGGCGCAGATGCCTACGGCATCGATTATGCTGCTGTCGCGGTGCAGATGTCGCAGGGGGTGATCCAGCCATTAAAGGACATTACCCCTGGCCGTACCGCTGTGGCCCAGGCCGATGCCAAAAAGCTGCCTTTCCCCACCGCCTATTTTGACCGCGTGCTGATGTTCGATGTGGTGGAACATCTGCACCCCTGGGAACTGCACCAGGCCATGCTGGAAGTGCATCGCGTGCTCAAGCCGGAAGGCCGCTTTATCATCCACACCGCGCCGAATATCTGGTACGACCGTTATGCCTACCCGGTGGTGCGGCTGGTGCGTACACTGATGGGCGAGGGGCACAAATACCCCAGGGACCCCCGGCAGTTTCTGGTCAACGTCAACGAGCATGTCCACGTCAACGAGCAGTCGATCCTGAGCATGAATCAGGCGCTGAACAAGGCCGGCTTCCGGGGCAAGGTCTGGCTGGACAGCCCGCCGCAGAACCGCGATGAATCCACGCTGATGGCCGCTTTTCGCAAAATCGCGTTCGATCTGCCGCCGTTTCGCTGGTTTTTTGAGCGTGAAGTTTTTGCCGTCGCGGCCAAGGCGGATCAGCCCGGTGTGTAGCAGGCAAAGGAACGCGGCTTCTGATGACGCGCATCGGCTTTGATGTGATCGGCGTCGGGGTCGGCGCGATGATCTTCAATGACCAGGGTGAGGTATTCCTGGCACAGCGCGGGCCACAGGCCAAAAACGAGCGCGGCACGTGGGAATTCCCCGGCGGCGGGGTCGAATTTGGCGAAAAGCTGATCGACGCCATCCAGCGCGAAATCCACGAGGAATATGGCATGGTCATTGCTGTGGAGGCACTGCTGGGCGTTGACGATCATATCCTGCCGGACGAGGGGCAGCACTGGGTATCGCCCACCTACATCGCCCGGCATGTTTCCGGCCAACCGCGCATTCTGGAACCGGGCAAATGCGCCGCGATTGGCTGGTTCAGGCTGGATGCCCTGCCGTCCCCGCTGTCCGTCATCACACAGGCGGATGTCGAGACGTACCGCAGGCGCCAGCCCGGCGGCAAATGACCATCTCCACCCGGCGCGGAACTTTACAGGTGCCGCGCTTTCTCCTACAATCACCAGCAGGTATTGTTCTACAGGAAAATACAGCGCATGGCTGTCCCTCAGTTAAATAAACTGCATCTCACTGCCCCGCCGCCCCCTGCTGCTGCCTAGGACCGGGCAGGCGGCAGCCCTCACTGGATACACGCCAGTCGTTCGCGCTGGGGTGATTTGATTCTGCACCTGCCTTTTGATCGTTCTCATCGTGGAAGCGCTCGCTTTCCACCCGTCATGGCATGGCATTATCCTGGAAAGGCAGTTTTCTCATGCGTAAATCACATAATTTCCGGCCGGATGGTCTGTGGCTGGTGACCGGCGCGGCGGCGCTGTGGGGCACGATTGGCATTGCCACACAGACGATCTACAACATGGACAACACCACCTCGCTGTTTATCAACCTGGCGCGCATGCTGGTGGCGACTCCGGTGCTGCTGGTGGCGTGCCGGCACGTGGTCGGGCAGGCGATGTTCGATATCCGCCGGCGCGATTTTTTCGTCATGGTGCTGGCAGGCGTCCTGCTGGCTGCATCTCAGGCGGCTTATTTCGCGGCGATTCGCGCCTCCGGGGTGACGATTCCCACGCTGCTGACGATTTGTATCGCGCCGCTGATCGTCAGTGGACTGTCAGTGCTGCTCCGGCTCGAAACGCTGACAGGGCGGGTGCTGGTCTCGCTGGGGTGTGCGCTGGCGGGCAGTGTGCTGCTGGTCGGGCTGTCCTCACCCGAAAGCGGTCAGGATCAACTGCTTCTCGGCACGCTGCTCTCGATTGTCTCTGCCGCGGGCTATGCCGGCATGATTCTCTGCGGGCGGTTTGTGGCGGCGGACTATCACCCCTTGCAGATCACGACGGTGACGTTCTGCGCCGGGGCGCTGGTGCTGGTGCCGGTCAACCTGCTCAACGGCGTGGTCACGGTGCAGACCTCGCAGGGGTGGCTGCTGGTGGTGTATCTGGGGCTGGTGCCCACCGCGCTGGCGTACTGGCTTTTCCAGAAAGGGCTGCGCTCTGTGTCTGCGACGGTGGCCAGCATCGCCAGCATGTTTGAACCGCTGGTGGCGGCGCTGCTGGCCTGGGTGCTGTTCGGCGAAACGCTGGCGCTCAGCGGCCTGCTGGGCGCGGCGCTGCTGCTGGTCAGCATTTTCCTGCTGCCGGGCGATCCAGGCTAAAAGTCACTTTTGCCGTATGCCTTTCGTCAGAAAAACAGCTTGTAATCAGCGGCCTCCATCTGTCGAACAGCGTGTATGATGTATTCAGGGGGTTATAGCAGATGGAGGAAGCCACATGCGTAACCTGATTTTTGTGCTGATTCTGCTATTTTCGATGGCGCTGCCGGCAGCGGCCCAGGAGACCGGTGCCTGTGAAGATACGCTGCCGCCGAATCTTGAGGTGGGGGGCCAGGGCCGGGTGGCTGTCGATACCGGGTTTTTCCTCAACCTGCGGACAGAGCCGGGCCTGAATACGGAGGAAGTGCTGCGGCTGGCCAATGGCGAAATCTTCCAGGTGGTAGATGGCCCGCAGTGTGTCGATGGCATCACCTGGTGGCAGATTCAACAGTTTGCACTGACGGGCTGGATTGCGGAAAGTGTATCCGGCAATTATCTGGTAGAGCCATTCGAGGCGGCGGTGCTGCCCACGCTGGCGCCGCTGCCGCTGGCGGCGGCGGACCTGCCGCCGGTGCTGCTGGCGGATAACCCGCCGCCCACGCTGGCGACGGATTTTATGCGGTGGGACTGGGACGCCTTCCTGACTGATATGCATAGTTTCTATAGCCCGCCGGACCCGCTGGCGATGACTCTGCCGGAAACCTATCAGGGGACCGACCTGCCCGCCGGGCCGTTCAACCTGGACGATGTCCGTTTTGTGGACGACGCCAACCTGAACGACGCCCAGCGCGCACGGCTGGCACAGCATGGCTTTGTCGTTGTGCCTGCCGAACGGACCCAGTTTGAAAATGCCTACCAGTGGGAAGAAGGCTGGAGTCCGGAATCCGGGCACGGGTACTGGGTGACAACGGATGCGGTGCTGCATTCGCTGTATGTGGCTTTTGATAACCTGCTGCAGTTTCTGGAAACTGAAGACTTTCATGCCCGCCTGGGCAGCGCGCTGGCGGCCAGTTATGGCGCCGCAGCGGAGGACTGGCGCAGCGTACAGGGCAGCGACCTGGAACCTGCGGCACAGGCGGCGGCCACCTATTATGCGGTGGCGCTGGGCCTGCTGGACCCGGCGCAGTATGACGAACTGGTGGCGGAGGACATCCGCAGCGGCGCTGATCCGCTGCTGGAAGCGGCCCTGAATGCAGAAGGGCGGCTGGCGGTGCCGTTCCTGACGGAGTATCAGGAGGATTTCAGCCAGTATGCGCCGCGCGGCCACTACACCGTCAGCCCGGCCCAGGAACGTTACTTCCGCGCCATGATGTGGCTGGGACGCATCACCTTTCTGGCGAAGGACGACCAGCCGCTGCAGGCCAGTCTGTTCACGCTGCGGGCGCTGAATAATTCCGGCGAGGCGCAGCAGTGGCAGCACATGGCGGATCTGCTGGCGTTTCTGGTTGGCCCGGCAGATAATCTGGGGCCGGCGGAGTATCTGCCGGCGGCGGAAGCGGTGTTCGGGGATGGCCTGCCTATCGACGCGCTGGATGACCCGGCGCTGCTGGATGAATTTCGGGCGCAGGTGCAGGCGCTGCCCGGCCCGCGCATCAACAATGTGGTGCGGCCTGTCGGCACAGAAGCGGACGAGCTGGACGAAACCACACGCGGGTTCCGTC
Source organism: uncultured Anaerolineaceae bacterium (assembly GCA_964593565.1). Taxonomy (GTDB): domain Bacteria; phylum Chloroflexota; class Anaerolineae; order Aggregatilineales; family Phototrophicaceae. Next base: position 19,878 of record CAZQIY010000060.1, read on the forward strand.
TGTTCGGCCAGCGTTTCACTTTTGATGGCTATGTAATGCAGCAGTTGATCTACCCGGAGGTAGGCACGATTGGTAATGAACGCACCCTGCCCTCCGGGCTGGATATTGCCGCCGCGCTGGGGTCCGATCTGGCTTACCAACTGCTGGATGCACAGGGCGACACCGCTTATGCCAGCTACACCGATCAACTGCTGGACCTGCGCAGTGTGGTCAGCGCCATGAACCCGCCGGACTGGCTGCAGAACGCTTATGGCGGCTGGCTGTGGGCCTTGCAGCCGCTGTGGGCGCGTAACCCGGCGCAGTACCCGCCGCTGATGAACACCGAAGCCTGGCTGCTGCGCGATCTGCAGGCCGGGCTGGCCAGTTGGGCGGAACTGAAACATGCCACACTGCTGTATGTCGCCCAGCCGATGGGCGGGCTGGGCGGCGGTGGAGAACGCACGCTCAACACGCACAGCCTGATTGAACCGAATCCGCTGGTATTTTCGCGGGTGGCGCTGGTATCTGCGGCCATTGCCCAGGGCATGAGCGAACGCGGCATCGGGCATTACGAACCTTCGCCCGAACCGCCCACCGGGCTGCATCATGTGCGCGACGCCTTCCGGAATCTGGCAGAACTGAGCGCCATGCTGACGGAGATGGCCCGCAAGGAATTGTGGGGCGAACCCCTGACGGACGACGAGCAGTTGTTCCTCAAGTACGACTTTGGAACCAAACTGTGGTACACCCGCTATCTGGCGGAACTGGCGCTGGTCGATCCGCCGCTGGTGGCCGCGATTGTCGCGGATGTCGCCAGCAATCCGGATGCGGGGACCGTGCTTCAGGTGGGCACAGGCTATGTGGATTACATCTACGTCATCACCGACAGTCCATCCGGTTTGCAGCTTACACGCGGCATGGTCTACAGCTTCTATGAATTTGTCCAGCCGATTGACGAACGGCTGAACGACGACGAATGGCGCGCCATGCTGGCCGCCGGCGAAGTGCCGCCGCGCCCGGCCTGGACAGAGGTTTTTGTTGTACCATAAGGGCGGATGCAGCCCACCGAATAGCTGTAGCTGATGCTGCATGCCAGGGGAGCGCCGCGACGCGCTCCCCTGATAGAAGCTGCTGGAGATGCTGGAGGCCATCATGCCCGGATCTGTCATCGTGATTACTGGCGCGCCGGCCTGGGCGGGGGAGATCGAACGCCGCCTGCGCGATGTGTATACCGTTGTTCGTTATACCGACCCGACCGGTTACGTCACCCGGCTGGCGGATGCCCGCGCCGCCATGATCCTGATCGACAGCAGCGGTGAGGACTGGCCTTTCTGGGTCAGCACGCCCAAAGCCAGCCCGGCGACCCGGCGTATTCCCATCGTGGTGGCGGCGGATGATCCGCAAATGCGGCGGGCGGCGCTGGTGGCCGGGGCAGACCTGACTCTGGCTGCGGCTGAACTGGTCGGGCAGATTGCGGACCTTGTGCGCGATTACGCCCGGATTGAGGACCCGGCCCGCATGGCGCAGTTGGCCTGCGAATGTGAGGAGGCCCTGCCGCCGCTGGCTGTGCAGGGGATAGAGAAGTTCAACGCCGGCGAATATTACCGCCAGCACGACCTGTTCGAGGAACAGTGGGTGCAGACCACCGGGCCGGTGCGCGATATGTACCGGGCGATTTTGCAGGTGGGGGTGGCCTATTATCAGATCGAACGCGGCAACCACCGGGGCGCGCTGAAGATGCTGCTGCGCAGTGTGCAGTGGCTGCTGATTTTGCCGGA
>CAZQIY010000061.1:0-19611 GCA_964593565.1 uncultured Anaerolineaceae bacterium
TACAGCCACATGATGGTTTCGAAGCCCTGCAGGTACGGCTGCTGATCAATCGCCTGCAGCAGGTAACCCTGGTCGACCATGTCGAAGATTTCGTTGCTGGTGTCGTGCGTGGTCGCGTAGATTTCACGCGGCTGACGCCCGCTTTCCTGGAAGTACAGGTTCAGCGCGGACGAAGGATTCGGGCCAAGCATGAAAATGGCGTTGGTGTCCGGATTGGCGGTGAAGTAGTCAGAAATCAGGCCGGCGCTTTCGGTCGGGTCGTTGTTGATGTCCAGAATGTCCAGCTCGACACCCATTTCATCAAACACGGCCTGAACACCCGCGCAGCGTGCTTCCAGACCACTGTGCCCCTGCTCCTGAATGGTGCAGACGCCCTTGGTGATTTCGTTGCCATCTGCCGCAGCTTCGGCAAAGACACGGCGGCCATTGCTGACACCACCGGTGAATTCGTTGGCGCCAATGTAGAACAGCACGTCCAGCGCATTTTCGGTGCCGGCATTCGGGTCTGCGGTGTTGAAGATGATGACCGGAATCCCCTGGCTGCGGGCGGTTTCTACGCCGCTGCGAACCGCTTCTGGTTCAGGGGCGGTGGTGCCGATACCATCCGGCTGGGCAGACAGCGCATCTTCCCAGAAGCTGGCCATCTGCTCCGTGCTGTAGCTGGGGGCGCCCAGCCAGCTGCATTCCGCATCCAGCAGCGCGCAGGCATCTTCCATGCCCTTGACCACGGTTGACCAGAACGGATTCCCCTGCGGGCTGCCATGGCTGACCATAATAAAGCGCAGGCCGTCGTCATCCTGTGCGCCAGCAGCACCCAGGCCCATCACCAGAATACCCGTAATCAGCAGCAGTACGGGGAGCAAACGTTTGAAAAACATGGCTAAGTTCTCCTTTTTAGAATGAGCATTAATTACCTAAACGCACGGTTACAGTCCGCCTGGGATTGTCCTTCCAGTCTGGTCACCTCCTCGTGGTACGATCCGAATAAGTGGTAATTATATCCTCCTGCAGCAAAGATAATACTGAAGCTCTCGTATTTGGGCAAGTTTTTTGTAAACGTTTGTAAACGGACCGCAGTATTATTTTTCAGCGGCTGCCCGGCCCACCAGAAGGCGCATTTTCTGAGACTGTTCTGCGCCTGTAGGATCGGATCATATCGTAGCCGATCCAGCCCAGCGCCAGCAGCGCCAGGCCCGCCCCCCCAATCATCAGCGCAGTGTTGCGCTGTGCCAGCAGGCGCCGGTATTCCAGCCCGGCCGCCAACAGTCCCTGTGCCTGAACTTCCGATTCCAGGCTGATGGCTTCATCCGACATCTGCGCCTGATAGGCCGGGTTATCCTGTATGCGCAGCGAGGCATCCAGAAACTGCCAGCCGCCAAACGCGATCAGCAGCACCGCCACGATGCACAGCGCCAGCAGCACACTGCGGGTGCTTTCATGTTCCAGAATTCGGGCTGTCATTGTTTGCCACCTCTCTGCGCATCACAGGACACAATCACATTGCAGAGCGCACCGGCTGGCGCGGTTCCAGGGCCTTGAGCACGACCGACCACAGGAACCCACCCGCCACCTTTGCGATAAACTGGCCCACCATCACCGTGACCAGCAGCGGAAAGCCAAACGCCAGCGCGGGAAACAGCACGCTGTCTACCGCCGCGCTGACCACATTAGAGCCGTTAATTTTCAGCAGCCGGGCGCGGTCGCGCAGCAGATGATACGCCACCGTATCCGCGATGCCGGCCCCCGCAAACGCCAGGAATGACGCCAGCGCGATGCCGGCAGCGTTCCAGTTGAGCGCCGCAGACAGCACCGACCCCGCCGCGATCAGCAGCAGCATTTTCCACCACAGCCCTTCATGCTTCCAGGCTTCATGAAGAGCATCGCGAGCCGTAATATCCAGCCCGATGAACAGGAAAGCGCTGATAATGGCCATATCCGGGCCAAAAGTAGCGATCATCAGATTGGCCGCGACAATCGCCGCCAGATACAGCGCAATCATGAAACCACTTCTGTAACTGCGGCTCACCACTTACCTCCTCGACGGCTCATCCAACTGCTCGCCCTGGATCACCTGCTGCAGGTACAGGGCGCTGCGTTTTGGCACGCGCTGCTGCGTTTCAAAATCCACATAGACGATGCCAAAGCGTTTGCTGTAACCAAAGGCCCACTCAAAGTTATCCAGCAGGCTCCAGACAAAGTAGCCTTTCAGCGGCACCCCCTGGGCAATCGATTCGGCAGCCGCTTCAAAGTGGATGCGCAGATAATCGACACGTTCCGGGTCCTCGACCACGCCGTTCTGCGGCTGGGGATCATCAAACGCGGCGCCGTTTTCGGTGATGTAGATCACGTCGGGGCCATAATCCTCGTGCACCTGAACCAGGATGTTGCGCAGGCCTTCGGGGTAGATTTCCCAATCCATCACTGTATAACGATCATGTTCAGGTCTTACCGGCTGGAACTGGCCCGGCTGGCTGTCGACATGGGCAAACATATTGCGGGTGTAGTAGTTGATGCCCAAAAAGTCCGTAGGCACCGCCGCCACACTGACCGCATCCAGATCAATGCCGGACAGCGCCTCGCCCAGAAATTCCACCACATCAGCAGGATACTGGCCTTTAAAGACCGGGTCCAGAAACCAGCGGTTATTCAGACCTTCCACCCGCCGCGCCGCCTGCTGATCTGCCTCGCTGGACGAGGCCGCGTCAATGTAGTTCAGGTTCAGCACGATTCCCGCTTCTGCGTCCGGTACATTATTGCGAATCACCGGCACCGCCTGCCCGTGTGCGATCAGCAGATGATGCGCGACATGCAGCGCCGCCCGCATATCATGCTTGCCGGGGGCGTGGTGGCCGATGAAATTGCCCAGGAACGCCACCACCCAGGGTTCGTTGATCGTCATCCAGTCCTTCACCCGGTCACCCAGACGCTCCGTCACCACACGGGTATAATCGACAAACCACTGCACACTGTCCGGGTTTTCCCAGCCCCCCTGATCCTGCAGGACCTGCGGCAAATCCCAGTGGTACAGGGTCGCAAACGGGCGAATATTGGCTTCCAGCAGGGCATCCACCAGCCGGTCATAAAAATCCAGCCCGGCAGCGTTTACCGCGCCTGTTCCGGCAGGCAGCACCCGGGGCCAGGCAATGGAAAAGCGGTAGGCCTGTAACCCCAGTTCGGCCATCAGTTTTACATCTTCGCGGTACAGATGATAATGGTTGCAGGCGACATCACCTGTGTCGCCGTTGAACACCTTGCCGGGCGTACGAGAGAACCGATCCCAGATCGATTCGCTGCGCCCATCCTCATTTGCAGCGCCTTCCACCTGGTAGCTGGCAGTTGCCGAACCCCACAGAAAATCGTTCGGAAAGTTCATAAAAAGATTCCTTTGCACCGGACGTTCGAAATCGGACTGATAGTAGCATTCAAAGGCCTTTGACAAAAGACCTTATTCACCGCGACACTAAATACGAGACACAGGCACATCCCCAGCCAGCAGCATCGAACCGCTGGTTTTCAGATGTGCCAGAATTATAATAAAATGCGTTATCTGGCCGCACCGGAGGATACAGGATGGTCATCCCCCCTACCCCTGATGGCTCGCTGCCCAATTATTACCAGCAGGCTGATGCGGATTTTATATTCCGGCACATCGCTATCGGCGAATCCTGCTCGCTGGTGGGCATTGGCAGTGTTGGCAAAAGCAACCTGTTACAGTTCATCACCCGGCACGACGTTAAGGAGCGTTACCTGGGTGCAGAACGCGCCCCCTATTATGTCATGGTGCTGCTGAATCCGCATCAACTGATTCATCCGCAAAAGCAGGTGCTGGATATGACCGGAGAAGCGTGGCCGGGGTACGAGATCATGCTCAACCGGCTGCGGCGCACCCTGGCGGTGATGCTGTATGAAGGCCGCATCCCCGATGGGCGCGACGAGAATGGTGATGTCGTGGAACGCGTCGACAGCCGCTATAACCTGCTGTTCGACACGCACCCGCTGCTGGCTCAGACCGGAGTCCGGCAGCTTGAAGATTCGGTCACGGAAGTGCTGCGGCTGGACCGGCGGATGCGGATTGTGTTTATATTCGATGAATTTGAAGAATTCATCTATCTGCCAGCCTACTTTTTCCAGTCCCTGCGCGGCATACGCGATGATTACAAGCAGCGCGTGACGTATGTCACGGCCAGCCGTCTTTCGCTGCCAGAACTGGTGAATCAGCACAAACCCAACCCCCGGGAAATCCTGAACATGGAAGGATTTGTCGAGCTGTTCAACGGGTTTATGCATTACATCAATCGGCTGGATATTGAAAGCGCCCGCGCCAGCATCGAGCGGCTGGAACGACGTTTTAACGCCGCGCTCAGCACAGAACCCACACGCCTGCTGCTGTACACCACCGGGCGGCACCCCGGGCTGCTGCGGCGGGCATTTCCGGCTGCCGCCCAGTTGACCGATGCGGACCGGCTGACCGATGATCAGTTTATAGAACGCATGCTGCAGAACCGGGGCATTCTGCAGGAATGCGAATCAATTCTGAGAAGCCTGACCACTGATGAGCAGGACATGCTGAAACAGATTATCCAGCGGCAGCCCATTTCCGAGGATTCAGATAGCTGGGCTGCCCTGACTGATAAATCGCTGGTGACTAAAACACGCGATACGCCCCCCCGGCCTGTGCTGACGATTCCGGTATTTGCCGTCTATATCAGCCAGTACATTTAATCCGGCTTTTTCCTGTCGCCCAGGTTCGAGGTAAACCGGCTGCCCCGGCTGATCCAGTCCGCCTGGTTATGGTTATACGACGTGGGCCACTCGTCCTCAGCGTCCTCACCTGATGGCAGCGCGCCCACCGTCTGATCCGGCAGTTGGGGCACCATCTCGCGCGGAATATCACCCTGGAACTTCTGATACAGATAACGCGCCTGCTGCTGATTGGATGCTTCTGGCAGCAGCGCCATTCTGCCAGCATCAGACTGAAGCTGCAGGGACTTGTATTCGCCTGTGGTGCTCTGGTCCACAAACATCAACCCTGCCAGCAGATCCGCCGGGACGCCGTGCAGGATCACTTTTTCGACCAGCGCCTGCAGCTTGGCTGTTTCTGCCAGTGCCCTGGCACGCGATGCCAGCATCTCTGTCTCCGCTTCTATAATCAGGCGATCCAGCACCGGGCGGCAGTTTACGCTCGCCGGCTTCACAGTGATTCCCACGGCCCCAAAACCTGCCATCAGCCCCGGAAAATCCCGCCGGAACTCTTCTACTGCCCCCTGAGTCAGTGCGTCACGCAGCGACAGATGAATAAAATAGAGTCTCGCGACGCTCATCGCCCCGGCCTTCATCACCGTTTCGATACGATTTTGCATCGCCTCCACCGACGGCACATTTGTCAGGCCGAGACGGAATTCCGGTGCACGAATGGCTTCAGGATTAAACGAACACGAAAACTCCAGCGCGATTTTGATCGGATGGCCGTCCTTGGTCACCAACTGGTCAATTTCCAGGGCCACCGGGACAGACTTTTTGCAGTCCCACAGCAGGCGCTCCCGGTCCAAAGCAGAGACCCACAGCACAGGCGGCGGCGTGCGCTTCTGGTCTGCCACCTGCTCGAACAGTGTCTGCAGCATGCGATGAGTCATCATGTCTATCTCTGGCCCGGCACGTTCTACCAGCACCTTGCGCATGTATCTGGGACCGTTATAGTGAATAAAGCTGTTGATCACGTCCTTAGGGATGCCGGCAGCCACCAGCGTATTAATCACTTCACGATCCACCTTTGGCCCGGCCCGGCTGCTCAGATGAAATCCTTCGGCACTCTGGTCGTGGACAAGAAAAACCTCGCCATACTGAATTTCAATCATCCAGATGGGCATCCACATCATGACGAGGGTAATGAGTCCGATCCAGAGTCCGCCCCAGATCGCATAGGACCCCCAATCGTTCAGCGGCATCAGATTACCCAGCAGCCAGGGCAGCCGTTCCACATCGCGCAGCACAGCAACCGGTACGTTGATCATCACCAGCCAGAAGGCCAGGACAATCACCACAGTTCCCGACATAATCAGCGCAGAACGATTTCGTCCATGCGGCAGATACAGCGCAAGAAAAGTCGCCAGGGCTGTAAACACACTGAAAAAAGGCAGCAGAAAATTAAATTCCCAGGTCTGTACAATAAAACCGCTGGCCAGCAGCCAGGCAAACAACCAGTAAAAAGCAATATTGATAAGTATCTTCTGTCGAACATCCGGGCGCTCTCGCCACAGGCTGCGGTACTGCTTGTTCCACAGGTAATACCCTATCACCAGCCGCACGCCCCGGACCAGCTGATCCCAGATCCCCCATGTATTGCTGACCTGCACAGGTTGTGCCATTGCAGCCATCACATCTTTACCTCGCTCCCGAACGGACTGATTTCGAAAGATCATGTAATTATTCATCCACATCATAAGGTGATATGTGCAAAATGTAAACTTTTTCGACAGCAGCGGCTGGTAACAATAAAAAAAACCCCCTGATTCTGGAGGTCAGATCAGAGGGTATAGCTATTTAGGCATTATGGCCTGCTGCGTACAGTGCAGCAGTGGGTTATGAGTAAACCCGGCTTAAAGGCCAGGCTCAGCCGTGCAGTTCCCCACCCGTCAGGCCGGTGACAATATATTTCTCGGCGAACAGGTAAAACACCACCGCCGGAATAATCAGCAGGGTGACATAGGCCATAATGGGCGCCCATTCTGTACCGAACTGCCCCTGGAACTGCATGATCCCCAGCGGCAGCGGCCACAATTCGGCGTTATGAAGGACCAGCAGCGGCAGAAAGTACTCATTCCAACTGGCAATCACCTGCAAAACCGCAACAGCCGTCAGCGCCGGGCGTGCCATCGGGATCAGGATATAGCGGAAAAAATCAAAGGTTGTACATCCGTCGATATAGGAAGCATCTTCCAGCTCGCTCGGGATATTGATGAAGAAGCCCCGCAGAATCACCACGCTGCCGGGCAGCCCAAATGCCACCATCGGCAGAATAACGCCCCACAGGTTGTTCATCAGCCCAAACTGGCGCACCTGGATAAAAATGGGCAGCAAAGCGACCACCAGCGGAAACAGCAGCCCCAGCGACATAATATTGAATAGCAGGCTGCGACCCCGAAAGGTGATGCGGCTGAAGGCAAAAGCCAGCATGCTGGCCAGGCTGACGTTCAGCGTCGTGACACCAACCGTAATAATCAGGCTGTTTTTCAGAGAGTTCCAGAACGAAGAACTTTCCAGAATAGACTGGTAGTTCTGCCACTGAATACCATTCAGTGGCAGCCCGAGGGGCGCCGCCAGAAATTCTCCTGTTGTGCGTATGCTGCCCAGCACAGTCGTGATGACAGGCCCCATAATGATGAGGCTCAGCACGATTAATATCACATACTTCAGGGCTGTGGTGGCAGAAGATTGGATCATCGCTTTACTCTCTCATTCATAATTCACGGCATAATCGCGCCGCATAATGATCCGCTGATAGCCCAGCGAAAATATCAGGGTGATCAGGAACAGCACCACGGCAACCGCGCTGCCATACCCCAGCGCAAATCGTTGAATACCAAACTTGTACAGATAGGTGGCAATCAGCTCACTGGCATTGACCGGGCCGCCTTCGGTCAGGACCCAGACAATGACAAACTGCTGGAACGCCCCCAGCACAGACAGATAGGCGCTTAACCGGATCGTACTGCCCAGCATGGGCAGAGTGATAAACCATAAAACCTGCGGCTCCCTGGCGCCATCGACCCGGGCGGCTTCTTCCAGATCCTTCGGCACAGATTGCAGACCGGCCATGTACAGAATCATATGGAAGCCAAAATATTTCCAGGTCAGCACGAAAAAGATGCCATAAAGCACCGTTTCCCGGTTTGCCAGCCAGCCCACCGGCTCAAAGCCGGGGATAATGCCCCCCAGTACGGTATTGAGCATGCCACTTGTAGGATGCAGCACGTACAGGAAGATCAGCGCGGTGACGATTTCGGAAAATACGTAGGGAACAAACAGAACTGTCCGGAATATTTTGCGACCGCGCATCTGGCCGCGCCCCACCAGCAGCGCCAGCCCTAAAGACAGCGGAAGCTGTATAAACAGAGACAGCACCATAATGATCAGACTGTGCTGCAGCGAAGCCTGAAATACCGAATGACCAAGCAGCCGCTCGTAGTTCTGGAAACCAACAAAGTCATCTAACGGGCCGAAGCCCTCCCACCGGTAAAAGCTAAAGACACCAGACTGCGCAATCGGCATCAGGAAGAAAAGGGTGAAAACGATCATGCCAGGCGCGACAAACAGAAAAATCAGCAGAAGTTTATTCGTTTGCTGGCGCTGTTTCTCTTCTTCAATTTGCTTGCTGTTCCTGGTCAGTACACGAAACTGTGAGGAAGCCATAAAACCGTCTCTTTGATCAGTTAGTCGAGCTTGAGTTGCCGCGCCACAGGGCGGATGGTGCGGAGATGCACCTCATCCACGACGAAGCCATCTCCGCACCCTGTTACCAATTACAGATGGAAGTTATTCCAGTTCAAAGGCCGCAGAATCCTCGATAGCCTGGGCAGCTTCCTCAGGGGTCGCCACACCGGCAAAGAGGGTTTCCACAGCGTCGTTGACTGCCTCGCCTACCGCAGGCGGCAGGAACTGGTCGTAGTAAAGCTGGAAGTAGGGCGCATTGTTACGGGCGCTGACAATAGCCGCCGTAATCGGATCGTCCTCGAACAGGTCTTCCACACCTGTCACCACCGGCGTAATCCAGATTTCTGCGCCAGCCCGCTGATTTTCCTCATTCGTCAGGAATTTCAGGAAGTCAACGGTTTCGTCCGGGGCATTGATGCCCACTGCGAAGCCATCACCACCGCCCAGCACGTCATCCGCGTTGCCTGCGCCACCTTCGACCACCGGGAAGAGGAACCAGCCAAGGTCCTCGCCGATGCCTTCACCGCTGACGCTGTTGGCGGCCTGGGTCGCGGGTGCCCACTGGCCCATCAGTTCCATGGCGGCTTCGCCATTGCCCACCAGCGCGGCCTGGTCGTTGTACCCCAGCCCCAGGTATCCTTCGGGGAAGGGTTCCAGCGCGATAAGCTGCTGCAGATATTCACCTGCCTGGACAAATGGTTCGTCCGCAAACGAGCCTTCACGATTATAAGCATTCAGGAAGGCTTCTTCGCCGCCCTCACGGATCGCCAGATAGACCCACCAGAAGTGGCCAGTCCATTTTTCGCGTTCGCCCAGGGCAATCGGGGTGATCCCCGCGTCCTTAAGCGCCTGCACCGCATCCAGGAATTCTGCCCAGGTCTGCGGCGGGTTTTCCGGGTCCAGCCCGGCCTGCTCGAACAGAGCCTTATTGTAGAACAACCCTACGGCGCCCCAGGTCCAGGGAACACCATAATAGGCCCCATCCTGGCCGTACAGTTCCAGCGCGGCCTGCGCTGCAATCGAATCGCGCCATTCACCTTCCAGTTCCGGTGAAATATCGCGCACCAGCCCTGCATTCGCAAAGGCCCGCAGCACGCCACCACCCCAGCTCTGGAACAGGTCCGGCGGATCGCCAGCCTGCATCACGGAGGCCAGACGGCTCTTGAAGTCCTCATTCGCCAGAATGGTGATGTTAATCGTCACGTGAGGATTTTCGGCCGTAAACTGATCGGCCAGGTCCTGCCAGTAGGCAGCTTCCGCGTCGTTGGTGCTGATATGCCACCAATCAATGGTTACCGGTTCCTGTGCAGCAACCGCCCCGATCGAAAGCACCAGCAGCCCTACCATAAAGAGCAGCATTAAGGATTTTCTGTAGAACTTCATCGATGTGTTCTCCTAGCTAGATGTATAGTTCGCCTGTTTCCCCATCACAACTGAACAAACTTCGTAAATCGCGTATCACCTCCTTTCCGAAGTATCAGCCTTGAGGGGGCTGACAGGAATCTCTGACGATAAGCCGCGTGGCTAATGCCACACGTCGCAGCGAGCGTTTCGGGTTTTCAAGATGTTCAAGCAGTATTTTCACCGCCACACGGCCGATCTGATCGAGCGGCTGGCGTACGGTGGTCAGCTTGGGATAAACAATAGACGCCTGAGGGATGTCATCAAAACCCACAATCGACATATCCTCAGGGATGCGCAGCCCACACTGCCGCACCGCTTCCATCGCGCCCAGCGCGGCAAGATCGTTTGAAGCAAAAATGGCGGTTGGGCGCTGGGGCAGATCAAGCAGCTTCAGGGCCGCGTCATACCCGCCCTCTTCGGTAAAGTCACCTTCAACCATCAGCTCATCCAGCACCGGCAGATGCTGATCTACCATCGCCGCCCGGTATCCTTCCAGGCGCTCCCCCGCGCTGGCCAGTTCCATCAGCCCACCGATAAACGCGATGCGGCGGTGCCCCAGTTCGATCAGGTACTGGGTCGCTTCATAGGCGCCCTGCCAGTTCGTCGCGGTGACAACCGAGCTTTTTTCGGTGGTGTCGGTCTGGTCAATCAGCACATAAGGGAATTTTCGCTGCTGCAGCGCGGTCAGGTAGGTTGTAGAAACGAGCGGGACAATCAGCAGCAGGCCATCCGCCGCGCCGTTAATAATGGACGCGACATAAGTGGTTTCCGTCGCGAGACGGCGGTGGGTTGTGTAGAGGATCAGGTTATAGCCGGACCTGACCAGTTCTTCATCAATACCGCGAATAATCTCGCTGGCGTAGCCGTTGTCCAGGGCCGGAACCAGAATACCAATCAGCCTGGAGCGCCCTCCGGCCAGGCTGCGCGCCTGCTGGTTCGGCACGTACCCCAGCTTCTCCGCCGCCCGCAGCACCTTCTCTCTGGTGCTTGGCCGGACATAGGTATAGCCGTTTAAAGCGCGCGAGACCGTAGAATAGGAAACACCGGATTCTCGCGCGACATCGATAATAGTAGGTTGTCCAGGTTTTTTTTGTTCGTTTTCCATATAATAAGTCTTATAAATGCTGCAAGCGCTTGCAAAAATTCCGGCTTGAATACACGTTAGTTTTTGCTGTTTCAGCTGTCATGCTGACCTTTCCTGCTTGATCTTCTTCATCAGAATTTCCAAAAAACAGGTCGATCACTGCTGTCGCTGATTGCAAACCTTTGCAAGACAGATTAACGCATTCAGACAGGGCTGTCAAATGACATTCGTCCAAAAAACATATAAATTCATCGCTGGGGCGGGATGCTGGCTGTATGGACAGGGGAAAGCTTCAGATCAGAGGAAAACAGCAGGATGGCGTGGCCAGATTACGCGATCATCGCACGCCATCCTGCAGTTACTGCCATGAGGAAAGTGGTTTGCAGGGCACTGACCTGCCAGGTGATGGATGGATAGTTCTAGCCTTTGAGGCCGGTCAGGGTCACGCCTTCGATAATGTAGCGCTGGAAAAAGATGACAATGGCCAGCAGCGGCACGACGGAAAGAGTCGCCCCGGTCATGATCAGGTGCCAGTCTGCGCCAGATTCGCTGGAGAAGAACTGGAGGCCCACCGGCAGGGTCATCATCGCCCTGTCAGATGTCACAATCAGCGGCCAGATAAACGCATTCCAGTTGCCCAGGAAGTTAAAAATGCACAGCGCCCCAATGGCCGCCAGGCTGAGCGGTATGGTAATACGCCAGAACAGCCCGAACTCGCTGACACCGTCAATCCGCGCTGCGTCCAGCAGTTCATCTGGCACCCCCTGCATAAACTGGCGCATCAGGAAGATGCCCGCAGCGGTGATCATGCCCGGAAAGGCAATCCCCCAGTAGGTATCGACCCAGGTAGGGCCAATCGGTGGATTAACGGACATGATATACCAGGGTATCACCAGCATTTCGGTGGGGACCATCAGCGAGCTAAGAAAGATGATAAAGATGATGCGCTTGCCAGGGAACTGATATTTGGCGAACACATACCCCGCCAGCGAATCGAAAAACGCCACACTGATGGTGCTGATCACGGCGACCACCAGCGAATTCAGATACCAGCGAGGCAGCGCCGTATCCAGAATAACTTCCTCATAATTTGTGATGACCGGCGTCTCCGGGAAGAAGTTTGGCCGGCGAATCTCCGTAGGCCCCTTGAACGAGGTCGAGATCATCCACAGAAACGGCGTTACCATGGTGATGGCGATCAGTGTCAGGAAAAAGTAGGACAGCAGCCTGTAGAACAGGCCCGGCCTGGAACGCGGCATGCCCGCAGAAGCGACGTTATCCGTAACTGCGGCCTGAGGTTGTTGGACAATACCCATGGTGTCTGCTCACTTACGCTTACAAATCAACTTTGCGGGTTGTCAGACGAAGCTGAATGATCGTCACGATAAGGATGATGATAAACAGCACGACAGTCAGCGTGGATGCATAGCCCATATTCAGGCGCTGGAAGGCTTCGCGGTAAACGCGCAGCACCACCGTCGTGGTTGAATTCAGCGGGCCGCCATCGCCCTGGTTGGTCATCGCCAGCACCGGGGCAAACATGCGCAGGAAACTGATCGACTGCAGCACGACCAGATACACGATACTGGGGTTCAGCAGCGGCAGGGTGATGTTCCAGAACGTCTGCCAGCGGCTGGCCCCATCGACTTCCGCCGCTTCATAGTACATCCGGGGAATCTGCTTCAGGCCGGCCAGAAAGATCACCACCGCAAACCCCAGCCCCTGCCACACCACCACAGCGGTGATCGCCAGCAGGGCCTGATCCGGGCTTCTCAGAAATGGCTGCTGCGGCAGCGAAAAGGTTTGCAGCAGCACATTAATCAGGCCGATTCGCGGCTGGTAAAGCCAGCGAAACACCCAGGAAATGGCGATGGTAGAGGTCACAAACGGCAGGAAAAACATCACCCGGTATAAGGTGCTCATAAACCGGATTTCATTGAGCATCAGCGCGACGAACAGCGCCAGCAGCAGTTGAACCGGCATGCCAAGAATAATATATACCGCCGTGTTCACAAACGCGGCGCGGGTGACGGATCGCTCGTTATTCAGCTCGCTCCATAAGGTTTCGTAATTTGCAAGGCCGACATAACGCTGTTCTGCGGCCAGGGGGTTCCAGTCGAACAGGCTCATCTGGAACGCGAAAAACGTGGGATAGATGCGGATGTAGAGGAAGAAGATGAGCGGCAAGGCCAGGAAGATATACGCCCATATGATCTTACGCCTGGCCAGCGTCAGGTTGGAAAACAAACCTGTCCGCCTGTGTTCGGGTTCCCCAAAAGTGACTTCTGCCATGATACGCACTCAGTCGTTAAACGAACAAAAGATATATTCGGAGCTTCTGAAAAAGACAGGGCCACCAATTCTAAAGACTGCTGGCTGCTGTAAGGGCGATGCGCCCACCGCCCTTACAGCCTGTAAACTGTTGTCCAGCGTTACTGGGTGGCCCAGAAGTCGTCAAGCAGGGCCTGTTCAAGTGCCGCCGCTTCGTTCAGGGCTTCGCAGGGGTCCATCCCGCCCAGCCGAATCTGATCATACGCGTCGATCAGATGCTGGCGCTGTGCTGTTTCATCCACAAAGAAGGTGGCATGGGCATATTCCAGGCCAGCCGCAAACGGACCAAGCACCGGGTCCGCAAGCAGTTCTTCGTCCGCCGCAGCTTCAAGCTGGGCCGGCAGTTCGCCAACTTCGTTCACCCACAGGATGCCTGCTTCTGCCGAGGTGATGAACTTCAGGAAGCGGATGGAGGCTTCGAGGGTGGCTTCGTCCGCAGCGGCCTGGCGGGTGATACCATGAGTCCAGTAGGAACCAAAGGTGTGCCGTTCACCATTGGGGCCTGCCGGAAGCTCCGCCACGCCGTAGTTGAGGTCCGGGTTGCTGTTGGCAATCGTGCCGATACGGAACGAACCATCGATATGCATGGCCAGGTCGCCATTGATAAAGGCGTCGGTGGCATTTTCATAGATGAAGTTATCGCTGGTGCCGGTGGCATGTTCGGTTTCAAAGCTGGCCAGGTAGGCAAATGCTTCGCAGGCTTCCGGGCTGTTCCACAGCACTTCGCGGTTATCCGGGCTGTAGGGCACACCGCCGTACTGGCGAACCAGCACTTCGCGGAACCAGTGATGCGCCTGCCCGGTCATTTCTGCCGCATAGCCCATCTTGACCAGGTTTTCGATGCCGGTGCCATTGCCGTCATATTCGGTCAGCTGCTGGGCCATGGCCAGGAATTCTTCGGTGGTCTGGGGTGGCGCTTCGGGGTCCAGCCCGGCAGCTTCGAACAGGTCCTTGTTATAGAACAGGGCCAGCGAACGCACCGCAGTCGGCAGCGCCCAGTATTCATCCAGGAATTTGGATTCGGCTACCATCGGCGAAAAGGTGCTTTCGATCCAGTCGTGCGGGAACTCGTCCTGCGGCAGCGGGATCAGATATTCGGCATCCACAAATGCCGGAATCCAGCCATAGAACAGCGACACCACATCCGGGCCGACACCGGCAGGGGCAGATGCCGCAATCTCATCGCGGAAATTTTCATAGGCAATATCGCCGTTGTGGATAACATCGATATCCGGGTTTTCGGCTTCGAACTGCTCGATGAGCATGTCCATCGCGATATTGCGCGGCTCAAAGGTGTACTGCCAGTATTCAATGGTTACGACATCATCCTGAGCCTGTACGCCGAAAGTGAGCGCAGCGAGTAGGATCATCAGTGTAAACAGCAGCGTTGTTTTTGGGTTGCGCATGATAAGACTCCTGAAAGTTCTCTTTATAAAGATCCTACGGTCTGAAGTGCGCGGGATATTCTGGTCGATCTTCACCTCCTTTCTGACGAGTCTGATGTGTTCTGAGCGCCAGGCTCAGACTTCAATTTTGAACAGGCGCGCCGCATTGCCTGCAAAAATGAGCCGAAGATGATCTTCTGCCAGGCCAAGTTCGCGGCAGTCCCGAATCTGATCCTGCAGATAGCGCACGGCAAAGCCCCGCGGGAAATAGCTTGAATCGGTGCCAAAGATAATGCGTTCCGGCCCGATGGTTTCCATGTATTTGCGGAACAGCTTCTTTACGGTCCAGTCACCATCGACCCACCGCACCCACTGGTTAGAGCCGGAGGTATCAATGCTCACGTTGCGGCAGGCCCAGCACAACTGCAGGGTTTCGCGAATCCAGGCACAGCCAAAATGCGGAATGACAAAGTTGACATCGGGAAAGTCCCTGGCGACATTGTACAGCTTCAGCGGGTTGATGTTCTCGTGCCAGGCGATGCCGCCGCCCCCGCCCTGAATACCAAAATGCACCAGCACCGGAATATCCAGTTCCGCGCACATTTCCCATACCGGGTAAGCCGCCTCGTCTTCAATAGGACGATCCAGCATGGGGGCCAGCAGCTTGTAGCCTTTCATGCCCAGTTCAGTCACCGCCCGCCGCAGTTCGTCCGCTGCGTTCTCCGCAAAGGGGTAATGATGGGCAAAGCCGATAAATTTATCCGGATGGCGCGCCACAATACTGGCAAGATGATCGTTGCCGCCGCCTGTCACAAAGCCCACAGCGCGCAGCCCGTACCTGTCCACCTCCGCCGCCCAGCGGTCCGCCTGGGTTTCGTCATCCGGGGGGTCGCTTTCCGGCGGCTCAAAATCCCATGACAGGCGCCATTCGCGGCTGTAGGCCATAGCATGCTCGCGGGCGATTTTTGCCCGGCGCTCGCCACGACGCTGAACATAGGCCTCGCGCACGTCTGGTCCCATGCCGGTAAACCAGGGACGGTTGGTGGGGAAGTGCGTATGAAAGTCGATTATTTCCAGATCCAGGTACATAAGTCTTCTCTGTAAGGGTCACTAATATAGCCGTTATTGTACTCGAACAACAGGCATTCGCCCACTTTGCCATATAACCACTTTAAGGCGTATTTTCTGGCAAAAGATGCCAGCCACCTATGTCCAGTATGCTGGGGCGCGGGGGTGGCGTATGTTACAATAAGAGGGCTGAATGGGAGCAGGACAGGAAGATTTGATCCTATGAAACTGGCAATCATCGGCGGCGGAAGTGTGCGCACCCCCCGGCTGCTGCCTACCCTGATTCGGCGGGCGGAAAAGCTCGGCCTGCGCGAATTGTGGCTGATGGATATTCAGGCCGACAAGCTGGAAATGATCGGCGGGATGTGCCGGGCGATGGCCCAGGAAGCGGGCGCGCCGTTTGAATTTGTGCTGACGACAGATGCGCGCGAAGCGATCACCGATGCGGATCATATCGTGACCTCTATCCGCCCCGGCTATGAGCAGGGCCGCGCCATTGATGAGCAGATCTGTTTCCGGCATGGCGTGCTGGGGCAGGAAACCACCGGCGCCGCAGGGTTTGCCATGGCCATGCGCAGCGCGCCCGCTATCCTGAATTATGCGCAGATGGTCGAGGAACTGGCGAAACCGGGCGCGTGGGTTTTTAACTTTACGAATCCTGCCGGGCTGGTCGCCCAGGTCCTGCACAACGCCGGAATCAGGCGGGTGGTTGGCATTTGCGACAGCGCCAACAAAGCGCAGCAGGCTGTCAGCCGCTTTATGGGCATCCCGGTAAAGCGTTTACAGCACGAAGTTTATGGACTCAATCATCTGTCGTGGACGCGGCGGGTATGGGTCGATGCGGAAGCGGACGGCAGCAACGGTGAAGAAGTGCTGCGTCCGCTGCTGAATGATCCTGAATTTGTGCAGAAAACACACATGCAGATGTTCGCGCCGGGCCTGCGTGCATGGCAGGGCACCTTCATGAATGAATACCTGCATTACTTCTATCATCGTGACGAGGTGCTGCACTCGCTGATGAGCAAAACGGAATCACGCGGGGAGGAAGTGGCGCGGCTGACCAGCGAAATGCTGGACAAACTGCGGCAGGCAGAAACGGTGGAGGAACGCCTGAGCATTTACCGGGAAGTGATGGAACGGCGCAGCAAATCCTACATGGCCCACGCGCGCGGCGGCGCAGACCGGGTGCAGATGAAACCGGTAGGCGACGATGAAGAGGGTTATGCCGCGGTGGCGCTGGGCTGCATCGAGGCCATCGCGACGGATACGCCCCTGTACACCGGCCTCAACGTCCCTAACAATGGCGCTGTCAACGGCATGGATAATGACGACATTGTGGAAGTCGCCTGCTGGGTCGATGGCGCTGGTATCCGTCCCATTCATATTGGCGATATTGCGGATCATCAGCTTCAGTTGATGCAGGCTGTCAAGCTGTATGAGCAGCTTGCGGCGCAGGCCATTCTGCAGAAATCGCGGGCGGTGGCGGTACAGGCCCTGACGGTACATCCGCTGGTGGGGTCGTATCCGCTGGCGGAAAAACTGGTTGACGCTTTTATCGAAGCACATCAGGAATGGATTGGCGAGTGGCAGTAGATTCCTCCTATGAGGTGCTCATTCCGGGGCACTACTTCTGCGACATCATTTTTAACGGCATTCCGAACTTTCCGGCGCTCGGCACAGAGGTATTTTCTGAAGGGCTGACGGTGGTGCCCGGCGGAATCATGAACACCGTCACCGGGCTGACCCGGCTGGGGGTGCGGGTTGGCTGGTTAAGCACGCTTGGCAGCGATTTTTTCAGCCAGTTCACCGCAGATACAGCCCGCGCCGAAGGGGTGGACCTGTCGCTGATGACCTTCACAGATGCGCCGCTCAAGCGGGTGACAGTTGCGCTGTCCTACACCGCAGACCGGGCGTTTGTCAGCTATGTCGACCCGACACCGGATTTAATCCCCAGAGTGTATACGGCACTGGAAACCGTGACCTTTCGGCATCTGCATTTTACCGGCCTGTGGATCGATGAGCGCATCCCGGACCTGCTTGAGGCCTGCCATGCCAGGGGCGTCACCGTGTCTATGGACTGCCAGCACCGCGAGCAAACGCTGGAGTCGTCTCTTGTCCGCGCCATTATCAGCAGGCTGGACATCTTCATGCCCAACTGCCAGGAAGCGCAGCGGCTGACCAGCACCCACACGCTGGAGGAGGCCACCGCTGTCCTGCGTGATGTGGTCGGCTATCTGGTGGTAAAGGATGGCAAAAACGGCGCGCATCTGTGGCAGCACGGCCGCTATCTTCACGCCCCGGCGATAGAAGTGGTCCCGCTGGATACGACCGGCGCCGGAGACATCTTTAACGCCGGGTTCCTCGCCGCACATTTCCAGGGCAGGCCACCTGAAGAATGTCTGCGCTGGGGCAACATCGCGGGCGGGTTGTCGCTGCGCGGCTACGGTGGTTATTCCACCTCCCCCACCCTGCAGGAGCTGCACACCCATCTGTAAACCGCAGGGCGGCGCAGCAGGCATTTGCTGCTGGTGCTGTAAACTTGGCGATTGTGAAATCGCCGGGATATATTTGTTTACAGGGTTTCCGGTTCGCTAGAATGAACCTCACCCAAGTTTCAGGAACAGATGGAGAGACAACATCATGACACGGATGGTAAGAGGCGCACTGCTTCAGGCAAAGTGGACAGGGGATAAGGACTCGATGATCCAGAAGCACGTCGAGTATGCGCGCCAGGCAGCCGACCAGGGCGCACAGGTCATGTGCTTTCAGGAATTGTTTTATGGCCCCTATTTCTGCCAGGTTCAGCGGCCCGAATTCTTCGCTTATACAGAGCCAATCCCGGGCGGGCCAACCACAGAGCTGATGCAGAAGCTGGCCCAGGAACTGAAAATGGTGCTGGTGGTGCCCATGTACGAGCAGGACGGGGTGGGCGTGTATTATAATACCGCCGCAGTGATTGATGCCGATGGCACCTACAAGGGCAAATATCGCAAGACCCATATCCCACAGCTTCCCGGCTTCTGGGAGAAGTTTTATTTCCGGCCTGGCAACCTGGGCTACCCGGTATTTGATACCGCCGTCGGCAAAATCGGCGTGTATATCTGCCATGACCGTCATTTCCCGGAAGGGGCGCGCATTCTGGGACTGAACGGCGCCGAGATCGTCTTCATTCCCTCCGCCACTTCTCGCGGACTCAGCCAGCACTTGTGGCGCATCGAACAGACTTCGCACGCGATTTTTAATACTTATTACGTCGGGACGATCAACCGCGTCGGTATCGAAGAATATGGCGACGATGATTTTTATGGCGAGAGCTATTTCTGCAACCCGCGCGGCCAGTTTATCGGTGAGGTGGGCAGCGCCTACGATGAAGAGCTGATTATCCGTGATATGGACCTGGACATGATCCAGGAGGTGCGCGATACCTGGCACTTCTACTTCAACCGCCGGCCTGATCTTTACGATCCGATTGTGGCGGAAACGGTGCCTAGCCCCTCTGTCGCTACGCCTGCCAGATAGCCACCCCGCACCACACCCTGAAGCGGTGAGCACGCTGCGCCCCCTTCGCGCCGTTCACCGCTTCAGGCCACCAACGCAGACTTACGACTCTATCAGCAAAAGATGAACACTGGCCAATAGGAGAGAATCCTTATATTCTTGCATTAACAGGCCGGGTGTATCATGGGATGTAGGCTCCAACAAAGGCACACAGCTTCTCATGCGGATTCTGATCCTGTTCTGCGGCACCTGGATATTCAGCGTGACAGATTGAGACAATGCGTTCGATGATGACCTCTGATTCTTCTCGCCAGCAGCCCGCATCGCTGCCGCTGTCCCTGCGGCGCAATTTTTCCTGGACGTTTGTGGGCAATGTCGTCTATGCAGCCTCGCAGTGGGGCATGCTGGTGG
>CAZQIY010000062.1:0-19163 GCA_964593565.1 uncultured Anaerolineaceae bacterium
GAACCCACCTACGATCTGACCATTGAGGGGACGCATAACTTTGTCGCCAACGACATCATTGTGCATAACTCTCACGCCGCAGATTACGCCGTCATCACGGTGCAGACGGCCTTCCTCAAGTGTCATTTCCCGGCGGAATACATGACCGCGCTGCTGACGGTGCATCGCGACGATTCCACCAAGATCGCCACGTTTATGGAAGAATGCCGCCGGCTGGATATTCCTATCCTGCCGCCGGATGTCAACGCCAGCCTGCTCGATTTTGATATTCAGTCGCAGGCGGACGGCCGCCGGGCGATTCGCTTCGGGCTGGCGGCGGTCAAAAACGCGGGGGTGGCGGCCTTGCAGCCCATCGTGGATGCGCGGCTGGCGGGCGGCCCATTCGCAGACCTGGAAGATTTCTGCAAGCGGGTAGACCTGCGGGCGGTGGGCAAGCGCACGCTGGAAAGCCTGGTCAAGGTCGGGGCGCTGGAAGCCTTTGGCAGCAGGTCGCAGGTGCTGGGGGCGCTGGAACGGATGATGAGCTTCAGCGCCAGCTATCATCGCGAAAAGGAAGTCGGCCAGATGAACATGTTTGGCGATGACCCCGCCGTCAGCGAGAACCTGCTGAAGGGCCAGCAGTACGCGCCGGAAATCCCGCATCGCGAAATGCTGCAATGGGAAAAGGAACTGCTCGGCCTGTACGTCACCGGGCGCCCGGCGGATAAATACCGCGAGCAATTGCAGGCCATCAACACGCGCAATATCCGCGACCTGAAGGAGAATCCCTTCGGTCTGCACGACAAGCCGGTGGCCGTCGCCGGGGAAGTCGTCACCATGCGCAAAATCGTCACGCGCAACAACGATCTGATGTGCGTGGTGCATCTGGAAGACTGGCGCGAATCCGCTGGCACCATTGATGTGGTGATCTTCCCGCGCACGTGGCAGACCTGCCAGGAGATCGTCAACGAGGGCGAGATTATCCGCGTGAAGGGGAAATTCGACACCTCACGCGGCGATCCACAGATTATCGCCGACGAAGTATCGCAGAACTTTACGGTACACATGGCCGATATGAACGGTGGTGGCTATGATGACGACACGGTGATGATGAACCTTCAGCCGGACTGGGCCTATGCCGAAGACGCACCCTACCCGGCAGATGAGGATGATCTGCCACCAGAAGCCTATGTTCAGAATGGACACGACGTTCCGGCTGAGCCACCTGTGCCACCTGCACCGCCGCCGGCGCCCGCGCCGGAAATCGCCGCGCCTGCTGGAGCGCCCGCCTACGAGCTGCCGCCGCATTTGCAGGAGATTGCCAACGGTGGCCCCGCCCCCGGCATGACGCGCTGGATTTATGTATTCTTGCAGCGCACCGGCGACGACGAGCGCGACCAGCGGCGGCTGAAACGGGTTTATAATGCGCTGGTAGAGTTCCCTGGTGAGGATCGTTTCGCCATCGTGACGGAAAGCGCCGGGCAGTCCGTGCAGCTTGATTTCCAGATCACGACCCATATCTGCGAGGATTTGACCCGCAACCTGGAAAAGATTGTGGGCAGTCAGAATATTCAGATCAGCGAACATCCTGCACAGCCTTTGTCGTAGGGGCTGCGACCAGATAAAATCTGCATGTTACGGATTCGATGAGGCAGGAAAGGCAAATTTATGAAGCGTATCGCCGTGATGACCAGCGGCGGAGATGCGCCGGGTATGAATGCGGCTATCCGGGCGGTGGTACGAACCGGGCTGGAATATGGTATTGAAGTTTATGGCATTCGTCAGGCTTACAGCGGCGTCCTGAATGGCGATTTTGAGCTGCTCACCAGCCGCGAGGTGAGCGGTATTCTGCAGCGCGGCGGCACGATTCTGCAAACTGCGCGCAACGACGAATTCAAGACTCGTCAGGGCCAGCAGCGGGCGCTGCGCCGCCTGAACGAATACAGCATCGAGGCGCTGGTGGTGATCGGAGGGGATGGCAGCCTGCGCGGGGCGCTGGCCCTGCACCAGCATGGTTTCCCGGTGGTCGGCATCCCTGGCAGCATCGACAACGATATCTGGGGTACGGATATGAGCGTCGGGGTGGATACCGCGCTGAACACCATCATCGACGCGCTGGATCGCATCCGCGACACAGCCACATCGCACCAGCGGGCGTTTCTGATCGAGGTGATGGGGCGCAACTGCGGCTATCTGGCGCTGATGGCGGGCATTCTGGGCGGGGCGGAAATCGTCATCACGCCGGAGCGTTTCGTCAGCATGGAAGAAGTGGCGGATGCCCTGAACGACGCCTATATTCGCGGCAAGACACACGCGGTGGCCGTGATCGCCGAAGGCGCCAGCTATTCCACCACCGAACTGGCGGCTTTTCTGGAAAAGCGCAAGGATGTAGGCTTTGAAATCCGCCTGTCGATTCTGGGGCACATGCAGCGCGGCGGCGGTCCTTCCGCCTTTGACCGGCGCCTGGCTTCGCTGCTGGGGATGTATGCTGTCGAGGCGCTGCGCGAAGGCAAGGTCGGGGTGATGGTGGGCATGAGCGGCCGCCAGATTCAGACCGTGCCGCTGGAAGAAGTGACTACGCAGGCCCGCGAGATGACCAGCTATTATTATGAACTGGCGCGCATCCTGTCGCGCTAGGTGCCCGGGGTGCTGATATCCGCCACTTTCGCCCTGACCAGACGGATCAGGGCGGCGGTGGGCACGCGGAGCTGCATGCCGCGCTGGCCGGCGCTGACCAGAATATGCTCATGATCCAGAGCCGGGCGGTCCAGGTACACCGCCCAGTTCTTCTGGGTCAGGGCCAGCGCGCTGATTCCGCCGACTTTCAGGCCGGTCTGGCGCTCTGCGTCCTTATGAGCCGCCATGCCCACCTTTTTGACTCCCATCACCGCCGCAAGCTGCTTGAGATCGAGCGAGCGATCCGCCGCGATCAGCGCCAGGCTGGGTTTGCCGCCGCCTGCCGGTTCGACCACCAGCGTTTTATACACCATATCCACTGGCACCCCGATCATCTCCGCCACTTCCACCGCGTCATGAAAGGCGTCCGGGTCGCCATAGGTCACGGCTTCGTAAGGGATGTTGTGCTGTTCCAGCAGGCGCATACTGTTAAGTTTCTTCACGGCCATCGTTAACGCTCTGTTTCAGTGTATCCGCATACGAATCACGCCGCGCTGTTCTTCGCCCGGCTCCAGCACAAAAACGCCGCTGCCTGCGATGCCGCGCTCGAACAGGTTAAAACCGTCGTTGGCGTTGGTCACAGGCTCGACAGCGAAAAACGGCTTGCCCGCCGGCGCAAACGCGACCAGATGCTCGAAAATCGGGTCGCTGCTGATCTGTACCTCGATCTGCCGCGCCGGGTACACAACGCGGGCGGGCTGGTCGCCCCGGCGGCCCCGATACAGGTGATCCAGCGGCGGCGCGTCGTTCAGCCTGCGCAGCGTGCGGAAATCCGCGTCCGGCGTCACCGGCACTGCCGCGCCATCCGGCAGCGAATTTTCCAGTGCATACATCTGATCTACCGGCAGTTCCAGCATGACATCATCGGTGCGCACAAAATAGGGATGGTGGCCAAACCCGCCGGGAAAGGGCACGTCGTCGATATTCTTCAGCGACAGCACCATTTCCAGCACCGGCCCATCCAGCGCATAGATGGCGTTGGCGGCGAACTGCCAGGGGAAGTTCATACTCATGTGCGCGGTGGAGTTAAAGCTCAGGCTGATGCGCTCCTTGCCTGCCGATTCCGCCTGCCAGATACAGCGCCGGGTATCGCCATGGCTGGCACTGCCTTCTTTATTGTTCACTTCAAGCTGGTAGTCCTGGCCCCGAAACTGAAATTTCGCCTCGCGAATCCGGTTCGACCACGGAATCATGACAAAGCTGGCGCATTTGCTGGGATTGCCATAATCGGCAGGGTCTGTCGGACGCATCACATCCAGCCAGCCCTCTGCTGTGTGCACGCGGCCAAAGGCCACCGACGCGCCGGTTTCCGGCAGAATGCCGACCTGCCAGTATTCGTTTTCCAGGGTATGAAGGGTAGGGGGCATGTCAGTCTCGCCTCATATGGTTTGGTAGACAGTTCTCTGTGCGTGCGCGGCATGGGGCCGCCTGTCCTGTAAGCCCGCATTGTACCAGCTTTTGCGGTTTTTCTCTTTGGATGCGCGGTATGCCCGGTGCCGGTTTAGCGGTACTGCCGCCGCACGATGCGCCCGACCAGGTCCGGCAGCAGAATATTGCCCAGGTTGGTCAGCCGGTCAAAGAAGCGCAGCGTGACAGATCGCCGGGGGCGCTCCACCGTTTTCAGGATAGCCGCCGCGACTTTATCGGCAGTCATGGTGGGGATGCCCTCGCCGGTGCGTTTGCCCAGGCCCAGGCGCTTCTCGTTAAATTCGGTCTGGGTGCGCCCCACCAGAAAATCCGTTACCCGGATATGATCGTCTTCCAGTTCCATGCGCAGCGAATGCGCCAGGCTGGTTAAAAAGGCTTTGCTGGCGGCATAGGTCGCGGCGTAGGGCGAGACGAGGTTATAGGTGACGGATGAAATGGTGATGATGTGACCGCCGCCGGTCTGGCGCATGGCCGGGACCGCCGCGCGGATGCTGTGCAGCACGCCGTCGATATTGGTGCGCAGCAGCGTTTCCAGCCCGTCCCAGTCCGAATCGACGACTGCGCCCCGGTGCCCCACCCCCGCATTCGCCACCAGAATATCCAGCCGCCCGAACCGGTCCATTGTCTGCTGCACGGCGGCCTGCATGGATTCGGCGCGGGTGACATCACCCTCGATGCCCAGAAAATCGCCATGCGGCACAGGCAGCGCTTCGATCTCCGCCGCCAGCTCCGCCAGACGATCCGCGCGACGCGCCATCCCCGCGACATGCGTGCCCTGCCGGGCGAACGCCAGGGCGGTGGCCCGGCCAATGCCGCTGGATGCGCCTGTGATCAGCGCGACTCGCTGGGTCACGCTCTAATCTCCGGAGGCTGAATCGTCGGCCTGAGGGGGCAGCGGCTGCGGCGCCGGGGGGCGTTCGGGTGGCTGGGCGATCTGCTGCCGGGGTGGTGCGGGCTGGGGCTGAGGCGCGGCGGCCTGCTTTAGGCGCTTAAAGACGCAGAAATAGGTGTTGCTCCAGCGTGTCACCCCGCCGAACAGGATATCCCCCTTGCGGCCGACCTTGGCCACAGGCTCCATGTGGATCAGTTCCCAGCCTGCCTCGCCAAGCTGGTCCAGTTCCGGGATCAGGCGTTCGGGCGTGTACTGGGGCAGCTTCTTCTTGTTGAAGCGCCTGGAAAGGAGTTCGTCATCCCCTTTGCGGACCTTCGCTTCCAGAAAGAGCGTCAGATATTCCCACTGTGTCATGCGCGTTCTGCTCCCCCTCGCTTATCCTCAGGTCTATTATAGCCATACTCTGCGGCTGTGCGACATTTCATGCAGGCGCCAGTTTGCATAGTAATCGGTTAACAAACGGGCATTCCGGTTGAGCTTTCTGTTAAAATGTGAGTTCGGGTTTCGACAGATCATCCAACAGCACAGGGGGAAGCGCGAGAGGTGAGCGGGAAAAAAGCGGTGCAGCGTGAACAGTTACTCGAGCATTTGCAGGAGCAGATGCAGCCTGTACAGCCGGATGATCCGATGGCGGAGGCAGGCCGCAAGGTGCTGCTGAGCGAATTTATCCGCATGCTCCAGCACGAAGCGGGCAGTCGCAGCGGCGAGGATATCGAGGATGTGCACAAAATGCGGGTCGCCATCCGCCAGACTCGCAGCGCCATCCGGCTGCTGGAAACTTATTATAAGCCGGACGTGCTGCGGCCTTTTGACGGGGACCTGAAACGGATCATGCGGGCACTGGGGGCCGTGCGCGACCTGGATGTGATGATCCATGATCTGCGCCAGTTCGACACGCCAGCAGAGCCAGCCCAGGCGGCGGCCCTGCAGGAAGTGATCGACGCGCTGAACCACCGCCGCGATGTGGCGCGGGCGGCGCTTG
Organism: uncultured Anaerolineaceae bacterium; assembly: GCA_964593565.1. GTDB lineage: Bacteria > Chloroflexota > Anaerolineae > Aggregatilineales > Phototrophicaceae. The sequence goes on from CAZQIY010000062.1 coordinate 5,958, forward strand.
TCAAAACCCTGAACAGCAAAACCTACCGCCGTTTTGTAAAGGCCTATACCAAATTCCTCAGCCGCCCTGGCAAAGGCGCGCTGCGCCCCGCTGCTGATGTGGTCGCGCCCTATCAGGTGCGCCATGTGCTGCCGCCGCTGATTTATGAACATCTGGCTGCTGTGCGCGCCTATGACCCGGTGCTGGAGGAGGCCGACAGCGAAACCCTGCACGCTCTGCGCATCGAGTTCAAGCGGCTGCGTTATGTCGTGTCGCTGTTTTCCGGCATTCTGGGCAAGGATATCGACGCCTTTATCAGCGAACTGAAGCAGATGCAGGATGTGCTGGGGCGCATGAATGATATCGAAGTGGCGCGCCAGTCGCTGACCGACCTGATGGAAGACCTCGATGGTGGTCAGAGCGCGGCGCTGTGGCTGTATATCGAACATCTGGAACAGGAAAAGCCCGCCCTGCACGCCCGCTTTCCGGAAGTATGGCGCCGCTTTAATCGCAAGGGAGTCCAGCGCAAACTGGCGTCTGCGGTGGCTGTGCTGTAAACCCTGCTTATTTTTCGGATGGCCGCCTGATGCGGTGGTCATCTGCGCAAGGAGGAGAACCAATGACAGAGACCTCACAGCAAACCCTGCTGGTTACGGGTGCGTCCGGTGTGATGGGCCGGCGTGTGCTGGAACTGCTGCTCGAAGCCGGGGTGCAGGGGGTGATTGCCACCACCCGCACACCGGAAAAGCTGGCGGATTTCAGCGCGCGCGGCGTGACGGTGCGCCAGGCCAGCTTTGATGACGCGGCTTCGCTGGATGCCGCCTTTGCCGGGGCGGATCGTCTGCTGATGATCAGCACCGATGTGATGGCGCCGCCAGGGCACCGGCTGCAGCAGCACAGCACCGCTGTCGAAGCGGCCAGGCGGGCTGGCGTGCGCCACATCCTCTATACCTCCATCGTCAACCCGAACCCGGACTCGCCAGTCAGCGTGGCGACGGATCATCGCGGCACAGAAGAAGCGATCAGCGCCAGCGGTATGGATTACACCTTCCTGCGCAACAACATTTACGCCGATGTCCAGCTTGGCGGGCTGGCCCGTGCCGCACAGACCGGGCAGCTTGTCAAGGCGGCGGGTGATGGCCGTATCGCCTATGTCACCCGCGAGGACTGTGCCCGGGCTGCCGCTGCGGCGCTGATGGACTCGTTTGAGGGCCGCAGCGTGCTCGATATCACCGGGCCGGATGCCCTGACCCAGCAGGAAATCGCGGCGGCGCTGACGCGCGTCACCGGCCGGCCGGTGGAGTATGTCCCGGTGGACCTGGAAACGCTGATTCAGGGCATGGTGGATGCCGGGATGCCGCGCCCGGTGGCGGAGGCTTATGCCTCGTTTGATGCCGGGATCGCGCAGGGCGTCTTTGATCAGGTCTCCGACGCATTTGAAACCCTGACCGGACGCCAGCCCACCCGCTTTGAGGATTTCCTGGCGGCACACCGCGACGATCTGCTGGCGGCAGGCTGATAAAGTCAACGGAGTATGCTGTTTTACGATAGACATGGGATTTACTGGTAACGAGAGTCAGGAGAACAGCGGATGAAACAGCAGTTGCACTGGACCCGGCGCGCGTTTCTGCGGCGGCTGGTGATGCTCCCCCCGGCGCTGGTGCTGGCGGCCTGTGGCGGGCGCAGTTTGAATGACATTCTGGCCGGTGTGCCAGCGGAATCCACATCAACGATGGGGGATGGGGTGGCGCTGGCCCCCACCCCCGCCTGCGATGATGGCGACGACGACCCGACCCCGCCCCAGACCGAAGGCCCCTACTACACGCCGGATACGCCGCAGCGCACCTCGTTTCTGGAAGCCGGAATCACGGGGACGCGGCTGGTGGTTGCCGGGACGGTGCTGGCGACAGACTGCACCCCGGTTGCCGGCGCGCTGGTGGATTTCTGGCACTGCGACGATGCCGGGGTCTATGATAACGTGGGCTATAAGCTGCGCGGCCACCAGTTCACCGATGAGAACGGGCGTTATACGCTGGAAACCATCGTGCCGGGGATGTACCCGGGCCGCACGCGCCATATTCACGTGAAGGTGCAGGCCCCCAACCAGCCGGTGCTGACGACGCAGCTTTATTTCCCGGATGAACCCGCCAACGCGCGCGACGGCCTGTATCATCCCGCGCTGGATATGGCCATGCAGCAGGTCGGGGATGGCAGGCAGGCCGCGTTCGATTTTGTGCTGAATATCTAAGCTACCCTCAGGCCGTGAGCCAGACAAGGAGAAAACGTCATGGCAGATAACCAGACAGCGTCCCAGGCAGACCCGGTGCTGCACCCCGCGACGCGGATGGGGCCGGTGACTCTGGCCGTCGCGGACCTGGGGCGGTCCGTCGATTTTTACAGCCGTGTGCTGGGGATGCAGACCCTCAGCCAGCAGAACGGCGCGGCCACAATGGGAGTGGGCAGCACGCCGCTGCTGTATCTGCAGGAGCAGCCCGGCGCCCAGCGCCAGCCCGCCCGCAGCACTGGTCTGTATCATGTCGCGGTGCTGGTGCCATCGCGGCCAGACCTGGGGCGCGTGATCCTGAGCCTGGCGCGGGAGCAGTACCCGATCAGCGGCTTTGGCGATCATTACGTCAGCGAGGCGATGTACCTGGACGACCCCGATGGCAACGGCCTGGAAATCTATCGAGACCGCCCGCGTGACGAATGGCGCTGGCAGGGAACTCAGGTGGTGATGGGCACAGAGCCGGTGGATGTGGATGGCGTGATCGCTTCTGTGGAGGACCCGGACGCGCCCTTTGCAGGCATGCCAGAGGGAACGACCATCGGCCATGTGCATCTGAAGGTGAAAGATATCACCCAGTCACGCGGCTTTTATCATGGCGTGCTTGGCTTCGATGTGATGGCGCAAATGCCTTCCGCACTGTTTATTTCTGCCGGGCGCTATCATCATCACCTGGGCATGAACACCTGGCACAGCCGGGGCGCGCCGCCACCCCCGGCAGATTCTGTCGGCCTGCGGGAATATACCATCCTCGTGCCGGATGCCGCCGTGCGCGACCAGATGACCGGGCGGCTGGACGACGCAGGCATGAAGTATCAGCGGCAGGCGGAGGATGTGCTGCTGGATGACCCTTCGGGCATTCGTCTCCGCATCACGCCGGAAAGCGCCTGATTTCAGCGGCGTCAGGTGTCCCCGGTCAGTTGGCTCAGCACGCTGCCCGGCCCAACGAAGATGGAACCGCCGCGCTGCACAGTGGCGCGGATCATCCGGATGATCCGCGCCCGGTCCGCGTTCACCAGATCGATCCATGCGCGGGGCGCGGAGGTGTGCGGGTCGTGCTGTGCCCCCCAGTTCGCCAGTTCCAGCAGTACCGGGATCAGATCCAGCCCTTTCTCCGTCAGCGAATAGACTTCCTTGCGCCGGTCTGTTTCGTGCGGCGTTTTGATCAGGATGCCCTGCTGCTCCAGCCGTTCCAGCCGGCTGGCGAGAATATTGGTGGCAATCCCTTCATCGGAGCTGAGAAATTCGCCGTAGGTTTTTTTACCAAAATAGACCAGATCACGCACGATCAGCAGCGACCACATATCCCCGAAGGCCTCCAGAGAGTAGTTGATCGGACAGTCAGAGCGTCTGGTCTGCTGCTTCTTCATGATGGGTAACGATACATCCTGTTCAGCCTGCGGAATAGAAAATTTGTTCTTGACAGATCATTATAAACACATTATACTGATATTCACTTGTAATTTGCAAGTAATATGACTGCCTTTGCTCAACAGTCGAGGAGAGACTCATGCAGAAAATCACGCCGTACCTGTGGTTTGATCATCAGGCTGAGGAGGCCGCCCGCTACTACACATCCATCTTCAGCGACTCGAACATTAACGACGTGACGCGCGGCCCGGATGGTAATGTGATGGTCGTGACATTCCAGCTTGAAGGGGAGGAATTTGTGGCCCTCAACGGCGGCCCGCAGTTCAAATTCACCGAGGCCATCTCGCTGTATGTGAACTGCGAAACTCAGGAAGAAGTGGATACGCTGTGGGCAAAACTGACAGAAGGCGGCGAGGAGCAGCCCTGCGGCTGGCTGAAGGATAAATACGGTCTCTCCTGGCAGATTGTCCCCAGTGCGCTGGGCCGGCTGATGAACGACCCGGACCCGGAAAAAGCGCAGCGCGTGATGCAGGCCCTGCTGCAGATGAAGAAGATCGACATTCAGGCGCTGCAGCAGGCTTATGATGGCGTCGCTGTGGCGGATTAACGCCGCATCCGTGCATCTCTGAACAGACATAGACATACCGGGCTGAGTTCCCACACCGGGACTCGGCCCTTTTTTTTATGGCTGTTCGGCCAGCACCTTCAGCCGTTCGCTCAGCATAAAGCCATCCCCGGCAGGTACGCCGCCTACCGTCACCGGCAGTCGTTCGTTCGTGACCGGATCATAAAAGCCGATCACCACCCGGTAATCCTCGCCCACAGGCGGCAGTGTTTCCTGCTGGAAGCGCAGCCGCCGTTCATCGCGGATAAATTCGCCCGGCTCCCAGACCAGCGTGGAATAATAGCGGCCATCGTCGCTGTGGCTGACGGGGCCATCCCAGGTGGCGTGCAGGTTGCCCTCCGCGTCGCGCAGGTGAATATAGATGGTGTAATCCGCGCCGGCTTCTGCCAGCACCTCCCAGTAAAGCTGGAGGTAGACAGGCCGCCCCGGCCAGAAGGTATCTGCCCCGATGCCATGCCCCCGGAAGCGAACAAAATCGCCAAAGATGACCGGTTCCGGCGGGTCGTGGAGGGTGGCCGGGTTCTCAAAACGCCGGTCCAGATGCAGCTCGTAGACCACGTAGTTAAAGAAGCCGTCGTCCTTCCACCACGCCCTGCGCACCACGTTATCAATGGTGGAACCGGCCAGCGCCAGCCCGGAAATGACCTGATTTTCGTGCAGGGGGATATCGCCGTAAGCGCCCCGGCCTTCGGGCGAACTGTCCACAAAATAGGTGACGCCCTCAAGCTGCTCCCAGCGGGTGGGGGCCTCATCCACGCGGATGTCGTGCAGCGGGAAGAAGAACGGCAGCCGTTCTATGCCCGGGGCGGCCACTACCAGCGGATCATCCGGGTGCTCGTCGATATATTTTTGCAGCCCATCCACCACCCACATGAGGGCTGCATTGCCGGAACTGTACTTGCTGAAGTCGTCGCTCAGGGTTTCATCCCACAGCCAGCCCCACCCGGCGCTGCCATCGTACAGCGTGCCAGCCACGCCGGGCAGCGCCACCAGCACCAGCGCCGCGCCATAAATCCAGCGCGCTGGCCGCGCCCACCCGGTCACGCGCTCTGCGGTCAGCCAGCAGCCCACGATCACCGCAGTGGGCAGCAGCAGCAGCGGCACAATGGCGAACGACAGGCGATCATGATAGCTGTAGGAATAGAACCACGTCACGAAGTAGGGCAGCGCCAGAAGCTGTGCCCAGCCCACTTTTTCCAGCGTTTTCTGCGGCAGATGCTGGCGGATAAACGGCTGAATCGTGCGCCACAGCACCACCCCCCCCGCCGCCAGCAGCACCCATTCCACCAGCCCCATGCGGTGCCGGTTGAGGATCGACGGCAGCAGCCCGGCCAGCACCAGCGCCAACCCGACCGCGCCCCCGCGCAGCGCAGGCCGCCTGTCCAGCGGTCCGGCATACACATACGCCAGCAGCGCCAGCAGCGCCAGCAGCGGCCAGCCAAATTCCGCCCCGCTGCGTGCTGCCTGGGTCAGCCAGAAGCCGGTGGGGAAATCGATGATATTGTGCCCCAGCAGCGCATTACGGATATACCACGCCGCCCCCAGCGGGATACTCGCCAGCCCGGTCAGCACAGCCACTTCAAAGCGGGGCCACCATGCCCGCCAGTCGAAACGCACGCGCACCAGGTCTACCAGCAGCAGCAGCAGCACCCCCCAGATAAACGCCCCGGCGGTGGGCTTGGTCCACATCGCCCCGCCAAACAGCACCCCCGCAATCAGCGCATAGCGGCGGCGGCCTTCGGCCTGCATCCATGCCATCAGGAAGAAGGCGGCTGTCGCGGTGAACAGGAACGCCAGCGGAATTTCAAGATCGCCAAAGCGCGCCCACTGGCTCACGCCCGGGTACAAGGCCCACAGCGCCGCCGCGACCAGACCCACCCGCCGCGTGAACAGCCGCGCCCCCAGAGTCCACACCGCCAGGATGCTGCCCAGATGAGTCCAGAAGATGACAGCCCGGGCTGCGTGATCGTTGATGCCGCCGGTGATAAGCTGGGCATAGCTGTACTGCAGCGGCATGAACTGCGGGTAATAGTCGATACGGTGGGGGATTTCGCCCAGCAGGGTATATAAGCGCCCCTCATAGCCGAACACCCACAGTGCATCGTAGGCGGTAAAGGGCCAGAACGCGATGCTGATAAATCGGAGCAGCAGCGCCGCCACAATCAGCCCGATCAGCAGTTTTTCATCAAAGGCCAGACTCACAGCAGGCGCGGGAGAGTCTACAGGGGGCGACAGGCGCCACTTGCGCCATGCCAGCCCGGCACCCGCCAGCGCCAGCACGACGGTTCCCGCCAGAATCAGATCCGGGCGCAGCAGGGGCGGACCATCTGCGCTGGCACCGACAGTCCCCAGCACGAACATCCACGCAGTCAGCAAAATCGGCCCGAAGGCGAACGCCAGCGCCAGCACGCCGGTTCGCGCAGTCCAGTCGCGGCGCGGCAGCGCCACCAGCGCCCAGGGCAGCCCCAGCCCCACATACACCCACAGCAGGGCGGGCATGGCCTGTAATGTTGTTGTTATCCAGTCGGGTAGCTGCATTCAGAGAAGACCATCCCGTTCCGAGACAGATCAAACATCGTACCGCCCGGTTTCAGGGGACGTCAAGGCTGGAATCCGGGGCGGCGGGATGGATGCGCGCCTCTGCCTGCCGCGCCAGAATCGCGTCTACGGTTTCATCCACAGACAGCGCGGACGTATCCAGCCACAGGCCGATTTTGGGGGTATTGGCCCGCAGTTCCTGGTCGAGTTCGGTGGGTGACCATGTTCTGTAGCCCACCTTGCCGCGTGCCGCCTCACGCTGGGCCACGACTTCCGGGGCAGGGCACAGCACGACGATATAAACAGGCTGGTCGTGGCGCAGCATATCCGCTACCTGCTGTAGTTCCGGGCCGATGATAATATCCTGATAGACAGCCACAAACCCGGCGGCGCTGTATCGTCTGCTGACCAGCGCCGCCAGTTCGTAACGCAGCAGCAGTTGAGCATAGGCCCGGTCGTCATAGTCCGCCTCCATTTCAAAGCGGCCGCTGACGATCATGCGGCGGAACAGATCACCGCGCACATGCACGCTCCTGGGCAGGCGTTCCGCCAGGCGCTGCGCCACTGTCGATTTACCCGCAGCCATGATCCCGGTTATCAGGAAGATGCCCGCCTGCGGGATGTTCATGCTTCGAGGGCCTTTACCATCACCAGACGCGCATTTTTATCCACCGTCTGGCCGACTTCACAGGCCACTTCCTCGATCACCCCGGCGACAGGCGTTTTTAGCTCGTTCTGCATCTTCATGGATTCGAGAATCACCACGGTCTGGCCCACTTCGACGGTCTGCCCGGTTTCCACCAGCACCCCGACGATGAGGCCCGGCATGGGCGAATTAATCTCGCCAGTGCCGCCCACCAGCCCGCCGCGCCGCTGCGCCATCAGCAGGGCACGCTCGTCCAGCACCTGGGTTTCGTGCAGGTGTCCATTGACCAGCACATCATAATGGCCGCTTTCGCCTTCGACCACCACCTGAAGCGAGCTGCTGTCGGTAATCAGCGAATACAGCGACGGCCCCAGGGTGAGAAAATCGACGTGGCGCTGTTCGCCGTTGACGATGACTTCGCCATCCTTGCCGATCTCGATTTCAAATTGTTTGTCGCCTACGAAGGTTACATACTTCATCGCTGCAATCTTTCCCAGCGGCCCACCCACTTCCAGTTGCTGGTATCGCGCGTGGGCGGCGTGACGACCTGGGCGGCAAGCTGGCGCTTGCGATGCGCAAACAGGGTCGCCGCAATCGCCGCTGTTTCAATTTCGGCCTCGGTCGGACCTTCTTCATAGGTTTTCATGTCAAAACGTTCTTCCACAAAGTTGGTATCGAACTGCCCGGCAATGAAGCTGAAGCTGTTGAGCAGGTTGAGGTGGAAGGGGATGTTATGCTTCAGGCCCATGATCGTATATTCTTCCAGGGCGCGGCGCATCCGCAGCATGGCTTCGGCCCGGTCCTCGCCCCAGCAGATCAGCTTGGAGATCATGCTGTCGTAATAGGGCGTGATTTCGTAACCGGGATAAACGCCGCTGTCCACCCGTACGCCCGGCCCGGTGGGGGTGATGAGCGTGGTGATCTTGCCGGTGGACGGAATAAAGTTGAGGTAAGGGTCTTCGGCATTGATGCGGCATTCGATGGCGTGGCCATTGGGCTGCCGGATGCTGCTGGTACGGCTCATCGGCCTGCCGCGCGCGATTCGAATCTGCTCCTTGACGAGGTCCACACCCGTGACCAGTTCCGTCACCGGGTGTTCCACCTGCAGCCGCGTGTTCATTTCCAGAAAGTAGTAATTCTTATCGCGGTCCACCAGGCATTCAATCGTCCCGGCGTTGACATAATTGACGGACTGGGCGGCGGCGATGGCCATCTCGCCCATTTTGTCACGCAGGCCGGCGTCGATAAACACGCTGGGCGCTTCTTCCACCAGCTTCTGGTGCCGCCGCTGGATCGAGCATTCGCGCTCGCCCAGGTGAATCGTGTTGCCATAGGCATCCGCCAGAATCTGAAATTCGATGTGGCGCGCCCCGACCAGCAGTTTTTCCAGGTAAACATCACCGTTGCCAAAGGCGCTCTGGGCTTCGCGCCGGGCGGTTGCCAGTGCTTCGGCAAAGGTGGACGGGTCGTACACCTTGCGCATGCCGCGCCCGCCACCTCCGGCCACCGCTTTGACCAGGATGGGGAAACCAATCTGCTCTGCGGCGGCGATCAGTTCCTCATCGCGCAGGCCGGCTTCTGTGCCGGGCACCAGCGGCACGCCAGACCGAGTGACGGTCATGCGGGCGGCGTGTTTGTCGCCCATCGTGGCAATCGCCTCCGGCGGCGGGCCGATCCATACCATGCCCGCGTCGATCACCTGCTGGGCAAATTCCGCATTTTCCGCCAGAAAGCCATAGCCGGGATGAACGGCATCCGCGCCGGTTTTGCGCGCCACCTCGATAATCCTGTCCTTACGCAGGTAGCTTTCGCTGGGGGGCGCCGCGCCGATATTCACGGCCTGGTCGGCATAGCGCACATGCAGGGCGGTCCGGTCCGCATCGGAATACACTGCGACAGTAGGAATCCCCAGGTCGCGGCAGGCGCGGATGATGCGCACCGCGATCTCGCCCCGGTTGGCAATCAAAACCTTGTTGATGTTGTGCTGCTCAGGCATTCAGTACGACCTCTAGTCTGTTGGATAAATCCCGCTGGAAAGCCTTATTTGCGCATTATCCCAGCGGCATGTTCCCATGTTTCTTGGGTGGATTGGCATCGCGCTTGTTCTGGAACACCTGCAGGGCGTTGATCAGGCGCGGGCGGGTATCGCGCGGTTCAATCACATCGTCGATGTACCCGCGCGCTGCGGCCACATAGGGGCTGGCGAATTTTTCGCGATATTCCGCCGCAAGCTCCTTCTTCAGCGCCGCCGGGTCTTCTGCCTCTTTCAGCTCGCGCCGGTAGATAATCTCGACAGCGCCTTCCGGCCCCATCACCGCGATTTCCGCCGTCGGCCACGCCAGGTTCAGATCACCCCGGATATGCTTGCTGCTCATCACGCAGTAGGCCCCGCCATAGGATTTGCGGGTGGTGACGGTCAGTTTGGGCACGGTGGCCTCGCAGTAGGCATACAGCAGCTTGGCGCCAGAGGTGATAATGCCGTTGTGTTCCTGATCGGTGCCGGGCAGGTAGCCGGGGACATCGACAAAGGTGATGATGGGGATATTGAAGCAGTCGCAGGTGCGCACAAAACGCGCCGCCTTGTTGCTGGCGTCAATATCCAGCACGCCCGCCAGCACACGGGGCTGGTTGGCGACGATGCCTACGCTGTGCCCGCCCAGGCGCGCATAACCACAGATGATATTGGGCGCATAGGCTTCGTGAATTTCGAAGAATATGCCATCATCGACAATGCGGTGGATGACATCCTTCATGTCATAGGGCTTGTTGGGGTCGGTGGGCACCAGCGTATCCAGGTCCGCCTCTGTCCGCAGCGGGTCATCTGTCGGCGGCAGGTAGGGCGAATCTTCCATGTTGTTCTGCGGCAGATACGTCAGCAGTTCGCGCACCATCAGCAGCGCCTGAGTCTCGTCATCCGACACCAGATGACATACGCCGCTGCGCGATGCGTGGACGGTGGCCCCGCCCAGTTCCTCGAAGGTGACTTCCTCGTTCAGCACCTGTTTGACCACATCCGGCCCGGTGATGAACATGTAGCTGGTGTCGCGCACCATGATGACAAAATCCGTCAGGGCCGGGCTGTAGACCGCGCCGCCCGCGCACGGCCCCATAATCACGCTGATCTGGGGGATGACACCGCTGGCCATGGTGTTGCGCAGGAAAATATCGGCAAACCCGCCCAGGCTGTCCACCCCTTCCTGGATGCGCGCCCCGCCGCTGTCGTTCAGCCCGATGATGGGCGCGCCGACCTTCATCGCCATGTCCATGATCTTGCAGATTTTCTGGGCGTGGGCTTCGCTGAGGGTGCCGCCGACGACGGTAAAATCCTGCGAGTAGACATAAACCAGCCGCCCATCAATCGTGCCCCAGCCGGTGACAACGCTGTCGCCGGGGTGGCGGCGCTTGTCCATGCCAAAATCCACCGCCCGATGTTCGACAAAGGCATCCAGTTCGCGAAAACTGCCGGGGTCGAGCAGGACTTCCAGCCGTTCGCGGGCGGTTTGTCGCCCGGCTTCGTGCTGGCGACGGATACGTTCTTCTCCGCCGCCGGATTGACTGAGGGCGCGCTTCTGGCGCAGCAGTTCGATTTTCGAGACCTGTTGTTGATCTACAGCCATACATTCACTCCGTATGTTCAGCGGCGCAGCAGAAAGGCCACCGGAAAGACCAGCAGGCAAAGGCTTAGCAGTATCAGAAAAGGCAGCCGGTTCTGATCGTAATCTGCCTGTGCGAACAGCATCAGGCGTACCACACTATAAATGAAAAAGCCGCACAGGGCCAGTATTGCAGGCTGTGCAGCCCTCGACCGTAAAAGATTAACGGTGATGCCGCCGAAAAGCAACGCCCAGCCCCCCCCGGCGATCAACTCCAGCGGCAGATTCAGGCTGACCAGCGCGGCCAGTTCCGGCAGTCTTTGCAGGGTGCGCACCACCGCCCCGGTTTGCATCAGCGCCAGCGCCGCAGTCAGCGCGATCAGCCACCAGCGGCGGCGTGGGGTGGTTTCCGTCGTATCGGTCATGTGCGGAATTATAACGTTAATTGGGTGCTATCTCCATTGGCGCGCTTTCCTGTCAGCGGGCTGGGGCAAAGGCGCTTTCCGGCACGTCAATCCCCTCAAAGTTGTCGAAGGTCAGGTCGGTAAACGACAGGTGCAGGTTGTGGCGCACATGGTCGAACAGGCGGGCATAACTGTGGCCATAGCGCGGGGCCGCTGTCAGGTCAAGCTGTTGGATAAGCTGCTCAATGCTGGCGGGGTCGCCTTCAATTTCGACAAAGTTGCCATAGGGCATCTCATCCAGCACAATTTCCGCCCCCTCCAGTGCATAGGTGGTGCGGTACTTTTCATAGATCATGTAGGGATGATAGCCCAGCTTTTCCAGGATCAGATGCATGGTGTCAAAATCGCTGACTTCTACTTCCGCCTCGAAGCGCTGCATAATGCCGTCGCTGATCTGCCCCGGCCCCTTCCAGGTCAGCCGCGTGCGATAATCCTGCCGCAGCCGCACCACGACGCCATTTTCCGACAGGCTCTCATCCGCGTTTTCGTAGCGGATGTTGCGCTCGAACACACGCGGGGTCAGCAGGTTTGCCTGGGCCAGCACCAACCGGCGCGCGATTTCGCCTAAATCCGGCCAGTACAGCTTGACTTCTGTTTCGGTATGCGCGCTCATGATGGATGATCCTTTTATGATAGGCTGGCCGGGTAACGAACGCCGTTTCAGATGCTGACTTCCCGCAGCGACTCTGGCAGATGAGTCTGGATGATCTGGACAAGATCGGCATGGCTGCCGGTGGCCGTCTGCGGCGCGACAATGACGCTGTGGATAAAGCTGCCCGCCGCCCGTTCGATCATCCAGAAATCCAGACCGTACAGCGGCATATCGGGCTGGTCCGCCAGATGATCAAAGCGCAGTTTCTGCAGGGCCTGGGTAAAGGTATCGTAGCGGGTTTCGCTCAGCGGCCGGGTGATCGGCTTCTGGTCGAACATACCCCGGTAGCACAGTACAAGCTGCACGCCTTCCAGCCGTCTGTCCCACAGGGTCGCGCACGAATCCAGTGCCCGCCGGTCATGATAGTAGACGGTCACGCGGTAGGCCGCCAGCACCTGCGGCGCTTTGATGAGGGTTTTAAGCGGTGGCTGGTCCATCCGCTCTGCGATGGAACGCAAAAGAAAAGCCTGTTGTTCGGGATGACTCTGGGAGGCCACGGATGCAACCTGTAAATTGGCATTTTCGATGCTGTATTATAACATTATTGCCTGATACAAGAGCATTTTTCAGGAGACCAATCCATGCCGATCAAAGTGGATCATATTGCCATCGCCGTGACTGATATGGACACCGCCCTGAAGTTCTGGCGCGATGCGCTGGGGCTGTCCTTCGACGGCATGGAAACTATCCCTTCCGAAGAATCCGAAGTGGCGTTTCTGGCCACAGACAACGCCCATATCGAGCTGGTGCGCCCCACCACCGACGACAGCGGCATTGCCCGTTATATCGCCAGAAAAGGAACCGGGATGCATCATGTCTGCCTGTCAGTAGAGGATATCGAGGCGGCAATGGCGCATATCGCGGCGGCAGGGTTTGAACTCATCAACGAGACGCCGCGCCAGCGCGATAACGGCACACGCTATGCCTTTGTGCATCCGAAAAGCACCGGCGGCGTGCTGGTGGAACTGTACGAACCGGCGGAAACGCAGGAAAAATAACCCCGGCAGGCTGGCGAGGGCTAAGCTGTGCGCCGCTGCCTCAGCCAGTGCGCCGC
>CAZQIY010000063.1:0-16977 GCA_964593565.1 uncultured Anaerolineaceae bacterium
CAAGGCGCTGGCGGAATTCCTGTTTGATGATGAAGAAGCGCTGGTGCGCATCGACATGAGCGAATACCGCGAACAGCATACGGTCAGCCGGCTGTTTGGTGCCCCGCCCGGCTATGTCGGCTATGAAGAAGGCGGGCAGTTGACCGAAGCGGTACGCCGGCGCCCATACCGGGTGGTGCTGTTCGATGAAATCGAGAAGGCGCATCCGGATGTCTGGAACGCACTGCTGCAAATCCTGGAAGATGGCCGCCTGACGGATGGTCAGGGGCGGCTGGTGGATTTCCGCAACACCATCATCATCATGACCAGTAACCTGGGCACGGATTTTGTCCGTCGTGGGGGCGCGCTCGGTTTTGTGCAGGCGCACGATACCGAAGCGGTGGCCGACCACCAGAAGATCGAAAAAGCCATCCGCGACACCTTCCGTCCGGAATTCCTGAACCGTATTGATGAGGTGATCATCTTCTCGACGCTGACTCTGCCAGATGTCGAACGGATTGTGGACCTCAACATGCGCAGTGTGGCCGAACGGCTGCATGAATCCGGCATCGAAGTCCACCTGACGGAACCGGCGCGTCACTGGCTGGCGGAAAAGGGCTACGACCCGCAGTTCGGGGCACGCCCGCTGCGCCGCGCCCTGCAGCGCTATGTGGAAAACCCGCTCAGCATTCAACTGCTGCGTGGTGATTTCCGCCCTGGCGATATGGTCATCATTGACGAAATGGGCGGCGAACTCATCTTCGAGCGCCACACGGACGCCAGCACCGACTATCTGCAAATCAATCAGGACAGCCTGCTCGATCAGGACCTGAACTGACATAACCACAGCTCACACCCCTGGCCATGGCCGGGGGTGTCTTCTTGCTGACAAGCTATAGAGTACTGCAATACTGTATCTGCTATTGGCCGTTGGAAATTTCTGACCGTATAGGTATAATCTCACCTGTACCCATGTGTTCGGGAGCAGGTTTTTATGAATTCCATGATTCCAGGGGCAGACGAGCCAGAAGAACTGCAAAACAGTTCTTCCGCGAGTACGCCATCGGAGACAGCAGCCGCAGTGGATACTGCTGAAGAAAATACGTTGAATTTGCCAGAAGAAGAGGCCGCGGAAGAAACATCCGAAGCGGAAGCGCCGGCTGAAACCAGCAGCAACGGCGCACCTAATAAGGCCGCTTCTGAGGCACCGGCTGCCACAGCAGAAGAAGAAGCCAGCCAGGAACCCACCAGCATGGCCGAAGCACTGGAGCAGGGGCCGGATGTCCCGGCGCTCAAGCGCGGCGAACTGCTGGAAGGCACGGTGGTTTCGACATCCCCTACCTCCATACTGGTGGATGTTGGTGGCAAGGCAGAAGGGATTATTCCCGGGCGCGAACTGGAGCGCATGAACCGGGAAACCCTGGACATGCTTAAGGTAGGCGCAACCGTCTCTGTCTATGTCGTTAATCCTAACGATCACCAGGGCAACATCATCCTTTCGATGAACCGTGCGCTGGAAGAACTGGACTGGCAGATGGCGGAAGAATACCGCGCAGACCAGCGTGTCTACGAAAGCCGCGTGGCTGGCTATAACAAAGGCGGCCTGATTGTGCGGTTTGGGCGCGTGCGTGGTTTTGTGCCGCAAAGCCAGATCAGCGCAGAACGCCGTGCCGGTATCGAAGGCGAAACGCCAGAAGAACGCTGGAGCGAGATGGTCAACCAGCCCATCGCCGTCAAGGTGATGGAAGTGGACCGCAGCCGCAACCGGCTTATTCTGTCAGAACGCGCCGCCGCCCGCGAAGTGCGCGAATCCCGCAAGGAAAACCTGATTCAGGATTTGCAGGTGGGCGAAGTGCGCACCGGGCGCGTGGTCAGTCTGGTGGATTTTGGGGCGTTTATCGATGTTGGCGGTGCCGAAGGGCTGGTGCACCTGACAGAAATGTCGTGGCAGCATATCACCCACCCGCGTGAAATCCTGAAGGTCGGCGATGAAGTCCGGGTTGAAATCATCAGCGTGGATTCTGATCGCAAGCGCATTGGCCTCAGCATGAAGAGCCAGGCCGCAGACCCCTGGGATAACGTGGCGATTGAATACAACGTGGGGCAGCTTGTGCAGGCCACCGTCACCAAGCTGACCAAGTTCGGTGCCTTTGCCCAGTTGGTCAACGCGCCGGAAATCGAAGGGCTGATTCATATTTCCGAACTGTCAGACCAGCGTGTCAACCACCCGCGCGAAGTGGTCAACGAAGGCGATACACTGACCCTGCGCGTGGTCAAGATGGACATTGAAAATCGTCGCCTGGGCCTCAGCCTGAAGCGCGTCAATTCCCCCGAATACCTGGACCAGGACTGGAACTACTAAGTCGTCCGCGCTGCAACTTCCTAACGGGTACGTGATCAGGGGCAAATAATGTGATTTGCCCCTGTTTTGTCTATTGGAATGATTGTGCTAAAATGAGGCTACCGTTGCCTGTTTGGGCAATTCTAATGAAGCATTGAACAGCAAGGACTTATAACACTCCATTTCTACTGGTATAATAGTAAAAGTTTATGTCTGTTCAAGGTGTTAGCGATTATAGTTAGTTTATAGCCAGTAAGGGTGGTGAGAACCACTACTGACGGAGGATAAATACCGTGCCAAACAAAATGGAACGCTTTACCCAGCGGGCGCGGCGTGTGCTAAGTCTGGCCCAGGAAGAGGCTGAAAGGCTCCAGCATAATTATATTGGCACCGAGCACCTGCTTCTTGGCCTGATGCGCGAAGAAGGTGGGGTTGCTGGGCGTGTGCTGCGTGACCTGGGGCTGGAACAGCGGCGCGTCGAAGAACTGGTCGAGCGGCTGACACGGGCAACCACCCGTACACCTAACACCCAGCTCGATCTGTCGCCGGGAACAAAGCGTGTTCTGGAACTGGCCGTGGATGAAGCCCGCCGTATGGGCCATCATTACATTGGAACTGAACATCTGCTGCTGGGGCTGGTGCGCCAGTCTGAAGGCGTGGCGATTGATGTGCTCAAGCGCCTGGGGGTCAGCCCGGAAGAAGTACGCCGCCAGACCCGGCGCGTGCTGCAGGAAAGCCCGGCCCAGGCCAACCAGCCTGCCAAGGACGATCCTCGCCCGCAGCGCCGCGATAAAACCCCGTTGGTCGATCAGCTTGCCACAGACCTGACGGCTCTGGCCCAGGAAGGCAAACTCGACCCGGTGGTGGGCCGCGAAACTGAAATTGAACGTGTGATCCAGGTGCTCAGCCGCCGCCGCAAGAACAACCCGGCGCTCATTGGCGAACCGGGCGTTGGTAAAACCGCCATTGTGGAAGGGCTGGCCCAGCGCATCGTGATGGGCGACACGCCCAAGCCGCTGCTGAACAAGCGCGTGCTCCAGCTTGATGTAGGCTCGCTGGTGGCCGGGACGATGTATCGCGGCCAATTTGAGGAACGCCTCAAACGCGTGATTGAGGAACTGAAATCATCCGACAGCATTCTGTTTATTGACGAAGTGCATATGCTGGTGGGCGCAGGTTCTGCGGGCAGCAGTGTCGATGCCGCCAATATTCTGAAACCCGCGCTGTCGCGTGGGGAACTTCAGTGCATCGGCGCGACCACGCTTGACGAATATCGCAAGCACATCGAAAGCGATGCCGCGCTGGAACGCCGCTTCCAGCAGATTATGGTCGATGAACCGACCATCGAGGAAACCATCGAAATTCTGCAGGGCATCAAAGTGCCCTATCAGGATCATCACAACGTCGAAATCACTAACGAAGCCATCGAATCCGCTGCGCAGCTTTCCGCCCGTTATGTGCCGGATCGCTTCCTGCCGGATAAAGCCATCGACCTGATTGACGAAGCCGCGGCCCGGCTGCGGATGTACAAAAGCCCGGAAGCCGCCCAGGTTCGCAACATGGAAATGGACCTCGAACGGCTGGAAGATGATCTGCGACTGCTGGCTGAAGAAAAAGCGGAAGAAGATGAAGTCCAGCAGATCGAGATGCAGCGCGACAATATCCGTGACGCGCTGCATCAGATGAAAGCTAACTGGAACCTGGAAACCAACCGGCCTCGGCTGATTGCTGAAGATATCGCCGAAGTGGTGGCCATGTGGACGGGCATTCCGGTCATGCGTATCGCTGGCGAGGAAAGTGAACGGCTGATGCACATGGAAGCCGCCCTGCACGAACGCATCGTCGGCCAGCACGAGGCGATTGAAGCCATCAGCAAGGCGGTCCGCCGTGCCCGCGCCGGGTTGAAGGACCCGCGCCGTCCGATTGGTTCCTTCATGTTCCTGGGGCCGACAGGTGTTGGCAAGACGGAACTGACCAAGACGCTGGCGGAATTCCTGTTTGGCAGCGAAGACGCGCTGATCCAGCTTGATATGTCCGAATTTATGGAGCGTCATTCGGTAGCGCGTCTGGTTGGGGCGCCTCCCGGTTATGTCGGTTACGAAGATGCCGGGCAGCTGACGGAAGCAATCCGCCGCCGCCCCTACAGCATCGTCGTCTTCGATGAAATTGAGAAGGCGCACCCCGAAGCCTTTAACATGCTGCTTCAGATGATGGAAGAAGGCCAGTTGACAGATGCGCGCGGGCGCACGGTCAGCTTCCGTAACGCCATCATCGTGATGACGAGCAATGTCGGCGCAGATACCATCAAGCGCGGCAGCACTCTCGGTTTCGACCTCAAGCGCACTGAGGAGACCACCGAAAAAGAGACCTATGCCGACATGCGCAAGAGCGTGATGGAACAACTGCGGCGGGTCTTCCGTCCGGAATTCCTGAACCGTGTGGATGCCAGCATCGTCTTCCGTTCGCTGACGAAGGAAGAAATCAAGCAGATTGTGGAGCTTGAACTGAACAAGGTGCGCGAACGCCTGCTGGAACACGCCATCATGCTGGATATGTCAGAAGCCGCGCGCAACTGGCTGGCCGAACATGGCTACGATCCGGAATATGGTGCGCGTCCACTGCGCCGCCTGATCCAGAATGAGGTCGAGGACGAACTTTCGGACGGCATTCTGTCCGGCAGGTTCCGCATCGGCAGCATTGTCCGGGCGGATGTGGATGCAGAAGACAACCTGACTCTGGAACAGGTGGAAGAAGGGGAACACGAAGCCCCACCCGCCTGATGAGCTGAAATCAGCAACAAGAAAAGCCATCTGTAAACAATACAGGTGGCTTTTTTTATTGTTTGCAGTGTGTCCCCGCCTATCCTACAGGAAGAAGTCGCGCAGGGCGTCGCGCACCTCATCGACAATCTCTTCCCAGGCATAATCCGGGTCGCGGGTGATGATCAGGCTGCTGGGGGTAATGGTCATCATGCGGATGCCGGAAACGCCGTTAAAGAGCATCTGCGCGATAGGCGACCCCACATCACCCTCATCATAGCTGCGATACACTTCCTTTTCTGTGGTCAGCGTTTGGTTCGTCACCAGTTCGATCACTTCAGGATCGCCGGTGGGTTCCACTTCAACGGTTACATACTCAGACATGATCCAGAATCGTAACGATGTCTCCTATCTGAACAGGGCCACTTTTGACGACACGCGCCATTTTACCCAGGCGTCCAGCGGCATGGCTGGGGGAAATCCCCTGGATAGCTTCAAAACGATCACAGCCGGTACGCGGCTCCAGCAGTTCAATGATCACTTCGGAACCGATCTGAAGCTGGGTGCCTTCCGGCAGGCTGTTTAAATCCTCGTCCATCTCGCTGATGACGATCTGCTCGCCCATTTCGCCGGGCTTTGCCTTAAACCCTTCTGTGGCCAGCGCCTCCAGCGTTTCATGGCTCATGATGTTCAACTGCCGCTTGGGGTGACCCCCCTTGCAGTCGCCCTCAATACCATAATTCTCCAGCAAATTGGCGCTCTGCAGGGCAACCCGGCTGTAATGGTCATCCGGATGTGCCGCTACCTGTGCCGGGCGATAGACAATGCTGCTGATTTTACCCATGATTTCCCCTCCTCATGGTGATCATTGGGCAGCCAGTTTCATCTGTTAAAACTGGCGATACAGGTCGAAATGACCTGATGCGACCCATTATAACCCAGATTCAGGGAATGACGCGATGATTCAGCATTTCGTTAACTGATTTCACCAGCCGCCGCAGTTCGGCTTCCAGGTCGCCGGTGATTCCTTCCTGAATGGCGGCCTCGCGGAACAGCTCGCGGGCCTCGCGCAGGTTCTCCTGCCCGCTGCGCAGGCGGGTGACTCCGGCGCGCATCTGGGTGCGGGCATCGCGGCTGGCGGGGCTGGTATAGTGGCTGGGGAAATCCCACCCCAGCGCCGCCCCGGCCACCTGCAGGCCTTCGATAAAGGCATCCACCGTCGGGATCTGCATGGCCGCGCCGGCCTGCAGCAGTTCCTTGATTCCATCGCTCAGCGTGGGTTCTACGCCAAAGTCCAGTTCGGTGATGTTTTTATAACGCTCCTCGACATCGCTCACCCGGCCCGGCTGTGGGCGCAGGGCCGTTTTCTGAGGGGAAAGCCCGGTAAAAATCGGGTAGAGGATGCCGACGCACAGGTTATGAATATCCTGGCCATAATAACGCTCCACGCCGTTTTCAGCGGGGTCAAGCTGGCGCGAACTGTTAAAGTCGATAATCTGCAGATGGGTCCCATCCCAGTAGACATGTTCCAGCTTGTGATCAAGATAGACGATGTGCTGCTGGTGCGCCATCCGCAGGATGTTGGCAAACTGAAGCGCCAGGGCGATGCCCTCTTCGCTGGGCAGCCGCCAGCGCACGTTGGGATGATTGGGTTTCATCAGGTACAGCAGGTTGCGCGTGCGCGGCAGATTCTGCAGCGCCAGATAAGGCCGCCAGCCGCGCTCTGCGAATTCGTCCATCGCCTCTGTAAAGCCCATCACATCCTGCAGGAAGGCCACAATCTCGCCCTCCTCCGGGTGTTCCGCAGAACTGGAGACATAGCCACAGTCCAGCAGATCGACCACGTGCGGGCTGTCTGCCAGCTTCATCAGCAGATGAGCCTCGTTGGCAAACGCGCGATATTCCCAGCGCACTTCGCCGCCGGGGTTGAGATGCTCCGGGCGCATCACTTTAAAAGCGACCATGTGCCCGGTGCGGCGGTCAAGTGCATCCATCACGCGGGCATAATGCCCCAGCGCGAAGGTATCATTATAGTTATCAATGCGGTATAGTTCATCCAGAAGTTTTTGCATAGCCACCAACATTGCAACCAGCCGATAGTCTTTGGTCAGCAGTCATCCACGTACAGCAGACCGGCGAACCAGCCACACCACCCGCTGCTGCTGTATTGATGAAAGCCCAGAGACTAACAACATTTAACTATATCCCAGGTATCCCAAATGATAAATAGCGAACATTTGGGAAAAAAAGATGGTTGTTTCAGTGAATTTTACTACGTACCCAAAAAGCAATTGCCGTTTCACCACAGACCGCAGGCCAGCAGACCATCCAATCCGCAGCAACTGCTTGCGTCAGAAGTAGGCTTCTGTAGAATAAAAGTAAACCCAGATAATGCTAGGAGACCCGTAATGCCAAATTCGGGGGATGGTATCCGCCTGCGCAGCAGTGCCCGAACCAGTGTCGGTCAGGTGCGAGAGAACAACGAGGACAGCGTCCATCTTTGGCCCGGCGACCAGTTTGTTCTGGCAGTCGTCGCGGATGGCATGGGGGGCGCAGCCGCCGGAGAGGAAGCCAGCCGTATGGCGATTGAGGCGATCCAGGCCGGCATGTCGCTGCGCAACCAGGACAGCGTCAACCATATTAACGGCCTGTCCGATGACGATGTGTCTGAACGACTGCGGACATCTATTCAGCAGGCGAACCTGTCCATTATGCATCGCGCTGTCGAAGAACCGGATATGCGCGGCATGGGCACCACCGTCACCCTGGCATTTGTGCGCGGCCAGCAGGTCATCGTGGCCCACGTGGGCGACAGCCGCGCCTATCAGGTCGATGGCCACACTAACGATATCACCCAGATCACCTCAGATCACAGCTTTGTCGAGGCGCTGCTGTCCGCCGGGCACATCACCCCGGAACAGGCCGAAGAACACCCCATGCGCAATGTGCTGTACCGCGCACTGGGCCAGGCCGAAGAAATTGACATCGACATTTATCACAGCCAGCTCAAGATCGGGGATCGCCTGATTTTGTGTTCTGACGGCCTTACGCGCCATGTCAAGCCGGAGGAAATCGCCCAGGTGGTGCTGGCAGATGACAACCCGTCCAAAGTCAGCCAGAAGCTGATTGACCTGGCCAATGAACGCGGCGGCGAAGACAATGTCAGCGTGATTGTGGTGTCCGTAGAAGAAGGCACCTCAGATGGACAGCACCGCACCACCCGCGACGCCACCGCCGAAAACGAAGAAGATACCCTTGTGCTGAAGGAACGTCCGTTTACCCGCAGCAGTATCCAGAACAAGGAAGCCCCCCAGGAATCCTCCCTCGACCAGAACCACGAAATTTCCAGCGCCATGAGCAAACAGAAAATGCGGGCTGAACGCACCAGCGACAGCGCGGAGCCGCCGGATGCCAGCCGGCTGACCCGCTACTGGGGGGTCAAACAGCCTGCCCCGGACCCCATCATGTCCTCCGTGACCGATCAGGCGCGGCCCGCTGGCAGGCCCAACGAAGGCGACAGCGAAGGCCACGATACCCGCACACCGGATCAATGACTCCCGTGACCGCACACGCTCACGATTCACCTGCCCACATCCTGCATTCCCCCTCTGATCTGTCCCTGAATCAGCCTCATTAACGGTATGGATTGCCTTTTTATCTGCGCATAGCGTACAATTGCGTTAGAATACATCTGGAAAATGCCGGGCAAACCAGCCATGATTTGCCCGATTGGCTGGCAACCAGGTCGCGGCGGCACATTCTATTGGGAAAAGCGCATGTCTGATACGCAACCACCTATGCAAAGCGGGTCCGATGATATCGAGTTTAAGGGCGGCTGGAAAAAGCCGGAGCAAACCAGCGGTTGGCAGCAGCCCGTCCCTCAGGAACCAGAAGCGCAGGCGCAGCCCGGTGGCTGGAGAATGTCTGCCATGCCGTCTGAACTTGGCACCGTTCCTGCTCGCGAAGGCACCTGGCATCTGCCCCGGCCAGAAGATACGCGCTTCGATATGGAAGACGAGGTTGAAGTTGCCCCTGCGCCGGGGGTTGCCCGGCCAGAAGACAGCGCCTTCCTCGAAACCCCGGATGAGGAAACCGTCGAAGCCCCGGATGCTGCTGTGGCAGAAGAAGAGGATACTGCCGATCTGGAAACCTACAGCGGCCTGGGGGACCTGGTCGCCTCGCTGACGACGCTGATTGAAGCACAGCCCAGGCCGGATATTGTGCCCGGCGAGGATGCAGAGGAAGAAACAATTCAGGCATCGGAAGTGACCGGGGAGTCTGAAGAGCTTGAATTTGGCCCGACTCAGGCCGAACGCGAGGCGCTGGAGCGAGTGACCAGCGGCGGAACCACAGAGGTTTACCCGCCCGATGCTGTCCGGCAGGCCATTGAACTGGAAGAAGAAGCGGAAGCCGCCCCCGCCCAAGACGCTGAGGAAGCCATCGCGACGGAGGTGCCCGCCGACCCGGCCGCCTATGCCCGCCAGCAGCTCGAATCGCTGGAAGGCGCAGAGGGTGCCGCCGTGACCGAACCGGAAGCGGCCGCCACACAGCCCGAAGGCGCGGACCCGGCCGCCTACGCCCGCCAGCAGCTCGAACAGCTTGGCGGAACCGAGGCCGCCGCCGTGACCGAGCCAGAAGCCGACCCGGCCCAGGTGGAACTGGCCCGCAAATTCCAGCATACAGAGCGTCAGGTGCGCAACCTGCGCCAGCAGTACCAGAACGGCCTGATTACCCGCGATGAACTGCAGCAGGAACTGCGCAAGCACCTGATCCTTGATAACGATGATAACTGGTGGATGATGGGTGTCGATACAGACACCTGGTATCGCTATGATAACGCAGTGGGCGACTGGGTGATGGATACGCCACCGGTACAGCCCTCTGCGCGCGGTGTGCCGACAGCAACTTCTGAATTCACCGCAGACGATGTGCTGCGGGGGCAGATTCCGTACCTGCCGGAAGACCAGGATCAGGCCACTGTAGAGGACACCGCCCACACACGCGGCACGGAACCCATCTACCTTGATGACGACATGCCGCTGCCCCGGTCCGTCCCGATTGATGACCCGGAAGCCACCATTCCCGGCAATGTAGCTATCAACCAGTCCACGATCCGCATGTCGGATGCCGACACGCTGGACAGCGGGTTTGATGCAGGGGCGACCGTACGGGCCGAGCCTGTGATGACCTCCCCTTATGAGCCGGCTTCTGTCTATGAAGGTTTTGAAACTGTCGAGGCCCAGCCGCCCGATTACGAGGAATTCGAGACAGAGTCCGAAATCTATCAGCAGGCGGTAGAACGCCAGCGCCAGTCCAACCTCCGGCGGCTTATTCTGGTGGTCACGCTGTTCCTGGGCGGCGCCTTCATTGTCGGCACGCTGCTGGTGCTGTTCGTGGTAGTGTCCTATAACAATATTGCCACCACGTACCGCCAGGGCATCAACGATCTGGAAAACTACCAGCCGGATTTTGAGACCGTGCGCGTGCTGGATGCGACGGGCAGCGAAATCGCGGAACTGAACAGCGAACAGGGTGGCTCTCGCGAATCTGTTTCACTCAGCGAGATGTCGCCGGAACTGATTTACGCGATTGTGGGCGCCCAGGACCCCAATTACTACGAAACACCGGGCTTTGATACGATTGCTATCGCCGGGGCCTTTATTCAGAACCTGAGCGGTGGGCTGCAGCGGCGCGAAGGTAATGTCAACATCACACAGGAGGTGGCTAATCTCGTAGTCGCCAGCCAGGCCAGCACAACCACGCCCACCCGCCTGGATGAAATCGTGGTCGCGTCCGAAATTGCGCGCCAGTACGACAAAAACTTTATCCTGGAACTGTACCTGAACGAACAGTTCTTTGGCAATCAGTCCTATGGGGTCGAGGCGGCATCGCGGTTTTACTTTAACAAGCCCGCCTCCGAAGTAACCCTGGTCGAAGGGGCCATGCTGGCCGCCCTGCTGCGGCAGCCGGTGGATAATGACCCGGTGCCAAAGGAAAATCGTGACCCGGCCTTTGCCGCCACTGATGCGGTGCTGCGCGAACTGGCGACAGTGGGCTGCCTCAATTTCCAGCACGGCCAGTTCCAGGGCAACAACCGCTACTGCATCCAGCGCGGCCAGATCCTGCGCGACAACGGCTCATTTACAGCCAACGTCAACCTGCAGCGAGCCGAAGTCCAGAGCCAGGAATATCGGCCGCGTTCTGCCGAAGGCGATTACCCGCACTTTGTTGATTTTGTCCGGCGCGAACTGATCCGCGAATATGGCAACGAAATTTTCCAGCGCGGGTTTATTGTCCGCACCACCCTCAATCCTGAAATTCAGGAACTGGCCCAGGAAGCGCTGCGCGACCAGATTCAGGCGCAGGCCTTCACCGGCATCCAGACAGGCGCGCTCATGGTTACCCAACCGGATACCGGCGCGGTGCTGGCGATGGTGGGCAGCCCGGACTTTAACAATGCCGACATTGACGGCCAGACCAATTATGCTCTCACCTGGCAGCTTCCGGGCGCGACCATCATGCCGGTGGTGTATACCCGGGCGCTGGAAGGTGTGGGAGACCGCAACGGCAACGGCCAGATTGATTACGACGAATACCTGACCTCGGCGACGGTTCTGTTTGATCTGCCGCCGGATTTCCAGCCACCTGATCTGCGGGTGGCCAATGCAGAAAACCAGTACCGGGGCGCGATTTCGGTGCGGCGTGCGCTGGCCAACAGCCTGAATGTGCCTGCCGCCAAGACCTATAACTTTATCGGCCGCGATGGGTATCTGGATATTGCCACGCGCCTGGGCCTGACGTTCCTGAACGAACCGCCCGCTGTGGATTATCGTACGGCGTTTGGTCAAGTGACAGAAGTGCGCCTGTGGGACATGATGAAAGCCTATGGCACCCTGGCGAATACAGGCCAGTTTGTGCCCCTGCGCACCATTGTCGAAATTCGCGATTCGGATAATCAGGTGGTCCCCCTGCCAGAAGCACTGGCGCCGCGGCAGCCCGCCCAGGTGGTGCAGCCGCAAATCGCCTTCCTGATCCAGAACATCCTCAGCGATTCGCAGTTCTACGACGCTGCCAGCGCAGCGCTGTTTCTGGAAAATTATCCGAACCGGACCGCCGCCAAGATCAACCATCTCACTGACAACCGCGATATGTGGGCGATTGGCTTCAGCCGTAACCTTGTGGTGGGGGTCTGGATGGGGCGTGTGGATGCCAACGCAACCATTACCAACAGCCGCGAAACGGCGCTGCCGGTCTGGCGGCTCGTCATGGAAAATGCCCTGTCCGGCACCAACCCGGCGCCCTTCAACGCACCGCCGTCTAATGTGGTGCCGCCAGGAAGCGTGCAGAATCTGGTGATCTGTGCGCCAACCGGCACCCTGCCCGGCGATGGCTGCACCCAGCAGCGCAACGAATTTTTTGCCATCACCAACCCGCCGCCTCCAGCAGAGGCAGGGCCTGTGGTGGTGGCCTCCGTCGATAGTTGGACCGGGCTGCTGGCAAACGAATTCTGCCAGAACAACGTCATCCAGATGGAATTTGTTGAGCTGACCCCACGTGATCCGTTCGCGGTAAGCTGGCTGAACACCGGCGCCGGGCGGCCCACCGCCAACCTGATGGGCCTGCCACAGACTGTGCTGCCGCTGCCCACCGCCGCCTGCGATCTTAATACAGACCTGCCGGTTGCGCGCATCGCATCCCCTGCCGAAGGCAGCACCCTGACCGGAACGGTGACGATCCTGGGTGCGGCTTCGGCCAGCAGCTTTGACAGCTATCAGCTTGAATATGCGCCCTCCGGCTCCAATAACTTCACCCTGATCGCCGGGCCGGTGCGCACGCAGCAGCCTAACCAGAACAGCACCCTGGGCGAGTGGAATACCACCACTGTTCCCAATGGGCAGTACACCCTGCGCATGACCATGAATTCGCAGTCCGGGGGCTTTGTGCGGCATGCCATCACGGTCAATGTTCAGAACCCGACCCCAACGCCGCCGCCATCCCCGACCCCGGCGCCCACCATCACCACAGCGCCGGTGGTGGTGCCCACCGCGACCACAATACCGTTCTTCCCGACTCCCGCCGCGCCGATACCATCGGGGCCGGAGATTCAGAATGGCGGCGAAGCAACACCCACCGCGACCCTGTTCTTCGGCGGGTAAATTGCACAACAAAAAAGCGGTCTCCGCAGGGGAGGCCGCTTTTCGTTTCCCTGCTCAACCACGCCGGCAAATCAGGCGATGGTTACATCGTCGCACAGGTACACATCCTGAATCGCGTTCAGCAGGGCGATGCCTTCTTCCATCGGGCGCTGGAAAGCCTTACGCCCGCTGATCAGCCCGGTGCCCCCGGCGCGTTTGTTAATAACGGCGGTCTCCACCGCTTCGGCAAAGTCGTTCATGCCGCTGGCCCCGCCGGAACTGATCAGCCCGATCCGGCCCATATAACCATTGGCCACCTGATAGCGCGTCAGGTCAATCAGATGGTCGGAGGTCAGTTCGTTGTAGATACGCTCATCCAGCTTGCCATAGGATGAATCGCCCGTGTTCAGGGCCTTATAGCCGCCGTTGTTCGTGGGCAGTTTCTGCTTGACGATATCCGCCTGGATGGTGACACCCAGGTGATTGGCCTGCCCGGACAGGTCCGCAGAGGTTTCATAGTTGGTGCCATTGACGCTGAAATTCGGGTTGCGCATGTAGCACCACAACACCGTCGCCATGCCCAGTTCATGCGCATAGGCAAATGCCTCCGCCACTTCGATCAACTGGCGAGCGCTTTCTTCAGAACCGAAGTAAATCGTCGCGCCAACCGCCACCGCGCCCATATCCCAGGCCTGCTTCACCGTACCGAACATAATCTGATCGTACTTGTTAGGATAGGTCAGCAGTTCGTTGTGGTTAATCTTGACCAGAAACGGGATTTTGTGGGCATATTTGCGCGCCACCGCGCCCAGCACGCCAAAGGTCGAGGCGACAGCGTTGCAGCCCCCCTCAACGGCCAGTTCCACAATGCCTTCCGGGTCGAAATAGCGCGGGTTTTTGGCAAAGGATGCCCCGGCGGCATGCTCAATCCCCTGGTCAACAGGCAAAATCGAGAGATAGCCCGTGCCACCCAGGCGCCCATGCGAAAACATCTGCTGCAGGCTGCGCAGCACCTGCGGCGTCCGGTCCGTCTGGGTATAAACCTCATCCACAAACGACGGCCCTGGCAGGTAAAGCTGCTCTTTAGGGATCGTCTGGCAGGTGTGATTCAGCAGACTGTCTGCGTCATTACCCAGTGCTTCGGCAATTTTATCAATATCGTATGCTTGTGCTACTGCAACGGCCATAGGTTCTTCGATGCCGCACTGGCATCTGTCCTCCTTTCGTACTTGGCTTCAGGCCCATTATATCAGCAAGCAGTACAAACGTCCCGCAAACCCTTCACGAACAAACGTGACATTAATGATAAAATCAGATAAACCAAACCTCCCAGAAAATCAGCAGCCGAAAGTATAACTAAGTTTTGAGGAAAGTTGTTCGTGCACCATCATACCAGACCATCGACTTCTAAAACTGCCGGACGCTCTGCAACCCCAGAACCGGTAGATGCTTTCGGGCGCAAAAGCTGGATGCTGTCCAGGCTGCTGGTTGGGCTGACTGCTGCCCTGGCAGTGGCCATTTCGCTGCACATTCTGCTGGATTCGACCACCCACGTTGTCGAAATTTTTGTCGGGCTGTTTGCCGCTGGCCTCCTGCTGGGCCTGTACCGGTTGAACCGGGGCGGGCATTTTTACTTCAGCGCCAGGGCACTGGTAATCCTGTGTTTTACGACAGCGGCGGCTGTGCTGCTGCTCGAGGCTGACCCGGTGTATCTCATGGGAACACTGGGCTTTCTCAACCTGGCGGTGCTGTTCAGCAGCATCCTGCTCCCATTTCGCTGGACTCTGGCTGTAGCAGCGGCCAACCTGATCGTCAGCGTGATCTTTATCGTGCTCATCATGGTGGATCATCCTTCGCTGATCCTGTTTTATACCGCCCGCCTGAACGTCATCATGTCGCTAGCGATTATCGCGGTGGCGGTGCTGCGCCAGTATGATCAGCAGCAGCTTGAACAGCAGACGGAGGATTTACGGATGGGCGAAGCACATTATCGCAACCTGTTTGAAGCAATTTCTGATCCGATCTGTGTCTGCGAAAACAACATCATCCTTGATATCAACCCGGCTTTCGAGCGTACCTTTCAGTACAGCCGCGAAGAACTGGTTGGCAGCAGAAGCCTGGAGGATCTGGCCGGCGCTGGGACCCACACCGCGCCGCCAGAGCCGGACCGCTTTGAGATGGAGCTGCGGCGCAAGGATGGCACCCTCATCCCTGTAGAAATCGCCTCGCACGGGTACACCCATGAGGGGCGCGCCTTTCATGTGACGGTGATTCGGGATATTGTCGCCCGCCGGGAAACCGATCAGATCAAGGATGCCGAACGCACCCTGCTGCGTACTGTGGTCGATAACATTCCGGATGAAATCTTCGTCAAGGATTTGCAGAGCCGCTTCCTGCTGGCGAACAAAGCAACCCAGACACACTGGGGCGGGCAGAATCTGATCGGAAAAACCGATCATGACTTAATGCCCGCATCAGTGGCGGATATGCTGCGCGCCAGAGAAAAGCAGATCATGACCGAGGGCGGTGCCATCCTTAACCAGGAAAGCGCCATCCCGCCCATCGTGGCGGCCTCCGGAGAGACAGAATGGGTGCTGGAAACAAAAGTGCCCCTGCGCGACAGCGGCGGCAGCATCGTAGGGCTGGTCGGCATTAACCGGAACATCACCCAGCAAAAGCGCAGCGAACTCCACCTGGAGGCAGAACGCGCCCTGCTGCGCACGGTGATTGATAACATCCCGGACGAAATTTACGTCAAGGATATCCATGGCCAGTATGTGCTGATTAACAAGGCGCTTCAGGATATGTTTAAGGGGCGCAGCCTGATCGGCCTGACAGATTACGAGCTTTTCCCCACAGTAACGGCGGATGCCTGGCGGCGCGAAGAACAGCAGTTGTGCGAAACCGGCCAGGCCATCATCAGCCAGGAAGTTTACATGCCTGCGGAGCTGCAGATGCGGGATGAAGGGGTCTGGGTGCTGGTGACTAAAGTGCCCCTGCGCGACAGCAGCGGCAGCGTCATTGGCGTGGTGGGCATCAACCGCTTTATCACCGACCTTAAGAAAACCCAACTGGCCCTCATCGAAGAGCGCAACCTGCTGCGGTCTGTCATCGACGCGGTGCCGGATTATATTTATCTCAAGGACCTGCAGCATCGGTTTGTGCTGACCAACCGGTCAATTGAAGAAGGCTGGGGCAATGTGGGGCTGATCGGCAAAACCGATTTTGACCTGATCCCCGCCGAAGAAGCAGAACTGTACTGGCAGGAAGAAGAGGAACTGCTGCAAAACAACCGGCGCATGATCAACCGCGAACTCAGGGTGCTTAGCGTAAGAGATGAAACCCTGTGGCTGATGGTCAATAAAATCCCGCTGCACGACAGCGAAGGGCGCATCAGCGGGCTGGTGGGCATTAATCGCGACATCACAGAGCGCAAGCGCTTTGAGGAACAGCTTCACTACCACGCAGAACTGATCAACAACGTTTCTGACGCCGTGATTTCGACCGATCTCTCGCTGAAAATCGTCAGTTGGAACAAGGGCGCGGAACGTATCTACGGCTGGCGCGCTGAGGAAGCCATTGGAAAACCGCTGACAGAAGTGCTGGCCACCCAGGTCACGGATGAAGAACGCTCCACAGCGATCCAGAACATCATGACCCAGGGCTGGTGGGAAGGCGAAGTGCTGCAAAGACACCGCGACGGCACCTGGATTCATATTCACAATGTCGGCACCCTGCTCCGCGATCATCAGAGCAACGCCAT
>CAZQIY010000063.1:17077-19121 GCA_964593565.1 uncultured Anaerolineaceae bacterium
ATGTCGCGGCTGGAACAGGCAACAGATGAATTTGTGTTTGCCGCAGTCGATGTTCAGCAGCTTCTGGCGCAGGTGATTCAGGATCAGCAGGTGCTGGCTGCCCAGCGCCGCCATCAGTTACTGCTTCTGGAAGGCGATGTGGTGCCCATCATCCAGGCGGACGCGCTCAAACTCAACCGCGCCATTACCAATCTGGTCGTCAATGCTCTCAACTACACGCCGGAGGGCGGGTTGGTACAGGTGGAGGCGCGCCGGGAAAACGACTGTGT
This sequence comes from uncultured Anaerolineaceae bacterium, assembly GCA_964593565.1. Taxonomy (GTDB): domain Bacteria; phylum Chloroflexota; class Anaerolineae; order Aggregatilineales; family Phototrophicaceae. The sequence goes on from CAZQIY010000063.1 coordinate 17,347, forward strand.
AGTGATTGATGTGCGCGATAACGGCATCGGCATCAGTCCGGAAGAGCAGGGCCTGATCTTCGAGCGTTTTTACCGGGCGGATAAATCGCGCAGTTCGTCCACAGGGGGCACCGGGCTGGGGCTTTCGATCACACGCCGCATTGTCGAGGCGCATGGCGGCACGATCCATGTGGAAAGCATGCCGGATAAAGGCAGCCTGTTCAGCATTCGGCTGCCGGTGGTCGAGGCGTGGGCGTCTGACCGCAGCGCTAACGGCGCCCGTGACACTTCTTAAACTTCAGGCCGCTGCCGCACGGGCACGGATCGTTGCGCCCGGCCCTGGCAAACTGCTGCTGCTGCGCCTGCTGCTCGCGTGCCAGATGAAACATGACATTGGCGGGGGCGCGCCCGGCCTGCAGTTCAGCCGCCATCAACTGCATGGGGTGGTTGATGTGGTTGAAGAAAGCCCGGTAACCCGCGCACAGATAATTCAGGCCCGGTTCGCCATCTGGTGTTTCGATAAAACGATCCTTCGGGCAGCCGCCGTTACAGACAAACCGCACTTCACAATCGCGGCAGTACTGCGGCAGGCTGGTCTTCTTGTGCTGGCCGAACAGCCACTGCTGCCTTGAACCGACCATCTGCGGCAGCGGGGTCTGCTGGATGTTCCCCAGCCGGTAATCCGGCTCGACAAAGTGATCGCAGGAAAACACATCGCCGTTGTGTTCCAGCGCCAGCGCCGCGCCGCAGGTTTCCTCAAAAATGCACAGGCCCGGCCGCTGCCCGCTCCATGCCGCCAGGGCCACGTCGAAAATCTGGACAAACACCCGCCCGATATCGTGCATCACCCATTCATCAAAAATGTCGATGAGGAATCTGCCGTACTGTTCCGCCGTGACCGAACGCTCTGTGACGGTGTGGCCTTCCTGAAAGCCGGTGTCGTTGGCGCGTTCCACAATCGGGATAAACTGGATAAACCGGGCTTTCAGGTCATTGCGGAAAAAGCGGTAAATTTCCAGCGGGTGGTCAGCATTGGCCGCGTGGACCGTACACAGGATGTTGTACTCTACGCCGTGCTTGTCCAGATAATCGCGCCCGCGCATGACACGATCAAAGGTTGGCTGGCCGCCTTTGTCCACCCGGTACGCATCATGGATTTCCTGCGGGCCATCCACGCTGAGGCCGATCAGAAAATCATGCGCCTTAAAAAATGCGCACCAGTCGTCATCCAGCAGAACGCCGTTGGTCTGAAAGCTGTTGAAGATGCGCATGCCCGGCTTTTTATGCTTCTGCTGGAAGCGCACCGCCATCTGATAAAACTCCAGGCCCATCAGAGTCGGCTCACCGCCCTGCCAGGCAAAGGTGACTTCGGGCACCTGCTGCGCCTCGATGTATTGGCGGGTATATTCATCCAGCAGATTTTCCGACATACGAAACGCGCTGTCAGGATACAGGCGTTCCTTCGACAGGAAATAGCAGTATCTGCAATCCAGGTTGCAGATCGCGCCGCGCGGCTTGGTCATCAGGTGGAACGCACGCGGCATCGGGCCGGGTTCCAGCACCGGGATATCATCTACAGCAATTGTCTGCATACATGCCTCAGCAGCTATGTTTGGCGACGATTATGGCACATGCGGCGCGGCCTGTAAAACCGCTACTCCGGCAGCAGGCTTTCCTGAATCAGCCTGTCATGGATCAACTGCGCGGCCAGGGCATGACCTGCGGCGTTCCAGTGCCCATCCGCCGGGAAGTAGAGCATCTGGCCTTCCAGCGCCGGGGCGCGAAAGCCGGGCAGC
>CAZQIY010000064.1:0-18840 GCA_964593565.1 uncultured Anaerolineaceae bacterium
GTCAGCCGCAGGTAATGATTGGGCAGCTCGAACGACACCCCGATATGCTCGTAATAATCCTGCCCCCACTGGCTCAGCTCGCGCCCCATGACCGCGATCTGGCCCTGATAGCCTTTGAGCAGGCCGATGAGGATTTTCTGGGTGGTGCTTTTGCCCGCGCCGCTTGGCCCCAGAAAGCCGAAAATTTCCCCTTCGTCAATGCGGAAACTGACATCGCGGACGGCGGGCGCTTTGCTGCCGGGGTAGGTAAACGTGAGGTTATCGACGGTAATCATGATGGTTGTGTCCTGTACTGCTAGGGTGCCTGTTGGGCACGGATTGCTTCGACCAGTTGAACGATGGTGGCTCTGGCGGCGGCGGTGCTGCCGGGCTGCGGCGTTTCCGGCGCCAGCCCTCGGTCCAGCAGCCGGGCCAGGCCGTCAATCGCCGCTTCAAAGGCCGGGGTATCTTCCGGCGCGATCACTTCAGATGCGCTGACCAGCCCATAGCTGAACACGTTCAGCAGGTAGGCCACCACCTCCGGCGCAATATCGCTGCGCACCGCCCCGGCCTGCTGTAACATGCGATACAGCTCGGTATTCGCCAGCCCTTTCTGGCGCAGCAGTTCAGAATCCTGCCGCAGAAAGCTGCCCAGTATGCGCTGATCGCGCCGGAACAGGGCCAGCATGAACGGGTGCTGCTGAAGCGCCAGCAGCATACTTTTCATCATGCCGACAAAACTCCAGTCGGCATCATCCGCCTCGAAGATGCTCAGCCAGTGATCGGCATAGCGCCATAACTGCCGCCGCAGCAGCGCCTCGAACAGGGCTTCCTTGCTGTCCCAGTGCAGGTAAATGGCCCCTTTAGAGACCCCTGCTGTGCGCGCGATGTCGCTGACGGTGGTTTTGTCATAGCCATAATGGCTGATCAGATCCGCCGCCGCATCGAGGATTCGTTCGGCGCGGGCGTCGGTTTCCGGTTTGGTGTTGGGTTGGTTCATCAGCATTCTCTGACTGTTTGACCAGTTTTGCATTTCTGGTCATACGGTACTGTGGTTATATAAAATTGTCAATCATCCCTGTGTGTTCGTCAGGTTTATGGTTACAATAGAAGCTGTGATGATTTATTGGCCGCATTGTTCAGCAGATTAGTCGTAGAGTTAGCGCATGGCGGTTTCCAAATCCAAACAGAACGAAGTTTCCCGATCCAGAAAAATCGGCCTGTGGCTGCTGACCGCCGTGCTGTGGGTGACGACAGTAGGGCTGGGGTTTCTGGCTTTTATCGCGTTTCAGGACATCGCGACGACCGCTATCGGTTACATCCTTTCCGGCGATCCGGAAGTGGATGTGGTCCAGGCGCGGGGCTGGGTGACGACCACCCGCAACGTCAGCACCATGATTGCCGGGGTGCTGTGGCTGATTATGGTGATTGGCGGCATGGAATATCACTTCCGGCATGTGGGGCAGCGTCGTTCGTGGCGCATTTTTGCCTGGACTCTGGGCATCGAACTGCTGCTGATTGCGATCAGCGTCCTCATTTTTTAGCGGCATACGGCCATCATCCTGATGCATCTGACAGGCGCCAGCGCCCCGGCCTGTGGGGTTGCGGCGGGTTTGCCTGTTGTGCTACTGTTTGCCGGTGATGATGGTGATCTGTGGGGGAGGATGACATGCGCTTACTGCTGATTGGCTTTGGGGCTGTGGGCCAGGGATTGGCGAAGATTCTGCGCGATCAGGCAGACTATCTGCGCGAGCGCGAACATTTCAGCGCGCAGATTGTCGGGGTCATCACCCGGCAGCGCGGCCTGTTGTATCATCCCGACGGGCTGGACCCGGATGCCCTGCTGGAAGCCATCACCCAGGGGCACCTGGAGCATTACCCGCAGCAGTCCGGGCTGATCCGCAGCGGCGAGACGCTCGAGTTGATCCGCAGTCCAGCGGCAGATGTGCTGGTGGAAGTCAGTTACTCCAACCTGGACGACGGCCAGCCTGCGCTGGATTACTGCCGGGCGGCGCTGGACAGTGGCAAGCATGTGGTGATGGCCAACAAGGGGCCGGTGGCGCTGGCCTATGCCGAACTGATGGAACATGCGCAGCGGGTTGGCCGGCACATCGGGTTTGAAGCCACCGTGATGGCCGGGACGCCGTCGCTGCGCCTGGGCATGAGCGCGCTGGCCGGGTGTCGCATTCTGGCGGCGCGCGGCATCCTGAACGGCACGACTAATTACATCCTGACGCAGATGGAAGGCGGCATGCCCTATGCCGATGCGCTGGCACAGGCACAGGCCCTGGGCTATGCCGAAGCGGACCCGACGGCCGATGTGGAAGGCTGGGACGCAGCAGGTAAAGCGGTGATTCTGGCGGCGGCCCTGTTTAACCAGCGCCTGACGCTCGATACCATGCCCGTGACAGGCATCAGCCACCTGACGCCGGAGGATATCGAGGCGGCGCGGGCAGCGGGCGAACGCTGGAAGCTGATTGCTTCCGTCACGCCGGAGGGGGCGCAGGTCGAGCCGGTGCGCCTGCCCGGCAGTCATCCGCTGGCGCAGGTCTCCGGCGCGGTCAACGCCGTGACCTATACCACCGATCTGCTGGGCGATGTGACTCTGGTTGGGCCGGGGGCGGGGGCTGTCGCCACAGGCTTTGGCCTGCTTTCCGACCTGCTGGCAATTCACCGGGGCGGCTGACAGGGCTGCTTACAATGAAAAACTTGTGAATTCCGCTGTATCAATATTATCTTAGTTTTACACTTTCTTTATAATGGATATGAGGAAGGCATATTGATAGAAAGCCTGTTTAGCCGGTTAGCCGATTAAGTTGATTCGTATGATCTCTGATTCCATTCATCATGAACCTTCGGACAAGAAGTTAATGCCTCCACGCATATTAGTGGTGGAGGATGACCTGAACCTGCTGGATGGGGTCAAAAATATCCTCGAACTTGATGATTATGAGGTGCTGACGGCTGAACATGGCCGCCAGGCGCTGGAAATTCTGGCGCGTGAAACTACCCCACCAGACCTGATTCTTTCCGACATCATGATGCCGTATATGTCCGGCATCGAGCTGCTGGAAGCCGTGCGCCAGGAGCCGCGCTGGCTGTCTATCCCGTTTATCTTCCTGACAGCGCGCGGCGAAAAGAGCGATATTCAACTGGGCAAGGAACTGGGGGTCGAGGATTACATCATCAAACCCTATGATCCCATCGACCTGCTGGTGACGATCCGGGCGCGGCTGCGGCGCCGCGAGGAGATCGAGACGGTGCATTCGCACGCCATGGCCCAGCTCAAGCGCAACATTCTGACGATCCTGAACCACGAATTCCGCACCCCCCTCACCTTTGTGGTGGCCTATGCCGATATGCTGAACACGCCAAATGCCGAACAACTGGGCAATGGCGAAATGCTCACCTTCCTTAAGGGAGTCAGCAGTGGGGCGGAGCGCCTGCGCAACCTGATTGAGAACTTTATCCTGCTGATCGAACTGGAAACGGGCGAAGCCCAGGAAACCTACGCCTGGCGCAAGCAGCATCTGGACAGCCTGGATATTCTGCTGGAAGTGGTGCAGCAGCAGGTCTTTGAGCGTGAGGATGTCGAGCATGTCTGCGAACTGCGGATCGACCAGCCCCTGCCGGCGGTGATTGGCGATGAGGATTATCTGCGGTGTGCTGTCCGGCATCTGCTGCTGAACGCCATCAAATTCTCGCCGCCGGAAGCGCCGGTGACACTGCACGCACGGGCCGAAGGTCAGCAGGTGGCGATCAGCGTGCACGATAAGGGCCGGGGCATCCCGCCGGAAGAACTGGAAAATATCTGGGATAACTTCTACCAGATCAACCGCGCCTTTTACGAAGATCAGGGCGTCGGTTCCGGGCTGGTCATCGTCCGGCGGATTGCGGAACTGCACGGCGGGCGCATCACGGTCCAGAGTACGCCGGGGCATGGCAGCAGCTTTACCCTGTGGCTGCCCATCGCGCCGGATACCCCCTCCACCGCAGGCTGAAGCGCCGCGATCAGGTTTTGAATCCTCAAAGATTCTGAGGCCAGTTAGCTGCTGCCAAATGAATTACCCGGCGGCGGCACAGGCTCTGTACTGCCCGGCGGCGGCGCCTGGCATCGATTTTGACCACCACTCACCGGATTCACAGGCCAATATGCGGCAAATACTTTATAATCATACTATTCGGGCGATTTGTCAGATGAGTAAGCTTATGCGTACCTTGAGCCTTGGCCTTGTTCTGCTGGTATCGGTGCTGTGGGGCATGCCGGTGCTGGCCCAGGAAGACAGCGCGGCGCAGCCAGCCACGGTGCCGGTGGTGATGCCAGAACTGCTGCAGCGGGCAGACAACGCCGCTGGCGCCAGTGATCATACGCAGGCGGTGGTGGATTACAGCCTGTTTATCCTGCTGAACCCGACCTTCGGCCCCGCCTACGTCAGCCGCGCCCTGAATTACCGGGCGATGGGCGATACGGCGCTGGCTATTGAGGATTTGTCTGCGGCGCTGGAACATACCGCGCCTTCGCCTGCTTACGAGGCGGCAGTCTATTACACCCGCGCCACCCTCTATCTCGACCAGAACAACACCCGCGCGGCGCTGGAAGACCTGAACGCGGCCATCGCGGCTTACCCGCAGGACATAGACAGCCTGTCGCTGCGTGCCCAGTTACTCACCTTTACAGAGGAGTATGCGGCGGCGCTGGAAGATTACGACCGGCTGGTTGAACTGCAGCCGGACCAGGCCGCTCATTATATGGACCGGGCGTTTGTGAATGCGCAGCTTGGCGACCTGGAAACGGCGCTGGAGAATTATAACCAGGCGGTTGACCTGAACCCTGCCGACGCGGTGCCCTATGCCCAGCGTGCTCTGTTTCATGCCGCATTGAGCAATTTTGCGGATGCGCTGGATGATCTGAACAGCGCCATTGACCTGAACCCGGCAAACAGCCGCTTTTATCTGCTGCGCGGCTCGGTCAACACCGCCGCAGACAACCCGACGGACGCCGCCGCTGATTATTTCCAGTGGCTGAGCCTGAACGTTACCCGCGAGTTTGTCCTGCCCACCGCCCTCACCAGCAACCAGAACTTTACCGTCGAGATGGAACAGGGCTGGATTTACAGCATCCCCTTCCAGGTCGCCGCTGGCCAGACCGTGAGCGTGGACGCCAGAGGAGTCTCGCAGCAGCAGCCCATTGATCCGCTGCTGGTGATTCTGGATGCTGAAGGCAGTCCGCTGGTGGCGGATGATGACAGCGCCGGCAACCTGGGCGCGTTCATTCAGGATTATCTGTTTGACGAAGAAGGCGAATACACGCTGATTATCGGGCAGGCGGCAGGTGGGGTACAGCAGGGCGATGTCGTCGTACAGGTCAGCTTTGGCGAGGTGACAGAGCCGTCTGAGGATGACGACTAAATAAGGCGCTGTTCGAAATCAGCCGCCATATTTCGCCAGCCCCCACTGCATAAGGATATGGAAAGCCGCCGCCCCGGCGAAATCGCCATACGGCGCCAGTGTCTGCCGGACGACCTGCGGCGCGACCCGGCCCCGCTGCTGGTAATAATAATGATTCACCGCAGCCTGCAGCGCCACATCATTCTCGCTGATGTAAGGATATTCCCCCAGCGTGCGGATAACTGTCCAGGCGGCGGTCCACTGGCCAATGCCCCTGACCTGAAGCAGCGCCTGCTGGATGGCGTCCGCCGTTTGCAGCGCCTCCGGGTTGATCTGTCCTGCCACGATCTGCCGGGCCACATCCAGCATCACGCGCATTCGGATACGGGTAATCCGCAGTTCCAGCAGATCATCCACGCTGGCGGCGGCAATCGCTGCGGGCTGCGGGAAGGTGTAGTAGGTTTCGCCTTCGTGGGTGATGCGCCCGCCGGTCCACTGGATCAGCCAGCGTTCGCCGCGCTGCGCCATATTCAGGGCGATCTGCTGCTCGATGATGGTGGTCATCAGCGCCTCGAACAGGCTGGCGGCGCGTACATGGCGCAGGCCGTACAGCGGCTCGACCAGCGGCCACAAAACCGCGTCATGGCGGGCATGCTCATAAAAGGGCCGCATATCCGCCGCCACCCCCAGCAGGTCGCGCACCCGGCGCAGCAGCAGCGCATCATCGACTGGCCCGGTGGCCGCCGCGCGATACACCGCGAGCTGCGGCGCCTGCGGGGTCCCCTGGCTGATCACCCGTACCAGCGCCACCGCGCCCTGAATATCCAGCGCGCGCCAGTATTCATCATCCCGCAGCGTATCCAGCACGCTGTGAAAACGTGCCATGCGGATTGACAGGTGAAAATCGTAAGGGGGGACAGGCTGCAGCAGGCCGAGAAACTTCATGGAAGCGCGATCTAGGCGGTGGATCCGGTATCTGTTTCGCCATACAGCAGCTTTAGCAGGTGCCGCAGGCCGAGGGCGTAATCCTGCCGGAAATCTGCGCCCGGAGACAGCAAATTCAGGTGGGCAAAATGGCAGGTTTTGTGCAGCACCGGCAGCACGATTTTGCCGGTTTGCAGGAACCAGCTTCGTTCGCTCTGCACTTCGCCGGAGGCCATCGCTTCTGGCGAGAGCACCAGCAGCATCAGCCCGCTTTGCTTTAGCGCCCTGGCCACAGAACTGTCCCAGGTGCTGTCCGGGCTGATTTCGGTCATATCCATCCAGGCTTCGATCCCGTTGGCGCGCAGGCTGTCGATCAGTTCCAGCGCGAACAACTCATCCGCCCGCGCATAACACATAAAAACGCCGCTCATGGCTGCGCGCTGAATGTGCCGGGGCGAATTAAGGCGCATCAGGTTTTCGCGCACAGAAGCATCCTCCGGCTTCAGTTCCAGAGCACGGCGCAGCGCCGCGCGTTTGTCGTGCGCGCTCTGGGCCACATAGGCCAGCCACATCCAGGCCTGAAAATTCCCCGGCTCGCGCAGGGTGATCTGGTGGGCCAGTTCATACGCGCTGACGATATCACCCTTGCGGGCCAGTTGTGCGACCTGTTGCAGTTGTTTACTGCTCATCCGCAGGCGCCTTTCGCTCTAGGCTGAAAATTCGTATCGGGTGCCGGGCAGCACCCGTAAACCGACCTTACGGGCAGTATAACAGATTTTTACGTTTTTAATGCGGAAGGTTTTTATCAGGACACAGCGCACTTACTGGCGGTCGGATTCGATTTCTTCGGATGTGCCGGGCCGGGCGGCCGGTATTTCCTGCGTCTCACTGATGATCCCCAGCAGCTTTTGCTGGCGGCTGTAACGCTGCTGCGCCAGCTCTCTCAGGTCCGCGACAAGGTCGGATTCATCCGTGATTTCAACACCGATCAGCGACTCGATGGCATCTTCCAGCGTGATAATGCCCGCTGTGCCGCCGTATTCATCAAACACCAGAAAGATGTGCTGCTGCCGGTTGGTGAACTCTGCCAGGACGGTATCCACCGTCATATTTTCCGGCACAGAATCCAGCGGGCGCGCCATATCCTTCATCACCACCTGGTCATGATCCTGGGCCGCTTCCATCAGGACATCGCTGCGCAGCACAAACGATTTCACATCATCAATGGTCTCTGTATACACCGGGATGCGCGAATACGGCAGCACCCGGTGTTTTTTCAGCACTTGGCCGACGGTCATGTTTTCCTGCAGGGCCAGCATCACCGTACGCGGGGTCATGATGTCGCCGACATGCACCCGGCCCAGATGCAGCAGATTTTTGAAAATGACGTGTTCGCTTTTTTCCAGCCCGCCTTCATGGGTGCTGATGGCGGCCAGCACTTCCAGTTCGGACCGGGTCACGGTTGGAATCTTCTGCTTGGGGGACATCAGCCGGGTGAGACGCTCGAAGGCCCAGACAGCCGGCAGCGTGATGATAATCATCCACTGCACGACATAGGCCACCAGCGGCGCCAGCGGCTGCCAGTACAGTGCCCCAAGTGTTTTGGGGATAATTTCTGAAAAGACCAGGATAAGCAGGGTGAGCAGGATGGTGATGATGCCGAGCAGGTCATTGCCCAGCAGCAGGGCCGCTTCTGCCCCGGCCCCGGCAGCCCCGGCGGTATGAGCGATGGTGTTCAGAGTCAGGATGGCGGCGATTGGCCGGTCCACATTGTCCTTATGCTGGCGCAGCAGCAGCCCGACCGCGCTGCCACGCTGAACCAGCACCTCAATAAAAGAATGGGTCGCGGAAAACAGGGCGGCCTCGCACAGTGAGCAGGTGAAGGATACCGCGAGAGCCAGAACGATGTATATCACCAGCGCAGTTACGGACCCGCCTCCCTCGCCCGTCACTGGCAGGGCGGGGGCATAGGGCCATATCGCGTGTGGCAGCAAGGGGAGAAATCCTCATTAGCCTGTATTACGCTACAGAATAGCAAGCTTTGGGGGTGAATGCAACCTACAACGGCTTGCGGGTGGGGATGCCGGGTTTGCGCGGGTAGGTGCGCGGGGTATGCGCGACCTTGTCGATAATCACCAGTTGATGCTCCTCCTCGACCCCTGGCAGAGCCACCGGGACAAGGCGGTTAAAGCGCCCGCCCAGCAGATCAATGGCCCGGGCGGCATCGCGAGCTTCTTCGGCAGCGGTGCTGCCCTTCATGGCGACACAGCACCCGCCCACCTTCGCCAGCGGCAGCATATATTCCACCAGCCCCGGCAGGCGGGCGACAGCACGCGCCAGCACCACATCATAGGCGGCGCGGTGCTGCGGCATCTGCCCGGCTTCTTCGGCACGGCCATGCACCGTGCGGGCCTGCGGCAGTTCTAACTGCGCGATGACATGATCGAGAAAAGCGATCTTCTTGCCGGTGGCTTCCAGCAGGGTCACCTGCACCTGTGGGAAGGCGATCTGCAGGGGCAGGCCGGGAAAACCCGCCCCGGTGCCGATATCGATGATGCACAGGCCGGGCGTCATGGGCACAGCCTGCGCAATCGAAAGCGAATCGAGGAAATGCCGCACCTGGACGGCCTGCGGTTCGATAATCGCCGTCAGGTTGGTGTGCGCGTTCCATGCCGCCAGACTGTCCGCATAACGCGCAAACTGCGTTTCCTGCGCCGGCGTCAGCGCGATATCGAAAAGGTCAGCGGCCTGCTGCGCCAGCGTCGGGCACATGGCATCTAACGATCGATACTGTACATGCCGCTGTACTGCACCACCGCCTGATTGCCAAACGGGTCTGGCTGGATGTCAAAGGTGCAGCTACTGTTCACCCGGACAGTATTTGTGCCCGGGCCAAAGTTTTCATAGCCGTCGCTGATCTGCTGGGTCCAGCTCAGCTTATATTCCACGCCGTAGGTGCCGGGCGACAGATTGCCCACCTGGGCGGTATAGAATACCCAGTAATTGGCGCCGCGCTGTTCGATGGGGCTGCGCACCACATTCTGAAGCGGCGCGGTCTGGAACTTCACCTCATAGATGGCGTTGTCGATATGCTCCTGCACCAGTTCCGGCGTGCGGGCAAACCACGACCAGAAGATGATGATGTTATCGCTGTTATACAGGATGCCCGGTTCAGAAATATCGCGGTACTGGTCGCATTCGGCAAAGATTTCGCCCGGTTTGTTGGCCCGCCCCGGCTGCTGTGGCACCCCGATCACCACCAGCGGGTTGCGCGGCGTCAGGATTTCGAGGGTGTCGCCGCTGGGGGAGCGCACGCCCTGGCCTGAGGACGACGCCGTTGATGCCGGGTCTACGCCGGTGCTGCTGACCAGCGGATTTTGCGGCGAATTACAGCCATCCTGAATATCGTTGACTGTGGTTTCAAAGATGGTGCTGCTGGGGTTGCCTTCGCGGGCCATCACTACGCGGGCGCTGCCGGTGGCGCCCGCTGCCAGAGTCTGGCCGCCGGTATAGGATACCTGATCGCTGACGGCGTAGCTGCCGCTGACAGAAACCTGCCGCAGGTCGGTCAGCGCCTGCCCGCCGCCTGCCGGCCCGGAAAACAACTGGTAATAAATATCGAAGCCCGGTTCCATCGTGCCGTCAAAGTTGATGACGCCCTGGGTATCGCAGGCTACGAAAAAGATATTGATAGAGGACGTGTTCCCAGAAGTCTGGGTTCCGGTTTGCGTGGTTGTGTCTGTTTCGGCGGTGTCATCCTGGGCCATACCAGCAGATGTACTCAAAGCCAGGATTATGACCACCATAAGAATCGTTAATTTGCGCACGTTATTCCTCCTGAACGTGTGGCGATCACAACTATAATCGACAATTGGAAACCTGCCAAGCTGTTTGCGGCCTGCAGGCCATAGTTTTTGGCTTACAGTTTGCCGCCGGATGCGCCAAATGCAATAGTACCGTGATGACGGCTTGTGGCCTGTCTGCACTTGGCAGGGGCGACTTCTGCATTAGAATGAGTAAAGTTCTGAAGGCAAGACATGATTGAAGGGCAGACAAGGTGAGCAAACCGACAATTGTCGTACTGCAAGGCGACCAGACCGGCCAGGAGCTGCTGGACGAAGCTCTGCGCGTGATTGATCCGCAGGTGATCCGCTGCGATGTGGATTTTGAAACCTATGACCTGTCGCTGGAAAACCGGCGCAAAACAAAAAACAAGATCGTGCACGAAGCGGCGGCGCGTCTGCGCGAAACCGGCCTGGGCATCAAGGCCGCGACCATCACCCCCGGCGACCCGGACGACGTAGGCAGCCCCAATGCGCTGCTGCGCGAGCTGATCGACGGGCAGGTGATCCTGCGCACCGGGCGGCGCATCCCGTCCGTGATGCCGCTGGCGGGCGTCCATGCCCCGATTGCAGTAGTGCGTATGGCGGTGGATGGGGCCTATAACGCCAAGGAGTGGCGCGAGGGTGAAGGGCTGGACGAAGTGGCCTACAGCACCCACCGGCTTTCCCGCCGCACCTGCCGGGCCGTGGCCGAATACACCTTCCGCTATGCGCGCCGCAACAAGGCCATTGTCTTTGGCGGGCCAAAGTATACCGTCAGCCCGGTTTACGAAGGGCTTTTCAAGGAAGAACTGGATGCTGCCAGCCAGCGCTACCCCGATGTAACCTACAACCCGCAGTTGATCGACGCGACCTATGCGCTGCTGCTGGAAACTTCCGGTGAGGCGCTGGTGATCCCGACACTCAACCGGGATGGGGACAGCATGAGCGATCTGGTGATGAAGATGTTCGGCACCATTGCCGGGGCAGAAAGTGTGATCCTCAGCTTTGACGAAGATTTTGAGATCAGGGTCGCCCTGACCGAAGCGCCGCACGGCACAGCCCCAGGGCTGGAGGGCAAGAATATCGCCAACCCAATGGCGATGATTCTGGCGGGGGCGGCGGTGCTGCGTTATATCAGCAATGACCGCGCCGTCAAAGCCAGCCGCGCCATTTATGAATCCACGCTGGAAACCGTGTATGACGGCGTGCGCACCCCGGACCTGGGCGGGCAGGCCACCACGACAGATTTTACCGATGAGGTGATCCGGCGGGTGAAAGCCAAGCTGGAAGTGTGGGAAGCGCTGGGCGACTGAGGCGGCGCGCTGGCAGCAGGCAGCAAAAATGAGCATCCGGTAATGGATGCTCATTCAGTTTCAGTACGATATCGCAGGCTGTTTCTGTCAGCCGCCAGAATAAGCCTTAGTAACGATCCCGGTCGCGGTTGCGGTCACGGTCGCGGTTATTACGACCCCGGTCGCCGCGGTCGCCACCGCCAAAATCATTGCGCGGACGCCGGTTCTGTGGGCCGCCGGCCGGGCGCTCCTCGCGCGGGCGCGCTTCGTTGACTACCAGGTTACGATCATCCAGGCTGTAGCCGTTAAAACGCCGGATCGCTTCGTCTGCGCCTTCCTGCGTGGCCATCTCTACAAACCCGAAGCCCCGGGATTTATTGGTGAACTTGTCAGTCATGATCTGGGCACTGACAACGTCACCGGCTTCTGCGAACAGATCGCGAAGACTCTCTTCGCTGGTAGTGTACGACAAATTACCCACGTACAACTTCTGGGACATGGTAGACTCCTGAGTCTATCTATGAAAACAGGTGATAGGGTAAGCTGACGTGGTCAAAATTGACGGGCCTGAGAGAGGAATGTCTCGCTGAAAAGAGCTTGCAACTTGATCCCGGCTAGCACCATCCACTATCACGCAAATAATCACACACAGCACAAATTTTGTAAAGAGCCACTCGGCCTATGTTGTACCTATAAAAACAGGATTGTTACAGTCGGCTGTGCGCGCCGCTGTGCCGTCAGAAAACGGGGCAGGAGGGGTCACAGCGGGGCGGCCATTGCGGTAATGAGGTTCTTGACACAGCAGAAAATTCTATGCTAGAGTAGAGGCGTTGTTCATCGTTTAACCAGGAGGCACCTATATGTCACAGATAATTCCCCAGATTGTCGAATGTGTGGCGAGTGTGCCTGCTGCCCGCTAGAGTCGTCTGATCTACCTTCGATTCTGACAATTTAACGCAGCTGCGGCGCACTCATAGCGTGTGATGCCGGATTCCGGCGTCTGCGGGTGTTGTCGTGGCTGTTTTGATTCTCTCAGACAGCCATGCCCGATCATGGCTGTTTTGATTCAATCTGAAAAACCAACACTGAACATCAGTAAGGATAACCCTACAAAATGAGTAGTAAAGACAAGCAAAGCCAGCTGGAACGTTATAGCAAAGGCATGCAGCACGAAGAACGTCGCAGCCGGTTGAAATCCGCCAACAAGAAGATGCGCCGCAATCAGGCCCCGAAAAAGGCCCGGCGCCGGAACTGGATGCCTGCCGGCCTGGATGCAGCGGCGGACTGGGATGCGATAGACGAGAATGTATGGGACGACTATGACCAGCAGGAGCGCATCATGCCGCGCGACGAGGGGGAACGCCGCCGGGTGGTGGAATCCACCGCTTTCCGGCAGGGCCTGCCCCAGGTCGCAGATCAGGCGGTGGATGATGAAGCGCCTGCTGCCAGCGGCCGGGATACGGTCAAAGGGCTGGTGGTCGAAGTCAGCAAAGGATTGTTCCGGGTGCAGGTGGCGGACCGCCTGCTGCTGTGCAGCCTGCGCGGCACCCTGAACGCGACGGAAACCGGTTATACCAACGCCGTCGCGGTGGGGGACGAAGTGCTGGTGCGCGAGGACGGCGCGGGCGGCGGGATGATCGACACGGTGCTGCCGCGTCGTACCCTGCTGGCCCGGCCGGATGTTTATGACAGCCATCTGCAGCAGATCATCGTGGCCAATGTGGATCAACTGCTGGTGGTGTCTGCATGGCGCGAGCCGCACATCTGGCTGGAACTGATTGATCGTTATCTGGTAGTGGCGGCGCGCAACAACCTGCCGGTGCTGCTGTGTATCAACAAGATCGACCTGATGCAGGACGCCGCCGAACTGGACGCCACCCTGCGGCCCTATCGCGAACTGGGATATACCCTGGTGCTGACCAGCGCGGAGAACGGCGCGGGCATCGCCCGGCTGCGGGCGCTGCTGGAAGGGCAGACGACGGTGCTGGCAGGGCTGTCCGGCGTGGGCAAATCCTCGCTGATTTCCGCTGTCGAGCCGGGTATGAACCTGCGCACCAGCCATATCAGCGAGAAACGGCAGGAGGGCCGTCATACCACGACCCAGGCCACCTGGCTGCCGCTGGCGGCGGGGGGCGCGGTGGTGGATACCCCCGGCATCCGCGAGTTCGGACTCAGTGGGTTGTATCAGGCGGATCTGATCGCCTTTATGCCGGACCTTGCCGCCCATGCGGCGGGCTGCCGCTTTAACAACTGCCTGCATCTGGACGAACCGGATTGTGCGGTGCGGGCAGCGGCGGAAACCGGCCTTGTCGCGGAAAGCCGCTACCAGAGCTATCGCAAGCTGGTGCAGTCGCTTCCGGCATGAACGAACCTGAAAAAGAGACTGATTCATATGGCAGAACTGCCGCAGATCAACACTATACAGAAAGGAGGCTGACATGGGAACAGAAATGCCCGTACTCGAAACCGAACGCCTGATGATCCGTCCGTTTGTGATGGATGATGCGGCACGAGTCGCGGTTGTGAACGAGGCGCAGGATATGGAGGCGGTGCGCCGCTATGTGCAGGGGGCAATTGCCTCGCAGGAGTATCTTGCCAGCCTCTACCAACCGCCCTATGGAGAGCGCGCCGCCGTGCTGAAGGCCGATAATCTGCTGATCGGCATCGTCGGCCTGGTGCCGTGCCTCATGCCCTTCGAGCAGCTCCCGTACTTTGCCAACGGGACAGCCCCGCAGGCTGTGGCGCCGGGAACAGCGGAAGTGGGCCTGTACTGGGCCTGCGATCCGGCCTACCGGCGGCGCGGCTATGCCACCGAAGCGGCGCGCGCGCTGATTGATTTCGCATTTACGGACATGAACATCAAACGCATTGTGGCGACCACCGAATACGACAATATCGAATCGCAGGGAGTCATGCGCAAGCTGGGCATGTCCATCGAGCACAACCCACTGCCAGAGCCGCACTATATGCAGGTGGTGGGTATTCTGGAAAGACCATGAAGGAGACTCAACCTTGAGCACCTATGATCTTGACGAGCAGTATGCGCAGTATGAAGCAAAGTTTGACCCGATGAGGACGGACCGGCAGGCCCGCCGCAAGCGCAAGCCGAAGCCTGTCCACCAACCCAAGAAAACCAGCGGGGACATCATCGAGGAAATTGCCGAAACCACCGGCCTGGAAGCAGGTTTCCAGACGACCTATCAGCCCGGCCTGTTCGAGGGCGGCTGGCTGCTGGAATCGCTGCAGGTGTTTTATGAGATGGACTACATCAGCGATGTGCTGGCGCGGGTGCGCGGTGGCAAGGAGGCCAGTGTCTACCGCTGCCAGGCCACCCCAAAAACCGGTGTGACGCTGGCGGCGGCCAAAGTGTATCGCCCGCGCATGTTCCGCAACCTGCGCAACGATGCGCTGTATCGCGAAGGCCGGGCCTATCTCAAAGCTGATGGCAAGGCGATCAAGAAGAATGAACACCGCCTGATGCGCGCCATTGGCAAGAAATCCCAGATGGGCGAGCAGTTGGAGCATACATCATGGCTGATGTACGAATACACCACGCTGCAAACGCTGTATGCGGCGGGTGCGGCGGTGCCACAGCCGCTGGCCGTGGGCGATAACACCATTCTGATGGGGTACTGCGGCGATGAGTTCACCGCTGCGCCCACCCTCAACGCCGTCACGCTGGAAGCCCGCGAAGCACAGCCGCTGTTTGACGAAGTGCTGCGCAATGTCGAGCTGATGCTGGCGCATGGGCTGGTGCATGGCGATCTGTCCGCTTACAACGTGCTGTACTGGGAAGGCGCCATCACGCTGATTGATTTTCCGCAGGTGGTGAACTTTCACAGCAACCCAAGCGCCTATGAAGTGTTTCGCCGTGATATCAGCCGCATCTGCGAATATTTTGCTTCGCAAGGGGTGCGGGCGGATGCGCAGGCGATTGCGGACCGGATGTGGCAGCGTTATGCCAGCCGCGATGCGCTGGACCGGGCGGCGGATGCCTCGCTGCTGGAGGTCGATGAAGACGCATAGCAAGTCAGGGGCGGGGATGTGCCCGCCCTCTTTTCCTCATCACAGCGGCAGCCCGGGCGACTTGTGGGTTGAAAAGCGAAGGCAGCCGTGTATAATTTCTCAATAAGTGGCCCCGTAGCTCAATGGCAGAGCAGTTGCCTTTTAAGCAAATGGTTGAAGGTTCGAGTCCTTCCGGGGTCACAGGCGATCATCCCCCTGATGGTCGTTTTTTGTTTTCCCATATACCTCGCGCCTTAGCCTGCCAGACGGCCGCAATCAGGGCTGCTCATAATCGCGGACGCAGCGGAAACCTCTATGATTGAGATGGCTGTAAGGACTGGCCGCAAGGCGGTTGGGCGCGCGCAGGATATCTGCACCGATGACATACCACGCGCCGCCACGCAGCACACGACGTACATCGGTTCCGTCGCTCGCGTCCCTTTCGCGCCCATCCGCTGCATCATAGGGGTAACTTCTGTACAACGAACTGGTCCACTCCCAGACGTTGCCGCTCATATCCAGCGCGCCCACCCATGAAGCTCCTTGCGGGACGCTGCCAACCTCTGCTGTTCCTTGCAGGCTGCTGCGATTTGACACTGCCCTGTTCGCTATCAAATAGTTGCCCCACGGGTAGATCAGATGGCTGGGGCCGCGGGCGGCATATTCCCATTCTGCTTCTGTCGGCAGCCGTGCCCCGCGCCGTTCGCAGAAGGCCTGTGCTTCAAACCAGGTGATGTTCTCGACTGGGCGTTTCACACCGCTAAACCTGGGTGCATTTGCCTGGATGCCATCCAGAAGCCGGAACTGCCCCTGTGTCACTTCGTATTTGTCAATCCAGAAGGGTTGATCAAAGCATTGTTCATGCACAGGCTGCTCATCATCAACCTTTGTACTGCCCATATTAAAACATCCGGCAGGCACAAGCACCATTCTCGCACTATTGAAGGAGCGTTCAACAGGTGTCCAGTCCAGGTTTGTTTGTGGGCGGAAGGCGATGAGCGTCGCGGTGGTGTTTGGCGTGGGCGTAATGGTAGGCGTCGCGGTGTTTGTTGGTGTTGCCGTTGCGGTGGGTGTATTTGTAGGGGTTGGGGTGGCCGTCCACAAGGTCGCCGTAGCGGTCATATTGACTGCAACGCGGGTGGCGGTTTGCGCCGCCCATTCCGTCAGGACCGCTTCGATGCTGGCGGTAATGTCCGGGGTGGGGGTGGTGGTCCACAGTGTCGCCGTAGCCGTCAGGTTGGCATTTTCGGTCATCTGAAGTTCGTAGGCCTGTGTGGCATGGGCGGCGGTGGCTGTCTCCGCATCGATGATGGCCTGTGCCGTCTGCTGCTGGATGACCAACTGCGCGGCGGCGATAATGTCCGGTGTTTCGGTAGCGGTGGGGGTGTCGGTTGGCAGCGCGGTCTCTGTCACCGTTGGGGTGATGGTCGGTTCGTCCGTTGGCGCTGGCGTGAGCATCGCTTCGCTGACGGCTGTCTGCGTGTCGTGCTGTGCAGCGGCAGTGCCGTCATTCGTGGGGGTGATGGTCACACTGCCGAGATTATTGCTAAGCATCATCAACCCGCCTACGAGAATCAGCGCCATGATCGAGGCGATCGCGGCATAGATGGTCCAGCTGCGCTGGTTGCCGGCGGGTTCAGGGTCGGATGCTGGAACAGGAATCGTCAATGTCGGCGTGTCCACATCCGGCGCATCTGTAGGACGTGGCGCGGGCGCGGGTTCCTCTTGCGGCCGGGGCGTTTGCGGATGCCACAGGGGGCGGCGCTTCTTAATGAGCGAGGCCTGGCGGTCCAGCGCGCCGCTTAACTGCGCAACGGCGACGCCATCCGTGACACCATTTTTCATATCCACAAACTGAATTTCAGCCAGGTCTCCTTGCAGCCTGGTGCGGTCACGCGCCTGAAGGGTAATAATGCGTTTTTGCAGGCGGCGCGCCTCTTCAAATTCCGCCTGACAGTATTTGGACTGCACCGATTCATTCGTCAGCACATAGATGAAAATATCCGACTCTGCGATGGCATTCATGATTTCATCCCACCATGAATCACCACCCAGCAGGCCGTGCGGGGCCTGGTCATACCAGATGTGCCACTGCGGGCGCATCTGCTGAAGCAGGTCATAAAGCTGGCGGACAAACTGTAAATCAACGCGGCTGTAGGAAAGGAAAATTCGTGGCATCAGACTACTGTCATTGATTACAAACTCATATTACTAATTATGACACATTTTTCGATACCGAAGTATTGTTGTTGATGATCTCTTGCTGCTGCCGGTTATCACCTGCGCGAAACAGGCTGACATTCCGGCTTCCGGGCCTGGCATCGGAGTATGGTAGAATCGCCATATCTGAATCATGTGGAGGGCGCTGTTATGCTCCATCATCGCACACAGGTCATGATTGTGGTTGTGTTTATGGTTGTGGCTGGCCTGGCGCTGATGCGTCCCACCCCGGCATCTGCCCAGGGACATGCTGGCTGTGCGAACATCACCTACGAGACTCCGCGCACGCCGGAATGTGACGCGGTCATGGCGGCGCAGCCCTATCCCGATGTGGAACCCATCCCCTTCGACCTGGGGGTGATTGAGGGGCAGGATTTTGTCTACTTCGATGCCGATGAAGTGCCGCTGTACAATGCCCCGGATGGCAGGGTGCTGGAGACCTTCACAGCGGGGCGCAGCAGCTATGTCAAAGTGCTTCAGCTATCCGAAGATGGCGAATGGGCCGAGATTCGCTATGGCCGCTGGGCCTCGCTGGAAAATGCGCACTTCGCCGAACCCTCGACCTTTACGGGTGTGATCATCAACAGCATGCCGATGCCTTTTGCCTGGGCGATTTATGATGGCTGTATGTCATTGGTGCCGGGCGGGCCGCGCAACTGCCAGCAGTCTGGGGCGTTCCAGCGTTATGACCTGATGAACGTCTATGCGACGGTGACGGTTGGCGAATGGGACTGGCATCTCGTCGGGCCGCAGCAGTGGGTCCAGCAGACCAATCTCAGCATTGTGTATCCCACAGCGCCCCGGGTGTTTAGCTGGCGCTGGCTGGGCGTGAGCACCTACGAGCAGAATCTGGTGGCCTACGAAGGCGAGCGCCCGGTGATGGCGACGCTGGTTTCGACGGGCGATATGGAGGCGGAGCAGTGGCGCACCGACCCCGGCGTGTGGCAGGTGGAGCTGTTCTGGGAAGCAGGCCCGATGGAAGGCGCGGCAGGCAGCGACGATTTCTACGCGCTGGATCAGGTGCCGTATCATATGTATTTCAACTGGCGCGAGGCGCTGCACGGCGTCTACTGGCACGACAACTTCGGCTATTACTGGTCACACGGCTGCGTGAACCTCAGCGTCAGCGATGCGAAATGGCTGTGGGATAACTGGGTGATTATGAACACCCGCGTCTACGTCTACGACGAAAAACGGAGTTAGGGGGG
>CAZQIY010000065.1:0-18635 GCA_964593565.1 uncultured Anaerolineaceae bacterium
CCCGTCGCTCCCGAATCAGCCATCCGAGTGGTGGCACCTGGCGTCAAGTTAAGTGAACTTGGCGCTTTTTGCTTTTCCCCACCTGATTCTTCTCCAACGTCTGCCAACAATCCAATAAACGACGACACCCCACCGGGCTTGGACCTCCGATGAGGTGTCTAACCGACGCGCTGTCGCAACCAGCGCACGGCTGACGGTGATTCTAACACGAACACCCTCCCTGTGCGTTGAGCAATCCACTGAAAAGTGGGCGGCGTCAGGGAGGGTGTTTTGCCTTTCACGGCCTGGGCAGCCAGTTTTCTGAAGGCGACGATCTATCTGGAGAAGAAACGCATCATGCTATCTCAAATCAAACCTCTAAACCAAGAAGAGCGCCAGAACGCTCGTGCCGCCGCGCAACAAGCTGTGACGCGGGACATGGGGGAACGCCCAACCCGTGAGCAGTTCGACATGCATACCGCATCGCGCTACCCACCTTCGGTAACAAAGCTCATCAACGGGCTATGCATCATCTTGCTGTTGGCAGCTTTCACCCCGTCCGCCATTCGCCTTTTCGTCATCGGTTCGGAGACCTTCGGCGCGGCAGTACCCGACGATTTGGCAAAGGTTGCGGTGGGAGTAGCAACCGTACTGACTGCGGAGATCGGTCAGGTGGTGTTCTCATTGGCGCTCGCCACAATGGGTACGACTGCCAGCGCCCGGCGACTGCTGTATGTCAGCATGGGGATCGCTACTGCCATCGCGCTGGTGGGCAACGTGCAGGTGGCGTTACCCGGTCATATGCACAGTCCTTTCGCCTGGCTGGAAGCCATCGCGCCGCCTTTGCTGGTGTTGAGTACCGCCTACGTCCTCAAAGAGCAGCTTCTGGATGCCATTGAAACACGCCATGCCAACGAACGGGCCTATCAGGAAGCCGTCAACCTGTGGCAGAGCGCGACGGCTGACCCGGAGAGCCATCCCCACTGGATGCAGTTCTATGCCAACGCGCTTCGGGATGCCATTCGCAAGATGAACAGCCGTCGCAAGGATGCGTTGGAAAGTTTAACGACAGCCGACTGGCGGGCGCTGGTCTACCGCGAACTGCAAGCGGATAACTGGTATGCCGAACCGATGATCGAAGCCTTTCCAGCCGAGCAGACATCAGAGGTGATCGAAGAAACACTCCCTTTAGCGGCGAGCGCCAACGGCAACGGCGCGTCTCTGAAGCTTCCGAACGAGTAGGCGAAGAGGGGTGTGTGGTGTGTGGAATGACGTTACCTCAATCAGATTACTATGCCGGACGGCGACGGTTGTACTGCTCCAACCGGTGCAAGCAGAAAGCGAAGCGGGCACGCCATCGAGCGAAGAAAAAGCATTTCGTGTCGCTTTTGAGCGGGATTTCAGAGGGTAATGCACATGAGTAAGCCGACGATCATCCCCAACTGGAAGTACCAGAAGCCGACCAAAGGCGGCTACAAAGGACTGAAGAAGCTGCTGAAATACGTCTCGCATCGAGAAAGTCCAGATCATCGTCCGCTGGAAGCTGAGGTTCGCTGGACAGACTGCGGCCTGGGCAGTTCATGGAAAGAGGTCTACCAGAACGCGGGTGAGCTGGCCGGGCCGTATGTTCTAGCACATCACATGGTCATCTCGCCAGCCCCCGACCTGATGCTGCTTGTACCCGAAGCGATGCGGCAGGAAGTGGTTCGAGAAGTGACCGAACGCACCATCGAGACGTGGCATATCGAGCGTGGGTTGGCCGTACCGGAGTATTCCTACTGCCTGCATGACCGCGATACCGACGATGATTACGGTCTCCAACAACTGCACACCCACATCTTCATCGCGGGAACCATCGACAACGGCCTGGGCGAACGGCTGTCACACCGTGTCAACCGGGAGCAGGTCTGCACCGACCGGGGCGGACTGAACCGTACCGACAACCTGCACCGCATCGCCCGCCAGGAGTTCGAGCAGATTCTCGACAGAAGCATTGGTCTCGACTGGCGGCAGTATCGGGAGATTGAAACCGTGCAGAACGACATCGACCCCAGTGTAGGACGTAACCTGGAGATCGACCTATGAGCATCGTCCTACACATAACACGAACGGATGCTACCGCATCCGCTGCGATTGGCTTCGCGCCAATCGCGGGTGTCCCGCCTGTAAGACGGCTGCCTGCTCACAAAGTGGAAACAGGCGGGACACCCTACCCATTACGCAGTAAGGGTAGCGAGTTTAATCAACTCGCTCCTCATGCGCCGGAGAGGCTTATCGCGCCACGCTCCGCAGTGTCGCGCCAGCACCGTCTAGCGCGTGCGCCGCCGGTGCTGGATGGCATGGCGCGTCATGGGTCATGGCGCTCATGCCCGTCCGAAACTGTCATTTCGTCCGTTTGTCATCCACAGTCACGGAGTAACCATGTCTGACAAAGCAAAAACGCACTACACCAGCCGCCTGAGTCTGCACATCACCCCAGCGATGAGTGACCGGCTGGATCAGATCGCGCTGCTGCGCGATGAAGCCAAAGCCGAGATCGTCCGCGCTGCGCTGCGGGCGTATCTCGACGAACAGGAAGACCTGCTGAGCAGCCGAAAGCACTTCACGAAGATGTTCCAGCGCCGGGTAGATTACATGGAACGGCTGCTGGTCATCTGCCTTTGGCTGAACGTACAGGCGATGCAGATTCTGTACGAGCGGGTGAAGAAGGAACCCTATGACCTGGCGGATTTGCTGAAGGACGCGATTGGGGCAGGCATCGCCACCGAGGATGGTGTGCATGGGCTGGTCGAACGCGCCGTCCAGGGTAAAACCAAACCGCCAGCGAAGTGAGTCAACTGGCGGCACGGCTGGAACAATGTATCTCAAAACTGGACACTTTGAGCATACACCAATCTGGCCGTGCTGTCCACGCAATGTAAGACACCACATAGAAGGAGAACCATCGTGAACAGCACGAGTACGCCGCCCATTGTTCAGGCGGCACAATCCCAAAGCATTATTCAAGCGGCGAAGGGTTATGCGGCACTGGGGATGAGCGTCATCCCGTTGAATGGCAAACGCCCGGCGCTGAACAGCTGGACACAGTATCAGCAGAGCAGAGCATCCACAGCCGAGGTCGAAGCATGGAGCAGGCAGGGCATCCTGCAAAACATCGGTATCGTTTGTGGGATGGTGTCCGGCAACCTGGTCGTGCTCGATCTGGATGGCGTGGCAGGCTATCCAGCTTTCGCCGCGAGCTTTCCGCATCTAGCCGATTCATACACCGTCGCCACCGGCGGGGGTGTGGGGAAGCATGTCTACTTCCGAGTAGAGAAGCTGCCACTGAGCATCAAAACGATGGGTACACCCATCGGCAACCTGGAGCTTTGTGGCGAGGGACGGCAGGTGGTCGCGCCTCCAAGCGTGCATCCCACCACCGGGCATCAGTACCGGATCGAGAAGGGGAGTGACATCCTGCAAGTGCATGACCTGGATGAGTTGGTGAAGTGGATAGAGGCGTTCAAGCCGCGCGAGACACCATCCACCTGGAAACCGCCGTCGCGGGCGAATTTCCCAACGAGTGCAGCGACCATCAACCCAAAGGTCATTGACGCGATTGCGCATGTGCTGGAAGGACAGGGCTTCCGTCAACATGGCAACTGGCTGCATGGACGCTGTATTCACCCGGAACGCCATAAAAACGGCGACCGCAATCCCAGCTTCGGCTTCAATCTCAGAAGCGGATACTCGCACTGCTATGTCTGCGGTACTCTGCTGGCGAAGGAGGTGTGCGAAACTCTCAACATCGACCCGAATCGGCTTGGCGGTTTGGTCGAACACCCTGAGCCGCCAGTTATCCAGCCATCTCCGCCGATAAAGCGCGAGCCAGTACCGGAGAAACCGAAAGACCCACCGCACGCACCAACGGACTACAAACTGCCGGACTGGCTGGCGCAGTACATAGACTGGGCAGGAACAACGGGCAACCAGACCCCGATGATCTTCCATCAGGCGGCGGGCTTGTGGCTTCTGGCAACTGCCGTCGGACGCAGGCTGTACGGTGAAGCGCCGTGGGGTGTGAAGATTTACCCCAATCTGTACCTGATGCTGGTGGCAGGGACGACTTTCTACCGCAAATCGACGGCGTACAAGCTGGCGGAGCAGGTGGCGCGGCAGGCGATTCCACATATGCTGATGCCGACACCCGGATCACCAGAGCGCTTTCAGGAGGCGTTGGCAGGACGGATGCCATCCAACTTCGACAAGCTCGCTCGTGAACAGCAGGAACGGCTGACGAAAGCCCAACCCTTCGCTGCTCAACGTGGACTGTTGAAGGACGAAGTAGCAGGCTTGTTTGGCGCGATCAATCGCAAAGATTATATGGTCGGCATGAAAGATCTGCTGATGGAACTCTACGACTGCCCGGATTACTTCGACAAGGATACCCAGACCGGCTTGAACATCGTCGAGAATGCGGCGCTGTCCATTCTCGGTGTGACGACACCCGCCAGCTTGTCGTGTGCCGTTAGCACCGGCGACTGGGACAACGGACTACTGATTCGCTTCGCCTTGTTATCGCCTGAACCGAACTACACCGAGCGACCTGCCGCCAAGCAGTATCGCACCGTACCGCAGATGTTGATTGACGATCTGAAAGCGCTGCATGACCGCCTGCCAGCGCCGCAGCAGAGTGAAACAGGCATGAAAGCGCCGGTGTCATTGCGTCTCAACGTTCAGTGCTGGGAGCAGTGCCAGAGTTACGGTGACTGGCTGCGGCGCATGTGCGATCCGGGACGCGATACCGAACTGGACGACCGGCTGAAAGGGGTCTACGGGCGAATGCACGTTCAGGCGTTCAAGCTGGCATCCCTGTTCGCGGCGCTGGACTGGCTTACGACATCAGACGAAGCACCGACGGTGACGGCTGATCACTGGAACGCAGCACAGGCGTTGGCTGAGGGCTGGCGACAATCGGCACACCGTCTGCTGGAGCAGCTTGACCGCAGCGGTGAGGCCGTGCAGGAGAAACGCCATCAGGATCGCATGTTGGCAGCCATCCGGGAAAGCGGGCAGCAAGGCTATGTACTACGTGATCTGTATCGCAAGATGCACCTGACAGCAAAAGCCGGTCGGCAGATCGCGCAGGAACTGGTCAAAGCCGGTTTGGTGGTTGAACGGCGCATCAGCGGCGCCGAAGCCTACATCGCTGCTGAGTTCATTCCAACCGAGTAAATCGTGTGACTCAGGCGACAGATGTGACACGTGACAATGTGACAGGAGGAAGTGTCACAGAGTCACGTTGTCACCATGTCACGTTTGTCACCGGAAATGGAGAAATTACCAAGATGAACCACACCCAACGCATTGCCCATGTCGCCCGACAGCGGCGGCATCTCACCAAAGCCCTTGTTCGAGAGGCCGTAGAGCGTTACCTGGAGGCACTGGCCGAGGAGATCGCCAGCGGCGAATGGGTTGACCTACCGGGCATCGGCAAGATACAGGTTATCCAGGAGGAAGCCAACGGTGTGTTGACTTCATTCGGCAAGAACGGCCAGCGGGTCAGGCGGCGAGTGACGCATCGGCTGCGGACGAAGATCCGCCTGTACGAGAAGTTCAGGCAGCGGTGCAGGCGACAACCCTGATGCCTCCGTAGACATTCCCCCGCGCACAACCGTCGGCGCGGCGAGTGTACCACACCTGGTCTCCGCCCCGTCAAACACCGGCGGCCAGTACGTCAGATCCCATTCCGGCGGAACGGGACTGCCGAACTACCCGCCTTGCCAACGCCCCGGATATGCACCGGGGCGTTTGGCCTGTTTGACCGGTTCCCCCCAGGTGTGGTAGCGGCAGGCGCGAGCCGGTTGTGGCTCGACGCGCTGGCGTTTCCAGCCTGTGTGAGGAGCCGTCGCTATGTCACACACTTTCGATTTCACCTCGTCCGTCCGCAGTCGTATCCGCCCATTCCCAGGCGAAGCGCAGTACCCGACATCCTGGGGCGGAGAGATGACCTTCGCCCAGATCCGGGACTCGCTGACCCCCAGCCTCAACCGCCTGATGCGCTACTATCGCTACGTCGAGGTCGACATCCCTGACATGATGGCGCACGGCTTCATGCGCCTGTGGGAGCAGCTGGTCGAGCAGCCGGACTTTTTGACCACCGTCGATCAGGGCGGCGCCGTCAAGTGGGTGATGTACCGTTCGGGCGTGTCCCACTACCGGAAGTTCTACCGGCGAGAGATGTATCTCGAAGACCTCGCCACTCGCAGCGGCGATCCCGACGAGTTCGTCATCGACGGCCTCGACCATGCCCACGTCATCGGCTATGCGACCTATGCTGAAGCGGTTGATCTGCGACTGGACATCGAGCAGGCCATCTCCGACCTGGCCGAGAAGTACATGCACAGTCTGCCGCATCTGGCGGCGCTGTACTACATCACGACCTCGGTTGGACCGGACGATGCCGCAGCGATTGCCGGACGGGGCGGCACCAAGAAGTGCTGGTGGCTGACCAGCGTGGTCAAGCCGCTGCGTGAGGAGCTGGGTGAGAAGCTGGAGCTGTTCAAGCCGCGTCAGGAAACCTGGTGGGATCGCCATCTGGCAGGCGAGGACGCGCCGCTGCTGCGCCTGGTCGCGCGCTATGAGGCAGAGGGCAATCTGCGCATGGTGGCGACGGTGCGGAGCCTGGCGGCCTATGAAAGCTGCCAGACGCTGTGCCAGCGGCTGGGCCTGCCCAAAACCACCATCCACATGCTGCGGCGCAACGCCCACCGCGAACTCAATCGGGCTTACGGCTGTGCCGCGTGATCTGCCCCATGTCTTGGCTGTGACGCTAAACCAGCCAGATGCTGCCTGGTATGAGACCCGGAATCTACCCTTCAGACTGTCCAAATCACCTGGTCGGGGCGATGAATACCCCTCAACTGGCATCAGGTGTTAAGATTGCGAAATATTTCTACTAATATGTAAACGCCGAACTATTATTACTATTAACTTTCTGTTATAAAAGATTGACTTGGTTGTGATTTGCCTGTACCCTTTAATAAATTTTGTTATAGAGCAGACAGGACGGTTGATTAAAACGCCACCCCAATATCGAGGAAACAGACCGGTAGGAAGGGTGTAGGAAAGGCTAATGACCAAAGCTGAGGCGAATTTCTAACCCGATTCGTACCGGCTTCTCATAGAAAATATGTTCTATCGCCGTATAATAGAATTCATTCGAAGATAGGGTATGGGAGAAAAGGATGTTCACAATCTGGAAGGTCTATAAACGCCAACCGCCCGATAGCCGCGGGCGGTTGAGTCACACAAGTGTGACATTACAAAAGTAACCATCTGTAATGTATCACACCCAGCATTTCCTGACAAGCGCAAATTCATCTGTCTGAGCCAGGGGCGGCTTGCCCCCTGCCAGGCGGTCCAATGAGCAGCAGCGACAACAGGAAGGAGAGGGAACAGCACTGAAGGGTAAGTCGCCCGGCAATGGCCCAAAAATACAGACAGAAACGCTTCAGATAGGATGGGATAAGGAGACGAGATGACCGTTACACAGTTTACCGATGCCGTCGAGATCGAGGGCAGCCAGGACATCACCCAGCTGAAGGTCCAGGGGCATAGTACCCAGATGGAACCCTTGCAGGTATGGCAGGACAGCGCTGAGGACGAGCAGGCCCAGCTCACCGGTGACGGGCGGCTGCAAGTAGGCAGCTTTGACAGTGGGATGATGGCGACCGACGATGCCCTGATCGAGGCCCACCGCGACGAGAATGACACGGGCAAGCCCAAACGCGGTCTGCACCTGCTGGGCGAAGTGACCGGTATGCTGGACAGCCTGGTGTCGTGGGCCGTGCAGGAGCTGGTGCTGAAGGGCAGCGGCGGGATTTCGGCGCTGCACAGCGCGCTGCGGGTGCGGCTGACCAACGAGAACACCGGGACGATGGACGCGGGGGCTGATCTGCGGGCGGCGGATGTGGAAATCGTCAACAACGGCGGGAGCAACGGCAATAACGTGCCGGAACTCACCGGGCTGCGGGTGGCGGTGACCAACCAGGAAAACGGTTATGCCGATACGGCCTACGGCCTGAAGGTGGAGATCAACGACGCCGGCAGCCTGGACGAAGCCTATGCCATCCACACCGGGCAGGGCATCGCGCATTTTGGCGATGTTGTGGAGCTGGTGACACCCGCCACAGTTCCCGGAACCCCGGACACGGATATTGTCCGTCTCTACCCGAAGGCCGATGGCAAACTGTATGCCAAGAACGATGCCGGTGAGGAATATGACCTGACGGGCGGCGGTGGTGGCGGCAGCAGCGTGCCGCTGGCCGGGGTATGTCATGGTCGGTTGACGTTAAGCAGCGGCGTGGCGGTGCCGACGGCGGATGTGCTGGCAGCGGACACGCTGTATTTCACGCCCTTCCGGGGCAACCAGGTGGCGCTGTTCGACGGCGCGGACTGGGTGCTGCATCCCTTCAGCGAACGCAGTCTGGACCTGAGCGCGCTGGCGGCCAATACGCTTTACGACATCTTCCTCTACGACGACAGCGGCACGCTGACCCTGGAAGCGGTGGCCTGGAATGCGCCCAACAGTGGCAGCATCACCAGCATCAGCAACGCCAGTCCACGGGTGGTCACGTCAACCGCGCATGGGCTGAGTACCGGGCAGCTGGTGACGATTGCGGGCAACTCGGTAGGGAGCAACAACGCCACCTGGCGGGTGGGCACGACCGCTACCAACACGTTCCAGCTGCGCAATCTGGACAACAGCAACAGCAGTACACCTGGGAGCGTCGGGACGGGCGGCACCTGGCAGCGGGCCGATACCAACAGCACGCGAGCCACCAGCCTGGCACTGCAAGATGGTGTCTACGTCCAGTCAGGTGACTCAGAGCGGCGCTACCTGGGGACGATTCGCACGACGGGTGTCGCCGGGGAGAGCGAGGACAGCCTCAAGAAGCGTTTCGTCTACAACGAATACAACGCCGTGCTGCGCAAGTTACGGGTGTTAGACCTGGCAACCTGGAGCTACACCACCAACGCCTGGCGCGCGGCTAAAAACAACCTGGCGAACCGGGTGGAAGTGGTGGTGGGCAACGAAGGCCCTCTCACCCAGCTCCAGGTTGGGATTCGAGTGATCGCCGCCGGGCCGGGGGTGGTGCACAGCATCGGTCTGGACCAGATTGCCGGGACGGATGCCGACATCCTGCCGTCGATTGAGAACAATGGGCGCACCTATGCCGCGATGGTGCACCCGCAATCCGTGGGCTACCACTACTACCAGTGGGTCGAAAATGGCAGGGGGTCGTCCAGCGGCTCGATGTTCGGCAATGTCGTCCAATGCGGCATGGTTGGGACGATAACGTTGTAGGAGAGCAAACCATGATTAACGTGACGAAATTACATCAGGAACTGGTTCAGGCGGGCATCCCGATTGATGGCGTGGTAGATGAGACGCCGCCCCGGATCGACTTTCGCCCCGAGGCCACGGACGAACAGCGGCAGCAGGCGCAGACGATCCTGGACGCGCACGTGCCGGAGGACTACCGGGACAGGCGTCAAAGAGCCTACATCGAACGCGGTGTCACGCCCGAAGCCATGATCGTGGCGCTGTGGGAGCGGGTGGTGGAGGGGCGGCCTGAAGCCTCCGATGCCCTCCAAGCGATCCGGGAGAGTATCAAGGCCGAGTTCCCAGCGGATCGTTAGCTGCGATACCAGCAGGCCCGGCGAGAATCCGAAATGGCTTTTACAACATCGATACCGTTCAGAGCAGAGGCAGCTTGGCCTTGAGCCGATATCATGGGGCAGATACCGCCCAGACCCGCCGCTGGTCCAGTGTCTACAGTGGATTGCGTAAATTGTGAATTGAGTAAATAGACGCGCTGAATTTTCTTATGAGAGGCGACTGATCATGCAGTACAGATTTTTACTCATTGACCCTCGCTGCGGTGGAAGTGCCAACCCGATACTTCCCTGGATCGATACCGGTTTGAGCATCAGCAGCGGGCAGCGGCTGACCGTGATGGCGATGGGTTTCATCCATCTGTATCCTCCCGAATTCGAGAGCGCCATGCCCTGGGCTGGACCCAACGGGTGTACCAGTTGTCCACTGATTAACCCGGCAAATCTGCTGAATACCAGCATCCCGGCAGCGACCCTGCTGGGTTACGTCGGCACGACACCTGCCCCCTGCACGCCGGGTTTCCGCTTAGGCGCCTTTTATGACCAGATCGCCAGCAGCACTGGCAGCGTCTACCTGTCGATTAACGACTACTGCGCCCAGTTTGATATTAACCCTGCGGGTTACTACTACGAAGATAACCGTGGCCGGTTTCTGGCGGTGGTATTAGTGGATGCGCCAGATGAATGTGTGGACGGTTTATGCGAAGAGGGATTTACGTATCTGGATCGAATCACCGCCAATCCGATTAAGCTGCGCACCGCCACCAAGATTGCGGAAGCCACCGATTTCAGCCTGTCAACACCTGCCGGGGAAATGACCTTTACCCGCCGTTACAACCAGGATCGACTGAATGATGCCCAGTACGAACATATGGGGTTAGGGTGGTCCCACAACCATCATTATGGGCTGCTGCTCAGCGGCACGACACCCAACCGCCTGGCTGAAATCCCAATGCCCAGCGGCGGTGTGCTGCGACTGGATGAAACCGGCAGCGGTGTATTCAGCGCGCAGGCAGGGTCAACTGCTGAGATGCGCTATGATGGCATGGCCGACGAGTATATCCTCGTCCTGCAAGATCAAACCGCCTTTGTCTTTGATGGGACCGCTCCTTATGACTTGAAGCGGCGCACCTGGCCGGGTGGAGCCGCCTGGACATACACGTTTGTCAATGGCTTACTGGACAATGTAGACGATGGACATGGCCGGGAACTGCGGTTTAGCTACTATGATGGACTGGGGGGCAGTGATGCCTTTAAGAACGGCCAGCTCTGGCGTGTGGGTGATCATACGGCGGCAGATCTGGATACAGGCAGTCCGTCAGGCCGGTATATTGAGCTGGATTATGTGCCGGAAAGTGTGGATGGGACCCCTATTGGTTCCCCCAGGGCATTGTTATCCAGTGTCAGCGATGTGCGCAATCCGCTCTGGCACTGGCTGTATGATTATTATGGACAGTACAGCGGTGAAACCAACACCCATCAACTGAACTTCCTGACCCAGCGCGAGACCCCTGAAGTGGACACCGATGGGGATGGCAGTGAGGATGGCCGTTTAACCCTGGAAACCCTGACGTACACCACGACGATGAGCGGCGCGATTGCCCAGATTGTTCAGGGACGCGGCGATGGGCTTCTGGAGACAGAATACACGTTTCAACCCAGCGGTGTGAATATGACCGCTGAAACAACCGCAGGGCGAACAACAGAACATTATTTTGCCAATGGGGTCTATCTCGGTCCGATCAATCCGATTGGCGACATGCTGGCGCAGCCGATTGGCGAGGACTACCGGCCACAAGCCCGGATCGATGGCAACGGGAGCGAAACTGCCCTCACCTGGGAAGCCAACGGTAAGCGCCTGACACAGGTCACCGATCCGTTGGAACATGAAACTGACTTCACCTATGATGCCGATGACCGCCTGGCAACCAGCCTGGATGCGCAGGGGCAGCGTACCCTGTACATCTACGCGGACTCCAACAGCCCGCGCCAGCCCAGCCATCTTTTGGTCACCGATGAAGCCGACAGTCCCAGCAACCTGATCGTTAATGGCGATATGGAAGCCACCGGGAACTGGGCCAACGTGGGTACGCCTGACACCAATGAGCGCTCCGATATGGCGGTGGATATGGGCAGTTATGCCCGGCATGTGGTGGCCGACGCGGGTGAAGGCATTGCCAGCGAAGCCTGGGATGTCCAGGCCGATGTCCCCTATGTCATCCGGGCACGGGTGTACGTCGTCAGCGGTGCGGTCAGGATGGGGGTGACGGGAACATCGGCCTTCGATGCGTTCTCCACAACCACCGGCTGGTGGGAAACCCTGCTGGCGATTCACACACCCGGCAGTGGATCATCCGGTGTGCAGTTGATGTTTGTGGCCGATGGTGGCTCAGCGGAATTCTATGTCGACAGCGTGTACGCGCTGCCAGGCACGCGCCTGCTGCGCTGGGAGACCTTCAGCTACGACAGCCTGGGACGGACCCTCATCGAGCAGAGCATCGACCCAACCGATGGCACGACGGTGCTGCGTGAGACCCAGCGGACTTATCATACGTCGGGCAGCGGCGATGGCCTACTGGCAAGCCTGACGCACGTGGATGTCGCGGATGCGGGCAACAACCAGTCCACCAGCTACACCTACGACAGCGCTGGACGGGTGATCAAGACGCAGCGCAGCAGTCTGTTCGGCAGCTGCGACATTTCCTTTACTGTCTATGACCTGGCGGGCAACGTGGTGGCGACCATCTGCAACTATGACCCCGGCCTCAATCCCGACCCGACCACGGCGGCGGAAGCGGCAGCGCTGTACAACCCAGCTGAACCGGATAAGAACCGGGTGATGACTTACCGCTTTGACGAGATGGGGCGGCAGGTAGCGACCACGGCCAACGCCGGGGCAGACTTTGCCCAGACTACCCTGACGCTGTATGATGCGCTGGATCGTCCCTGGCGGGTGATTAACAACTATACCAATCCGCTGGTGAGTGAAGATCCTGACGAATATACCTACACCCCGCCCGGAACCTGGGTCTGGGATGAGGCCAACAGCCGCTGGCAGGATAGTAATGATACCCCGATCTCGCATGGCGATGACCGCAACCAGAACCTAATCAACGACACCCTTTACAATGCGCGTGGGCTGACCCGGATGCAGCGCGATGTGCTGGGAAACGTCACGCTGTTCGGTTATGACGATGCCGACCGGCTGGCGCGCACGGTGCAGAATGCCAGCGATCCCGATTACGACAATGATTACACCAGCGGCGATCCTGACCTGAGTGATTATGAGGTAGTGAGTACCCCTGACCAGGACATCATGACCAGCCAGCGCTACGACAGTGCAGGCAACCTGATTGAGGCTGCCGACCCCCTGGAACAGCGCGCCTTTACGGTGTATGATGCTCTCAACCGCCCGGTCAAGGTCGTACAAAGCGCCAAAGATAGTGCGATCATTGGATTGAGTGTCCCAGGGGATCCCGACTACGAGGCGGCTAATGACCCACGCTCAGATGATTACGAACCCAGCGCCGACCCCGACCGTGACCTGATCACCACCACCAGCTATGATGCGTTGGGACGCACCCTGCAAACCGGGCAGCTCATCGCCCAGGCGGGTGAAGTAGAGACCTGGGTCTACACGCGCAGTGTCTATGATGAACGCGGACAGCTGCGGCTGACGGTGCAGAATTACGTTGACCAGGGGGAAGACCCCGCCTTGTGGCTGTGGGATGAGGCGGATGCGCGTTGGGAGCAAAGCGACGGCACGCCGATTGCGCATGGGGTGAACCACGACCAGAACCTCATCAGCGAGCAGGTCTACGATGAAGCCGGGCGGGTGCGCTTCTCCCGTGATACAGGTGGGACAAAAACCTGGCTGGTCTACGATGGGTTGGGGCGGCAGGTGAAGCAGATTACCGGCTGCACTTATGTATCCGGCAGTCCTGCGCCGGAAGACAGTGGTTATGTTGGTGCGGTAGACGATCCGGCAGCCGATGTCATCAGCGAGCGCTACTTCGATGCCGATGGCCGGGTGATCCGAACCCGGACGCTGCTGCGCTATGATAAGGGCAGTGACGAGCTGGTGTGGGTCTGGGCGCTGACCGGGTATGACACGCTGGGGCGGCAGGTGAAAGCAGTACAGAATGCCAGCGACCCGGATTATGACCTCAGCGCTGATCCTGATCTGAGCGCGTACACGCCAAGCGGGAATCCCGACGAGGACATCATCACCGAGGCGGCGTATGATGCCGAAGGGCGGGTTTACAAAACAACCAATACCCTGGGCAGCGTGACGCTGTACGGCTTCGATACCAGCGGGCGGCAGGTGAAGGTTATCCAGAATGCCAGCGATCCCGATTACGATGTAACGACGGATCCCGATCTGAGTGGCTATACCCCCAGTTCCGAACCGGACGAAGATCGCATCAACCAGACGAGCTATGATGTTGTCGGGCGTGTCGTGAAGGCGACGGATGCGCTGGGTCATGTGACACTCACTGGCTATGACCGCGCCGGACGCCAGGTGAAGGTCATCCAGAATGCCAGCGATCCCGATTACGATACCGCTGCCGACCCTGACCTGAGCAGTTATACCGGCGACAACCCGGACGATGACCAGGATCGTATCACGACGACAGTTTACGACAAAGGTGGGCGTACCGTCAGCACGACGGATGTTCAGGGTAATGTCATACTGACTGGCTATGACCGGGCCGGGCGAGCGGTCAGGACGGTGCAGAACGCCAGCGATCCCAATTACGATACTGCTGCCGACCCTGACCTGAGCAGTTATACCGGCGACAACCCGGACGATGACCAGGATCGCATCACGATCAGCGGCTACGACAAGGGTGGACGTACCGTCCGTGAAGTGGATGCGGGCGGTGTTGAGACCCGCCATGTGTACGATAACCCGGGGCAGCGTCTCCGCTCCGTGCTGGGTTACCTGGCGCAAGGTGCGACTGATCCGGCGGATTGGCTGTGGAATGCTGTCCACCGCCGCTGGGAGGATGGCGCGGGCAATCCGATTGCCCATAGCGCGGCCTTTGACCGCAACCTGATCAGCGACACGGCTTACGATCTGGCAGGACGGGTGAGCGCCGCTCGGGATGCCCGTGGTACGCTGGCGACCTTCAGCTATGACCGGCTGGGCAGGCGCTTGACCGTGACCGAAGCGGTGGACACCGACCTTGAGACGGTCAGCTATGCCTGTTACGACAAAGCCGGGCGGGTGGAACGTTTTATTCAGAATTGGCAAGATACGGGCGTAACGCCGGATGCCAAAGATGAGAACGGCGATTGGCTCTTCAAGCCTACCCGGCACGGCACACACAATGACCGCGACCTCATCACCGTGTATCAGCATGACCTGGCCGGGCGGCAGACAGCAGTGACCGATCCGGCGGACAATACCGCCGCGATCACCTACTTCCGCGATGGGCAGGTGGATGCCGAGACCGATCCCGAAGGTACGGTGACGCTGTTCCGCTATGATGGCCTGCGGCGGCGCGTGCTGGTGGTGCAGGGATACAATGCTAACGGCGAAGACCCCGCCGAGTGGGTCTGGGATGAAGGCGATGGCCGCTGGGAGGAGAGCAACGGCACGCCGATTGTGCATGGGGCCGATAATGACCAGAATATCATCGTCCGCGTAACACTGGATAAAGCCGGGCGCATGGTCAGCCTGCGCAATCCGCTCGGCAGCCTGATCGAGTACGAATACGACGCATTGGGACGGCGCACGAAGTTGACCAACCCACTGAATGACGACTGGCTGACGGCTTACGAAGATTTGGTTGGCGGTGGCACTCGTGTGACGACCACCTACCCCGGTCTGAGCAGCGGCGGGGCATACAATGTGCAGCGCGACTTTGACCGGTTGGGGCGTCCGGTTGAGATCGACTACGGCGCTGCCGATGTCACCCCGCGTGTGACCTTTGAATACGACCCGGCAGGCAATCGGGCCGTCATGCGCGAATATGATACCAGCGCGCAAATCCGCAAGACAAGCTACGGGTATGATACGGTGCGGCGGCTGGTGGGTGTGGACTTTGATACCGATGGCGACGATGACACCGATGAGACCGTGAGCTACGAATATGACCTGGGTGGCAGGCGCACGAAGCTGACACTCCCCGGCGACCTGAGCATCACCTACCGTTACGATGCCAAGGGGCAGATGGTCGGGTTGACCGATTGGGATGGGCAGAACAGCGATTTCTTCTACGACCGCGCCGGGCGGCATGTCGGCACGCAGCGCGCAACTGGGCTGCTGAGCGACTACCGCTACAATCCGGCAGGATACCTGCGGCGCATTCGGCACTTCGTTGGCTCGTTGAGTAGCCTGCGGGCGCACTTTGAGTTCCAG
The DNA here is from genome assembly GCA_964593565.1 of uncultured Anaerolineaceae bacterium. Lineage (GTDB taxonomy): Bacteria > Chloroflexota > Anaerolineae > Aggregatilineales > Phototrophicaceae. The sequence goes on from CAZQIY010000065.1 coordinate 16,007, forward strand.
GTGGATGGCCGGGGCAACCGCACCCAGGCGTATGAGCGACTGGCTGAACCGACCACTATCACCGGCACCTATGACAAGGACGCTGCCGAAGTCGATTACACCGCCGGGACATGGACGGATGAAGGCGACTTCAAGCAATCCACGCAATTCAGCGCGAAGATGACCGTGACCTGGACAGGCGACGAGGGCTTGTTAACAATGGGCACCGGCCCCGACCACAGCCTCTTTGATGTGTATATCGGCGGGACGTTGTGGCAGAGCTACGACGGCTACGCGCCAGTGGAAGACGAGCGTGTGATCCATCTCCCGGCGGATGCCCTGCTGGAAATCCGCAACCGGGCGGATAAAAATATCCAGTCCACTGGCTATGTCATCCGCTTCAAACAACTGGAGGCACTCGAAGTCACCTATGACGAGCGCACCATCCAGTACACTTATGATGCCCTCTCACGCCTGACTGAAGCGAATTACAACAGCGGCGCAGAGATTTTCACCTACGGCTTTGATGTGGCGGGCAACCTGACCAACCTCAATGGTGCATCCCGCACCTACAACGCCGCCAACCAACTCGTCAACGACGGCACGAACAATCTCACCTATGATGCTAATGGGAATATGACCAGCGATGGTGTAAATAGCCACGCTTGGGACAGAGCGAACCGTCTGCTCTCAATGGGCGGGATTTCTTACGCTTACAACGGCGATGGAAATCGCATCCAGCAAGCTGCGCTGAACTACATTCTCGACTTGCAGCCTGGATTGGTGCAGGTGCTTGGGGACAGCGACGGTAACAGATATATCCACAGTCCGCGTGGGATTCATGCTGTGAACGATGGCATGAACTGGCAATACCCGGTGACGGATGCACTTGGCTCTGTTCGCGGATATACAGATACGCATAGCAACGTTTTATCCAATGTAAGCTACACTCTTGTTGGTGTACCGGACGCAAACATCACCGGTCCGGCCTTCACTGGCGAATGGCGTACCGGCGGAACAGGTATGCAGTATCACCGTGCGCGACACTACAATCCAAACCTGGGTATCTTCCCATCGCTTGATCCGTTTGAGGGGGTGATAAATCGTCCCATGAGTTTGAATGGGTATAGCTGGGTTGAAGGTAATCCTGTAATGAATGTTGATCCATCCGGAATGGTGTGCGAAGGGTTAGAGGGTTATGCTCTGTACTATTGTCTTCAATATTCAAGTTGTCCAAATAACAACTTACCAATAAGCACACCACCTAGTTGCAGTCTAAATAATAGGATTGCTCAGATTGCTTCGTATGCAAGACAAGAAATGAATCAGGAGGATGAACAAGAGTTACCAACTGCCGCCGCTATTGCAATTGCTGAAATCCATTACCTTACTTTCGGCAATAATGTTCCACGGGCAAGCACTTCAACCTATCCATCAAGTACCACATATGTGAACAGTGCTACCAGCACGAAAATATACAACTTGGTGTCTAATTATGTTGCTGGTGAATGTAATGGTAACTTAAGACGAGCGGTGGAACAGCAATTCGCTAATTATCCTGAACTTACCCAATATCAGGATGACCTCTTATATCTCGCTAGTGAACGCACAATCGCTTATCAACATAGCTTCAAGTCAAACAATAGAGCAGAAGGTGTAGCAAGCAATTATCCATTTGGTGTGCTGTACTCTGAAATAAATTTTGGTGAGCGATTAGCTTTTGCTCCTGCGGTTAATATCGCAAACCGAGCTGAAGAATTCAAGTTTCGGGTGATTCGAGGTGAAACAACCTCGGTGGTTGTGTCAAACTATCCTAATCCAGTTCCACTTGAATGGAATTGCTCAGTGAATGAGAACCGCGTTATCAATAGTGGTTTTAACCCTAATATAGCCGAACGAGCTGGAAGAGTTCCTAGTTGGGTTGAGAATTCCCAATGTAGGGCAAACTGCAACAGAAGCCTTTGGTGGTGGCGACCTACAATTGCTGGTAGAGCAAAGGAGTATGCAGGACGTTACCCTGCATTGAATCCACAGTATGTTGAAGGTGATGCCTGGGTCAAAATTCCTAGAACTGAATTAGCAAATATTGGGCGGGGATCTGGACATGTCGCTGATTGCTAGAAAGACCATCCTAGCTTTGGTTGTTACTCTTGCTTTGGTATTGATTGGGGTGTATACAAATACTCCGATCAATACAAAGGCGCAAGAAAATGAAAATAAAACCATGCGTTTATTCTTGGAATCCTTAAACGCAAACATAAAAGATCAACCCGGATTTCAAGTCAGTGTAACGTTTGCAATTCCACTTACAGATAGCGAAGAAACAAGGTGGACAATACCTTACACATCGGAAAATGGTGAAATCCAAAGAATATTTGGTGTGATTGGTGATGATTTTGTATGTTTCTATGAACTTGCTGGAAGTGCGCCAATTGGTCACTGTACACCATATTCAAACATAGTAGCAGTATCATGGCTAGGAGATATTTAGCTATGGGTTAACCTTCACCATAGGGCGAGAACGGATATAAACTGGCGGGCATGATGATGCGATATGAATACCTCAGCCAACATCCGAACGTGTTTCAGAAATGCATAGCATCGATTGGCAATATTCGATGACCGATGCGCTTGGCTCGGTGCGTGGCTA
>CAZQIY010000066.1:0-18425 GCA_964593565.1 uncultured Anaerolineaceae bacterium
TTCTGCCCTTGAATACTTCGCAGATGGCACACGCGCCCGGGTACCCGCACTTACCTCTGCGAACGGAAGATCAAGGTAAACCCATCACCTTCATCCTGACGAGCAGCTACCTGGCGATGCTTCATTTGGCCGCGTGATATGGTTTGCAGACACGCCCTGGTTCAGGTGTGTGACGCAGGGCATCGTCATGAAAATTCTCTTCGCCAGCAAGATCGAACTCAGGTGACTCCTGGGTTTTCGCCGCCACAGGACTGACGAATGACAAGATGCGTCGGTGTCTGGATCAGCAGTGGGATTTCATCTTCATTCTCAATGCGCTTCACTGCCCGTTCGGCTGCCAGTTCGCCCATAAGCTGCTTGTGAACGTGAACTGTGGTCAGGGGCGGAACAGTAAAGGCCGATTCACTGATATTGTCGAAGCCTGTTACGGCAACGTCTTCCGGCACACGGAAGTTATGCTGGTGCAGCCACTGGATTGCGCCAATGGCGATACGATCCGAAGCACATACGATAGCATCTGGCGGATCGGGCCGCAGCATCAACTGGCGGACGCCGGTGTGTCCCAGGTCTGGCGTCCATCCATCAAGCCCATAGGGAACAATCGCGCACAGATCATCGTTGGCAGGCAAACCGTGCGCTTTGACACTATCGACGAAGGCTTTGTGACGTAAATCATACCCACCAGCAATAAAACCCAGCCGGCGATGCCCGGTTTTCACCAGATGTTTGACCATCTGCTGGATACCGTAGTAGCCATCGAAACAGATGGTATCCAGGTCCGTGCTGATCGAATCGGTGGTCTGGACGACAGCGCGCACATTGGCTTTGAGATAGGCAATGCTGTCCATTCCTACAAAGCCGATCAGAATAATGCCGTCCACCGGGTTCGATTGCAGCAGGTCACGGGCCTGGGCAGCGGTAAGGAGCAGGGTCTCCGTATTAATATAGGCAATGCGGTATCCAAGTTCCTGTAGTTTGCCATCCGCGCCTTCCAGAATCGCGTTGAAAAACGGATCACTGTATTTGCCGGTAGCCGAGACCAGGATGATGCCGATTTCTTTGCGTGGCGGCAGGGCTGAACTGTTCAGTCGTGTGGCTCCACCATGCTGCCGCTGTAACAGACCGTTACGTGACAGTTCCTGCAAATCACGGCGTACCGTCATTTCTGATACACCGAGATAATCGGCAAGTTCGCGTGTCGCCAGCAGGTGCTGCCCATCGGACTGGCCAACCAGCCAAATTATACGATTTTGTCGTTCTTCCTTGTTCATATGATCATTTTTCATGCATGTATGTGTTTGTATGAACACTTTATCAGTGCGAATAACTTGACAAGTATACACAACAATGCTTAAATAACCGCCAATGGTGTTTGTTTATTATTCTAAAATTTGTTATTTGAGTAAAGACACACTTCCATGACTCTAAAAAAATTTTGTTTTAATTTCAAGCTGTGCAGTTCATTTCGCTGCGCCTGGTTATACGCAGCTTTCCCTCATAGTACCTCGACATTTCGATCAGCATTTGCTCATTTCATAGGTCAGCCTGTTTCAGGAAAGATAACGGCTGACAGCTTTTTTATCTGCTCTGCATGATGTCTGGTGCGGGGCATATGTGCTGTTTCAGAAGTTGATCACCGGTTTGGCGGAATATATCGTTTCTCGTTATGAAAGAATTTTTAAACATGACTGATGCGCCCACAAATTCAATCACATCCCCTATCCTTGAGATCAGGAATCTCAAAACATATTTTTTCCTTGAGGATGGTGTCCTGCGTGCGCTCGACGGTGTGAATCTGACACTTGAACGTGAGAGTACGCTGGGGCTGGTGGGCGAAAGTGGCTGTGGCAAAAGCGTCATGTCGATGTCCGTGATGCGGCTGATTCAGTCACCCCCTGGCAAAATTGTTGATGGGGAAATTAACCTGCATCGCAAGAAAACCGGTGAGGTCATCGACATTGCCAAACTTGATCCAACAGGCCCCACTATGCGAGATATTCGGGGCGGCGAAATCGCCATTATCTTTCAGGAACCTATGATGTCCCTCAATCCCCTGTACACTATCGGGGATCAGATTGCTGAAGCTGTGCAGGTTCATCAAATGGTCGGACGTAAGGCGGCGCTGGATCGGGCACTGGAAATGTTGAGCAAGGTACAGATTAGTGCCCCGAAGCAGCGCCTGCGTGAATACCCGCACCAGCTCAGCGGCGGGATGCGCCAGCGGGTCATGATCGCCCTGGCCCTGTCCTGCAACCCTTCTGTTCTGATCGCAGACGAACCCACCACGGCGCTTGATGTCACTGTCCAGTCACAAATTCTGGATCTGATGAACGAACTCCAGGCCGACTTTGGCGCTTCGATCATCCTCATCACCCATAATCTCGGCGTGGTTTCGCAGATGGCGGACCAGGTGGCGGTGATGTATCTCGGCAAAATTGTGGAATATGCTGAAACCCGTACCTTGTTTCATGAACCGCTGCATCCCTACACCGTCGGCCTGTTAAATTCTGTGCCTGTGCTGGGTCGCAAGCAGAAAGCCCTTGTACCCATTAAGGGCATGGTTCCCACCCCAACCGATGTGATCCCGGGTTGTGCCTTTGCGCCGCGCTGCCCCCACGTTATGAAGATATGCCATGAACAACAACCCCCGCTGCGTGAAGTGCAGCCGGGCCACCAGACGGCGTGCTGGCTGTACGAAGATAACAAGTACGCCTGACAGAGTTTACCGTGACCTGTGTTGTTGGCTCAGGAGGAGGGAGGTGATGCCTGAGAAAATCCGGATGCTGCCCCAAAGAACCTGTAGAAATAGTAAGTTTTTTAATCGCTCAGGAGGAGTAAATTAAAATGAAGCTCCGTCAGAAAAGTTGGCGTATCGTCATGCTGTTCAGCAGCCTGATTTTGCTGCTGGTGGCATCCGGGCTGGCTCCGGTGGCGGCCCAGGATTCCGTCGTGCCCCCTATTCCATACCCTGATGCGCCCGATCTGGGCCTTGGTGGCGGTGAAATCAACCGGCTGCCAATTGATCAGATTGTGACCTATCAGGCCTTACCGGAATATCATCAGGCGCCCTGGCTGGATCAGTTTGTCGAGTCTGGTGAACTGCCGCCTGTCGAGGAGCGTCTGCCTAATGAACCGCAGGTCTATCTGAGCACCGGGTTACAGGATGGCATTGGTGTGTACGGAGACCTGTGGCGCGGATTCTCCGCCTGCCCGACCGCCGGTTACAATGATATGGCCGGGACGACGATGGGTTGGTTTGGCATCGAATCGTACACGTCTCGCTATCAGGGTCTCATCAAGACTGGCCCGCTGTTCCGCGCGGATCAGGACATCGAACCGTTCCCGAATCTGGCCAAGAGCTGGGAATGGTCGGAAGATGGTACGCAGCTTACGATGCACCTGATCGAAGGGGCGAAATGGTCGGACGGCCATCCCTTCACCGCTGATGATGTGATCTTCACATGGGAAGGTTACGTGGTTGACCCCAATGTGAATGCCCCCCGCAAGATCGATTCGTGGACATGGGATGGCGAAGAGGCCACGCTGGAAAAGGTGGACGATTACACCATCATGTTTACTTTCCCGGTTGAGAGACCGCTGGATATATGGTATCTGCTGGCCGAGGATGTCTTCCATGTGATGCCTGCTCACCAGCTGCGCCAGCATCATCCGCTGTGGAGTGAAGCAGACCCCGCACCGACATATGTCGATTTTGCCAACGTGCTGACTCCTCAAACTCTGCCGCTGGTCACCATGGGGCCATGGGCTATCACCGAATATCAGACGGATGAGCTGATGATTATGCGGCGCAACCCTTACTACTGGAAAGTAGACGAGGCCGGTAATCAACTGCCTTATCTGGATGAAATTCAGTACCGCAAAGGCCCAACCGGTATTGGGCGCGACCTGTGTACGATTGCAGGCGACTGTGACCACATGAACCTGGAAAACCCCAGCACCTTTACTGAGGTGATGACTCAGGCGCAGGACGAAGATGCGTCGTTTGAAGTCAGTTGGGGACCGGAAACGCTCGGCTACTTCATCGCGTTTAACTACTCGCTGCAGTTGGGTGTTGAAGGGGATCGTGATGTCGCCGTACGCGAACTGTTTCGGGATTTGCGCTTCCGCCAGGCGCTGAGCTATGCATCTGACCGCGAGGGTATCGCGCAGTCAGTGATGCGTGGTCCTTTCCTGCGCGGCTGGGCGGGTGGTCTCTATCCGGGTTCGCCGGAGTTCAGCCAGGATTCGGTGGTCTACTATCCCTACGATGAAGCATCAGCCAACCTTCTGCTCGACGAAATTGGTCTGATAGATACGAATGGCGACGGCGTCCGCGAATGGACAGAAGGCCCAATGGCCGGTGAGCCGGTGGTCATTCAGCTCACCTCGAATCAGGACCAGGCTGAATCCCAGAGCATTGCCGAGGCGCTGGTCAATCAGTGGGGCGCAGTGGGTATCCAAATCAACATGCGTCTTGTCGACAGCGCCACACGCTCCTCGGTTGAGGAAGCAGGCACATGGGATATGCATGTATGGCGTGGGCCACAGGAATTTGCGCTTCCATTCAGGAATGTCACTGGCCTGGCTCCCATCGCTGATAATCATCCTTACCATCGTGTTGCTCCCGGTCAGGAGCGTGAGCTGATGGATTTCGAACAGGAACTGATTGATATTGTGACCGAATACCGCTCGACCTTTGACACCGAAGGTCGTCAGGAACTGATGGCTCAGTACAATCAGATCTTTACCGAAAATGTTTATAATCTGGGTATCTTTGTCGGGCGCTATGGCCTCGGCCTTGCCAGTCGTTCGATGAACGTACCGGATGGCACCCCTGCATTCATGTATCAGTGGGTGGAAGATGCCATTCTGCTGGATACTGTCTGGACTCCGGAAGATCAGCAGTTACCGCAGAACCGCCCGAATACTATTCCGGTTTACGACGACATGTAATATGAATTGGGAGATGGGATGGGGGGCTTTCCTCCCATCCCACCTCTTGCCGGAATCGCGGGCGCCAGGGATTGGAAAGTAACAACTGCCGCATGGTCTGGGCTTAATGGATTTGCGGAGGTGACATGCTCAATTATTTTTTTCGACGTATTATTATCGGCGTCTTCCTGCTCGTCGGTATTGGGATTGTTTCGTTCATTGTGATTAAGCTCCCCCCCGGCGACTTTGCCAGCCGTTACCGGCAGTTCCTGCTTGACCGGGGGACGCCTTATGAAGACGCCGAACGAGCCGCCCAGCTTGTCCGCGAGCAGTATGGTCTCGACAAACCTGTCGCCGAGCAGTTCGTCCTGTGGATCAAGGGGATGGTCACAGAAGGCAAATTTGGCTACTCTTTTGCCTACCGCAAGGACGTTGGCGAATTAATTGCTGAGCGTCTGCCCAAAACACTGCTGATTGCGGTGCTGGCTCATGCGATTTCGACGGTAGTAGGCGTCGGGCTGGGCATCTTCGTTGCGCCACGAAAGTACGGGCTCTGGGATAATATTTCCGCAATTTTTGCCTTTCTGTTTACGTCTGTTCCCCGATTCTCGCTGGCGATCATTGTTTTATATGTTCTGGTCATCGAACTGCGTCAGCCCAGTATCGGCAATTTTCATTCACCGCAGTATGTCTTTGCTCCCTGGAGTCTCGAGAAGGTGCTGGATATGTTCAGCCACATCTGGCCGGTGCTGGTTATCGCGGGGCTGGGGGGTGTGGCCTACAATATGCGCGTGATGCGTGGCAACCTGCTCGATGTGCTTGGCGCTCAATATGTACAGACGGCGCGCTCTAAAGGACTGCGTGAAAGGGTCGTGCTGGTACGCCATGCCGTCCCCAATGCCCTGCATACCATTGTTGCCTATCAGGGCACAGTACTGCCGTATATGATGGCCGGTGAACTCGAAGTCGCTATTGTTCTGGGACTGCCGACACTGGGGCCGCTGTTCTACGATTCGCTGGTTAATCAGGATATTTACATTTCCGGCTCACTATTGTTGATCTACGGCGCGCTTATCCTTATCGGGAGTCTGCTGGCGGACATGCTGTTGTCTGTCCTCGACCCACGCATCCGTTATATCTAGCGGGGGAGAAACAACTATGACTGATGAACTCTCAGAAATGGGATCACTCAACCAATCCGGAGCAGGGCAGGCAGCCGATTACCTGGATGATCGCCTTCGCGATAATAACACTATTGTTTCGCTGGCCGAAGCCGGACAGCATGAAAGCGAGAGTTACTTTCGCCTCGTCTGGCGTCGCTTCCGCCGCAGTCGGGTTTCGATCATCGGCGGTCTGATGGTCGCGGCACTGTCCATGATGGCGATCTTTGCCGATTTTCTGAGTCCTACGCCACTCAACCAGATCGATTTGCAGAATGCGTTCGTGCCGCCTCAGAAGATTCACTTTTTTTATGACGCCAATGGCAATTTTCATCTGGGGCCGTTCGTTTACAACTACAGCTACGAACTGGATCCGCTGACATTTCAGGTGAACTGGGTCGAAGATACCAGCAAAGCCTACCCGGTGCATTTTTTTGTGCAGGGGTCAGAATACAAGCTGCTAGGGCTAATTCCGACGAATCTGCATCTTTACGGGGTGGAAGAAGGCGGGACAATTTATATTCTGGGTACGGACAAACTAGGCCGCGACTTGTGGGGCAAGGCCTGTGAGGCGGGACGTATCTCGTTAAGCATGGGCATTATCGGGACATTAATCAGCATCATGTTTGGATCGGTGCTGGGGGTTGCTTCCGGCTACTATGGCGGTTGGGTGGATAACGCCTTGCAGCGTTTTACTGAATTCGTGGCCGCCTTTCCTGGCCTGCCACTGTGGATGGCGCTGGCGGCGCTTGTGCCGAAAACTGCCGACTCGTTTACGGTATTTGTCATTATGGCCTGCATCTTTGCGCTGCTGTCGTGGACAGTGCTGGCGCGCGAGGTGCGTGCCAAAGTTCTGTCGCTGCGCGCAACAGACTTCATTCTGGCAGCCAAGGAAATGGGCGCTTCAAACCGGCGCATCATCTTTCGCCATCTTTACCCCAATGTCCTGAGCCATGTGATCGTGATTCTAACCCTATCAATTCCCAGCGTGATTCTGGCCGAATCGTTCCTCAGTTTCCTTGGCATCGGCATTACCGAACCGTTGATTAGCTGGGGCCTGATGATGCGCAACACGCAGGATATTCAAACACTGGGCCAGCACCCCTGGATTCTGGCGCCTATCGTCTTTATCGTCGCCGCTGTACTTGGCTTTAACTTCCTGGGGGATGGTCTGCGCGACGCCGCCGACCCCTATGCTGGCAGGTAAGTGATCAGGGATGATCGGATGAGTAAAAATTGGTTATGGGTGGCAATCGGAGTTTTACAACTGGTCGTTGTCTGGGGATTTAGCGCCGCCACCGTATCGTCACAGGACAGCAGTGAATCTGTGCCCACGACCATCTCCGGGGTCGTGCTGAATGATAATGGCCCGGCAGCAGGGGCTATTGTTCAGATACAGGGGACACCCAGCATCACCGAAACCGGACCCGATGGTACTTTCACACTAACCGGCGTCACCATAGAAGGGCCGATAATAGTGACTGCCTGGACCAATGGGCATTACATCGGCTGGACGACGTTCGACCCGGAAGTACAGGAAAGTGATGAAATCGGGATCAGGCTGGCGGCGCTGCCGCAGGCGGATAATCACAATTACGACTGGTATTCGTTTGAAGGAGTAGACGGTTCTGCGGCCTGTGGCCTGTGTCACCGGGAATACGAAGAATGGAAGCTCGACCAGCATTCTCAGTCAGCGGTTAATCACCGCTTTCTGACAATGTATACCGGCAGGGATATCAACGGTGAAATAGGCCAGCCTATCGTATATAACAGCACTGGCTATCCGCTGCCACCCGACCCAGACCTGCCTTATACCGGGCCAGGCTTTGTGCCGGATAACCCGGGCGGGCGCGCCGGGAACTGCACCACCTGCCATGTACCGATGGTATCCAAACTGCCTAATAACCAGAATTGCAGCTGGTCTGGCTGTCATACCTCATTGACTATCGAGCGTGCGCAGGATTTTCTGAATCTGCCAGGTACGCCGCTGTCTGCCCGAGGCGATGCGCTGGAAGGCATTAGCTGCGAATTCTGCCATAAGATCAGTGAAGTTATCATTGATCCGGAGACGAATCTGCCACGACCCGATATGCCGGGTATTCTGTCCGTGCGCCTGCACCGCCCCATGACCGACGAAGATCAGGTCTTTTTCGGCACGCTTATTGATGTCGCCCGTCAGGACAGCTATCTGCCGCTGCTTTCAGAAAGTGAATTCTGTGCGTCCTGCCATTTTGGTGTGTTTGGCGGGGTGATGGGTGTCGGTACCATGACCGGTGGTTTGCCTATCTACAACTCGTATGGCGAATGGCTGGAAAGCCCCTACAGCGACCCTGAGACGGGTCAGACCTGCCAGGATTGTCATATGCCCGTCTCAGATGCCGACTGGTTCGTGTATGAGGAACGCGGCGGCCTGAACCGCAGCTACGCTACGCTGCATAATCATACTATGCCCGGCGCTACAGATGAAGCATTTTTGCAGGATACTGTCACCATGCTGAACACGGTTGAGCGCAGCGGCGGCCATCTCCAGTTACAGGTCAGCCTGACCAACGATGGAGCAGGGCATCATGTCCCCACGGACCAGCCCATGCGCTCGATGATTCTGGTGGTTGAGGCGCTGGATGCCAATAACCAACCTCTGCAACTGATCGATGGCCCGGTAAATCCGGATTTTTCGGGCAATTTTGGTGGGGTTCCCGGCAAGACCTTCGCGCTGGTGCTGCGCGACGATTGGACAGGCGAGGTACCGACCACCGCCTTCTGGCGCCAGATTTCACTGGTCGAGGATACGCGACTGCCCGCACTGGCAACCGATACCACTACCTATACATTCGACGCCGCAGCAGACATAGCGGTCACAATCAACGTACGACTGCTGTACCGCCGCGCTTTTTATGACCTGATGAAACAGAAAGGATGGAACGACCCGGATATTCTGATGGCATATGAGACTCTGCACATACCAGCCGACTAGCGGATATATCTATGAACAATACTGAAAGTAACGTAATTCTGGAAGTCAAAGACCTTAAACTGCATTTCCCGATTCGCTATGGGATTTTTCAGCGGGTTGTCGGTCACATCAAAGCGGTTGACGGCGTGAGCTTCAAGCTGCGAGATGGCGAAGTGATGGGGCTGGTTGGGGAAAGCGGCTGCGGTAAAACCACTGTGGGGCGTACCCTTCTGCGGCTCTACGACCCGACGGATGGCGAAATCTGGTACCACCGGACGACGGGCGAACGGGTAAATCTGGCGCAGTTGAAACAAAAAGAAATGAAGCGGCTGCGACGTGAACTACGCATGATTTTTCAGGACCCATTCAGTTCACTCAACCCCCGGCTGACGGTGCGCGATATTATTGCCGAACCATTGGAGATTCATGGCGTGGCGCATGGCAGGGATGCCGATAATCGCGTTGCCGAGCTGATGGCGAAGGTAGGTCTGAACCCGGCCATGATGCGGCGCTATCCACACGAATTTTCCGGCGGCCAGCGGCAGCGCATCGGCCTTGCGCGCACTCTGTCGCTCAATCCACGTCTGATAGTTGCTGATGAGCCTGTCTCGGCGCTGGATGTCTCTGTTCAGGCGCAGGTGCTGAACCTGCTGCAGGAACTCCAGTCTCAGCTTGGTCTGACGCTGATTTTTATCGCGCACGATCTGTCTGTGGTGGAACACCTTTCCGACCGTATTGCCGTGATGTACGTCGGAAAGATTGTCGAGATGGCCGATACCGACGAGCTGCTGCGCCACCCAATGCACCCGTACACAGAGGCGCTGCTTTCCGCTGTTCCCCCGGCAGATCCAGAAATACGCATCGAGCGTATCCGTCTGGAAGGTGAAGTTCCCAGCCCGGCAAATCCGCCATCTGGCTGTGTTTTTCATCCACGCTGTCCCTATGCTGAAAAAAGATGTGCTGAAGAAGAGCCGCAGTTGGAGGAAGGCGCTCCTGGTCATTTTGTAAGCTGTCACTTTGCGAAGCAGTTACAGCTTAAGGGTATCCCGGCATGAGCGACTCTTCCCGCTTTGCTGCGGTTATCGCCTACCTCATCCCGGTTATCGGCTGGCTCTATGTGTTTGTTTTCCATCGCAGCAGCTCTTTTGCTCTTTACCATCTCAGGCAGGCAGTCGGGTTGTTCCTTTTCTTTGTGCTTGTGCTGGCTGGCTGGGCGTTGATTGCCTGGGTACTGGCGTGGATTCCACTGCTGGTCACCCTGAGCGTGAGCTTGTTTACTATTGTCATTATGGCCTATATGTTTGGATTTGTGGCCTGGATACTGGGATTAATCAATGTGCTGAACAGGCGGGCCGTTCCTTTGCCCTGGTTCGGGCGCTGGGCTGCTCATCTGCCCATTCAGTAAACGATGGCAGGATGTGCTTCTGGCTATGTGGATGTTCAGCTTTCAGATCATTGCCAGCAGTTGGCGGAACAGCAGGCGGCCATGTGCCGGTCATCCCTGATGCCAGACTGCGCAAGTCTGATTATGGTGAACTGACGCAGTGCCCACGTAATAATCTCAGGTGAGGCTCTCACCTGTAGATCTTAATCTGATTTGTATCTGTAATGTGCGAAAGGGAATAGTGTTTTCATGACCAAGATTGCTTTCATCGGTGCAGGTAGTATTGTGTTTACGCGCAACCTGTGCAGCGATATTCTGCTGACTCCGGCGCTGCAGGACTGCACAATTTCACTGATGGATATTGACCCGGTGCGCCTGGAACGCAGTCGCAAACTGGTACAGGCGATCATTGACCGGCGCGGCCTCAAAGCCCGTGTTGAAGCGACCACAGAACGTCGCAATGCAATTCAGGATGCCAGCTATGTCATTACCACCTTTCAGCAGGGCGGACTGGAGGCTTACGCGCTCGATATCGATATCCCGCAGAAGTATGGAGTCGAACAATGTGTAGGCGATACGTTGGGGCCGGGTGGTGTTTTTCGAGGTTTGCGTACGATTCCAGTCCTGCTGGATTTGTGCCGGGATATGGATGACCTGGCCCCGGACGCGCTGCTGCTGAACTATGTTAATCCGATGGCGATCAACTGTTGGGCAGTGGCCGACGGGGCAGGCAGGCCCCATGTAGGGCTGTGCCACAGCGTCCAGGGGACATCCCAGATGCTGGCACGCTGGATCGACGTGCCTTATGACGAGATTTCGTTCCTGTGTGCGGGCATCAACCACCAGGCATTTTTCCTCGATTTTCGTCAGGGAACTGAAGACCTGTACCCCCGTATCTGGGACGCTCTTGAACGTGCTGATATCATGGGCGAGGAGCCTGTGCGCGGTGAACTGATGCAGCACTTTGGCTACTTCGTAACTGAATCATCCGGTCATGCCAGCGAGTATGTTCCTTATTATCGCAAAACAGGCCGGATGATAAACGAAGACCTCGCACCGCGTTTCAAAAATGAACAGGATGCCTGGTTTGACTTTGGCCGTACCGGGGGCTACCTGCGCCACTGCCTTCAGCGGGAAATAGTGGTTGAAGAAGATTTTCGCGCATTGAGTGAAGGCATCAAAGACCTCCCTACCCAGCGAACTAATGAATACGGTTCGTATATTATCGAAGCGATCGAAACCAATATTCCAGCGCGCATCAACGGTAACGTGCCCAACAATGGGTTGATAACCAACCTGCCAGATAACTGCTGTGTTGAAATTCCCTGTCTGGTGGACAGCAATGGCGTTCAGGGTGTCTTCGTCGGCAACCTGCCCACCCAGTTGGCTGCGCTTAACCGGACCAATATCAACGTGCAGGAGCTGACCGTGGAGGCGTCGCTGACAGGCAGCAAAGAGGCGGTTCATTATGCTGTTCAGATGGACCCACTGACATCTGCGGTCTGCACTTTACCCCAAATCCATACGATGGTTGACGAAATGTTTGAAGCGCAGGCGAAGTGGCTCCCGCAGTTCAACAGATAGAGCATTGTCGTAGCAGAGAGAATGCCGCTGTTCGGATTTTGTTTCAAATATCGTGACCTTGTGTGGAAAGGCAGGGTGCAGGGCTGCCGCCGACGATCTGAAGCGCCTCCTGAGAGTGCGTGTTGTACGATAGCAGCCCACTGTGATGTCTCTCACTCAGGCTGATGAACATTGGTGATAGGTTGCCATGCAGCTCGGCCCGACAGAGGGTGTAGTCTTTCTTAGGAAAACGAGCCGATTCTATCCGACCATTTTCCAGAGTTACGCTGGACAAAAAAATAACCGCAGAAGCTGTTTTCTACGGTTACGTTGGATTCTTATTCTATTCCAGAGTTACGATGCGACGCACAATGGCTAAAGATTAAAGGGGGCTGCGGAGAGGGTGGGATTCGAACCCACGGTACCCGTAAGGATACACCTGTTTTCGAGACAGGCCCATTCAACCACTCTGGCACCTCTCCAGACTATGCAAATCATACTGGCGTGTGGCCTAAATAACAAGGGAAAACCCGGCTACTTCTGCCCTTCGGCCCGCAGTTTGCGGAAGAAGGCGCGAATCTGCTCGGCGGCGATATCCGCCAGCAGGCCCGCCTCAACCGCCACGCGATGATTCAGCGCCGGGTGCTGGATGATGTTCATCACACTGCCGCCCGCCCCGGCTTTGGGGTCCGGCGCGGCGTAGACCAGTCGGGGCAGCCGGGCCAGCACCATCGCCCCGGCGCACATGGCACACGGCTCCAGCGTACAGTACAGCGTCACCCCTTCCAGCCGCCAATGGCCAATATGCTGCGCCGCCTGTCGCAGGGCGATCATCTCGGCATGGGCCGTCGGGTCCTGGTCGGCCTCGCGCCGGTTATACCCCGCCCCGATCACCACGCCATCCAGCACCGCCACCGCGCCGATAGGCACATCGCCGCTGTGCAGCGCCTTCTCTGCTTCCTGCAATGCCAGCCGCATCCAGTGCTCGTCATTCATGGGGATGCATCAACGCAGCGCAGCTAGCCCGACGTGCGGGCGATCAGGTCCGCAGTGGGCACAATCGCCAGGTCCACTTCGCCGCGTACCGTCGTGGTGAACACCACAAACTGATCGCTGCCCACAAAGCGCGGGTGCGGGTCGATATGGTAGCGCGATCCCACCAGGCCGGACATCTCCGGGTTATCCACCAGGCGCACATGCTGGCCGGTTTCGCGATTGAGGAACTGCACCGTCGAGGGACAGCCGCGATAAAACTTCGTGTTCGTGTCGCCGATGATGTATCTGCCGCTGCTGTGATTGTGCGAATGCCATGCCCCCGGCGGCCATTGCAAATCCTCCACTTCCTGGGTGTGGATGTTCACGCGCCAGGTGCCCTGCCCGCCCTTGATGCACCACACATGCTGGCCGTCGGCATCCCACCATTCATGGGTGACGACGGTAGGCGTATCAAACAGCGGACGCGGCGCTTCGCCCCGGCGCATCAGCCACATGCGGTTGTCGATGCGGAAGCGCAGGCCCGTCACCTGGTCTGGGTGATTTTCCTGAGCGAACACAATCAGGTCAGGGTCGGTGGGACTGAACTGGGCGTGGTTGTGGTTGCGATCAAAGCGATGCCAGAACTGATACTCGCCGCTGTCTATAACGATGCTGCCAAAGACGAACTGCAGCCCGAAGGCGGCATCCACAAAAAATTCCCGGCCATCGGCAGAGCGGGTGAGGTGGGTGGCGAAACGCTCAACATGGCGGTTGCCGATCAGGTCCGCCGGAATCGATCCGACCAGTTCCGCGCAGTCCTGCGGCTGAGGGCCGCGCCGCCACAGCGAATCGCCCATGCCCCAGTAAATCCAGCCAGTTTCGACATCCACATAGGGCGAGGCATGATTAAACTGCGTTTCCGGGAAGTGACGCACCTCGCCAGTTTCAAAATCCAGCAGGCCCAGCGTGCGCCCCTGGCCTGCGGTGCCGGAGGGTGGAAAGGCGCAGTAAAACCACAGGTAGCGGCCATCGCGGCTCATGCTGTCGTTGACGAAGTAGAAGGCTTCCTGCACTGGCGCCACCTTCTTGCTGAGCAGGTAGCTGGTCACCCCGGTCTCCGGGTCTGTCCAGGGCGTAAACAGGTCTGAGCGTAAAATGTCCATGCCGGGTCTCCTGTTATTGTTTCGCACTGTTCGCGATGCTGGCCGCCGCCTCGCCTAAAACAGACTCATCTGCTGGGGGGAGTCCGGGGAGTCATCCGCGCTGTCCGGGGCATCGTCCACGTCTTCATCCAGCGCGCCTGGCTCTGCCGGGGCGTCCTCGGCCACCATTTCATCAAAGGTGACGGCTTCCAGCGCCGGATCCTCTTCCTCAGGGACCTCATCAGCCGCCAGCACCGTGACCTCCTCCGCCGGTTCTTCCGGCTCCGTCACATCAACGCCGGCATAATGCTGCTGAACTTCCTCCGGTACGTAATCCTCCGGCATGTCTTCGGTGCGCAGGGTCGCCTGCAAACGCAGCGCCGCCAGTTCGTCCTCGCTGAAGCCCACTTCGTACAGCATCTGGGTCAGCGTGGCTTCGGTGCGCCTGTCCTGCTGCTGGATCACGTATTTATATTGTTCGCGCAGGCAGTCGCGCCAGTCATCCGCAAAAATTCGGCTCATAACACCACCTGATAGGACTGTTTCCATTCCGGCACATCGGTTTCAATATGGAACGCTTCATGCAGATCATCGGCCAGCGCAAGGGCGGAATCCGGCTCGCCATGCACCAGAAAGGTGCGCCGGGGTTTATCGCGCATGGCCCCCACCCAATCCAGCAGTTCATCATGGTCGGCATGGCCGCTGAACCCGTTAATCACTTCGGTATGGGCGTTGTTCTGGTACGGCTCGCCAAAGATTTTCACCTCCGGCTCGTGTTCGACCAGCTTGCGGCCCAGGGTGTTTTCGGCCTGCCAGCCGGTAATCAGCACGGTGTTTTTGGGGTCTTCGATATTGTTCTTCAGGTGATGCAGGATGCGCCCGTTTTCTGCCATGCCGCTGGCGCTGATGATGATGGCCGGGTCGCGCAGGAAGTTGAGCTTCTTGCTTTCCTCCACCTGCCGTGTATAGGTGATATGCCCGAAGTGGAAGGGGTCGCGCCGCCCGCCATCACCGCCGGTCATAAATTCCAGAATCTCCTCATCATAGGATTCGGGGTGAAGCTGAAAGATGGCGGTGGCGTCAATCGCCAGCGGGCTGTCGACGTAAACCGGCAGGTTGGGGATGTCGCCCGCTTCTGCCAGTTGGTGCAGGGTATAAACGAGCTGCTGGGTGCGCCCCACCGCGAAGGCCGGGATAATCACCTTGCCGCCGCGCTGGTAGGCTTCATTAATGACGCGCTCCAGTTCCTTGTTGGCATCCGGATAGGGCGGGTGCAGGCGGTTGCCATAGGTGCTTTCCATAATCAGCACATCGGCAGATTCCACCGTCTGCGGGTCGCGGATGATGGGGATGCCCGCACGGCCCAGGTCGCCGCTGAACACCAGCCGCACACCGGACCGGCTCTCGCGATCTTCCATATCCAGCACCACAATCGCGCTGCCCAGCATGTGCCCGGCATCCAGCAGCGTCAGGGTGATGCCCGGCGCGATCTGGCGCGGGCGGTTGTAGCTCTGCGAGGTGAAATAATCCAGGCTGTCCAGCGCGTCCTGCCGGGTATACAGCGGCTCGACCGGGTCTTCGCCGCGTTTGCGCCGCCGTTTGTTGACGTACTCGGCATCGCGCTCCTGGATATGCGCGCTGTCCATCAGCATGGTGGCGCACAGGTCGCGGGTGGCATAGGTGCAGACAATATCCCCCCGGAAACCGCTTTTGACCAGATTGGGAATATTGCCGGAATGGTCGATGTGCGCATGCGAAAGCACCATCACATCGACAGAGCGCGCACTGAACGGCAGGTGCAGGTTGCGTTCGCGGGCTTCGGCACGCCGCCCCTGATACAGACCGCAGTCCAGTAAAATGCGCAGCCCATTAACCTCGATCAGGTGCTGAGAACCGGTCACGGTTCGCGCTGCGCCATAAAAGGTGATCCGCATGATACTATCCTTTTTAATAGTGCGCTTTTATAGGGCGCTGGCCCGCTGCTGCGCTGTGATACGTCAGGCGCCGTCATGTCCATTGTGCCCACAAGCGCGTGGCTGCGCAAGCACTGGCGGACCTTAACGGACTTTCTGCAGCACTTCCAGCAGTTCCGGGCCGTAATTGGACAGCCGCCAGGGGCCGAGGCCGGGGATGCCCTGCATATCATCCAGGGTGCGGGGGGCTTCCTGTGCCAGAATCCACATCAGGTTTTTAGAGAGGATGACATCCGAACCGATGCCGCGTTCTGTGGCCCGCTGCTTGCGCCATTCCCGCAGCGCCGTATAACGTTCCATCACGACGGGTTCGGCCGGGCGGGGCTGGCGAGGAAACCGGGGCAGCGGGGCCTGCTGGCCTTCTGCGATAGCGGCAAGAACTGCATCGCCATGACGGCGCACAAAGCGCGACGCCATGCCGCGAATCCGGGCCAGGGTGGATTTGTTGTGCGGCACCTGCCGTGCCAGTTCGACCAGCGTTTCGTTGGTCAGCACCTTAAACGGCGGGCGGTTCTGGCGCCGGGCGATCTTTTCGCGCAGCAGATACAGCTCGCGCAGGATCGCCATCTGCCGCCGGTTCAGCGCGTTCGGCCTGCCAATCGACCAGTAGCCTTCGGTATCAAATTCGTTCTGCGGCGGTTCGATCAGCTCCAGTTCCGCGAACACATCCTCAGCTTCATCCAGCCGGTTCATGCGCTTGAGGGCATCGTACAGGTCGTTGCGCAGCATGGGCAGGAAATGCGTGTCCATCTGGGCATACTGCAGGCTGTCCGGGGCAAGCGGGCGTGCCCCCCAGTTATCGCGCTGGTGGCGCTTGTCCAGCTGCACCCCCAGATATTCATTGAGCAGCGCGTTCAGCCCGACCTGGGGATGCCCGCACAGCCGGGCGGCGATCATGGTGTCGAAGATGTTATGGATTTCAAAGCCGAAGTCGCGCTTCATGCCCATGATGTCGTATTCGGCAGCATGCAGAATCTTCTCGATGCGCGGGTTGGCCAGCACCTCGCCCAGCGGCTGCATATCAGAGATGCTAAACGGGTCGATAATAAAATCGCCCTGACGGGTGGTGATCTGAAACAGGCAGACCTGTTCCTGATAGACATACAGGCTGTTGGATTCGGTATCAATTGCCAGAAAAGGTTCGCCGCTAAGATGAGGGATCAGATCGCGCAGAGCAGAATCAGAGTCGACGTACAGCGCAGGTGCCAGGATGGTCATAAATCAGGTCATTACCTCGGATAGGATACTCTAACTATAGTCGTCATATCACCTGCTGAGAAGGGGAAAAACGTGTTTTGACAGCCCGAATCGTTTGTGATATATTGTACAGACAATCGAAGGTGTGGCAGCCGGGCAATCTGACCCTCCTTTTGTTTACAATCATGTCTGAATTGTTGTTATCCTCAGATTTTGCGCTAGACTTTCTTTCATTCGTTGTACTTTGAGGAGTTAGCTGTATGGCCTCAGCAGGCACCGCCAAACCCAAAGCTGTTGCCCAGAGCGGACAGGCCGCCCCCACTGCGCGACAAAAAGCGGAGACTACCGCCGCTGATGTGTCTGTGAACATGCCCAGCCGGCGGGAATTTCTGTATTACATCTGGGGTGCGTCCTTTGCGCTGATCGCTGGCGAAATCGTGGCCGGGGTGCTGTGGTTCGCCTTTCCTCGTTTCGGTGAGGGGGAATTCGGCGGTACGTTCACGGTTGACCCAACCGAACTGCCAGAAGCCGGGGGGAATCCTGTCAGCAAACCAGAAGGGCGTTTCTGGCTGTCGCGCCCGACCATAGAAGGGCAGGATACCTTTGTCGCGCTTTATGCAGTGTGTACCCATCTGGGCTGCCTGCCCAAGTGGGTGGATACCAACAACCGCTTTGAATGTCCGTGTCATGGGTCTAAATTCGAGCGCAGCGGGCTGTATATCGAAGGCCCTGCCCCGCGCAGCATGGATCGTTTTCGTTCAACCATTATTTTTACAGACGGAACCGTTGTCGAAAGCAATGCCGACGGTGACCCCATTCCTCTCGAAGGCCGCACCATCCAGTCCATCCAGATCAACACCGGTGCGCGTATCCAGCGTGCTGGCAAGGTCTAGCGGCTTAGAGGAACTGTTCTACGCACAGGTTCCGGGGAGAAGAAATTAATGTCCGTACTTCCGTTTCCATCTTTTCTCGACGACGTGAAGGAAAAGGGCCTGCGAAAGGCGCTTTACGAAGGCGCCGACGAGGTTGTGGAACGCCTGACTGCCGGCATGAATATTCAGGATGTTCGCGAAGCGCTGCGGGGCGAAAATCCCAGCCGCCGCCCGAACCCCCGCCTGACTCCGCATGCCGACGGCTTCTGGCTCC
>CAZQIY010000067.1:0-18099 GCA_964593565.1 uncultured Anaerolineaceae bacterium
CAAGCCCTGCTGTTAAGCATCCGCGTGATCGACACAGACCCTGAACGCGCTGCGACCATTGCCAACCGCATGTCCGATGAACTGATCGCGCAGACGTCGGACCGGTCCACGCTGCTGGATCGTCAGTTTATCCTGGGCCAGATCGACGGGCTTCAGAAACAGATTACCGACCTGCAGCGCCAGCATGATGCCCTGGTTGAACGGCACGAAACCCTTACTTCTGCCTTCGAGATCAACCAGAACCTGCAGGAACGCGCGGTCATCGAGCAGGCGATTCAGAACCTGCGGGGGCTGCTGCTGGACCTGGTCCAGAATGCGCCGGAAAGCGAAGTCTCGCCCTTTGAGCCAGCCGTGCCCAATTACATTCCCATCACAAGCAACAGTTTTATGGATCTGATTATCGCCGGTATTGCTGGCGGCATGCTGGCCGTCATCACCATTATGCTGTTTACCTTCTTTGATGATCGTTTGCAGTGGGAAGAAGGCCGGCTCGATACCACGCTGCTCAACCTCAAGATTCTTGGCCCGCTGGGGATTGTCCCCGGTCATAAGCTGCCGCTGTATGTGGACACCATGCCGGAATCGGTCGAGGCCGAAGCGCTGCGCCAGCTGCGCGCCAAGATCGTGCTGGCCGCTGGTGGCGCGCATCCGCGCGTGCTTACCGTCCTGAGCCACGATACCCACGAAGGCAAAACCCTGACCACTGCCAATCTGGCGCTGGAAAATGCGCACAGCGGCATGCGCACCCTGGCCCTGGATGGCGATATGCGCCGGGGTGACCTGCACGAAGTTTTCCAGCTACCCAATCTGTTTGGCCTCAGAGATATTCTGCAAAGCAACCAGCCGCTTACCAACCTGCTGCCAGATGCGATTCTTGACAGTGGGCACGAAAACCTGGCCGTGCTGCCCGCCGGCCGCGCCGCCGCAGACCCGGCAGCACTGTTGGGCCGCGCCCGCTTTACCGAACTGATCGAACTGCTGTCTCATCATTTTGATGCCATTATTATGGATGCTGCGCCAACCATCGGCGGGCCAGATGCGGTTTTCCTGGGCGAAGCCAGCGACGGCGTAGTGATTGTCATCAATACCCGGCGTACCCGCCTCGCTTCGCTCAAGCGCACCGTCGAAGAATTGCAATCCGGCCCCAAAGTCAACATTTACGGGCTTGTGTTCAACCGGGTGCGCCTGCAGGTGACTTCCAAGTACAACAACACCTACTACCGCCAGAGTTCCGGGCTGCTGTCTGCAGAGCGGGTGAGCCGTGAAATGGCGCGGCCTGGCACCGGGGTGTTCGCGTTCAGACGCCACATCATCACCGATCGTCAGGGTGAGAAACTGTTCTCCATTACCGCCTGTGCGGCACGCCTGGGGGTCAAGAAGCAGACCGTCCGCAACTGGATTTCATCCGGCTATATCAAAACGGAACGGCATTTCCTGCGCCAGTGGGTGCGCGAAAGCACCATCAATGATCTGGTGCAGCAGCGCATGATGTCTGCCACAACCCTGACCGAAGCCGGCAGCGCGCCTCAGGCGATCAGCACCGCCAACGGTAATCAGGAAGTCCCGGCGCATCTGAGCAACCAGCGCGAAGCTATTCTGGGATTTGCCAACCGCCCGAACACCGACCCTGAAACCAGTTAGCGTTAGGGAAAGACGTAATGCTTGCTCTGGCACATGGTATTCAGTCTCAACTGCTCAGTCTGATCGGCCAACTGCGGTACGAACTGCTGGAACGCCGCTTCATCCACACGATCCGCATCGGGATTGTGGCAACGACGCTGCTGCTGACCCTGTTTACGGCGGCAACAATCGCCGTGATCGGGCCAGAGGGCTTCGGGCTGGTTATCTTCTTCGCCCTGGGGTTCGTGCTGATCCTCATGTACAACCACATGAGAGCCAGTGTCATGCTGCTGATGGTAACCACGACGGTGCTGGCGATCCCGCTGCCGCGTGATATGACCACCACACTGCTGCTGCTCATCGTCCTGAGCTGTATCTGGCTGATCAGACTGCTGATTATCGAACGCTCTTTCGCGTCGCTGGTCCCGGCCCTCCATAACCGGATCATCCCACTGTGGATTATAGCGGTCATCATCTCCTATTTCTGGAGCAACGCCTACGTTGATCCGAACGTGCGCTACCTGCAGGAAATGAAGGCCATGCCCCGGTTGGTCACCGGCCTCGTGATGATTTTGTCGCCAATGGCGCTGCTGCTGTTCGCCAATTTCATCCGCTCGATGAGGGCCATCAAGGGCATTATCGTCTATCTGCTGATCTACAGCATTCCTGCCCTGCTGCCGGGCCTGTTCTGGCAGGCGCTGCCAGCCAACTTTAACGTCGGGGGGCAGCTTTCTACCTGGGCCTGTCTGTTCGGCGCGGGGCAGTTCCTGTACAACAAGGACCTGAAACACTGGCAGAAGCTGTTTTTGCTGGCGCTGATCGGCGTCTGGTCCTATGTCCAGATCGGCAAGGGCGTCACCTGGCTGAGCGGGTGGATACCACTGGTGATGGGGTTCGGCGTGATTCTTTTTCTGTGGTCGCGCACCGCTTTCGTCATTCTGGCGCTGGCTGTGGGCCTGTATGCCGGCCTGCGCATGGACTATATCAACTCCGTGCTTGAGCAGGAACAGCAGGAATCCGGCTTTACACGTGTAGCCGCCGCAGACGAGGCCATTACATTTACCAACCAGCACTTTCTGTTTGGCACCGGGCCAACCGGCTACCATTTTTACATGACCTATTACATCGGCGGCCTGTTCCAGCTTTCGCATAACAATTATGTCGATGTCTATGCGCAGACCGGCGTCGTGGGTTTTGTGATCTGGATTGTGCTGTGGGGCAGCATTGGCTGGTCTGTGTGGCAGACGTATAAGCTCGCGCCCAAAACCGGGTTCGAGCGCGGCCTGGCTGTTTCCCTGCTGGCGATTTATGTCTGTATTCTGGTGCTGCAGGCGCTGGGCGACTGGCTGCTGCCCTTTACCTATACACAGACCATGCGCGGCCTGAGTTATACCATCTGGCCCTGGTTGTGGATGGGCATGGCAACCGCGTTCGGACACATTCTGCGCACCTCTCCAAAGTATGCAGCGCAGCAGACCGCAGCTTGATTTCAGGAGATTCTGATGTTTCATCGTAAGTTGACGATTGTTTCTGTTATTGTGCTGCTGTCCGCCCTGCTTGCGCTGGCTGCGCCCATCAGCAGCCAGAATTTCTCCGGACAATGGCGGCGGCCGGAAGTCATTGCCGATGGCTGGTGGCCCTCGATCAGCGTGGACATGCGCGGAGTCGCGCATATCGCCTGGTATGGCGCCCGGAATGGGGCAGACCTGGTGGGGTATCTGACAGCCGACCCCGAAGGCAACCTGTCCAGCACCAACGATGTGATTTATGCTGGCACAGGCGGGTATACGGTGCGTCCCGTGCTGGATACCACCTCTGAAGGCATTCTGTATGCCATGTACCGGGCTGAGACCGCGCATCTTGTGGCCAAGGCCCCCGCAGAACGCGCCGAATCCGCCCAGGACTGGGTCACGCTGGCACAAGTGAATCCTAATGCTTACTACCTGGACATGGTGATTGATCGTAACAACGTGATTCACACCGTTTCCAGCGAACAGGCCATTAACCTGAGGATCGTGGACATTGGCAACCTGACCACCGACCCCAACACCCTGCGCGAACATCTGCCCTGTGCCTTCTGTGGCGATATTCTGTACCGCCGTTCAACTGATGGTGGCGATACCTGGAGTTCCCCGATCAACCTTTCCAACACGCTCACCGGTTCCGAACGGATGGACATTTTTGAGGGGCACCAGGGGCGGCTGTATGTGGCGTGGAGCGAAGGGACCGACTGGTACGCCAACGATGGCACCTCGCTGGATGGGCGTTTTGTCTATTCGGACGATGGCGGCCTCACCTGGTCAGACCCCATCATCCTGACAGGCGCCGAAGACAGCGTCATCCCCATTACCCAGTTCGCGCTGACGGAAATGCGGGATGGATCACTGCTGGCTGTCTGGCGCTACGATTACCCGCCCGGCGGCGATTATGCCATCTACTATCAGACCTCCAGCGATGAAGGCGTCACCTGGACAACGCCAGAGCGCGTGCCCTACATCGTTTCGGATTTCCGCTACACCTCAAGGCTTGATCGTTACGAGCTAGTGACAGATATGGCCGGGGTGGTGCATCTGTTTGCTGTCGGCTATGAAGATGCCGCCGCCTCTGATCCACTTGCTGGCCGGGCCAGCCTCTACCAACTGGAATTTCGTCAGGGAGAATGGGTGCTGCCCAGGCGGGTGTATACCGGCTTTCAGCCAGAATGGCCTACAGTGGCGGTGGGACCGCGCAACGAACTGCATCTTTCGTGGTTTATCCGTCCGGGCCTGGACCTGAACCCGCCGCAGGCCACCTATAACCTGCAGGTGCTGTATTCCTACTACCCGCCCACCCTGCCAGACAACCCGATGATGGTCGCGTTTGCCCCAACCGTAACACCGGTTCCACGGCCTACCGACCCGCCCCAGTTTGTGCCGACAGCAACGGCTTATCCGCTGCTGGAACCGCTGGAGACCAACGTGAATATCGGCGCAAATCAGGACCTGTACGCGATTGAAACCCTGCTGGGGTCCGTGCTGGCGGTCGGCATCCTGTGTGCCGGGGTGCTGTTCATCTTTGGCTTTCGCCCGCGCCTGTAACACAGCGGAAATCACCGGTAAGTTAGGGATTTGTTAGGTGACGAATCCCTGGCTTAATTTTTACGTAAGGCACCTTTTTTAAGCTTAATCGCAATAATTGCTGCCAGCATGGCCCAACCGGGTCGGTGCTGGCGCGTGAGACTGCGGAAACATGGACAAGCCAATGCACATCGCAATCATCGGTGGTGGCCTTATGGGGATTTCCCTGGCCTATTTTCTTACTGAGAATGGGCGGCGGGTGACCGTACTGGAACAGAGCACAGCCCCCGGCGGCTTCCACAGTGCTATCCAGCTCGAAGATGGCCTATCTGTTCCTCCGTACCCACACGGCATTTTTCCGGGTGATACCCACACGCTGGAACTGATCAATCAGCTTGGCCTGCACAACGAAGTGCGCTTTCGCTCTGCGCATACGGGCTTCCTGCATCATGGCAAGATTCACCCCCTGCGCACCCTGTGGGATTTCCTGACCTTCAGCCCGCTGCGCCTGCGCGATCGCCTGCGCCTGGGACAGACCATCATCCAGGCCAGGATGACCTCCGACTGGCGCGAACTGGATCATATCCCGGTCCGGGAATGGCTGGTGCGGGCCGGCGGCGAGCGCAACTTTGATCATATCTGGGCGCCCCTGCTGGAAGCCAAGTTCGATCACTTTTACGATAACGTCCCGGCGACCTTTATCTGGAGCTGGCTGAAGCGCGCTTCCGGCCAGCGCGGCGGCCCACGCTTCAGCGCCAGCCTGGCTTATCTGCGTCAGGGGCCAACCGCCCTGATTCGCGCCATGACAGATGCGATCCAGGCGCGGGGCGGTGAAATTCGCACCCAGACGCGCGTGCGCGAAATCGAAGTTTATGGCGACCAGCTTGGCCGCGTGCGCACCTCCACCGGCATGCTCGATTTTGATGTCGTGGTTTCCGCAGTGCCCACGCCAGATTTCAGCCGCCTGCTGCTGAGCGCGGACGAGGATTATCTGCGCCAGCTTGGCGAGATACCCTATCTGGGCCTGATCTGCCCGGCGCTGGTGCTGGATCAGCCGCTGTCGGATTACTGGACGATCAACCTGACCGACCCGACCAGTCCTTTCTCGACGATTGTGCAGATGCCCTGTCCGGGGCAGGATGGAACCCACGTGGTTTATCTGCCCAAATACACCGCGCCGGAAAATGACTGGATGGGGGTGCCAGACGAAACCATCCGCGAAGCCTGGCTGCTGCGTCTGCGGCAGATTTACCCATCGCTGAAGGCGGAGCATATCCGTCATTTTATCGTCAGCCGCGCCCGGTATGTGGACCCGCTGCATTTTGTGGATGCCACCCGGCGCATTCCCTCTATCAGAACACCTTATCGCGGCCTGTATCTGGTCAACACCAGTCAGGTCTATCCGAATTTACCCACCAGCGAGGCCGTCATTGATCATGCCCGTCACATCGCAAAACAGCTTGTCGAACAGCGCGAGCAGCGCCCGGTTGCAGAACCTGTTATCTGAGAAACAGAGTCCATCATGCGCGTTTTACTGCTGACCCAGGTCCTGCCTTACCCGCCCGACAGCGGCCCCAAAGTTAAAACCTACTATGTGCTCAAATATCTGGCACAGGAACACCAGGTAACGCTGGTGTCATTCGTGCGCGATACAGACCGTCCAGAATATATCCGGCACCTGGAAACGCTGTGCGAAAAAGTCATTACCGTGCCCATCTCACGCTCGAAGGTGGATGATCTGCGCTTTCTGGGCCGCAGCCTCATCAGCGGCGACCCCTGGATGATGCTGCGCGACGAACGGCCGGAAATGCAGCAGGCGCTGGCGGATCTGGCGGCGGGCACGCCCTTTGATATTGTCCATGCCGACCAGTTGAACATGGGCCAGTACGCGCTGCCGTTTACCAGCAGTCGCAAGGTGCTGGACCTGCACAACGCGCTGTGGATGCTGTACAAGCGCATGGCGGAAACCACCCCGGCCACCAACCCGATGAAATACATCCTGATGCGCGACTGGGCGCTGCTCAGGCGTTACGAAGGCGAGCTGTGCCGCCAGTTCGATGCCGTCACTGCTGTGACCGAAGAAGACCGGCAGCTTCTGATCCAGGCGGGCGCACAGGAAGATATTACCGTCATCCCCATCGCGATTGACACCGACGAACAGGCACAGATCGCCCGCAAACCCACCAGCCCGCATATTGTGCACATCGGCACCATGTACTGGCCGCCCAACATCAACGGCATCAACTGGTTTCTGGAATCCATCTACCCCCAGATCAAGCAGCAGGTGCCGGATGTGCGCTGTACGCTGATCGGGGCGCGCCCGCCAGAAAGTATCATCCAGCGCAGCTATGTGGACCGCACCCTGACAGTCACCGGCTATGTGGAAAATCCGCTGCCGTTTCTGGAAGACGCCAGTATGATGGTGATTCCGTTACAGGCCGGCGGGGGTATGCGCGTGAAAATCCTCAACGCGCTGGCACAGGGCATCCCGATGGTCAGCACGAGCATCGGCTGCGAAGGCATTCAGGTGACTCATGAGCAGGATATTCTGATCGCGGACGAGGCAGATGATTTCGCCAGCGCCTGTGTGCGCCTGCTGACAGATTATGACCTGAACGCGCAGCTTACGGCGGCGGGGCGGCGGGTGGCGGAGCAGTGCTACGATTACCGGCAGGCCTGTCGTCCGCTGGGGGAAATCTACCGGTCGCTGGTACCCCCACAGCCCTGATAGAGGACACTTAAGGGACGTAACGCAGCGCGAAACCTTAACAACCGCGCCGCCAGGGGTTTAGCCTTGTGTAAGGTGGCTTTCCTAGTATGAAAGCATGATGCCATTTGAACACAAGGTCAGTTCCATGACGAGTCCCACTACCAGCCAAGATGTCGCTCATCCGTACAGGTACATGGTCCAGGCAGGCACGATTGTGCGCGCGCGTTCGCCGCTTCGCATCAGCTTTGTCGGCGGGGGGACCGACCTGCCACACTGGTATGAGCAGCATGGAGGCGCGACTCTTTCTGCGACGATCAACCGCTATGCGCACGTCAGCCTGTACCCGCGCGAAGATCACGAAATCCACATTCGTTCCGTGGCCCTGGGGTATTCGATCCGATACAACCTGAACGAAATCCCGGTTTTTGATGGGGTGCTTGATCTGGCCAAAGCGGCTATCCAGCGGCTGGGCGCGAACCAGGGCATGGAACTGGATATTCGTTCGGATGCCCCACCCGGCAGCGGCCTGGGCGGGTCCTCCGCGCTGACCACAGCCGTCATCGGCGCGGTGGCGAGTCATCTGGGCCTGGTGCTCAGCCATTACGACCTGGCCGAACTAAACCACACGGTTGAACGCATTGATCTGGCGATTCCGGGTGGCAAGCAGGATCAGTACGCCACTACCTTCGGCGGGTTTAATCTGATTGAATTTCATGCCAACCGCGTCGTCGTCAACCCGCTGCGCATCAACAGCGATATTATCAACGACCTGGAAGCCCACCTGATGCTGTGCTACACGGGCCGGGCACGCTCTAACCTGGGCCTGATCGACAAACAGGTGCGGCTGTATAACGAAGGCCGCCAGACCACCATCGACGGCATGCACCGCCTGCATGAAATGGTCTTCGAGATGAAGGAAGCGCTGCTGAAGGGCGACCTCGATCAGTTCGGCAGGATGCTGAACGAAGCCTACGTCAACAAAAAGCGCATGAATCCGGACATCACCAAAGGGACAATTGCCGACGAGCTGTACGACGAAGCGATGCGGCATGGGGCGCTGGGGGGCAAGCTGCTGGGCGCGGGCGGCGGTGGTTATCTGCTGCTGTACTGCGAAATTGACCGCCAGCATCAGGTGCGTAATGCGCTGGAGGCCATGGGCGGCCAGTTTATTGACTTCACCTTTGATCAATCCGGGCTGCAATCGTGGCGCAGCCGGTGTCGCTGAGGTGCCGCTGATGAGTACACATGCACATGCGGTCCCTGCGGTGATTCTGGCTGGCGGCTTCGGCACGCGCCTGCGTTCTGTGGTATCAGATTACCCCAAGGTGCTGGCGCCGGTATCCGGGCGGCCTTTCCTGACTTACCTGCTGGATCAGTTGGAGATGGCGGGCTGGCGCGAAGTAGTGCTGTGCACCGGCTACATGAGCGACAAGGTCGAGGCCGCGCTGGGGCCGCGTTACAAAACCATGTCCCTGGCCTACTCCGTCGAACAGGAACCACTGGGCACGGCTGGGGCGGTGCGGCTGGCGCTGTCACATTTTGAGGCGGATCTGTGCCTGGTCATGAACGGCGATTCTTATGTGCAGGCCGATTTTGCCGCCTTTCTGCGCTGGCATCGCGAGCAGGGCTTTGCAGGGTCGCTGATGCTGAATCATGTCGAGGATGCCGCCCGTTATGGCACGGTTGATGTGACCCCGGAAGGCGTGGTGGCCGGTTTTCATGAAAAACAGGGGCAGCCTGTGCCGGGATGGATCAACGCGGGGGTGTATCTGCTGCCCC
Organism: uncultured Anaerolineaceae bacterium; assembly: GCA_964593565.1. Classification (GTDB taxonomy): domain Bacteria; phylum Chloroflexota; class Anaerolineae; order Aggregatilineales; family Phototrophicaceae. Next base: position 9,166 of record CAZQIY010000067.1, read on the forward strand.
GGCCCTGGCTGGAAGCGATCCCTGCCGGGCAGTCGGTGTCCATCGAACGCGAATGTTTCCCCACCTGGACACAGCAGGGACGCCTGGGCGGGTTCCGCACCCGGTCCGCATTTATTGATATCGGCACACCAGAATCCTTTGCGCAGGCCAATCTGCTGTTTAAGGATCAGACCCTGCCTGCAAAGGAGCAGTCCTCATGAAAGCCTGTCTGCTGCCGGAGGGGGTGGACTGATGCGCATTTTATTTGTCTGTCCCTATATTCCTTCGCATATCCGCGTGCGTTCGTACAACGTTCTGCGGGTGCTGGCAGAACGCGGGCACGAGGTTACGCTGGCGGCCTTGCAGCCCCCCGGCGAACCTGACGACACGCTGGATCAACTGCGCACATGGTGCAAGGCGGTGCATATTATCCCCCACAGCCGCACCCAGACACTGATGAACGGTGCGCGGGGCCTGCTCAGCAGCCTGCCTGTCCAGGCCGCGTATTCGTTTTCGCCGCAGTTTAACCAGTTCATCCGCGACCTGCTGGCGCGGGAAACCTTCGATGTGGCCCATGTGGAACATCTGCGGGGGGCCGTGCTGGCAGAGGCACTGGGCGATCTGCCGGTGGTGTTCGATTCTGTGGACAGCATCGCGCTGCTGTTCGAGAAGGTGCTCAAGGATGCCCCCAGCCTCAAAAGCCTGCTGATGGCGCGGCTGGACCTGGCGCGTACCCGCCGCTTTGAAGGCGGGCTGACGCGGCGGTTTTCGGCCGTCGCGGTGACCAGCCAGACAGACCGCCAGGCCCTTATCGACCTGGGGGGCGCACCTAACCAGATTCACGTCATCCCCAACGGCGTCGATCTGGAATATTTTCGCCCGATGGACACCCCGCGCGACCCGCTGCGGCTGGTCTTCAGCGGCAAGATGAGCTATCACGCCAATGTGGCCGCTGTACAGGACCTGGTCCAGAAGATCATGCCGCTGGTGTGGGCACAGCAGCCGGATGTTCACCTGCAAATTGTTGGGAAAGACCCGACGCCTGTTATTCAGATGCTAGGTGAGCAGCCTAACATAACAGTGACAGGCTTTGTTCCGGATCTGCGGCCTTACCTGGCAGAGGCGGCTGTCGCTGTGAGCACCGTGCGTTACAGCGTCGGAATCCAGAACAAGGTGCTGGAAGCGATGGCGATGGCGACTCCGGTGGTATGTTCGCCCCAGGCATGTTCTGCCTTAACCACCCGCAGCGGTCATGACCTGCTCGCTGGCGATTCGCCGGAGGTCATCGCGGAGCACATTCTGGGCCTGCTGGCATCGCCGGAAAAACGGGCCAGCCTGGGTGCTGCCGGGCGGCAGTATGTCGAGACTCATCACAGCTGGGACCAGGCGGCGGCATCGTTTGAAGCGCTGTACCAGGCCGCAGCCGCCCAGCCGAAAAAGATATTTGCGGTGTAGATAAAAGGGGGAAATGAATGGGAACGCGTCTCCTGAACACTTACATAGAAGCCCAGCCTCAGACTCTGCTTTTGAACCCGGAGTTGATCCTGCACCGTGTCCGTCAGAATTCCAACACCAAATTCCGGGCGGTTCAGTTCGCTTTGATGCTGGCCGATGTGCCTGTGCTCGCGCTGGCGTTCTGGGCTGCGTATAATGCCCGGTTTGAGGGGGTCACTTCAGCACTGTTTGATCCGCAGGGGACTTCAGGGCAGGAATTTTACCAGTCCACCATGTACCTGCTCATTCCGCTGTGGCTGGTGTTCTTTCACTTTTTTAAAGCCTATCATTCGGCCATTCTGTTCAGCGGCCATCAGGAATTTACCCGCGTGGCCAATGCCTGCACCATCGGAATCATGTTCGTGATTGTGCTGCTGTTCCTGGACCCCAGCCTGGTGATTGCGCGTGGCTGGCTGGTGCTGGCGTGGTTGTTTTCCATTCTTTTAGTATGCATAGAACGGGTGCTGTTCCGCCGCTTTATTCACTGGCTGCGCAGGCGAGGTCATTTTATGACGCCGGCCTATATCGTGGGGGCCAATGCCGAAGGCGTCGCCATTGCCGAACATCTGATCAGCGCGCCGCAGTTTGGCATCAATATCATCGGCTTTCTGGATGATAACCGAGGGGTGGGCGAAACTGTGATGCCGGATGTGATCGTACACGGGCCGACTTCAAACGCAGAAGAACTGTGCGCAAAATTCGGCGTGGAACGGCTGATCGTGGCGACCAGCGGTATCGAACGAGAGAGCCTTCAGGCCATGTTCAAGCGCTTCGTCAACGTTGACGATGTGGCGGTGTGGCTGTCCTCCGGCATGTACGAAATGCTGACAACCGGGGTGCGTGTGCAGGACATCGGCTCGATGGCCATGATCAGCGTCAACCGGGTGCGTCTGAACGGTATCAACGTCGTACTCAAGACCATTATCGATTATGTGGGTGCCTCGCTGGGGCTGCTGATGCTGTTCCCCCTGTTCACCCTGATTTACATCATCATGAAACGCACTGACCCCGGCCCCATCCTTTACCGGCGGCGGGTCGTGGGGGTGGGCGGCAGGCAGTTCGATGCCTTTAAGTTCCGCACCATGGTGGTCAACAGCGCGGAGGTGCTGGAAGAGCATCTGGCGAAAAACCCGGATGCCCGTGCCGAATGGGACAAGTACGAAAAGCTGCGCAACGACCCGCGCGTCACGCGGCTGGGCAATATTCTGCGCAAAACCAGCCTGGATGAACTGCCGCAGTTGTTCAACGTGCTGCGCGGCGAGATGAGCCTGGTTGGCCCGCGCATGATTACGGTGGATGAGGTGGAGCGTTATGGTCAGTGGAACCTGAACATCCATACCGTCAAGCCGGGCATCACCGGCCTGTGGCAGATCAGCGGGCGCAGCGAAGTGTCCTATGCGGAACGTGTCCGCATTGATATGCACTACATCCGCAACTATTCGGTCTGGCTGGATCTGCAAATCCTGTTCTGGACCATCCCGGTGGTGATCTTCCAGAAGGGCGCGTACTAAAGCCTGAACACACACCAACGCAGCAGCACTTCAGCCACAGACGATCAGCACAGAAGCTGGTCATCTGGCTGAAGTGCTGTTCTTTATATCAGGTGTCAGCGCGACAGCCGGTCCAGCAGGCCCTGAACTGGTTTGAGAGGTGTCGATTCGTGCCGGTCGCGGTGCGAATCCGCCTTGCCCAGTTCCTTGAGGGGCCGGGTTCCCGGGCGCAGCGGCTTTGAGACTGGCTCCGGTACGCCCCACAGCCGCATGCTGTTGTCGGTCCGGGCTTCCTCAGCTTCGCCGCGCAGCAGCGCCCCCGCGCTCATCGCCCCGCCGCCAGATGCCAGCAGTGTCCCCGCCGCGTTAAAGGCGATATGCCAGACTGGTTCGCCGTGCCCGCGCAGCACATGCAGCTTTTCGCCGCTGTGCGCGTCCCACAGCCCGACGGTGGTAAAGCTGTTGTGGCAGGTCGCGATAATATGTCCATCCGGCGAAAAAATAGCCTGCCGTTCGCTAAAATCATGAATGACCCGCTGCTCTGCCAGATCAAATATTTTGCCATCTACCGCCAGCCGCGCCCCATCCGGGCTGAAGCACAGATTTTTCTCTTTGGTGCAGGGCAGCGAAAGCTGCTGTTCGCTGCTGGCCGCATCCCACAGGATGATCTGTTTTGGTTCGTCACCGCTGCCCCAACTGGCCGTCGCCAGCCGCGCCCCATCCGGGCTGAAGGCCAGACCGCGCACCGGGGCCGGGTGATCCAGTTTGCTAACGAGGCGCCGGGTCGTCAGGCTGCCGATTCTCACCACGCCATCCATGCCGCCAGAAGCCAGCAGCGCGCCATCCGGGCTGAAGGCGACGCAGGTGGTACCCTGGGGATGGCCTTTCAGCATCGCCTGCTGCTGGCCGGTGCGCGCATCCAGAAAGATGATGTCGTGCCCGGCGGCGACCAGTGTGCTGCTGTCCGGGCTGAAAGCCAGACTGTGCGCCGGCATCTGACGATCAAATACCGGCTGGCGCTGGGCCACATCCCACACATAAAGCTGATCGTAGGTGGAACAAGCCAGCAGCGCGCCATCCGGGCTGAAGGCCACCATCTGCACCGGCCCGGGATAATCGTCTCCCAGGCTGGCGATTTCGGCCATGCGGGTGGCGTTATGCCGCGCCAGTGGAATAATTCGTTTCCCCAACATGCTGTCCCTCATCAGGATCACTCATTTTCCGGGTGGCTTCATCATACAACGGTCAATTTGTGGAGCCTATGGGACTTCCGGGTTAGCGGTTATACTTGTGAAGTAAATCGCAAATGCCCTGTGGACATTACCGAAGGTTGTGCACTATGCCATTATTCGTCATCTTCATTTTTGGGACTGTGATTATTGGCGCGGGGGCGATGCTGGCCCCAGCCTGGCCCACCCATCAGCCGCGCATCGGACTCAACGCCGCGCTGGCGCTGGGCGTGGTGATCGGCGGCGCGCTGTTCTGGGCCATGCTGTTTGGCTGGAACACCCTCGTCATTGATTATCTGCTGTTCGCACTGGTGACGGTGATCTTTCTGGGTGGCACGCTGTCCTATGGTCAACTGCGGGCGGAACGACGCGGCGAGGAATTATCTGATGCGGAACAGGGCTGGCCCGGCCCCCAGGACCTGCTGTTTTTCCTGCTGGTGGCCCTCATTTTTGTGATTCCGGTGCTGGTGCTGCCGGTGCCGCTGGATACGGATGCACAGGGCTTTGGCTACCTGGCGCTGACGGCGCGGCTGGGCGGGACGTTTAACACGCTGGCGCCGTTCCACCCGGACATCAGCTATCTCTATTCGCCGGGATTCATCCTGCTGGCGGCCTATCTCAGCCAGCAGTTGGGGCAGGGACTGCACGATATTCAGCTTGGTGTGGGCGCGGTGACCAGCATTCTGGCGGTGTGGCTGGCCTATGACCTGGGCAGCGAGCTGCGCGATAAGCGCCTGGGCCGGGTGATGGCCTTTGCCATGCTGGGCGGGCTGGGGCTGTTTCTGACCTTTATGGATGCGCACTATACCGCGCTGCTGGGGCTGGTATTCGCGCTGGCATTTGTGATCTTCACGCTGCGATACGTGCGCCAGGGCCTGGCGGCGGATGCAGTAGGGGCGGCGCTGATGCTGGGGGCGGTGGCCATCACCCATCCGGATACGACTATCATCGTAGCGCTGGGCTATGGCCCCTGGCTGCTGACGATGTGGCTGGGCCAGCCGCGCCCCACGCTGCGCCAGGGGCTGGTGATGACGCTGGGCATCCCGCTGCTGGCGCTGGTGGCGATTTCGCCCTGGTTGTGGAACATCCGCGAAGGGCTGGGGTCGGATGTGGTGTCGCCGTTCGAGCGCAGCGGCGATTACCTGCGCATGCTGCTGACCTTTCACGGCGTCTGGATGCTGCCGGCGGCCATCATCGGCGCGGTGGTGGGCCTGCGCCAGCGCTCTCAGGCGGCGCTGCTGGCGGTGGGCTGGCTGGTGCTTATCCTCGATTTTACCGCTTTTGGCATGATGGAAACGCTGCTGCCCGGGCTGCCGCTGTTCCGCTACGATTACCCCTTTAGCATCGCCTGGCATGGCCCCATCATCCCCTACACCATCCTCAGCGGAATCGGGCTGCTGTGGGTGTGGGACAAATGGCTGCAATCCCGCGCCGAAAGCCTGCTGCATCGCTCTGCCTATGCCATTCTGGGGGCGGGTGTCGTGGTGGCGCTGGCGCTGCTGGTATTCAACGAGGCGGTGCTGGAATTCAGCAAGGGGCGGGTGAACTTCTTCGGGGCGTTTGCTTCGCATGCCGATGTGCAGGCGATGGAATGGCTGCGGGCCAACACGCCGGAAGATGCCCGTGTCCTCAACTTCCCCGGCACTGATTTTGATAATTCGCACGAAGGCGACTGGGTGCCCGTCATCAGCGAGCGCGACAGCATCTATTTTCGCTGGCAGCCCTTCTTCAGCGGCAGCACGGACGTTTTGCAGGAACAGGACGCCCTGCGCGCCTTCTGGCACGACCCGGCCAACCCCGATCATGCCGGCCTGCTGCGCGATCACGCCATTGATTACGTCATCGTGCCACAGATCGTCACCAGTCCGGACAGCTTCGCTTCGGCCTGGCGCTGGAATGACCCCTTCGCCTGGGATTTTGAGATGCAGTCCGACGTGGCCGACGCGCCCTATCTGGACCTGGTCTTTGAGGCCGACGGCGCTCAGGTATATGCGCTGGCGGAGGTGCAGCCTGCCGAAGCTGAAGCTGATTGATGGTGAATGATTTTCTCGCCGCAGGTTGAAGCCACGCGGCTGGCAGCAGAAACGACGATCAGTCTGGCAGGGAATGGATACCCTGCCAGCATTTTTAACCAGCACCACAGATAGGGCGCTTCTTTGTTGTCACTACCCCTCAGATGGCCTAAAATGAGGGGGCATAACATCAGCGAGAGAACAGGGAATGCCAGACGATCCCCAGGAGTATCCGCCGGAGCAGGAGGACGATGCACCGCAAAGCATCCCGGCGTCCGTAGCCTTTATGGAAATGATGCGGCAGGCGGCCATGCGCGCCACAGACTCGCCGGACACAGACGCAGCGGACACGGCCGCGGAGTCTGGCGAGGGAAGTGCCGCCGCACAGGAAGCGCCCACCATCCCCGCCGATGATCCCTCGACTGAGGTCGAAACGGAGGAAGACCGCCGCCGCAAGCACGCCGCCGCGCTGGAAACCCAGCGTATCCAGCGCATCAAACGCCGCCGGGTGCGCCGCCGCCGCCATACGGTCGGGCTGCTGGGCGGGCTGTTTCGCTCATTTGTGGTGGTGACTGTCGCTGCCGGGCTGATGGCGACCATCTTTGTCTGGTGGACTCCGCCGCAGTTCCTCAGTGCCGAAGTGCGCAGCGAACTGGGGCAGGCCCAGCTCCTTAACGCGCCGACTCCCCTGCCGACGGTGCAGCCCACACCTAACTGGCTGCGCAAGATTGGCATTGTCGCCGGGCACCGTGGGCCGGAACTCGACCCCGGCGCGGTCTGTCCGGATGGCCTGACTGAAGCCGATATCAACTTCAATGTGGCGCAGCTTGTAGTGCGGGAACTGCGCGGGCAGGGCTATTCCGTCGATCTGCTGGATGAATTTGACCCGCGTCTGGACAATTATCAGGCGGCGGCGCTGGTGTCGATCCATGCCAACACCTGTCAGGATTTTGGCGAGGTCGTGTCTGGTTATCTGGTCGCGGCGGCGGCGGCCCGGGTGACGGCACGCGGCGATGATGACATTCTGGTAGACTGCATCGCGGATTATTACGAACAGAACACCAGCCTGGAACGGCATTATGGCCTGACGGAAGACATGACCAATTATCACACCTTCCGCGAGATTCACCCCCTCACCCCGGCGGTGATTATCGAACTGGGATTTATGCTGGCGGACCGCGACCTGCTGACCCAGCGGCCGGAAGTCGCCGCGCGCGGCATCACGGAGGGGGTTGTGTGCTTTTTGCAGCCCAACCGCCCCCCGGCAGCGGCAGATGAGGAAACTGAACCCGCCGACGCATAAAACCGGGCTGAATGCGGCGCTGGTCACGCGGGTTTGACCTGTGGCAGGGGTGGCAGTCAGGCGGTAATCAGAGCCTTCACGTGACCCTTATGAACCGTTATAATCCTGACGCAGGAGATCATCAGAGAGTATCAGATCATCATGTCTCTGTTAAGCACGACCAACCTTGCCAAATCATTTGGCGCAGATGATATTTTCGACAGCATCTCGGTAGAGGTGCCGCAGGGGGCGCGCATCGCCCTGGTTGGCCCCAATGGCGCGGGCAAAACCACGCTGCTCAACATTCTGGTCGGGATGGATACGCCGACAGAAGGCAGCGCCGCCATTGCCAGAAACACGCGCATTGGCTTTCTGCCACAGCGCCCGGAACTGGCGGGGACTCACAGCCTGTACGAAGAAGCGCTGACCGCGTTTGCAGACCTGCGCCAGATGGAAGCCCAGTTGAACGAACTCGAACACGCCATGGCGGACCCCGACCAGCACGACAGCGCGCTGGCGAAGTATGGCCCGCTGCAGGAGCGCTTTGAACTGGCGGGCGGCTATACCTACGAAACCCGCATCAAGGCCGTGCTGCAGGGGCTGGGCTTTGACCCGGCGGAGGACTTCGACAAATCGCTGGCGATTTTATCCGGCGGGCAGAAAACACGGGCGCTGCTGGCCCGGCTGCTGCTGGAAGCACCGGACCTGCTGGTGATGGACGAGCCGACCAACCATCTCGATATTCAGGCGGTGGAATGGCTGGAAGGCTATCTGCGTTCGTTCCCCGGCGCGGTGCTGGCCGTCAGCCATGACCGCTATTTTATGGACAACTTCGCCCAGGTTATCTGGGAACTGGATTACGGCACGATCGAAACCTACCGCGGCAACTACAGTCATTATGTGCGCCAGCGCGAGGAACGGCGCGAACGGCTGTGGAAGGACTATGAGGCGCAGCAGGAATTTCTGGCGAAGGAAGAAGCCTACATCCGCAAGCACATGGGCAGCCGCATGACATCCCAGGCCAAAGGCAAGCTAAAGCGGCTGGAGACCATGCGCAAGCGCGGCAAGCTGGTCGACCGCCCGCGCCACAAAAAGCGCAGCATGCACCTGCAAATGCGCCGGACCATGCGCAGCGGCGACAAGGTGCTGATGACGCGCAATCTGGCGGTGGGTTATGCCGATGACCCCGCCCCGCTGTTTGAAGTGCCGGATATCACGCTGTATCGCGGGCAGGTGGCGGCGCTGATCGGCCCGAATGGAGTCGGCAAAAGCACCTTCCTCAAGACGGTCATCGGCCAGCTTGCGCCGCTGCAGGGGGAAGTCAGAATCGGGGCATCGGTGGATATTGGGTACTTCGCCCAGGCCCACGAACGCCTGCAGGATAACAACACCATTCTGGATGAGATCATCGCCACCCGGCATATGCCCGTCAGCGAGGCGCGTAACTT
>CAZQIY010000068.1:0-17607 GCA_964593565.1 uncultured Anaerolineaceae bacterium
GCAGCAGTGCATCCGTCGCCGTTTTGTCCAGACATCGCAGCGCGCCATCCGGGGCACTGGTGGCGCATAGTCCAGGGCAAAAGTCTCCATCCAGCACACCAGGGTTATACAATAGAAGATGTCGCTGTTCCAACACAAAACAATCAGCCAGGGAACAGCAAAACGGACGGATGGAGAAAGGACGGGCAGCCGAATGATTCTGCCAAAGGAAAGAGACCCGCGATTCGTGACCGTCCGGCGCGGCGGTACGTTGTCGGATGCACATCATCACCTGCTGGCGCTGTGGGCGGCGGACTGCGCGCAGCATGTGCTGCCTTTTTTCGAGCAGGTGCAGCCCGATGATGACCGTCCGCGCCGGGCCATCGACATGGCGCGTGCCTGGGCGCGGGGTGAAGTGACGATGACTCAGGCCCGGACCGCCGCCGGGCACGCCATGGGCGCGGCCAGACCCCTGCGCGGCGCCGCGCGCGAAGCGGCTTATGCTGCCGGGCAGGCGGCAGCAGTGGCGCATGTGGCAGCGCACGAACTGGGCGCAGCGGCCTATGCGATCCGGGCTGCACGCGCGGCGGCCCCCAAAGCGGAACGTGACGCGGCGGGTCGCCTCGAATGCCAGTGGCAGCGCGCCCAACTTCCCGACGAAATCCGCGAACTGGTGCTCGATGACCAGCGGCTGCGCAATGCGTTGTGCTGGTTCGTGTTCGACTGCTGAACGGGGGCATACAGATGAGCCATCAGTCTGATGCCGCGCTGTACCAGAGTGCGAAGCCTGGGGACATCCTGACTTTCGGAACGTATCCGCACATGGCGGACGGCACCGACCAGACACCGATAACATGGCGCGTGCTGGAAAGAACCGGCGGCGCGCTGCTGCTGTTGAGCGAGCACATTCTTGACTGCAGGCGCTATCACGGATCGTATACAGCGGTGACATGGCAGGATTGTGACCTGCGGCAGTGGTTAAACGATGCGTTTCATGATGCCGCGTTCACCGACGCAGAAAAGCAGTTCATCCAGACGAGCGACAACACCGATCATGGCGAAAACAGCCCGGCCACAGAAGATAAGGTCTTTCTGCTGAGCATCGCCGAAGTTAACCGCGTGACCGCTCAGCTTGGCAAGGATTTCCGCCGGGCCAGGGGGACAGCCTTCGCTCAGATCAAAAAAGCCGATGGCTGTCACCTGTACGTGATGGACAAAAACGTCGCGGAGGATTATCTCCATGAGGGTGGCAGCACCTGTGGCTGCTCGTGGTGGTGGCTGAGAGATCAGGGCAGGCTGAAAGCCACCGGCAGCGACCCATCCCGCGCTGTCTTTATCGGCACACGCGCCAGCATCCGCCACTATGCGCGGGTTGATCGTCCACGCTATGGTGTGCGCCCCGCGATAAGGCTGCATCTTTCGACTGATTGATTCTGGCAGGCATCCTGCGTCACATCCGGGTATTCTAATGTATTCTATGCGTTTCTTTAACCTGCCTCAGAATACGATGCGCTACCCTGAGTGAACCTTTTACGAGTAAGGTGAGGCGCAGCGATGTTCTGGGGCTGGTGGAGTTTTGGTGAGGGTGGCGTACGGCGCGGCAGTGGCTGCTTCTTTCTGCCGCTGATCTTCATCTGTGGCTCGTTCTTCGTGTTTGATAATTTCAGGGCCGGCTGGCTGCTTCCGCTGGTTGGCTTAGGGCTGGCGTGGCTGCTGCTGCTAAGAGGTTTCACGCCGGGCGCAGGTCAGAATCCGCATCGCGAATGGGGCGAGGCGTTTGAAGACGAAAAACCCAAGCGTGATGCGGATGCAGAAAAACCGAAGCGCGACAGCGACTATCTCTATCGCGATGATGGCGATATCCTGGAGGTTGTCGATCCGCCGGAAGAAACGGACCCGCGCTCAGACGAGGATCGACCGCTTTAACATACGCCCCGCCAGGTATTCGCTGGCGCACTGTGAAAATATCTCGAGGCAAAGGGGGATATGATGCCAGTTCGACAGCACGGAAGTATTATTCCAATTGTCCGCGTGTTTATCCTGTTTGCGGTGTCTCACAGCCTGCTGGCATCACGGGCAGCCAAACAGGCATCGGCACGGTTGTTCGGCACCCGGTTACGGAACGGTCTGTACCGCTTTGGTTACAATGCCACAGCCGTGCTGACAGTTGTTCCCTTAGCGATCTGGTTTGTGCGTCTGCCTGACCGCACGCTGTATAAGGTTCGCCAGCCCTTCTCGCTGGTCATGCATGGGGTTCAGGCAGCCTCCCTGCTGATGGCTGTCGCGGCGGCGCGCATCGTCGGGTTAGGGCGCATCACGGGCATAGCAGAAACCGCACAGCTTATGGCCGGAGAAACACCGCCCGCAGAGCCGGAAGCACAGGGGCCGCCGCTTGATATGCAGGGCGAGATGAAGGTCACTGGCCCGTTTCGGTTCACGCGCCATCCTTTGAATCTCGCCCCTGTAGGCGTGTTCGCCTTCTTCCCGCACATGACCGTAAACCGGGCAGTGCTCGCCATCCTGTCGCTCATCTACCTGGTGCTGGGGTCTGTGCACGAAGAGGCGCGACTGCGGGCGCGCTATGGCAATGCCTATCGCGCCTATCAACAAAGCCGCGTTCCCTTTTACTTTCCCCTGCGCGGCCGAGCTGTACAGCAGCCAGCCAGCCGAGAAGATGAGCTGTACAGCACTGCTGGTTACGGGACTGGCGCAAGGGGCCAGTGAGTCATTATGCCGCCCATGCATCGCAGCTTATTTATGATGATACACATCCCAGCCGAAATAGCTCTCAAACGCCTCTGCCAGCACGCCCGCAGCGTGCGATGCATTCATCGCGGCATGATGCTCAAAGCCGTTTTTGCAGATGTAGCGCATCAGCGATTGTAATTCCGGCACTTCTACCACAGCACGACTGCCAAACGTCTCCAGCGGATCATCCACGAACATGCCGTCACCGACATAAGCCTTGATCGTGCCGTTGCGGTCATCGGTAGTGACACGCGCATAACTAAATGGGCCTGCTGGCGTGCGCCCGGCGACGACGCCATAGGTGTTCTCATCCCCCAGCGTGGACCCCAGAATCGGGGCGTACTCCATGTTGAACTCGTCACCAAAGAAGCTCTTGGCCCAGTTGCCACAGTGGAACAGCACGCACTTGTTAGGGTCGTCGGCATAATTGTTGTTCCAGTCCACCAGGGCGCTGGGCGTGCCGGAGGCCAATTGCAGGGCATACATCGAAACCACGCCGGTCACGTCCACCTCGCAGGCGCTGGGCAGCAGCTGCTCGCTCATCATGCTCATAAGCGTGCAGACATTGACGCCGTAATTCATTTGCAGCGAATCCCAGCACTGGATGGCAGAAGCCGTAATGTCCAGCGACTGCATCCAGTCGTCCAGCACAATGCCAATCTTCGCCATCTTCAGCAGGGATGGAGAAGGCACGCCCTGGGTGTTCACATACGCCGTGATGCGCTCCAGACGTTCCCTGACGCGCGCATCGTCGTCTGCCAGTTTGCGCGCCGGGCCAAAGACATCCGACAGGTCAATCGTCTGCACGCTCATGCCGAAGGCCTGCAATAATTTCTCGCTGTAGCGGGTGGTGTTGAAGGCATTGGGCCGCGCCCCCACCGCCCCCAGGCGGGCATGCTTCAGGCCGCGCACCACCCGGCACACGCCCATAAACTGGCGCAGGTCCGCCTTGAACGAGTCGGTCTTGGGATGCACGGTATGCTGCTGGGTCAGCGTGAAGGCATAGCCATACTGGTACAGGTTGTTGCAGACCGAGATTTTGCCACAGAAGGCATCGCGCCGCCGCGACGGGATCAACTGGTCCAGATCGTCCGGGTAAGCCTGCACCAGAATCGGGACCTGCAAACCGGACAGTTTGATTGTTTCGGCAACACCTTTTTCGTCGCCAAAGTTGGGCAGGCACACCAGAATCCCGTCAATCTCATCCTGGTGCTGCTTGAACAGCGCGGCGCATTTTTTGGCATGTTCCCAGGTTTCGACTGCGCCAAGTTTGGTTGTTTCTTCATCAACCATGATCGCGCGGATACCCAGCTCGTCAAAAACTTCCAGAATATCCTTGCGACCCTCGGTAATGAGTTGATCCGGGAAAAAGTCGCGATTGCCGACAATAACGGCCAGAGTCAAAGAATTTTCGCTCATGAGTATGCCTCTTGAAGTTTAATTAAAAATTCAGAACACGCTGCACAGCCGCTTTCCAGCCGTTGTAGTAATGTTCGGCCTGCGCGGCATCAATAACAGGGTCATAATCCGTAAAGGTCAGCGGCAGCTTTTCCAGGTCTTGCAGCGACTGATACACGCCGCAGCCCAGCGCGCCGGAAAAGACCGCCCCCAGCGCGGAAAGCTCCGGCAGGCTGGAAGCCCGTACGCGGATGCGAATCATATCTGCGATAAACTGCACCAGAAAGCCGTTGCGCACCGCCCCGCCATCAGCATGCACCACCTCCAGCGGCATGCCGGCATCCTGCGCCATCAGATCGAGCACATCCTTGATCTGGTAGGCAATGGATTCCAGCGCTGCGCGAACCACGTGGCTTTTTGTGCTCGATGGCGTCAGGCCGAGGATCGCCCCCTGCACATCCGCCCGCCAGTACGGGGCGCTGAGGCCCACAAAGGCCGGGACCAGATAGACACCGCCGTTATCCGGGACGGCCCGGGCCAGCGCTTCTGTCTCCTGACTGCTGTCGATCAGTTCAAGCTGGTCGCGCATCCAGGCGATGGACGCGCCGGTGTAATTGATAATACCCTCAAAAGCGTAGGTCGGCTGTCCCTGATAGACCCACCCCACCGTCGTCACATTGCCGCTTTCTGACTGCCGCATCTCGCTGCCGATATTCAGCAGCACCGATGACCCTGTGCCCAGCGTCACCTTCGCGCTGCCCGGCGTATAACAGCGCTGGGCAAACAACGCCGCCTGCGAATCGCCCATCACCCCACAGATCGGAATCGGCGTCTCCAGCAAACCTTCCAGCGTCGTGGTGCCAAACTGTGCGCTGCTCTCCCGAACCTCCGGCAGGGCCGCCGGGGGCACATCGAACAGCGCGCACAGGTCCTGATCCCACTGCAGGGTGTGGATGTTCAGCAGCAGGGTGCGGCAGGCATTGGTATGATCTGTGGCGAAAACCTGCCCACCCGTCAGCCGGTAAATCAGATAGGCATCAATCGTGCCGATCAGCGCCTGGCCGCTGTACACCTGCTGCCTGATCTGCGGCTCATGCTCGAACAGCCAGCTTAGCTTGGAAGCCGGGAAGTAGGTATCAATCTTGAGGCCGGTCTTTTGCCGCACCATGTCGCTGTGGCCTGCTTCGATCAGGCGCTGGCACAGCGGGTCGCCGCGCCGGCACTGCCAGACAATCGCGTTGTACAGCGGCCGGCCAGTGCCTTTCTCGAAAACGACCACCGTCTCGCGCTGGTTGGTAATGCTTAGGCACAGCATATCAGCAGCGGCGCATTTTGCCAGCAGGGTTCTGATGACCGCCAGCGTGTTTTGGTACAGTTCTTCAGCGTCATGCTCCACCCAGCCCGACTGCGGATAGTGCTGCCGGTGTTCCAGGCTGACCTGGTCGATGAGCTGGCCGTCTGGCTCGAACAGCAGGGCCTTCGTGGCCGATGTACTCTGGTCAATCGCAAGAATGGTGTTCACTGGCTGTGCTCTGTCACTAGCAGGCTTTTTGCTGTCGCGGCCAACCCGACGGCGGAAATGCCATAATGATCGAAGATTTCCAACTGGTCGCCGGTCACAGTATATTCATCCGGGATGCCCACAATCTGGAACGGCAGGCTGATTCTATGCTGCATCAGCACAGCGGCACAGGCCTCACCCAGCCCACCATGCACACTGTGCTCTTCCACCGTGATGATAGCGCGGCTGTGCTTCGCCGCCTGCAGGATGGCGTCCGTATCCAGCGGCTTGATGGTGTGCATGCTGATCACCCCACAGGACAGGCCCTCAGACTCAAGCTGATGAGCCGCCAGCAAGGCCCGGTGTACGGTTTCCCCTGCCGCGATAAACGTCAGATCGCTGCCTTCCTGAATGATGATCGCTCTGCCAATCTCGAACGCGGTCCCCGCCGGGTGCAGGTTCAGCATCGGCTTTTTGCCCAGGCGGATATACAGCGGCCGGTCATGCGCAGCGGCGGCGGTAATCGCTTCGCGCGTCTCGAAGTTATCCGCAGGCGCGACAATGTCGATATTGTGGATGGCCCGCAGCGCGGCGTAATCGTGCAGCGAATGATGGGTCGAACCCAGCGCGCCATAGCTCACCCCGGCACTGATCCCGATCAGCCTGACCGGATGATTTGAATAGGCCACGTCATTCTTGATCTGCTCTAACGCTCTGGCCGTCAGGAAACAGGCCGGCGAAACGGCAAAGACCTTCTTGCCTGCGATACTCAGACCAGCGGCCACCCCCACCAGATTCTGTTCGGCAATGCCCATCTCAACAAGCTGATCCGGCAGGGCCTTGCTGAACGGGACGAGCTTGCCCGACCCGCGTGAATCACTGGTCAGGACGACGATTTCACCGTCTTCTCGCGCCAGCCTCAGCAGCGTATCGGCGAATTCCTCCAGATTAGGGCGTCCCAGGGTCAGTTCGTTCATAGCAGCGCCTCCGCAGTGTCCAGTTCATTGATCGCCGCTGCCAGTTCATCGTCACTGGGGACCTTATGATGCCACTGAACAGCATCTTCAATGAAGCTGACCCCCTTGCCTTTGACGGTGCGCGCAAAGACCAGATTGGGCCTGCCCGGTTCAAACGGCAGCCGGTCAAACGTCTCCACCAGGGCATCAATGTCGTTGCCATTACAGATCTGCACGGCACAGCCAAAGGCCGTGAACTTGTCTGCCAGCGGTTCCAGCCCCATAACCTCTTCTGTGCGCCCGCTGATCTGCAGGGTGTTGCGGTCAACAATCACGACCAGATTATCCAGCCTGTAGTGATGAGCCGACATCAGCGCTTCCCAGCTTGAACCTTCCGCCAGTTCGCCATCCCCCAGCAGGGTAAAGACGCGGTAGTCATGCCCACTCATTTTGGCGGCCAGGGCCAGCCCCACGCTGACCGACAGCCCGTGCCCCAGCGCACCGGTATTATGTTCAATGCCGTTCACCTTGCGGGTAGGGTGCCCTACAAAGTGCGATTGAAAGCGGTTCAGGGTATCCAGCGCTTCTGGCGGATAAAAGCCCTTGTCGGCCAGCACGGTATACAGCGCTTCGACAGAATGCCCCTTGCTCTGGATATAGTGATCCCGGTTCAGTTCATGAAAATTTTCCGGTGTGATATTCATCACGTGGTTATACAGCACGTTGAGAATGTCAATGCAGGAGAGACTGCCTGCCGTATGCCCGGCCCTGGCCTGCCGGATAATGCGCAAAATCGTCTTACGATACTGGATGGACTTACGTTGTAACGCCTGAGTATCCATAGGCTTCCTCATTCAGGCATGAATATCCATGCTTCTACTAATGCTTATTCAGATACCAGAGTTAAATTAATAATTTCAGATTACTCTGCTCCAGGGTTATTCAGATAGAGTCAGTTCATGAGGCGGGTAGCGGTGCGATGATCAGTGATAAGGACGTTGATCCATCGCCCCTGCAAGGCACCACGAATGGCATTGGTCTTGCGCAGCCCCCCGGCCACCCCGACAGTGCGTTTGCTGGCGCGCAGCTGCTCCAGCGTGATGCTGATCACGCGGCTGTCCAGCGAAGTCACCACCGGGCTGCCATCACTGTCGAAGAAGCGCAGGCAGATATCGCCCACTGCGCCAGCATCGCGCAGCACATCAAGTTCCGCTTCAGAAAACACGTTGCCGCTGCTCGCCAGCAGCTTGGAAGGTTCGACGCTGCCAATGCCCACCAGCGCCAGCGTGACCTCATCAAAGAGCGTTACAGCCTCTTTGACAAACTGATCCTTCAAAAGTTCGCTGCGCAGCTCGCCAGACCGCACGACCCCCGGTGCCGGCAGATAAACCGCTTCGCCAAAGACCAGGCTGGCAAACCGTTCAGTGATGCGCGATGCATACACCTCTGCCGATGGATTGCCGACACTGCCAAGAATCTGTACCACTTTCGCGCCCGTAGGCTTCGCCAGCGGATGCATAGCGTTGACCATCGCCAGCAGCGCCGAACTCCACGAGGACATGCCCACCACTTCATCCTTGCTGATCGTGGTTTCAATGTAATAGGCTGCCGCGCTGCCAATGTGATGCACGATCAGATCGTCGTTCTCTTCGTCACAATGCACGACAATGGCCGCTTTCAGCCCATAACGCGCACACAGTTCGTTTTCAAGCTGGGTATAGACGCCCGCCGGGGTGTTTACGCTGATGCGCACAATCCCGGCGGCTTCTGCCCGCTTGAGCAAACGCGACACCGTCGCCTGAGAGAGATCAAGCTGTTCGGCGATCCGCGACTGCTTGTATCCCTGGTGATAGTACAGGTAAGCCACCTTTGTCATAAGCCGCGTTTCTTCCACCGATGCCGTATGGTTTGAATACGCCATGCCTGATAACTCCCATCAATGCTGTTGTGAAAGGACATAGAACCAAGTCCTTATTATAAACACCAACAGCCCGCCTGATAACATGTCTTTTCGCTGCCGCTATTTCCGAATCCGAAGCGCCAGATGTGGTTTGCCCGGCAGTTCGATTTCATAGGTTGGGTGCGGCCCGTCAAAAGAGTAGCTGTAGGACGGCGCTGCACTGAGCCGGTTGACCTTTGCCGGTGTGATCGTCATGTCCCAGGTATCAATCAGGTCGAACTGGTAGGCCTCATCCGCTGGCAGCCACAGTGTCAGGCGTGCGGGCTGATATTCCGCCAGGTAGATCAGGTGATAGTCGCCATTGCAGCCGCCGGCGTATCTCGACCAGTAGTACCTGCCGATCCTGCCCGGAAACAAGGGGCTGTCGCTGTCCGCCTGCGGTGTCAGGCCGCCGGCCGGCATGTCCTCGATGATCTGCCGCAGAAAGCGGATTCGCTTCCAGCTTTCGCCATGCAGCACGCCCCCCTTCGACCACCACAGAATATCATCCGGGTGCATGTAGGTCTCGCCATGCCCGGCATAACCCCCATTGATCACCATCAGCCAGAAACGATGCACTTCTTCCTCTGCGCTGATGCCGCCCCAGGGATAGATGATGTTGCCCTCGTATTCCAGTTCATCATCGACAATGGGCTTGCCATAGGTCCTGCGCCACTCTACCACCTTACGCACATCCGAATGCTGGATGCAGACATGGGTGACTCCCGGCTTGTTGTGGTCGTACATATCTTCCGGGTTGCCCTGATGAATGGAGCGCAGATGATTATAGGGGTCTTCCTTTAAGAGAATCTGGAAAAACTGATCCCAGCGCTCCATCGGTTTGTATTCCAGCATGAAGTCATACTCATTGGCCAGCGACCACCAGACATTGCTGAAGGCCGCCAGCCGGGCGATCAGATAACGCAGATAGCGATAGTCGGTTTCCTCGTCCATCCGGGCGTAACCCCAGTGATCATACGGGTGCCAGATGATAATGTCCGCCTCGATGCCCATGTCCCGCAGTTGACCGACCCGCTGTTCAAAATGCTGGAAAAACGCCGGGTTGAAGCGCGTGAAGTCATGCTCACCCGCCTCATTGCGTTCAAATGGATAGTAGACAGGTTCGTTGTGGTTGAACGGATAATGCTTGGGGAAGACGCACATCCGCATCTTGTTAAACCCGGCGGTTTCGAGCGTGTTCAGGGTTTGCTCCTCAAGTGCATCGCCCTGATGAGTCCACGCATAGCACGTCGTGCCAAACGGATAATAGGCGGTGCCATCTGCATGGGCAAAATGGAAGGTATTGTGCACCCGCACCGGGCCATGATTCCCGGCAGGCGCTTCGACGCAGGTGAAGTGTCCGGTCTGGCCGTCGAGTTCCGGCACGTTGCTGCGGGTGGTGTATTCCCACTCGCCTACCCTGTCCGGCATACACCGGACGCGATAAACGCCCTCGCCATCGTAAAAGCCGGCGGTTTCCAGCTTATGGTCGCCGCAGCGAAACTCCGCCCGAAGCTGAACATCCAGAAACGGGTTGCCCGATGCAGGGCCATCGAACGCAGCTTCAAAAATGCCCCATTGTTCAGTGTGTTGATCTGTCATCTCACGCCTTCCATTTGTACGATGTGCTTTTCTGCAAAGTGGCAGTACACTTCCCGGCCATCTGGCTGCAAAACCGGCAGAGGACGTTCGCGCGTGCAGATATCCTCTGCCATGGGGCAGCGATTGCGGAAGCGGCAGCCTTCAAACTGAAATTCCTTGGCTTCAATGTCAGAGGCGGCAAAGGGTTTGCGTTCCCATTTACGGTCTGTCAGGGCAATAGAATCCAGCAGCAGTTGGGTATAGGGGTGCTGTGGACTGCGCAGGATTCCCTTAGCCTCGCCAAATTCGACAATCGTGCCCCGGTACATCACCGCGATATAGTCGCTGACGTAGTAGGCCGTCGCCAGATCATGCGTGATATAAAGGAAGCTTGTGTTGTAATCATGCTTCAGCGACAGGAACAGGTTGATAATGTTCATCCGAAGCGAGGCATCAATCATACTTACCGGCTCGTCAGCGATAATCAGTTTGGGGCGCGGAATCAACGCCCTGGCAATCGACACACGCTGAAGTTCGCCCCCGGAAAACTGGTTAGGATATTTACCTTTTACGTCCTCATACTTAAGGCCGACGGATGTCAGCGCCTCGCTCATGGCCTCCACTGCATCGCTGGCGTTAAGCCGGTTGATGCGGCTGGCGGTCCGCTGCAGATATGTATCCACCGTGCGATAGGCACTGAAGGCCTCAAAAGGATTTTGAAAGATGGGCTGTATGGTCGATAAAAATTCTCTTTTCGAAGGCCTGGCCCCCTCGCCTGCGACCAGGTGGTTATAGATTGTGGCCCGGCCCGAAGTCGGCTCCACCAGACGCAGCATCACTTTGGCCAGTGTGGTCTTGCCGCTGCCAGATTCACCCACCAGGCTGATAATCACCGGGCTGTCACTTTCAACGTGTAGATTGACATCATCCAGCGCATTGATCTTTACCCGGTTGATAAAACCCCCCAGCCGATAGACCTTGTTCAGTCCTTCGGTTTTCAGCACTGTGGTCATCAGTTTACCTGCACTTTCTCCGCATGATGACACGCCGCAAAATGTCCTGGCCGGTGCTCGACCAGCGCGGGTTCCTGCTTACGACAGACCTCCGTCGCCAGCGGACAGCGCGCTGCAAACCGGCAGCCCTCCAGGTCATCCCACAGGCTGGGCGGCCTGCCTGCGACTCCTTCGCGTATGTGATCATCGCCAATCGTCGGCAGCGATTCAGTCAGCATTTTGGTGTACGGGTGCAGCGGCGCCCTGAACACATCTTCCGAATCGCCAAACTCCACCACCTTCGCGGCATACATAATGAGCATCTTATGGGTGATCTGGTAATGCACGCCCATATCATGCGACACGAACAGGATCGTGTTTTTCATCTGTTCCTGAATATCCATCAGCAGCAGCAGGATACCCTTCTGCACCACCACATCCAGCGCCGTGGTTGGCTCATCCGCCAGGATAATGTCCGGCCGGAAGAACGTTCCCATCGCCACCATGATCCGCTGGCGCATGCCGCCAGATAGCTGGTGTGGGTAGGCGTCAATGGCTTCAGGTGGCAGGTCCAGGCTTTTGACATATGTACGTATTTCGTCCAGCACGTTGGGTGTGCGCCGGCTCTCATCCATAAAGTCGATAAACTGCTTGCGGATGCGCACCACCGGGTTCAGCGAGTTCATCGAACTTTGCGGAATGTACGAAATGCGCTGAAACCAGTACTGCTGGATATCCCGGGTGGTGACTTCGTCGCCACGGCGCGACTCAAAGCCATAGCTGACACTGCCGGACCGGAGCGCGAGGGGGTAGTTCAGGTCGCCATAGATCACCTTTAACAGAGTGGATTTACCACAGCCGGATTCCCCGGCGATGCCGATAATCTGTCCGCTGGGGATTTGCAGATCAACACCATCCACAGCATTGACCTGCCCTCGCACGGTCGTATAGGTGGCGACAATATTATTCAGCTTAATCATGAATGCCCCCGCCGGGTTGAATACAGTTGGTTGTAGCCGGTTGACGTAAGAAACAGGCCCAGAAACAGGAGGATCGTCGTGACAACCGGTGCGACGATCCAGGTGTACTGGCCGGTAAACATGGCGTTGTAGTTCAGTGCCCAGAAGATGATCGACCCCAGCGTTGGGACCTCGACTTTGGACAGGCCAATGACCGCCAGCGCCGCTTCTGTGTTGATGACAAACAGGATCGAGTTGATAAACCCAACCACTATGTAAGCAAAGACGTAGGGAAATATTTCATTGAGGATGATTTCAAGGGTGGTAGAACCAGAAAAGCGCGAGGTATTGATAAACTCGCGTTCCCGGATCGACAGCGCCATCGAACGGACCGTCCGCGCACCCCACGCCCAGCCAAACACAATCAGGATCGCGCCGACGATGGCAAATGACGTGTTGCCTCGCACCAGCGTTCCCAGCACGATAAGGATGGGAAAGCTCGGTATCGCAATCACAGAATCGGTCAGGATCATCACCACGCGGTCATACCAGCCGCCGATATACCCGGCGCTCAGGCCAACCACCGAGGCGATCAGCGTAGTAAAGATGCTGACAGTCACACCCAGCAGGAGCGAGTTACGAACCGAAAAGACCAGAAACCAGAAGATATCCTGCCCCTGCGAATTGGTTCCCAGAAGATGTTCGCTGCTCATGGGCAGGTTCTTGAAATAAGTCCCCTGCTGCGAAGGATCAACATTGTTAAAAAAGGGCAGGATAAGGCTGGCGAGCGTAAAAATCACCAGGATGGTAATGCCGATTTTTAAACGTAAATTTAATCTCATGGCGTTTACCTGTAACGAATTCTGGGATCAACCAGCGGGTACAGCAGGTCGATCACAAGCGCGGCGGTGGCCACCGCGACGATGGACATGGTGATGGTTCCATACAGCAGGTTGAAGTCGCCGCTGCCAACCGCGGTACGCATCAGCAGGCCCAGCCCCGGGTAGGAAAACAGGATTTCGGTCAGCAGGGCGCCGTTAAAAATGCCGCCTATCGAGAGCGCCAGCGCGGTGATCTGCGGAAGAATGGAATTGCGAAAGACATAGCTCAGCATCACCGTGCGCGAAGGCGTGCCCTTCAGCCGGGCGAAGGTGACATAGCCTTCTTCCTTGTTGGAAAAAGACAGCGCCTTCATCCCCAGGATATTCCAGCCAAAACCTGCCAGCACCAGAGTCATCGCCGGCAAAAATGAATTGTAGATAATTGCGCCAATTTTCTCCGGCGTCGGTGGGCCAGGCCGGATAGTCGTCGTCAGCGGGAAGATCGGCCAGATATACGCAAACAGGAGAATCAGCACCAGCGCGAGGATATAGTACGGAATGGGATAAAGCACCACACTGAAGACTTCCAGCGCAGTCGCCCAGCGGCTGTTATGAAAATAACCTGCCAGCAGGCCAATCATGTTGCCAATCAGCCACGACAGCAGGATCGAAGTTCCCAGCAGGCCCAGGGTCCAGGGCAGCGCCAGGAAGATAAATTCGGATACAGGCCGGGGGAAAGACGACAGCGACGGGCCGAAATCGAAGGTCAGGAAAATTTTCTTCAGGTATCCGAAGTACTGTTCAGCCAGCGTGCCTTCCAGGCCATACAGCGAGGCCAGCGACTGCCGCAGTTCCTGCAGCGCTTCCGGCGGCATGTTCTGGCCTGCCTGGTTCTGCAGCTGCGCAATATAACCTTCAATCGGGTCGCTGGGCATCAGACGGGGCAGAAAGAATGTGATCGTGACTCCGATAAACAGCACCACGAAATAGGCCCCTAGTTTAGAAACAATGTACTGGATCAGACCCATTCGACACTCCAGACTCTCTTATGAGACCTCGCCTCCCCCTGTGTACAACCAGCAGGGGGAGGCAGCAGGTTCAGATCAGAAACGAGTTAGTTGCCGGTCGGTTGAATATTGGCAACGATTTCCTTTGCCGAACTCCACCAGGAGTAAGGCACGGCATAGTAGTCGTCCTGCTTGGGGAAATTCGTCCAGTAGTATTCATTGGTCGGGATCGTGGTCGGGATACCCATGATGTTGATATAGGCCATCTCGGTGACGAATTCCTTGATGATGGAACGCCCCACCTCATAGAATTCTTCCGACGTGGTCTCCATGGCTTCCGCCTCGCGCACCAGGGCATCCACTGTTTCGCTGGACCACTGGTACTGGTTGCCCACGTTGGGGTCAGTCGCATCGGCGGGCTGGACGTACTCCAGCTCAATCGAATGCCAGGCATTCAGATAATTGGGCGTGAAGATACAGTTGGTCCAGTTCAGCATAGTCTGTTTCTGGCCGTTGGTATTCTGTACCACACCAAATTCGGCATTATCGACCTGACGGGTGTTGACCTGAATCCCGGCCTGCCGCCAGCTATCGGCAATCGAGAAGCCGACACGCTGCATGACCTTGTTCCAGTCACCGGGGATTACCAGTTCCACGATCCATTCTTCGCCGCTGGGCAGCACCCAGTTACCGCTGTCATTCCTGGTAAAGCCCGCTGATTCCAGCAGTTTGCCTGCCTGCTCGGGGTCATAGTTCCACCAGCCAATCCCGAACGCGGACAGATCTTCAGGGATATTCTCCGCACCAATCTGCTGCAGGGCTTCTGACAGCTTGGTGGTGAAGGCAGGATCGAACGGCTTGTAACCATCAGCCAGGGTGAATTCCTCCAGCCAGGGGATCAGCGGCTCAAAATAGATGGGCCGCAGAATCTGCGTATCGACCATGGGCAGCGGTGACGCGATGAACTCGCCATTCAGGGCATTGATGCCCACCGCGCGCAGGTCCAGCGACAGGGCCAGTGCCCAGCGAACTTCCGGCATATCATAGGGCGGAAGCTGCAGGTTCATCAGCACGCCATAGGAACAGGCATCGTCCATGTTGTGATAAGGCATGTTGGGCGAGAAGGTGGTGATGTGCTCGTTGCGCGCCTGCGCCGCCTTGATGCTGTCGGGACTCATGAAGGTATCGACATCATACTGATTCTGGACGAACGACAGCGACCGGGTTTCCTCCGGGCCATAGTCCTTGTACAGCACATACTGCGGCATGTAGCCATCTTCATCCATCCAGCCCCAGGCGGAGCGTTCCCAGTCTTCTCTCAGCTCCCACAACTGCCAGAAACCATTGGGGTCGAATTCCCGCACGGTGTAGGGGCCAAGCGTGACCGGATAGGTGTTGCGGAACTGGCTGATGTCCTCCTGCTGTTCGAAGATGTGCTGGGGCACGACGATGAAGGGTGACGCCCAGGTGTACACCCCCATCACCGTCACGAAATCGAAGGCGGGGTTGACGGTTTCGATCTCGACAGTGTAGTCGTCGATCTTTTCATAGCTTTTGATATAGTTGGTGATGCGCACGATATTGGCGTTGGTCAGCGTGTCCTGCCCGGCGAAATAGGTATCCAGGGTGTAGATCACGTCATCGGCTGTGAACTCGACGCCATCACTCCAGTAGATCCCTTCCTTCAGCTTCACGCGAAAGCGGGTGTGTTCGTCGTTCAGCACTTCCGGCATTTCTGCCGCCAGTTCAGGATACGACTCGCCGGTGCCGGTATCCATCTCCCACAGGTACCCCCAGCCCAGTTCGCGGAAGCCGCGCCACTGCGCATAGGCCATCAGTGGATTGTGCTGATCAGGATTGGCAGTCTGGCGGTCGAAGGTCTGGAAGATGAGGGTTTCATTGCGCGGTGTGCCGACATCGGTCATTTCCTGCGCCGACACCACACCAACACTGGTGGCGATCATCACCAGCACCAGGATAAACACAAAGCTTCTTTTCATGGTTAACCCCTTAATTTGCGCTGTGCTCTGACAGCAAAACTTCTTTATGTAATTCTGAAATGGGTCGTGATTTTGCCTCGTTCTACCTTCTCCTTTCCCGGTTGATGCGCTCTCTCGACGGTGTTATTTACTGCGCACGACTTTCGGCGCCAGGGAGTTTCGATGCAGCAGCCCGCCATCCGCCAGCACATGCGCCGCGATGGGCAGGATTGAATACTGTATACAAACTGAAGTCCGAAAAAAGACGACCTGAGGGCTGTGTGGCCAATGGCGAACAGACGCTTTTGAGTGCCCGGGCAGCACCGAAGTTGAAGTCAGAAAAGCATTTTAGGGTCATCAAACAATCCACCAGAGGTGTGAATATTTATTCAATGTCAGTATTATTTTCAGAATATGATAACCAGACTGCGTAAAATTGTCAAATCGTGGTGACAGCATGCTGTTTTGCGGGGACGGCGGCGCTTAAGTCCGCTTTGCGGGGCCTGCTTGACATAACGTCAAATCTTGGCTAAAGTGCCCATAAATGGCATAAAGCATCTTTAATGAATATTTATTCCTGACAGCATCACCCAACTGGAGATTAGCGCATGAGTGATTTTACGGTTTTTGATGTGGCCTGGCCGCCGCAGGCCAGGCAGCGTGTGATCGTCAATACGGACGCCAAAAACGAAGCCGACGACCAGTATGCCATTGTCCATGCCGTCCTGACGCCCTCATTCGAGCTGCATGGCATCATCCCCGCCCATTTTGGCACCGGCAAATCGGCCACCAGCATGCAGGACAGTTACGACGAAACCATGCTGCTGCTGCGGCTGATGGGCCTGGAAGATGAGGTGCGGGTCGAAGCGGGCGCGACACACGCCATGCCGGATGAATCCACCCCTGTCGATTCGCCCGGTGCCCGGCTCATCATCGAGGAAGCCCTGAAGGACGATGACCGGCCGCTGTATATCGCCTTCTATGGGCCGGTGACCGATATCGCCTCTGCCCTGCTGCTGGAGCCGGAGATTGAATCGCGCAATATCCGCGTGGTCTGGATTGGCGGCGGCGACTGGCCCAGCGGGGGGCGGGAATACAATCTTTCCAACGACATTCACGCCGCCAACGTGCTGATGAAATCCAGCCTGGAAGTCTGGCAGATTCCCAGATACACCTACCGCACCATGGGCGTCACCTATGCCGAGCTGATTGAAAAAGTCTACCCGCAGGGGGAGATTGGCAAGTACCTCGTCGAGCAGCTTCTGGAGCATAACGCCCAGACCCGCCCGGAGATGGAATATCGTTCGCTTGGCGATTCCCCCTGCATCGGCGTCATCATGGACCCGGAATGCGGCAAATGGACCTGGCGGCCTGCGCCCCTGTTCGACGAACAGATGCACTACCTGCACCCCGGCCTCTACCGGCCTATCCGCGTATACGACAGCGTGAATACGCGCTTTATTCATGAGGACTTTTTTGCCAAGCTCGCCCAGTTTATCCGGCGTGGGTCCAGAAACATCGAGCGTTAAGGCTGCGGGAATGATGCTGGCCCTGCCGCCCGCGCGGCGCTGCGGCCAGTGACGCCTGTGCCCATATAAGCAGCGAATCAAAAATCCCCTTGCGTGCCTGTCTGCATGCAAGGGGATTCCCCCTTCAGCGGCGGTGAGATTCCCCCTACCTCCGCTGTGTATGCTGTTTTCCCTCAGCCATCCTACACCACAAACGGCTCAATCCCCCGAAGGGGTAA
>CAZQIY010000069.1:0-17053 GCA_964593565.1 uncultured Anaerolineaceae bacterium
CACATCCCCCCGCCCCCTGAGTCCCAAGGCGTCAGCAAAACGTCGGTTCAGGATATTAACACAGGGGGCCAAAAAAGCCCTATAATACGCGTACTGGACTGACAGGTAGCCTCCCCGGCAGCATCACACCCACATGCACCCCCCGGCCCCAGAGGGAGATCGACCCATCGGGTTGACCTGTTCCATGTTGCCTGACAGCATAAATGGAACAGGATAAGTCATCAGTGACTGTATATAAACTCCCCCCACAGCCGACGCCGTTTATTGGCCGGGAAGTAGAACTGTCCCATCTGCTGGAGCAGATCAACCATCCGGACTGCCGCCTGCGCTGGTGGGCATTCGCGGCCACACCCTGCTGCCAGACCCGGCGGCGGCGTCGAAATCACCACCGCCTACCAGTTTGCGCGGCAGGTTTCCGGGCAGGCTTATGTGTGGCTGGGCCGGCGCAAACGCCCCGCCCACCGGCTGGCTGCTGTGATCCGCGAGACGGACGCCGTACTGCTGCCGGATGCCGCACGCTGAAGTGCGTCACGCGCCCCACAACAGAGCCTTTACCCCCTAAAAATCAGGTGCTTGACATACTGTGCGATATACAGTATAAATTTACTGTGTGATGCACAGTATAAAGCAATACACAGTATGAAGAGACGCACAGTATCATGACGGAAACTGAAATCAACAAGCTGCGGCTGGAACTGCGGCGCGGCATCCTGGTGCTGGCGGTACTCAGCCAGTTGGAAAGCGCCCGTTACGGTTACAGCCTCATCCAGCAGTTATCCGAGCAGGGGCTGGAGATCGAGGAAGGGACGCTGTACCCCCTGCTGCGACGGCTGGAAAAGGATGGACTGCTGGAAAGCGAGTGGGAGGTGGGCGAAACCCGCCCGCGCAAATATTACCGGATCAGCCCGGCGGGGCGCGAGGTGCTGAACAGCCTGAGCGCCGAGTGGTTTGACATTGTGGATGTGATGCGCGCGATGCTGCAGGGCAGGGAATCATGAAGGAGGGAATCATGAGCGAACTGGTTGAGCGTTATGTCCATCAGGTGGGGCGCTATCTGCCCCCGCGCGAACGGGCGGAGATTGAAGCGGAACTGCGCTCGCAAATTCAGGATCAACTCGATGATCGTTATCCGGAGCCGCCCACACAGGCCGATGTGGCCGCCGTGCTGGCTGAATTCGGGCATCCGTACCGGATCGCGGCTTCCTACACCAGCGACAGGTACCTGATCGGCCCGGAATATTACCCGTACACGATGCTGGTGCTGCGTTATGTCTGGCTGCTGGTGCCTGCTGTCGTCATCTTTCTGGACCTGTTCGGCGCGCTGGCCGCCCCGGAACCGCGCCCGCTGCTGGATGTGATCGGCGAAACGCTGGTCTCGGTCATTCAGGCGGTCCTCGGCTTCTCGGCGCTGGTGGTGCTGTTCTTTGCGCTGATGCAGCGCTGGCAGCCGAAAATGGATGCGCAGGAAGAGTCGTTCAACCCGCTTGATCTGCCAGAAGCGGATGATCCCTCGGTGGTGGATCGCTTTGAGGCGGTGACTGGCATTGCCATTGGCACAGTAGCGACGCTGGTTTTCCTGTATTTCCTCAGTGTGGGCGGCCTCACGCTGCGCTTCAACCTGAGCGACCCCGGCGAGGTGGTGCCCGTCCCGCTGACATGGCTGGCGCTGCTGACTGTCACCATCATCAGCCAGGTTCTGATGCATGTGCTGGTGCTGCGGCGCAAACGCTGGAACGTAGCCCTGTACGCCATCGAAACCGTGCTGGAAGTGTTCGGGATGGTCTGCCTGTACTTTGCCATCCTCGTGCCGGCCTTTGATCGCCTGGTGATGGATCAGCCTCATCTGTCGTTTCTGGGCATCCTGCCGGAAATCATCGCCGTTGGCGGCGCGCTCACCACCTTGTTCAACCGGGGCGGCGTCCTTGTGCGCCTGTGGGGTTACCGGAACGCCCCGGCGCAGTCCTTCAACGTTCAGCCAGAGTAGTAAGCAATCCCCAGACAAACACGGCGGGCCTGATTGCAAGCGCGTACAGGCCCGCATCTCTGAAAACCTATACATATAAAAAGGAGATAGACGATGCAAGCGGTGGTTTATACGCAGTATGGCACCCCGGATGTGCTGCGCCTGCAAACAATTGAAAAGCCCACCCCGGCAGATGATGAAGTGCTGGTGCGGGTGCATGCGGTGTCGATCAACGCGGCAGACTGGCATCTGCTGACGGCGGATATTTTCCTGATCCGCCTGATCGGTGGGCTGCTGCGGCCAAAGCACAAAATCCTGGGGGCAGATGTCGCGGGGCGTGTGGAAGCCACCGGCAGCCAGGTGACGCAGTTCCAGCCCGGCGACGAGGTTTATGGCGACCTGTCGAGCTGCGGCTGGGGCGGCATGGCGGAATATGTCGCTGTGCCAGCACACGCCCTGGCGGCCAAACCGGCGGGGCTAACCTTCGAGCAGGCCGCGGCGGTGCCGCTGGCGGGCTTGACGGCGCTGCAGGGCCTGCGCGATGTGGGGCAGATCGAGCGCGGCAAAAAGGTGCTGATTCAGGGCGCGTCCGGCGGAGTGGGCACGTTTGCGGTGCAGCTTGCCCGCTGGTTCGGCGCAGAAGTGACCGCCGTATGCAGCACCAGCAAGATCGAGATGGTGCGCGGGCTGGGGGCCGATCATGTCATTGATTACACGCGGGAGGACTTCACCCGCAGTGGCCAGCAGTATGATCTGATTCTGGGGGTGAACGGCTATCATCCGCTGGCGGCGTACAAGCGCAGCCTCAGCCCACAGGGAATCTACGTCATGGCCGGCGGAAAGCCCGCGCAGATGTTTGAAGCACTGCTGCTGAGCGGGTGGATGTCGAGGGGTGGGGGCAGGAAGCTAAAAACCCTGTCGGCCAAACCAGACCCGCAGGATCTGGCTTTTATGAGCGAACTGCTGGAGGCCGGGCACATCGTCCCGGTGGTGGACCGGTGCTACCCCCTCAGCGAAGCGGCGGATGCCATGCGGCACCTGGGCGAGGGCCATGCACGGGGCAAGGTCGTCATCACCGTGCCGGGCTGAGCGCCTGCTGTGAGTGTGGTATGCTGGTAGCAGAGAATCATGGTTTAGTGTGAGAGAAATGACTGGTGATGTCCACACGAAGGAAAACCCCGGTTGAAGCCGAAGAGATCGAACCTCAGCTTTGTACCATTCATCTTCGGCTGAAGATTCTGCGACAGCTTCCGTTTTTCAAAGCCCTGCCGGACGAAGCGATCAGCAAAATCAACACGCTGTTTCGTGCAGAAGGCTATGAAGCAGGCGACTTTATCTATTTTGCCGGAGAACCAACGGGCAAACTGTATGTGGTGGCGGAAGGCAGGATCAAGCTGCTGCGCCATGCCACCTCCGGGCAGGAAGTTGTGCTGGGGCTGCTGATCCCCGGCGACTTCTTCGGCAGTCTGCCAGTGATGGGCGAGGATGTCTTCTCCGATACTGCCCAGGCCCACACGGGCGGCTGTATGCTGACCATTACAGGGGAGAACTTCCAGAAAATCCTGCAGGAATATCCAGTGGTCAGCCTGGCGCTGCTGGAGATTGTCAGCGCCAGACTCAAGGAAGCACGAGAGCTTATTCACCATCTCAGCGCTTCGCCTGTCGAAAGCCGCCTGGCGGCCACACTGCTCCGGCTGGCCAGCAAACTGGGGCAGGAACAAAACAACCAGATACTGATCCAGCTTCCGCTGTCGCGCCAGGACCTTGCCGATATGACTGGCGCGACGGTGGAAACCATCAGCCGCATCATGAGCCAGTTTCGCAAACAGAATCTGATCGACTCCGGGCGGCGCTGGGTGGCGATCACAGATCGCGACGGCCTCGAAACTATAGCAAAGCTGTAGCTGTCCCCCTGTTTTTTACCCTGCACACAGCCAATACCTCGGTCAGCAGGGGGACAAAACCCATCATTCCAAAAGCTGTGCAGTAAATTGCGCCAGATCATTCAACTGTTCTCGCCATTCTGTTACTGTGTAAATAGTACAGTCAACATCAAGGAGAGAACATCATGAAGCAGACAACTCTGCGCAGCCAGGACTTATCATGCCCATCATGTATTGCCAAAATCGAAAAAGCGCTGGGCACACTGGATGGAGTTGCCGCTGCGAAGGTGCATTTCACCACCGGGCGCATTGAAGTCCAGCACGATGAAACCCGTGTCAGTGCCGATGACCTGGTGAAAACGGTGCGTGCGGTGGGCTACGAAGCAAAACCCTCCGCCTATTAACACAGCCCTCAGATAACGACGACAAGGCAGCCGCCAGCACACAGGATGGCTGCCTTGCAGGATCAGGAGCAAATAATGATCAAACAACTTCAGGCGTGGATTGAACAACCTGCCCGCCGCCGCAGGCTGATCGTGCTGGTCAGTGGTGGCCTGATTGCCGCCGCGCTCGTCATCGGTGGGCTGCCTGGCCTGGCCGGACTGCGTCATGGCCTGATGCTGGTCGCGGCGCTGATCGCCGGAGGGGATATCGCGTGGCGGGCGTGGCACGCGCTTCGCAGCCGGCATATCAGCATTGAACTGCTGGTCACGATTGCCGCAGGCGGCGCGCTGCTGATCGGAGAATACTGGGAAGCCGCCGCCGTAACCTTCCTGTTTATGCTGGGCGCTTATCTGGAGGCCCGCACCCTCAGCCAGATGCGCCAGGCCCTGCAGCGCCTGCTCGATCTGGCTCCGGTCAGTGCGGTTGTGCTGCGCGATGGCCAGCAGGTCGAAGTGCTGCCGCATGAGGTCGCACCGGGCGAACGCGTGCTCGTCAAGCCAGGAGTGAAAATCCCGGTGGATGGTCAGGTGGTGGCCGGGTATGGCGCCGTCGATGAAAGTGCGATCACGGGCGAATCCATGCCGATGGAAAAGACAAATGGCGATAAAGTCTTTGCGGGCACCGTCAATCTGGACGGCCTGTTACAGGTGGAGGCGCGCAGCATCGGGGCGGATACCACACTGGCGCGGATTATCCGCCGGGTGGAGGAAGCCCAGGAGGAGAAAGCCCCTACCCAGCGCTTCATCGAGTGGTTTGGAAGCTGGTACACCCCTGCAATTATCCTGCTGAGCGCAGCGGCCTGGCTGCTGACCCGTGATGTTCGGCTGGCGCTGACTCTGCTGGTGATTGGCTGCCCCGGCGCGCTGGTGATCTCGACGCCCGTTTCTATTGTGGCGGGCATTGGCCAGGCCGCAAAACGGGGAATTCTGATTAAAGGGGGAGAGCATCTTGAAAAGGCGGGCAAAATCTCAGCAATCGCGCTCGATAAAACCGGCACGATCACCCAGGGCAAACCACAGCTCACGGATGTGATCGCGCTGGCGCCTGTGCTGGCAGGGGGCGCGCCTGCTTCCACCCTGACTACGGCGCAGGCCAGTGGGTGGACTGTGCCCCAGCAGGACGTACTGTATTGGGCAGCAGTGGCCGAATCTGGCTCCGGTCATCCGCTGGCGCGCCCCATTCTGGCAGAGGCCAATGCGCTGTTCGAGGTGCCCCTGGCGGATGATTTTATTAATCATGTGGGCAAAGGCATTCAGGCCCGCTATCAGGAGCACGAGATATGGGTGGGGTCGCGTGAGCTGATGCACAGCGCCGGGGTGACTGCTCACCCGGACACGCTGGCGCACCTGGCGCAGTTGAGCGCGGCAGGGAAAACCGCCGTTGTCGTGGCGCGGGATGGAATCGAACTGGGTGTGCTGGGCATTGCCGATCCGCCTCGGGCTGCGGCCGGTGACATGCTGCGTGAATTGAAGGTGGCAGGCATCGAACGCGTGGTGATGCTGACAGGTGATAATCATCATACGGCTCAGGCTGTTGCCGATAAAGCAGGAATCATGGAAGTGCATGCCCAACTAATGCCAGAAGATAAACTGGCGCACATCCGCCAGCTTCAGCGTGAAGGCTATATCGTGGCGATGGTGGGGGATGGTATCAACGATGCCCCGGCGCTGGCCGCCGCAGATATTGGCATAGCGATGGGCGCTGCTGGCACTGATGTCGCCATAGAAACCGCAGATATCGCGCTGATGGCGGATGATTTACAAAAACTACCGGAAGCGATTAAGCTGTCCAGGGCGACCCTGCGCAACATCCGGCAAAATGTAATCATTGCGCTGCTGACCGTCGGCGGCCTGCTGGCGGGCGTTCTGCTGGGGCAGGTGCATATGGCTGGCGGCATGTTTATTCACGAGTTATCGGTGCTGGTGGTGGTCTTAAACGGCATGCGTCTGCTGCGCACCAACCCCACAGCCCGCCGCAAAGCCGACTCTTTCACCGGTTGAACACCGAATCCTTCAGCCTCCTGAAGCCGGTCAACCCATCAGTGCTGCTGACAGGGCTGGCTGGCTTTTTGCAAATCAGGTGGCGGTTTCCTCTGATTTCACGCGCTTATCTGAGCGGGCCGTATTCCAGCGCGACGGCAGTATTCAGAAACGTTTCCAGCCGCGCCGCTTCCGCTTCGATCCCCTGCCGGACAGGTGCTGTCAGGGGGTCGAACATCTCCACCGTGACGGTGGTTCGCGCACCCCGCAGCTTGTAATCCCACACGCCTTTGATGATGCCATCGACCAGCACCACCGCCGTTATCCAGCCCTGTGGACGAAACACCCGCTTCCAGTACTGTTTGGGCAGGATCGACTCGTCCATCCGCGCGATATCCAGCACGTAGGCATCGAACATGGGCAGCAGCCGCACCACGCCGGATGCCGCCGCCTGCTGCATCGGCTCGATGGTCGAGCGCAGCGCCAGCGCCTTCCAGCCTTCCACATCCACCGGCACCAGCTCATCCTCGATCTGCTGAAAGACTCTTTTGGCCACGTGGACGCGCCCTTCGTTCCACCAGCGGGCGAAATTTTTGGGGGCCAGCGGGCCATAGGCGCGCAGATAGCGGCGGGCGATTTCCTGAAAGGCCGCTTCCGGTTCGGCTGGAGTCCACTGCTTCAGCCATTTTTTCGGGTTCACAAAGGTGACGTTCTGGCCCTGATTGGGGCCGAAGCACAGTTCCCCCCGGAAGGCGAACAGCTTTAGCGGCGTGCCCCAGTTGCTGGCGGCGATCAGCTCACCCAGCGCCGGCAGCCCGACCTGCTCGCTCACGGCGGCGGCAAGCTGCTGGCGCGTCATTGGCTCGCTGCCCAGCACCTCCGGCACGGCTTCCAGAAAGGCCTGGGCCTGGCTCTCAGAAATGCCGTGCGCCGCAAAATCGATCCAGCCGCGTGGGTCAATCTGGCGTGCGGCGGCGTGCAGCGGCAGATCATCCGCCGCCAGCAGATGCAGTGTGCCACGCATGGCCCATGTCTTGACGAGGCGGCGTTCCTGCCACAGCGCCGCCTGCACGTCCTGCGGCGTCAGGCCGTCGGTGCGCGCCCCCAGCGCCAGTTCGGCAGCGGACATCACCTGGGCATGAATCCCATACAGCCGCGCCGTCACCTCGACCAATGCCTCCCGCCCGTATCTGGGCGCCAGCCCGTGCTGTGCCAGCCGCCACGCATTGACCTGATTCCATGTTAGTGAGATCATGTTGTCCCCCGCCTGTTGGTGTGAATGTCTGAAAAAGCGCAGTGCGCTGTCAGAAGGTTGTCTCGCCGGCCTTCGCGACCCAGTCCGATGCTTCCAGGCCGTGCTGCCCCAGCAGCAGATTCAACTGCGCCGCGTGTTCCTGAACGTGACGCATGCTGTAAAGCTGTAACTCCAGAAATGTGGGTTCCATCCACCGGAACACACAGACCTGATATGCCTGCTCGTCCGTCAGCGCCTGGAGGGTAGCATGGCATTTCTGGCGGCACTGCCGCAGATACTCCTGAATTTCCGCTTTTGTATAGGGCGCTTCTGGCAGTTTACCCCGGATAAACGGCGGCGGCGGTGCAAAGCCTTCCGGGGTCCCGGTCAGGAACAGATCGAGCCAGAACAGGGTGTGATAGGCGATAAACCAGAACTGTCCATAGGCCGGGTCCTCCGAATCCTCCCAGAGGGCAGCGGTCCACAGATGGTCCGGGCACAGGTGGATGGCATTATCGAGCGTGTCAATCGCGGCGCCGAACTGCTGCCAGATGCCGGTTTTCAGGCGGGCCTCCATGCGCATATTCCCCTTTCACATTCACCCAGGATGCAGATGGTGGTATTTTAGCATTTATTATGCAATAGAGCAAATGTTCTATGCTGCTGCGCGCAGAGGGAGAATTACGCCAGAGATTGGGATCAGATCAGCCTGGCTGGTGCCCGTTGACAGCGTGGGCCAGCAGTTCCGGTTCTGGCTCTGCCAGCCAGCCCGCCGCATTCTGCCTGACCAGGTCCGCCAGCGTGTCTATCCACAGGGGATGATCGTTCAGGCAGGCAGCAAGGTGATAATGTTCGCGATGCCCACCCCCGGCCTCGAACTGCTCCTGCCCCTCATTGCCCAGCTCGTCCAGCGTTTCCAGGCAGTCCGTCACAAATCCCGGCGAGAAAACCAGCGGACGCTCCACACCCTGGCTGTGCAGGCTGGTCAGCACGTCTTCGGTATAGGGTTCCAGCCAGTTTTCCGGCCCAAAGCGCGACTGAAAACTGATCAGCCAGTCGTCCGCCTGCCACTGCATCGCTTCTGCCAGAAGCTGCGCGGTGCGCTCGCACTGCTGGCGGTACGGGTCGCCGGTGCGCACATAACGCGCCGGGATGCCATGAAAGGTGATGATGTATTTATCCGGCCGGGCGGGCAGCGCCGCAATCGTTTCCTGCAAATGTACCTTCATGGCCTCGATGTAGGGCGGGTAATCGTAGTAGGGGGCGACAAAACGCAGACTGGGGATAAAGCGTTTGTGATCGTGAAGCAGAAACCCATGCCGGCCCGCGACAGCGGTATAAACCGAGTCGTAGATCGAGGCGGTGGTGGTGGATGAATACTGCGGGAACATGGGCAGGACGATGATACGATCAATGCCTTCGGCTTCCAGGGTGCGCACAGCCTCTTTGATGGCGGGCTGGCCGTAGGTCATGCCCACAATCACGCGGTAGCTGTCGCCCAGCAGCGCCTGAAGCATTTCCTGCTGCTTCTGGGAATAGATCAGCAGCGGCGACCCTTCTTTGAGCCAGATGCGCTGGTACAGCCTGGCGGAACGGCGCGGGCGCGTCCGCAGGATAATCCCCTGCAGGATGGGCTGCCACAGGAAAGGGTGATAATCAATCACGCGCCGGTCCGAAAGAAACTGATTGAGATACGAGCGCAGCGCCTTTGGGGTGGGGGCCGCTGGGGTGCCAAGCTGTGCCACAAGGACGCCAATTTTTGTGCTGGGTTCAGAAGCCATGAAACAACCTTCACTTCCGGTAGTTGATAAGGTTAAATTCTATCCTGAAGCTGCATAAAACTACAAAAATATACAGCCTCCAATGTTCCGTTGGGTGCTTATGTGATTTAGCTGCTCAAATACTTCAGGGCAGCAAAAAAGGCAGCCTGCCGTTGCAGACTGCCTCGTTATGCCGCTTTGCTGTCGGGTTTGGTTAGCTGTCGGTCAGAATCTGATCGACCGCGTCCGTCAGTTCGCGCAGGTTGCTGACCTTAAAGACGTGGCTGGCATGGTTGGCGTACAGGTGCATGTCGCTGTCGCCCGTGCCCCACAGATGCTGCGATTCCGGGTTGAACCACATCAGGCGGCGGCAGCGGCGGTGAATCATCTCGGCCAGGTCGGTGCGCGGGTCGTGATAGTTGTTGCGCCCATCCCCCAGGATAATCACCGTCGTGCGGTGGTCGATGCAGCTCATGTGGTCGTGGCACAGTGTATCCAGGCTGTGGCCCAGGTCGGTGTTATAGTGGCCGGGCGGATTTTCCTGCAGCACATGCTGGACAGCGTCACGCGGCTGCTCATCCGCAAACACCATGCTGATGTCGGTCAGGTCGTCAATGAAGATAAAGCTGGTGGTCTTCGCGACCTGATCCTGTAATTCGTAGATCAGAGTCAGCAGGAATTCGGCACAGTAGCGCATGGACGTACTGATATCGCAGATGAGCACCAGCGCCGGTTTTTTGTGCCGCGTCTTGTAGCGCATTTCCAGCGGCACACCGCCATAACGCATATTGGCGCGCATGGTGCGGCGCGGGTCCGGGTTGCCCATTTTGGTGCGTTTCTGGCGCAGCGAGGCCCGGCTGCGCAGGCGGGCGGCCAGCCGGCGGATTTCGTCGCGGATGGTCTCCACTTCCTGGTAACTCATATGCTCGAAGGGGACATCCATCAGGTCGGGCTGCGGCCTGGGGTCCTGATTGGCCATCTGCTCTGCCAGGTTAGTCCCCACATACTGCGAAATCTGCTCCGCCAGCCCCTGGGCATTCTGTTCCAGCATCTGGCGAACCTGCTCGCGTGCCTCGCCGCTCATGCCCATTTCCTCAAGCGCCTGCATCAACTGTTCGATCAGGTCCTGCAGGGCGCGCATGCCTGCCTGCTGCTGCATGCGCCGTTCGAACCACTGGCGCTGGTACATTTCGTTGCCCTGGGGCAGGCCGGCCTGCTGGCCCATCTGGTCAAGCTGCTGCTGGTCGAAGGGCTGGCCCTGGATCAACTGGCGCAGCAGCTCGCGCAGCGCCTCCATGTTGCCCATCAGCGATTGCAGCGCCTGTTTAAGCGTATCCTGATCTTCTGACGAAAGATTATCCGGGATATTTTCCATGGGCGGCTGGCCGGAGCTGAAAAACAGCGGGAAGAAATAATCAAACGTGCCCTGGTCGCGGGCTTCCTTGACCAGCGTCGCCCTCAGTGCCGAGGCAAAGTGTGCCCGGTCCAGAATGCCAACGGCATTGACCCCGTACATCGCATCCTGGCTTTCTGCCAGCGAAATACGCACCCCGGCTGCTCTCAATGCCCGAATAAAATCGACCATCCGTTGATCCATACCGGTAAACCCCTCACTCACTCATTGACGTTTGCGGTCAGCAGATGCGCCTGACCTGTCCGGGGTAAGGTGCCCAGGCTACCCCTTGCGCCCAGTATAGCGCACTGTCTGCTGTGTGACGAAAAAGGGGGCGTTGGCCGCCCCCCTTGCAGTTCGTTTCTTTTCGGTTGTGCTGCAGGCGCGCGATGATCTGCGCAGCCTGCGGCCCTATTCTCCGAGCAGCCCCGCCGGGATGCCTTCCCCTTCCGGGTCGATATCCAGGCTGGTGGATGTCGGCAGCACGCGGTATTCCTGACCATCGCGGATGATGGTTGGGTCCGGCGTGAACAGGTCGTACTGGTCGAAGAACTCGCGAATCTCATCTGAAAGCAGTTCTTCCTTTGCCAGCAGCAGCTCGACCAGCGCATGGACCACGTGGCTGTGTTCGCGCAGCGCCTGCCGCGTTTCCCGCAGCGCCTGCTGATAGGCTTCTTCGATAGCGTGGGCCTGTTCCGGCGTGAATCGCCTGGAAATGCCGCGCATCAGGTCGTACTGGTAGGACATGGTGGCGCCCATCGTCTCGAACATCCCAGCATCGGCCATGGCCTCCAGCAGGTTGAGCACTTTGCCCAGGTCCTCGCCCACCAGCACGCTCTGGTTATGCGCGCCGCAGAATTCCATCTCCGCAGCCTTGCCCCCGATAAACACCCGCACGCGGTTCATCAGTTCCGGCTTGGTTTGCAGCCCCTGGTAAGATTCCTGCGCGGAATAATGCCACACATGGCCAAATTTCATCCCCTGGCGCACGATGGTAATGCGCGAGATGCGATGATGGGGCAGGAACAACCGCACCGCCACCGCCCGGCCCGCCTGATAATAGGCCAGACGCCGTTTTGCTTCGGGCGCCATGTGCTTGATCGGCGTGCGCAGACCCATTTCATGTTCTGGCTGGGCGCGCATAAAGTCCTTGTACGTCATCACGCGCCGTCCTTCAAAGAAGGCATAGCGCAGGGCCTCGTTAAGCAGATATTTGAGATCCGCCGGGCTGTAGCCGGGGGTTTCTGAGGCCAGAATCACCGGGTCCATCGTCTCGTCGTGGGCGTACTTTTCCAGGTAGTATTCCAGAATCTCGCGGCGGCCTTCCATATCCGGCACATCCACACGGATTTTCTTGTCGAAGCGGCCCGGGCGCAGCAGGGCAGGATCAAGCGCGGAAATGCGGTTGGTCGCACCGATCACCAGCACGCGCCGTTCCGGTTTGGGGGGCTTGCGCCGCAGAATTTTCTTATACCACCACGTCCGCAGGCCCGCGCGCCAGCCATGTTCCTGGCTGAAACCGTCCATCTCGATCAGCAGGGTGCTCAGCACGCCCATGCCGCCAGAACCGCCGCCGAACATGCCATCCTGCTTGTCTTCAGAGCCGCCGACCTGGGCCACACCGCCCCCGCGCGACCCCACCGCGTCGATTTCATCCAGAAAGATGACCGCGGCGCCATAACGCTTGGCCATCTTGCGCGCCTTGCGGAACAGGCCCATCACCTTCATCGGGCCGACGCCGATAAACATGGCCTGAAGCCCGGAGGCATCCATGTAATAAAACGGCACCTTCGCCTCGGTGCTGATGGCCTGTGCCAGCCACGTTTTGCCCGTGCCGGGCGGGCCTTCCAGCAGCAGGCCGGTCAGCGGCTCGCCGCCCGCGTTTTCATAAGCCCGCACACCGCGCAGCAGCGTGACGATCTGCTGGGCCTGTTCCAGAATCTCCGGCTGGCCGCGATAATCGTCAAAGTTAATGCCTTCGGTGCCCGTATCCGGCATGATGGTGTAGGTACGGGTGCGCGCCAGAAACCAGAACAGCACGATAAACTGCGAGATGAAAATAAAGATCATCGCCAGGATTTGCAGCGCGCCTGCCGCGATGGGAATCAGAGCGGCCATAAATTCGGCGCTGAGCAGGGCCGCCAGTATGAGGCCGATAATCAGCGCGGGCAGCCACAACCGCTTGATGAAGCGGCGAATGCGGCGCGCCCGTGTGTTGTGGCGGTCAACATCCGATTTCTCAGTCTCCCATTGAAAATGCGGTTCCGGGGAGACAGGTTGAATCTCTTTAACAGACATGCGATTTACCTGACACTCGTGTGATCAACTTCGGTATGAGCAATCTTCCCGATTTCCGGGCCGGGGCCAAGCTGCGGCTTGGGCGTGTGCAGGCCGTACTGGTCGAAAAAGGCTTCGACTTCGTCCGCCAGCAGCTCCTCTTTTTCCAGCAGCAGGTGAATCAGGTCTTCGCCCATCTGCCGGTGCAGCCGCAGGTCCACCCGCACTTCATCCAGCGCCATCAGGAAGGTTTCTTCCATCATCTCGCGCACTTCCTTGATCGTTTCCGGTTCGCCGCTGGCCCCCAGCGGGCCGAACATGCCGGCGTTGGCCATCTGCCGCAGCACGGCGCGGATGCCGGCAAAGTCGCCGCCCACGCCCAGGGTCTGTTCTTCCGGCCCGCCAAATTCCATTTCGCCGGCCTTGCCTGCCACAGATACCCGCAGCCGGTTGCGCAGCCATTCATAGGTGTTCAGATAGTGGAAACTTTCTGTGGCGGGCATCCAGCTTACATGGCCCAGCGCGAACCCCTGCTGAATGATGGTGATGCGCGAGATGCGGTTTTCCGGCATGTACAGGCGAATCCCAATGGCGTGGGCCGCTTCGTGGGCCGCCAGCCGGTACTTGGCTTCGCGCGTCAGGTTCTTGATGGGGGTACGCAGCCCGGCTTCGTGTTCTGGCTGGGCCAGCTTGAAATCGCGATAGGTCATGTAGATGCGGCCATCGAAC
This sequence comes from uncultured Anaerolineaceae bacterium, assembly GCA_964593565.1. Classification (GTDB taxonomy): domain Bacteria; phylum Chloroflexota; class Anaerolineae; order Aggregatilineales; family Phototrophicaceae. The sequence continues at coordinate 13,663 of CAZQIY010000069.1, forward strand.
AGGGCGTAACGCAGCGCCTCGTTGAGCAGGTATTTGATGTCCGCTGGGGTGTAAAACGGCGTTTCTACCGCCAGCACCAGCGGGTCCATGGTTTCATCGTGCGACATCTTGGTCAGGTAATACTCGAAGATGTCGCGGCGGCCTTCCAGGTCTGGCGCATCAACACGGATTTTCTTGTCGAAACGGCCAGGGCGCAGCAGGGCCGCATCCAGCGCCTGGATACGGTTGGTCGCGCCGATGGTCAGCACGCGCTTTTTCGGTTTGGGCGGGGTGCGCCGCAGGATATTTTTATACCACCAGGCGCGCTTGCGTGCCCACCAGCCATGTTCCTGGCTGAACCCGCTCATCTCGACCAGCAGCGTGCTGAGCAGGCCGACATTGGCGCCGTTCATCCCGCCGAACATAATCGGCAGGCGGGTCGAACGCAGCAGGGGCGACTCGTAGCTGTCGCGCTTCTGGGCTACCCCCCCGCGTGACCCCACTGAGTCCACCTCATCGATGAAGATGATCGCCGCGCCATATTCCTTGGCCGCGTTGCGGGCCTTGCGGTACAGGTTCATCACTTTCAGCGGGGCGATGCCGAAGAACATCGACTGCATGCCGGAACCATCAATATAGAAGAAGGGGACGCCGGCCTCGGTACTGATGGCTTTCGCCAGCCAGGTCTTGCCCGTGCCGGGCGGGCCTTCCAGCAGCAGGCCGTTGAGTGGTTCGCCGCCAGCCGCCTCGAAGGCGCGCACACCGCGCAGCAGCGTAACGATCTGCCGCGCCTGTTCCAGCAGTTCCGGCTGGCCGCGATAATCCGCAAAGCTGATCCCCTGCGATTCCGAACCCGGCCAGATGGTATAGGTGCGTGCCCGGCCTAAAAACCAGAACATCAGCCCGAACTGGCCGATAATCAGCCCGGCGTACAGCAGGAAACGGGCAAAAAACGGCAGCGCCACCCCCAGAAAGCTGAGAAAGCCGCGCATCACATCGGCATCCAGCAGCGCCGCCATGACAATAATGAACAGCAGAATCCTGAACTTGTTGTCCGCCACAAACAGCCGGATGCGATTCTTCAGCTTCTTGCGCTCGTCAACAAGTGTGGCTTCGTCTTCCCAGTCGTAGCGCCGCCGGACAACACGGGTTTTATGCTTGTTCGGGTCGTAGGTCGTCAGACTGCTCATACTCGTCCTCAATAACTACTCATACCTGCCAGAACTGAAAATTTAAATATTACCCCGAATGGTGGGAGGAAAGTACGCCGGTACCCTGTCATAAGCTAATGAATGCGGCACTCAGGATTCCCGAGCGCCTGCCTCGGCCGGTGCGCCCAGCATAAACAGCGGGTGATTTGGCTGCCCGGTGTAGATCTGCCCCGCCTGCGGAATCTGATACAGCAGGGTGCCCTCGACGATCAGATCAAGAAAATCGTTGAGATTGCGCGAGCCGGACAGGTAGGAAATGGCCTCGCTGCGTTCGATTTCTGAATTGAGGCTGAAAAAGCCGACAAAGCTGGTGCCGCTGTCCAGCGTGGGGATACCCTGCGGCACGATAAAATTCACCTGAATAGCGCTGGTGCCTTCACTCTCGCGCAGTGTCCCCTGCCAGGTCAGTTCCATCGCCCGCTGGATCGAGGAATACAGGCTGATTAAGGCCGCCTGGGTTTCGCCCTGGGCATCTGCCGGGGGCTGGAACAGCATATTGACCACAAACAGGTCGTTGGCTTCGTCCTTGCGGATTTCGATGATATCGACAAAGGGGCTGGCCGCTTCGATACGATCTGCTGCCGCGATCAGCGAACTGTCGGTTGAGCCGGTTTTATCCGCCATCACCAGTTCTGCTACTTCGGCAACCTCGGCATTGATGCTGCCGGCATCTTCGCCAGTCAGCACACGCAGGCCCGGAAAGACGCTGCAACCAGCCACAAAAACCAGCGATAGGGTAAAGAGCCTGAGTACTTTCATGGTGCTATTCCTGATGAAGATGATTGAACGAACTTTTGTGAAGGCTGGTTGATAAGAAATTCATGAACCTGCACTTATATATTAGTGTTATTTTAACGATGTTTACGACAATTTTGGCGGAGCCAGATGCGAATCTCAGCAAATCCTAACGTATTCTGAACATCAGAAAGGGCCGGATGAGGCTGTTCAGCAGCGTAATGGTGTGGGCGTGGCGAACAAACTTGCTCCTGTGATTTCCCCTGAAGTGTACTATATACTCTTCAGTATATGTCATGGTTGAATTTTAACAAGCATAACAGAAGAATAAACTTTGTGTGTAGGCCGATAGTCCATATCGGGGCGGTGCTGCTGGGGCTGCTGCTGGCGATGATTCCGGCGCAGGCGCAGGACCTGCCCCCCTGTTTCGAGCGTCCCACCTTTCGCGATCCACCCTGGATTGACGGCAAGCGTTACTGTCTGGAAACCGCGGTGCGCGATCCTGACGGCGGCGATCTGGCGTTTACGGCGCTGGCCGCCGCGCCGGATGGCACGCTGTATGCCGCCCGTCCGCTGCATGGGCAGGTGCTGGCGATCACCGACAGCGACGGCGACGGCCTGCCGGATGCGAGCCGGGTGGTGGCGGATGGCCTGACGCTGCCCAACGGGCTGGCCTATCATGAGGGCGCGCTGTATATCGCCGGGGGGGCGCATCTTTACCGGCTGGTGGGGGATGAACTCGAAACGCTGGTAGATGATGTGCCTGTCGGCCCTGGGGGCTGGTCTGGCAGCCTGATTGTCGGGCCGGATGAACGGCTGTACCTGAGCATCGGCGCGTCCTGCGATTTCTGCACGCCAGCCCGGCCAGAACACGGCGCGATTCTCAGCTTCGCGCTGGATGGCAGCGACCCGGCGCGGGTGGCGACAGGGCTGCGTCAGGGTGGGGACATGGCCTTTATCCATCATGACCTATGGGTGACGGACAGCGCCCGTTCTGGTCTGGCGGATGCGCCGGACATGGATGAACTTAACCGCGTGCGCTGGGGTGCGGATTTTGGCTGGCCGGCCTGTGTCGGCGCGGGTAATCTGCCGGATGAAGCCGCCCCGGATGCAGACTGCGATGACGTCACGGCCCCGGCGCTGACCTTCCCGACGGGCAGTACGCCGCTGGGCATGGCGGCCTATACCGCCGATGCGCTGCCCGACCTGAACGGCACGCTGCTTGTGATTCTGAACGGGTCGCGCCATCAGGTGGATCTGCGCGGGTATGCGCTGGCGGTGGTGCGCTTTGAATCGACAAGCGATCCTGCGGGCTATGACATCCTGATTCCGTTCGAGGCGATAACGCCGGCCCGTGTGGGCTATTCACTGGCGGAGATGAACTATCGCACCAGCGGCTTCTGGCCCAATCGCCCGCTGGATGTGGCCGTCAGCCCGGAAGGCTGGCTGTATATCAGCGTCAGCGG
>CAZQIY010000070.1:0-16997 GCA_964593565.1 uncultured Anaerolineaceae bacterium
AACTCGTCAAACAGGTACAGCGAGTCGTGCGGGCCGGGCGCGGCTTCCGGGTGATACTGCACGCTAAAGACGCCTCGAGCCGTATCGCGCAGCCCTTCGATGGTGTGGTCGTTCAGGTTGATGTGAGTCACTTCCGCGCCGCCCAGGTCGCTGTCGTCGCTGAGGGCAAAGCCGTGATTGTGCGCGCTGATCTCGACCACGCCGGTCAGCAGATTCTTCACAGGCTGGTTGCCGCCGCGATGCCCAAAGCGCATCTTTTCGGTTTTGCCGCCCAGCGCCAGCCCGATAATCTGATGCCCCAGGCAGATGCCAAACACCGGCACCTGACCAACGAGCTGGCGGGTGTTGTCAATGGCATAGGTCACAGCGGCCGGGTCGCCGGGACCGTTGCTTAAAAACACGCCTGCCGGATTCATCGCCAGCACTTCGGCGGCCGGGGTCTGGGCCGGAACCACGGTCACCCGCAGGCCGCGATCCGTCATCATGCGCAGAATGTTGTGCTTGATCCCGAAGTCATAGGCCACCACCAGCGGCCCGGCTTCGCGGTCATGATTCTGGCGATACCACTGCGGATTGCTGCGCTCTGACCAGTTGTAGGGTTCCGGCGTCGTCACCTCATCGACCAGATTGGCGCCAGACATATCCATCGAGTTACGCGCCAGTTCCACCAGCGCCGCCGGGTCTTCTGCCGCCGGGCCATGCGCAATCACCGCCCGCATGACACCCTTCTCGCGGATATGGCGCACCAGCGCCCGCGTCGCAACTTCCGTCAGGCCAATGATCCCCTGCGCCTTCAGATATTCATCCAGCGTGCCCTGTTCGCGCCAGTTGCTGACCACCGGACTGAGCGAACGCACCACAAACCCGGACACCCACACCCGCGCCGATTCGATATCCTCCGGGTTGACGCCGGTATTGCCCACATGCGACACCGTCATGGTGACGATCTGTTTGTAGTACGATGGATCGGTCAGGATTTCCTGATAGCCTGTCATGGACGTGTTAAAGACGACCTCGCCAGTTTCAACGCCCTCCGCGCCAAACCCGACCCCCTCGAATATCCGTCCATCTTCCAGCGCCAGCACGCCTCGTGTCATGTTCCGTCCTTCTGCTATATTGTCCTGGGTTGTGGTCAGGTGCGATAATCTGCGTTAATGGATACGTACTCGTGGCTCAGATCACAGGTCCATACCGTCGCCTGTCCCTCCCCTGCGCCACACTGAAACAGAATGCCTACGCTCGGCTGGCTGATGATGGCCGTCGCGTTTTCCTCGCCATATTCCAGCGGCAGGCCATCCGCCAGTATTTGCAGTGGATTCTCAAAATCCTCGCCAGCCGCCAGCCACAGATTCATAGATTCCTGCGCGAACGGTACACCAGCCCGCCCCGCCGCCATCACGATGCGGCCCCAGTTGGCATCGTTGCCATAAAAGGCCGTTTTCACCAGCGGCGAAATCGCGATTGTGTTGGCAATCTGCCGGGCAGCGGCGTTATCCGGCGCGCCAGTGACACGCACCGTGATAAACTTGGTGACTCCCTCGCCGTCGCGCACGATATCCTGCGCCAGCTTTTTGCATACGGCATCCAGCGCCTGCTGAAACTGCGCCAGGTCGTCTGCATCGGCCACCTGTACGCCGCTCGCGCCGTTGGCCAGCAGCAGCACCGTATCGTTGGTGCTGGTATCGCCATCCACTACGATGCAATTGTAACTGATTTCAGACGCCGCCCGCAGCGATTGCTGTGCCTGTTCGGGCGACAGGGCGGCATCGGTGACCACGACGCTCAGCATGGTGGCCATATTGGGGGCGATCATCCCCGCGCCTTTGCTGATGCCAGCGATGCGATAGGTCTGGCCGCTGCGGGTGCGCACCTGTACTGAGGCCAGCTTGGGGCGTGTGTCGGTGGTCATGATTGCCGTTGCGGCGGCCAGCCAGTCATCCTCCGGCGTGTCCATCGCCAGATGCACGCCGTGTTCGATTTTGTCCATGCGAAGCTGCACACCGATCACCCCGGTGGACAGCACCAGCACATCTTCAGGGGCGCATCCGATCTGTTCAGCCGTCCGGCGTGCCATACAGCGGGCATTCTCCATCCCCTGCTGGCCGGTGCAGGCGTTGGCACAGCCGCTGTTGGTGGCCACCGCCCGGATTCCCGCGGGATTTTTTTGCAGATATTCCATATCGACCAGCACCGGCGCGGCCTTCACCTGGCTGGTGGTAAACACCCCCGCCGCCGCACAGGGCCGGTCACTGAGGATGAGGGCAAAATCCAGCGCGTCATTTTTCTTCAGGCCGCAGTGCACCCCCGCTGCCCGGAACCCGGCGACGCTGTCAATGGAAGGCTGAACCTCAGGCATGGACCGCTTCCTCCAGAATCACGGTGAGCTTCTCAATCAGTGTATCGATGTGCTGCTTCTGCATCACCAGCGGCGGCACCAGCCGCAGCACGTTATCGCCGGCGTTGACGGTCAGCAGCCCCTGCTGGAAGCCTGCCCGCACCAGCGGCACCGCCGGCACAGTCAGTTCGATGCCGACCATCAGGCCGCGCCCGCGCACAGCTTTAATCAGCGGGCTGTTCAGTTCAGAAAGGCGCTCCATCAGGTAATCGCTAACCTCGCGCACCTGAGCCAGAAATTCTGGCTGGCTGACCCGTTCCAGCACCACGCGGGCCGCGCTGGTCACCACCAGGCCACCAGCAAAGGTAGAGCCGTGATCGCCGGGCTGGATGGCACTGGCCACCGCCTCGGTACACAGCACCGCGCCAATCGGCAGCCCACCGGCCAGCGGCTTCGCCAGCGTCATGATATCCGGCGTCACGCCGTACTGCTCATAGGCCCACAATGTCCCGGTGCGTCCGATCCCGCACTGAATCTCATCAAAAATCAGCACCGCCTGATGCGTATCGCACAGGTCGCGCAGCGCCTTCAGAAATTCCTCTGTCGCCGGGTAGACGCCGCCTTCGCCCTGCACCGGTTCCACGATGACTGCTGCAGTTCTGGGGCCGATAGCGGCTTTGGCACTGTCGATGTTGTTAAATTCCGCCAGCACCGCCCCCGGCATCAGCGGCGCAAACGGCTTCTGGAACTTCTCTTTGGGGGTGACGGCCAGCGCGCCTATCGTGCGCCCGTGAAAGGCATTGGTAAATGTCACGATTTCGGTTTTATCGGTCTGGCCCCGGGCATAGGCCACCTTGCGCGCGAACTTGAGGGCGCCTTCGTTGGCTTCTGTGCCGCTGTTGCAGAAAAACACACGGTCCGCAAATGACTTTTCGCACAGCAGCGCGGCCAGTTCCGCATGTGGCGCAGTGTGATACAGGTTGCTGACATGGATCACCCCGCTGCTCAGGGCCTGCTCAATCGCCCCGGTCAGTTCCGGGTCGCCATAGCCCAGCGAATTTACCGCGATGCCCGCCACAAAATCCAGATAGGCGTTGCCTTCGGTATCGTACAGGGTCACGCCTTCACCACGTGCCAGCACGAAGGGCGGACGGACGTAACTCTGCACTACGTGGGTCTGTTCAAGATCAATGATTCTTTGTGTTTCATCCAGCATGATATAACCTCTTTATCATAAAATCAGGCAGGCAGCGAAACAGTTGAAAATACGGTGCCGCCATGAGTCCGCAGCCCAGTCAGGTTGGTGATGGCCGCCTGCGGCACCCCCCGCGCCAGCGCAGCAAGCGCGGTTTGTACCTTCGGGATCATCCCCCCAAAAATCGTGCCTTCCTCAATCAGGGTCTGTGCCAGCGCCGGGGTCAGCGCGGCCAGCACCGCGCCATCCTTCAGGACGCCCTCGACGTTGGTCAGAAATACGACCCGCTGCGCGCCAACCGCCCCGGCCACCGCCCCGGCGACATGGTCAGCATTGACATTGTAGGAACTGTCCGGCCCCAGGCAGATAGGCGCAATCACCGGCGTGATGCCCTGTGCCAGCATCTCCAGCAGCACCTCGCCGCGCACGGCAGTCACCTCGCCGGTGTATCCCATATCCACATCGGCATGCTGCATCTTTTCAGCGCGGATCAGCCCCCGGTCAATGCCGCTCATCCCCTGCGCCTCGACTCCGCCAGCCACCAGATGACGCACCAGGCGGCGGTTCGCCGTGCCGCACAGCACCATCTCAACCAGTACCAGCGATTCACGATCCGTCACCCGCACGCCGTCGATATAACGCGGCTCGATGCCCATCTTCTTCTGCAGATGCGAAATCTCCTTGCCACCGCCATGTACAATCACCACCGGTTCTGCCAGCGCCTTAATCACCCCGGCCAGTTCGGTCAGGAAACTCTCGTCATCCAGTTCATGCCCGCCAATTTTGATCACCACTGGCTGCATCGTGTCCTCCTTAATCGCCCTACAGACCACCCTACAGCAGCGCCTGTGTTTCCGGCAGGCCGAACATCAGATTAAAGTTCTGTACCGCCTGCCCGGCCGCGCCCTTGCGCAGGTTATCCGTCACACTGGTGATATGCAGGTAACGCTCTGTCACCGGGGTCAGGCTGATGGCGCAGCGGTTGGTTCGCACCACGTGCCGCAGGGTGGCCTGCTGGCCCGGCGGCAGCACATCAACCAGCGGTTCCGGGCCGTAGACCTCTTCATATAAGCCCTGCGCCTGATCGCTGGTGAAGGTGCTGTTGAGTGTGACATAAATGCTGGCCATCAGGCCGCGATCGACCGGCAGCAGGTGCGGCGTAAAGATCAGGGTGCCCACACTGCCGTTGATTTTCTGAATCTCCTGCTCAATTTCGCCCACATGCCGGTGCACCCGCCCCGGGTTGTAAGGTGACAGATTGCCAAAGACCTCTACAAAATGTGTGGTGGGTTTGGGTTCGCGCCCTGCGCCGGAAACGCCGGATTTGGCATCCACAATAATCGGCGCCTGCTCGTCCAGCACATGAGCCTTCAGCAGGGGATACAGGCCCAGCAGCGTCGTCGTCGGGTAACAGCCCGGCACTGCCACCAGATCAAGCTGCTGAAGCTGCGCCCGGTGGATTTCTGGCAGGCCATAGGGGACCGGCAGCAGTTCCGGGTGAGGATGGGCGCTGCCGTACCACTGCGCATAGCGTTCCGCCGTATCCAGCCGGAAATCCGCCGAAAGATCAATCACTCTGGTGCCCACCGCCAGCGCCCTGGCCGCCATCACTGCCGAGGCTTTGTGCGGCAGCGCCAGAAAAACCACCTCAGCAGCTGCCGGGTCGGCCTCGTCTGAGGGGATATAGCTCAAATCAGTGCCCGGCACGGGTGTTCCGCTGTAGGTATTGGATGTAGCAAACACCAGTTCCACCTGTGGATGACGGACCAGCAGTTCCACCAGGTCCTGCCCGGCATAACCGGATGCGCCATACACCCCTACGCGAATTTGCTGCTGCGTTTCTGACATGCTTCCTCCCCATAAAAACAAAAACCCCGGCCCTCTGCTGATGAGGTCGGGGGTTCGCGTCCGAACTGGCCTGTTGTGCTACGCTGCCGCACCCTGCCAGCACAAAACGCCCACCTCAACCTCAACGGTTTGCGGGCGACGGCTGCGGCGACGACGGATTGTCACAGGCACTGGTGTTATAGACATGATTTTCACACAGCATTATCAAAACTGCACAAAGTGTATGCAATGTTTGCCCATCCGTCAACAGATACACAGAGGTTTACAGGCTTCACCAGAATTTTCGTACGAATTGCCCATATTTTTCTATCCAACTTCTATAAGTGGTACTAAAGTAGTTGCTTCATTTACGTTTTTCATCTTACAATTCAGTTACGTATAAACGAGTGGTTTGATTGGCCGTGATCATGAAAACAAACGGAGACATCCCAACCCTGCTTCGCCGCCTGGAAACACTCAACGCAGACCTGCGTGACAGACCGCGCCAGACCAAACAAACAGAAAAAGAGCTTTTATTTGTTTACGACGACCTGACCGCCGCCTATCTGGATGCCAGCCCGGAACAGCGTGTCGACAGCTGCGTCGCGCTGGAGTTCCGTGCCGGCCTGGTCAACTGCCTGCTGACCTACTACAAAAATATGGTGGCCCAGGTGAGCAAGGGTGCTCGCAAAAAACGTCAGGATCAGACCTTCCGGCAGTCTGTGCAGCAGGCCGCCGCGACCCGCGCCCTGATTGGCCGCAAAATCCCGATTGAGGATATTGAAGAACTGGATCTTCAGTTTCAGGAAGCGGCGGATGCAGCAGGCGTCGATGTATCGGAGATGGTCGATTCGATGGAGCCGTCCTACAAGTTCTTTGTGCAGCGCGCCCTGCAGTATTACAAAGCCAAGGATCGCATCCGGGCGCTGAAGGCCCTGGGCATCGCGATGCAAAAAAATCCTGCGCTGGAAAATAATGACCGCGTCCTGGCGCTGGCGGCCACCCTGACAGGCGAAACCGAATTCTCCGCCATCGTCACCATGAGCGATGCCTATGTCCTGCGCAAATTTGTCGAGGAACTGGAACGCGCCCAACTGGCGGAGCGTGTCCAGATGGAACCTCAATCCCGCTCGACTCTGGATGTCATCCGCTCCTGGTTTGCCAGCTAGCCCCTGCCCCATCACGCCTGATAATCCCCCTGTCTTATAGCAGGGGTTCCTGTGTTGTCTGCAAACATTTACGTTCGCTTGACGCTGCCCTGTACAGGCAGTAAGATTCAACCGTGCATCAACGCAGCGACAAATCATGATTGAAGTTCACAACCTCACCAAGACATTTGGCAGCCACCGCGCGGTTGACGATATCAGCTTTGAGGCCCGACCGGGTGAAATTGTCGGCATCCTCGGCCCCAACGGCGCAGGCAAAACCACCACCATGCGCATCCTGTCCGGGTATATGCCGCCAACCAGCGGCCAGGCACGGGTAGCAGGATTCGATGTCCTTCAGGAGTCGCTGGAAGTGCGCAAGCGGGTGGGCTATCTGCCGGAAACGGTCCCGGTGTACCCGGATATGACTGTTTACAGCTATATCAAATTCTGGGCGGAACTGCGCGGGGTGCGGCGAGCGCGCCCACGTGTCGAGCAGGTGATCGAACAGGTGCAGCTTACGTCCCGGCGCAACAGCCTGATCCGCAACCTGTCCAAAGGCATGCGGCAGCGCCTGGGGCTGGCACAGGCCATCGTTCATGATCCGGAAGTGGTCATCCTGGATGAACCGACCATCGGCATTGACCCGCAGCAGGTGATTGAAGTGCGCGAGAGTGTGCGGGCGCTGGGGCAAAATCATACCGTGCTTTTTAGCACGCACATTCTTTCAGAAGCTGAACAGGTGTGTGACCGCGTACTGATTATTCAGCAGGGGCGCATCGTCGCAGAAGGCGCGCCTGCCAATCTGCGGCGCAAACTTCAGCCAGACCCGCGCCTGTATGTCCTGATCGGCAGTGCCGCGCCAGAAGCGGCCCTGGCGCTGCTGGAAAATACAGCCGGTGTGGTGGCTGTCGAGCCACAGAGCAGCGGTTATATCGTCCACAGCCAGCCCGGGCAGGATATCCGCGCCGAAATTTCCGCCCGTGTGATCGAGGCCGGCTATCCACTGCTGGAACTGCGCCCGGTGGCGATGACGCTGGAAGATATATTTCTGGATATTGTGGGGAGGCAACCCTGACCCATGCGCGGTACGTGGATTATCTTCCGGCGCGAAGTCAGCCAGTATCTTGTTTCGCCTGTCGCCTATCTGATCGCTGCGGCCTTTCTGTTCCTTACAGGTTTTCTGTTTAACAACGACCTGGTGGCGAGTGTCACCGTCAAACCGGCGTCACCGGCGGTAGTGCCGGGTTTTCTGTCATTCGCGCTGGTGTTCTTCGCCCCGGTGCTGACAATGCGGATGCTGGCGGAAGAAAAGCGCGAAGATACGCTGGAACTGCTGCTGACGGCCCCGGTGCGCGACAGCGATATTGTGCTTGGTAAATTTCTGGGCGCCTGGTTCTATTATTCGCTGCTGCTGGCCATCACGCTGATCTATCAGATTATCCTGCTGACGATTACCCAGCCAGACCTGGGCCATGCCATCAGCGCCTATGTGGGCATCTGGCTGTATGGCGGCGCGACACTTTCCGTCGGCCTGCTTTTTTCCGCCGTCACAGAAAATCAGGTGGTGGCCGCCTTTTTAAGCACGGCGGCGCTGCTGGTGCTGTATCTGGGCGGGCTGGCCGGGCAGATTGTGGCCAGTACGGAACTGGCCCGGGTCATCAACCAACTGACGCTTCAGGGGCATTTTGTCAGTTCGTTCGCCTATGGGCTGGTGCGTGCTGAAGATGTGGCCTATTACGCCGGCATGATGGTGATTATGCTGTACATCACCATCCGCGTGGTCGAATCGCACAGGTGGCGGGCATGAGAAACGAACCCATCATTATCACGCGGCGGCAGATCGGCCACTGGGCCAGCTATGTCAGCGGCGTCGCCCTGCTGCTGGGGGTGCTGGCGTGGCTGTGGCAGGGCGCATTCACAACCCCGGTGGTGGTGGCGCTGGCGGTGGGCGGCATCAGCCTGCTTGTGTGGGCCATCAGCGCGCCCCGCGATTTTGTGGATTTTGTTACCGGCAGGCAGTTTCGCTATGGCACGGTGGCCTTTTTCAGCAGTCTGCTGCTTATCGGCGTCGTGGCGATGGTTTATATCCTGCTGCAGCGGGCCGCGCTGACGCTGGACATGACAGAAGGCCGGCGCTTCACGCTCAGCCCGGAAACGCTGGCAGTGCTGGAACGTGTGGATCAGGAAATTCGCATCACCGGCTTTTATGATTCAACCGCCATTCAGATGCGCGATGTCGATGACCAGTTTTTCCGCCTGTACGAAGCCGCCACCGACGGCCTGATCAGCCGGCAGTACATCGACCCGAATCAGGAGCCTGCCCTGGCGCAGCGTTTTGGGGCCTACAGCAACGGCGCGGTGTTCCTTTCCTACGTCACTACATCGCCCGAAGGCGAAAGCATGGTGGATTTTAACTCGCTGGCGCGTGTACCCCGTCAGCCCGGCGGCGCACAGGAACGCGAAATGACCCAGGCGATCCTGCGGTTACTACAGGCCGGCACCTTCAAGGTGTATTTTGAAACCGGGCGCAGCGAACTCGACCCGCTGGATACCGGGCAGCAGGGGCTGTCTGGCGTGCATCTGGGCATGCAGGAAAGCGGCCTGATTACGGATTCGCTCAACCTGCCCGCGCTGGCTGCCGCAGGCCAGCAAATCCCCCAGGATGCGGCGGCGATTATCCTGCCCCGCCCCACCACCGCCCTGACAGAACAGGAAATCGCCCTGCTGGATAACTATCTGCAGCGCGGCGGCGGGTTGTTTATCATGGCGGATGCGCTGTTTAACGAGGGCGCCTTCCTGGCAGGTGAGACTCCGTTTAACCGCTATTTGTGGGACAACTATGGCATCAGCGCCCTGGATGCGGTGATCGTGGATTACAGCAGCAACCTGAGAACCCCGCTGGACATTATCGGCTATCAGGTATACCAGAACACAGATATCAGCGTCCGGCTGGACCCGGCCCAGGCCCCTACCCTGTTCCGCATTGCGCGCGCGCTCAACGTCAACGATGATCCGCCGGTCAACAATGGCCGCATTCTGGTCTCGTCGCCAGACAGCTATGGCGAAACAGATTTTCGCGCCCTGGCAGAAACCAACACCTTTGACCCGGACGCCGAAGCCGATATTCCCGGCCCGCTTGCCAGCGCGGTGTGGGCCTGGGATCAGGACACGGATGCCAGAATCCTGATGGTTGGCGATGCAGACTTTGTCACCAATGGTTTTATTGGGGGTTCGCTGGGCAATGCCATCCTCTTTACCGACGGCGTGGGATGGCTGACCGGCATGAACGAACAGGTCAGCTTCAGCCCACAGGCCTTTGCCACCGCGCTGCCGCTGGTCTTCGTCAGCACCCAGCAGCTTGATGCCATCGCCTTCTTCACGGTTATTCTGATGCCGGGCATTGTGCTGGTGGGTGGGCTGGCGCTGTGGACATGGCGGATGCGCCGATGAGAAACCGTATCTCCCTGCTGATTCTGCTGGCGGTGTTTATCGTGCTGGCGGTACTGGTCAGCGTGACCAACCAGCAAACGCCGCCGGCGATACAGACCGCCCTGCCCAGCCCTACCGCCGCAGGGACTGAAATGCCGCAGGGCACGCTGCTGCGCGTGTTTCCGGAACTGCGTGTGCTGGATATTCAGGCCATACAGCTTGACGACCTGACCAGCGGCCGGGAAATTACCTTCTCGCGCGATACAAACGGGCAGTGGACCGCCCCGGGCCTGGAGGGTGAACTGGATGAAACGGCGGTGACGAACATCGCCCGCACCCTGGTCCTGCTGCCCTATGCCCGCAGCATCAATATCCTGACGGAAACTGACTTTGCAGATTATGGCCTGTCCCCCAGGCCCCAACTGCTGTTTCAGATTCTGAACACCGATGGCAGCGGCCATGCGGTGGCCGTCGGCGCGCTGACCGATGCCGAAAACACCTATTATGCGCTGGTGGATGAACGCGATGAAATCTTCATAATCGAGCGCGGCCCGGTGGATTTTCTTAAAACCTTTATTCTTTCTCCGCCAATTCGCTTGACAAATTAAAAAAATGCGGTTACGTTAGTAAGGCACTTGAATATCCGGACTTGATTTTGCCAAAATTACTGCTACAATTTTAAGTTTCGTCTAATCTAACCCCCATCTCAAACACAGAGTTTTGCACCATAATATAAAATAGGGTAACTTTTCTAGCGCTATCGGCAATAAGGAGATTCTGCCTTGCTTCAGGTTGTGAGCAGGGCTTACGTGTGTGATAACTATGGTAATGGTACGCGAACTGAACAACGAAGAAATTCGAACCCAAATCCTTGAGAAAGCCCAACGCAAGGGGTCGATCACGTACGAGGAAATCCTCGCACTGGTGCCGGATGCCGAGCGTAATCTGGCGCTGATCGATGACGTCATGGATGATCTGCTGGAAGCTGGAATCGAAGTGGTGACCGGCAAGGAGCAGGACGACATTGATCTGGATGAGCCGGCTGATCTGACCACGCCCATGCCTGATGACGAGGGCGAAGAGGATGATGAGTGGCTGCTGGACAATCCGGACATCGTTGAGGACCTGGGTTATCAGCAGGCACTGGATACGGATGACGTGGTCGGGCTGTATCTGAAAGAGGCCGGGCGTGTTCCGCTGCTGACGGCGGAACAGGAAGTCGAACTGGCCAAACGGATGGAGGCTGCCATCATCGCCCAGGAACGCCTGGAAGCAGATGGTGATGACCTGCCGCTGGACGATGTATACACGCTGCGCGAAATTATCGCAGATGGCGAAGCCGCCCAGGAGCATCTGGTGCGCGCCAATGCTCGTCTGGTGATCAGCGTGGCGAAAAAGTACATTGGGCGCGGTGTGCCCTTCCTCGATCTGATTCAGGAAGGCAATATCGGGCTGATCCGGGCGACCAACAAGTTTGAATACCGTCGCGGTCACAAATTCAGCACCTATGCCACATGGTGGATTCGGCAGGCCGTCAGCCGGGCTGTCGCGGACCAGGGACGCACGATCCGTGTGCCGGTGCATATGGGCGACCAGCTCAACCGGATGCGCCGCATCCAGCTTCAGCTCACACAGGAGCTGGGCCGCGATCCTTCGATTGAAGAACTGGCCGAAGGTATGGAAACCACGCCAGACAAGATCGAGGACCTGATGGAAATTTCGCGCCGTCCGGTCAGTCTGGAAACCCCGATTGACGAAGAAGGCGATTCTACGTTTGGCGATTTTGTGGAAGATGCCAACAGCCCGGCCCCGGCGGAAGAAGTCGCGACGCATCTGCTGCAGGAGCAGCTTACCGAAGCGCTGAACCGCCTGCCCCCGCGCGAAGCGCAGATTCTGCGCCTGCGGTACGGGCTGGAAGATGGCCGCATCTACACTCTGGAAGAGGTGGGGCAGACCATCGGCGTCACGCGGGAGCGTGTGCGGCAGTTGGAAGCCCAGGCCCTTAACCGCCTGCGCCAGTCGTCCGCTCATGTGAAGCTGCGGGATTATCTGTACGAGGAGTAAGCTGTGCAAGCCCGACAATCACGTGGCCCCTGGCTTTGGCCGCTTGCGCTGGCGATTGTTGGCGTCTTACTGCTGCTGGATAATTTCCTGCTGTTGGGCGACTTTGAACTGACCCTGCTGTGGCCGCTGCTGCTTGTCATTACGGGCGCGCAGGTGCTGCTTCAGGGTGATCTGCTGCCGGTGCGATATGGAAAAACCTTTGGCATCACGCGGGGCAGTGTCGAAGCCGCTGCGCTTGAAATCAGCGCGGGCGAAGTGGATGTGAACCTGCGGGCACTGCGGCGCGAAGGCCGCCTGATTGCCGGGCAGTTCGCCGCAGACTCTCGCCCGCAGATGCAGGTTCAGGATACACAGGCTTATCTGCGGATGCACCGGTCCGCCACCCCCTGGCTGTCGTTTGCAGACTGGGAAATGGGCCTCACCCGCGATCTGCCGTGGCAGATTTTTATAAGCACCAGTCTCGGACAGGTCATCCTCGACCTGTCCGAAGTTATTGTTCAGGATGTCGTTGTCGGCACCGGGTTTGGGGATATTCGCCTGACCTGCCCCTACGAAGCCCTGGGCACCCTTCATCTTCAATCTGCACTTGGCTCTATCCAGGTCATCGTACCGCAAGGCTATCAGGCCAGAATTTATGCTGCGCCCGGCCGTTTCTTTGGCGTCCATGCGGACCCGGCCCGTTATTTTGAAACTGAACCGGGTGTGTATGTGGCCCAGGATGCCGACGAACAGGCGCCGCTGGTCGAGCTTCGCCTGACGGGTACGTTTGGCGACGCATTTCTGGCATAAACAGCCTGCGATGTCTGCGACACTCACGCTCCTCATACGCGACGGGGTGAACAGGGATATTCCAGAATGTCTGGCGCTCGATCATACCTACGAGACCGAGTACGTGTGGCAGATGCGCCTGCAGGAAGATACCGACCAGCGCCATATCGTCTTCCAGACAGAACGCCTGCCCCGCCTGCTGGAAACCACCTGGCCAGCGGATGAACGCCGGCTTACGCTGGCCCTGCCGCCGGAACACTGCTTTCTGGTGGCCGAAAGCCGCGAGCATCAGGAAATTCTGGGCTACCTGACCATGCGCCAGGACCCGGTTTTTGGGGTGGCCCGGCTGCAGGATGTGGTGGTTTCGCGGCCTTACCGGCGGCGCAAAATCGGCCAGCGGCTGTTGAATGTCGCCCGTCAGTGGGCCAGACAGCACCAGCTTGTGCGCCTGACCGGCGAAACCCAGACCCACAACTACCCCGCGATTATGTTCTGCCATGCCTCCGGGTTGACTTTCTGCGGCTTTAACGATCATTATTTTCCTAACCGGGATATTGCTGTGTTTTTTACCGAAGCACTGCGTTGAGGTATAGCGGTGGAGGAGCTGTTAAACACATTTTTTTCACTTGTTAACGAAACACTGACAGCCGCGATTGTCATCATCGCTGTTTCGCTGCTGTTGTACAACCTGACCCGCAACCTGGGGGATCGTGTGACGCGCAGTTCCAGTGTGGTACTGGCCTGCGTCACCGTCGCGTATATCGTTGATGTGTTTATCTCGCTGGACCCCAGCCTGGGGGTTTATGAGGCGTTTTTGCGGCTGCAGTGGCTGGGCATTGCGCTGGTCCCGGCGGCCCTGTTTCATCTTTCAGATGCGCTGCTGGCTACCACCGGGCTGCCATCCCGGGGGCGCCGCCGGCGCATCCTGCGCATCCTGTACGCCATCGGCTTTGTCCTCTTTATTGCCGCCGCGCTGACAGATATTCTGATCGAGCCGGTTTATCTTGACCGGTTTGTCAGCCTGCGGCCCGGTTTTCTGTTCCCCATCTTTTTAATCTATTTTTTTATGGCCACGGCTATCGCGCTGATCAATGTGCAGCGAGCGCGGCAGCGCTGCCTGACGCGGGATACCCGCCGCCGCATGGGGTATCTTCAGATCGCCCTGCTGACGCCTGCGCTGGGTACGTTTCCGTTTTCGGTTCTGCTGGGCACCGGCACAGAATTCACCCTTAATGCGCGCATCCTCGTCAATCTCTCCAATATTGTCGTCGTTCTGATGCTGCTTTTTCTGGCCTATCCCCTGTCGTTCTTTGGTTCGCGCGTGCCGGATCGCGTCGTCAAAACGGAACTGCTGCGCTTTGTGCTGCGCGGCCCCGCCACCGGCGTCCTGGCCCTGGCGGTCATCATCTTTACCACCCCCACCACACGGGTTCTGGGGCTGCCGGGACAGGTGTTTATGCCGTTTGGGGTGGTCGCGGTGGTGTTGTTCTGGCAGTGGCTGGTGGCGCTCAGCCTGCCCTGGCTGGAAAAGCGGCTGATCTACCCGGATGAAGATGATGACCAGCTCAGCAAACTTCAGAATCTCAGTGACCAACTGCTGACGCGTAACGACCTGATCCAACTGCTGGAAGCGATTCTGGCGGCTACCTGCGATTATCTGCGAGTCAATACCGCCTTCATTGTTTCCGCCGGGGATATCGAGCCGGAACTGATCGCGCATATTGGCCCGGCACTGCCAAATACGACTCTGGTCGCGGAGGAACAGGATCATCTGGTGGAGTTGTTTACCCCCGCGAAGGATGCTGACCTGACCATCCACCACTGGCACAATTACTGGCTGGTGCCGCTGTACAGCAAACGCAACAACACATCCACCGCTGGCCTGATAGGCTTTATGGGGATTCAGGCCCGCGCCCCTCAGATCGACCTGGAGCCCGATGAGCGCGATGTGTTTCAGATTTTCGTGCGCCGGGCGGCACAGGCGCTGGATGATCTGGAGCTTCAGGCAGAAATCTATGCCGCGCTGGAAGGCCTGCTGCCCCAGATTCACCTGACCCGCACCCGGGCCGCCGAAGTTGAATATCGGGCAGGCCGCACCGCCACCACCCCCAATAACTCTCTTTTGCCGGATCGCACACAGTTTGTTGAACAGGTGCGCGCCGCGCTGCGCCATTACTGGGGCGGCCCTGGCCTGACACATAGCAGCCTGCTGGAACTCAACGTGGTCCACGACGCGCTGGCGGAAAATGATCAAAGCACGGCGCGGGCGCTGCGGGCCGTGCTGACACGGGCGATTGAAGAACAGCGCCCGGAAGGTGAGCGTAAAATGTTAAGTCCGGAGTGGATGATCTATAATATTCTTGAACTGCGGTTTATTGAAAAGCTCAAGGTGCGCGAGGTGGCGGTGCGGCTGGCGCTGAGCGAACCGGATTTGTATCGCAAGCAGCGGATCGCCATCGAGGCGGTGGCGGATACCCTGCTGCGCATGGAAAGTGAGGCGATCACAGCGTAGCGGTCCCATTTGACAAGGTAAATCCAAAATTCTATAATTTCGACTGTACAATCATCTTAAATCCATATCCACATTTTCAGTCCTACACTGACAAACGATTTTTAGGGTGTATGTTTTAGGGGGAAGCTGGAATGTCCACTAATTTACAGCGGCAGGAGTTGACGCCGCCACCGCTCGAAGAAGGTTATTGGAAGGCATTATTATACGAAGGCGAATTCGCGGAACCTGTTCAGAACAGTAATAATCATGATGAGTCATCTTCAGAATTTGACGATTATTCGGATGCACAATCTGCCGCAGCGGCCAACAGCACAGTACAGAATGACTGGTCAGATGTAAGCGATGTCATGGCCCGCGATGAAGTGATGACCCTGCCGGTAGTTGGCTATAATCGCGGCGGGCTGCTGGTGGAATGGCGTTCGCTGCGCGGCTTTGTGCCCGCCAGCCAGCTTGTAAACTTTCCTGCCACCGCCCCGCTCAGCCTGCGGCGCAATGCGCTGGCAGAACGAATCGGCCAGACACTGAACCTGCGCGTAATTGAACTGAACCTGGAGCAGAATCGCTTTATTCTTTCGGAACGCGCGGCGCGGGTGGAAGCGGGCGAGCGCGCCCAGATTCTCAGCCGGCTCAGCCCGGGAGAACGGGTGCATGGTTCCGTCACCAATCTATGTGATTTTGGCGCTTTTGTGGACCTGGGCGGCCTGGAAGGGCTGATTCATATCAGTGAGCTGAGCTGGGGACGTGTCGGGCACCCGGCGGATATGCTGCGGCGCGGGCAGGAAGTCGAGGTTTATGTGCTGAGTGTGGACCGCGACAACGCCCGGATTGCGCTTAGCCTCAAGCGGCTTTTCCCGGACCCCTGGAAAACAGTGAATGAACGGTATCAGATCGGCCAGACGGTGACCGGCACGATTACCAATGTCGTGGATTTTGGCGCGTTTGCCTGCATTGAAGAAGGGCTGGAAGGTCTGATCCATGTTTCGGAACTGGCAGAAGGGCATTTTCTGCACCCACGCAACGTGGTTTCTGAAGGGCAGACGATTGAAGCGCGTATCCTCAGCATCGACAGCGAAGCCCGGCGCCTGGGGCTGAGTCTGCGCCTGGCCCCGTAAGCTGCAAGCTGTATCAAGCCTCGTTTTAACCATATACAACAGGGCTGCGCATTTCTGGCTGGCCCTGTTGTCTTTGTTTCTGCGCGAACCTGATTATAATAGAGACATCTGTGCGGTTAGCGAACAGGTTTATTGGTGGCCCAAACCCCAAAGCCCAAGACACCAAAAACAGTTGAAGCCGCTTCTAAAAAGACCGCGTCACAGCCCGGCCAGCCTGCTGAACGCACCGGGCTTGAGGGGCGGTATGTGGTCAAGCCTGAGTTCTGGGACAGGGTATTAGACAGCATCCCCCCCTGGGGCGATGAAATTGTCGCGATTGTCCTGATTGTCTTTGGCATTGTCTCGTTTCTGTCCCTGTTCGATGTTTCCTCTGACGCGACCATTGCCCGGGCGTGGTCAAATGCGCTGACCAGCCTGTTCGGTTATGGCAGCATCATTGTCGCCGGGGGCATTCTGGGCGTGGGGCTGCTCATCCTGCTGCCCAAGATTGGCATCCTGGTCCGGTTGTCGTCGCAGCGCATCCTGGCGCTTGAACTGGCGTTTCTGTCGGTGCTGGCGATCCTGCACCTGACGACGGGCGACACCGAATGGCGCGCTATCGCCCGCG
>CAZQIY010000071.1:0-3870 GCA_964593565.1 uncultured Anaerolineaceae bacterium
CCACCCTGCTCAATCAGGCCGGTGACGAAGCTGTACAGCGCGCCCCACGATACCGCCCCGCTGGAGCGTCCATTCACGCCCTTGACGTAGGCGCTGCGCGGACGCAGCGAGGAGACGTTGATCCCGACCCCGCCGCCGCGCGACATGATCTCTGTCATCTGCCGCAGCGTCTCGATAATCCCCCCACGTGAATCACTGGGCGAAGGGATCACATAGCAGTTTGAAACCACCACACCCGCCGACACAAAGGAATGATCTTCAGCCACCTCGATATCCATAACCGTGCCGGTATAGCTTTCGGTGGCGATTTCATCAATCCGCAGCCAGCGGAGGTCATCATATTCAAAATAGTACTTTGTTACCGTGCCGACTTCTGGCGCAGGTTTGCCGAAAAAGTAGTCGAACAACGGCGCGCATTCGCTGACTGTCGCGGTTAAACGATAGGCCGGTGTACGTCCTAAACGATGGGTATTTTCCTTGATGGAGAACAGATACCCCAGGCGCAGCAAAAGCTGGTGTACCTGAACAGACAGCGTGTGATTGGACAACAGAATGCCCAGGTATTTGCCCGAAGTATATCCATCCGCGCTGAACAGGCCGCGCAGCAGTTCCAGCGTCAGCGGCTGGGGCAGATGCATCAGCAGGTCGGGGATGCGCTTGCCATGGCTGTAATGACCGAGCAGAGCCTTAAAGAACTGGCCCAAAGGCAGCGAATTGGCCCACAGATCATACCAGCGCCCGGTGCTGCTCAGCTTGACCGAAGGAACCAGCCCGAATTTATCCTCGATAATGCGGGCGATTTCCTCTGCTTCGTCTTTTTCATCCAGCCCAAAGACAATCTTGATGCCCGACGGAATATCCGTCCCTGACCGGTGCGTCACACAGCCATCGCCCAGCCAGCGGCCAAACAGGTAGCACAGATCACCGTCGATCTCAACACGATCATTCAGATCAAAATGGGTGCCCCATGCCTTTACCCGGCCATGATCGCCACGTGTGGTGGATTTAAACAGTTTGCCATTGTCTGTTTCATAGCCATCTACATAATCCGAGAGGAAAAGCACATCCGGCGGGCATTCCTCGCTGTTATAGGCAACGGCCACAAAGTCGCCAGCCTTTAACTGCCGGGCGGGAATCCAGTCCGGCTCGTGTTTCAGGCGCAGCCCATCGCGTGATTTATGGCGATTCACCCATTCCGAACGAATCACATACACCTTATGGTCGCCCGTCACCCGCAGATCATCAAACCCGAGTTTTTTCGGCCGGATAATGTAGAGTTCTTCTTCCGTTTCGCGCTCGAATTTGTGCAGCACAGGCCGCAGCCGGTTACGATGCGTAACAACCGCCTCGCCCACCCGGACATCCGCAATCGGCTTGTAGCCTTCTGCCGTCAGAATCTCCTGCTCCGGCGGCATACAGTTATAGTAAGTCAGTTCCTGATCTGTTCCAGCGGCCGCTAATATACGCCCGGCAGGGACGAACTTCCAGTCGTCCAGCGCCCAGCGGAACTGCGCTGCCCACTGCTGCTGCAATTCCGGCGTCGCTTCGACAGTGGCGACCCCCGCCGCCACCCGGTCCATCATCTGGGAGGGGTCCGTTTCAACCGGCTTATCCACGTTCTCCAAATCGCGCTCGACCACCGTGCCATCCAGCAGTTTGACGGAAACGTGGGGCAGGTCGAGGGCAGTCACGGTGCCAATTTCGCGCTGGCCGGTTTCAGGGTCAACCACCACGATCACGGTATCGCCCATCGCCAGCGTCTGGCGTTTCATATCCTTCTGGGCATAACGATCCAGAAAGATTTTATATCCCAGTTCGTGCAAAGCGTTTTTTTTCGATCTCGCCTCGACCATAGGCCACTCTTCCTCCTCAGCATAAAACACAGGATACAGATTATTCGGTAAAACGCAGAATATAGACGGTCAGCCAATCACCCGACAGGTCGCTGCTTCAGTTCTCCAGCACCGCCATCAGGCGATCAATCTCGCTGAGCACGCTGTCCAGATTATTCAGTTGCAGGTAGATCAGCGCATAACGAATATAGGCGATGGTATCCAGTTCGCGCAGGCCGCGCACCACCATATCCCCCACCAGGCGGCTGGGCACTTCGTCACAGCCCATCTGCTGCAGCGCCTGCTCGACATCATCTGCCAGGCGGGTGATGGCAGACGCCGGCACCGGGCGCTTGGCACAGGCCATGCGGATACCATGAATCAGCTTGTCCCGATTAAATTCCTCGCGATCACCATCATGCTTGACCAGCAGCGGAGTCGTCAGTTCCGGGCGCTCGTAGGTATTAAAACGTATCCCACAGGCTTTGCATTCCCGCCGGCGCCGGATACTCCCCCCTTCTTCTCTGGCCGTATGAATGACTTTGGTATCCGCAGCTCCACAGTATGGACATTCCATAATTCACCTGTAAAACAAACGTTCGTTTTTAAGGTGCGAAAGACAAATGAACCCCCATAAAAGACATCTTATGGAGGATTGCTGGCAAATTCAATTTGATAAAAACGTGATCTGCTTTGAAAGCATATGTAGTTACACTTTAGCATGCTGCCAAAACTTTGTCTACTAAATTTACGCAGCAGTTTGGTTAGAAAATGGTCTGTGGGTGTAACAGGTTTCCCACAAAAACCCAAACATCCCACATGCTCCAAATGGGGCTGTTACGGGGTGCTTTTTTAATGGCGTTCTGGTGTGTTCACCGCTACTATAAGAGCATATGGCACATTACACACCTCCTCCACATCCGCTGCTCCGGCTGCGACAGGCCGCAGTCGAACTGGCGGTGATTTTGCTGTTCGGCCTGTTATACATCGCCGCGCTTTTTTCTGCCGACAGCCTGGCGCTGCAGGGGCTGCACCCGGATATGCGCCTGCGAGGCGTCGAACACGAACGTCTGTCGGGCATTCTGGTACCCATCGAGATTGGGCTGGGGCTTTCAGAACGAGCGCCGGGCATTGGGCATCTGCCCGCCTGGAATCCTTACCTGGGGACAGGCACGCCGCTGCTCAACAACGCCTTTCTGTACCTGTACAACCCCTTCATGAGCCTGCCGGTGCTGGCGCTGGGGGCGGTGCAGGGCGGAAAAATCGCCATTATGCTGGGTTTTCTGCTGGCGGCGGTCAATATGTGGGCGTTGGCAAAGGCCATCGGTCTGGCGCGTCTGGCGCGGGTGACGACTGCCCTGCTGTACATGATCAGCGGCGGCATCATCGGCAAGTTTCTCAGCGGGCATTTTCAACTGGGACTCAGCCTGGTGTGGCTGCCGCTGGTGTTCGCCGGGTTGTGGTGGACTCTGCACACACGCCATCGGGCAGCCCCGGTGCTGATGGCGGTGGCGTTCGCGCTGCTGTTCTTTTCCGGCAACATCTACTACAGCCTGCATGCGCTGGTGTGCTGCGCCGTCATCGCGCTGGTGTACGCCATCGGCCAGAAACTGCGCCACCTGCTGCCAGCCACCGCAGCAGAAACAACACCAGAAACGGCGCGGCCCCTGCGGCAGCGGATCAGCGGCCTGCTGCGCGCTGTGTTTCATCCCGGGCCGGCGCTGTGGCGGGCGGCGGCAGGCGGCCTGATGGCGCTGGGCCTGTCCATGATTCTGTTCCTGCCAGTATGGACCGTGCGCGATCATGTCAGCCATGAGCAGGTCGAGTTTGACCCCCGGACCGGCGAGATTGCCTCGCAGTATTCGCTGGGGACCAGCCTGGCAAACCTGACCCTCCCCTGGGAAGCATGGCTGGAACTGGAGGGCGAACAGCTCGAACTGCTGGCGGCGGTGGATTACGCCTACATTGGCCCCGGCGTGTTTTTGCTGATCGGCGGGCTGGCGCTGGTGGGCATTGGGCAGCACCGCAAAACCGCCCT
>CAZQIY010000071.1:3970-8669 GCA_964593565.1 uncultured Anaerolineaceae bacterium
CGATGGTGCTGGAAAATTTCCAGTTGTTCAATCAGCTTAACGACCTGCGCTTTGCCACCTACCCCCAGGCCATCGGCGCGCTGGTGGGGCTGGTGGTGGTCGCCCTGCTGCTTGACACACTGCTGATCCCGCTGGGGGTGTGGCTGCGGCGGCGGGCCGCATTTTCCGTGCGCGGCCTGCTGGATATCCTGGGCGAACGGCTGGCGCGTCTGGCGCTGGTGCTGCTGGCGCTGGTGTCTGTGGTGGATGTGCTGCACGTCAACAGCGAGGTCATGGATTATGGCCCGCCCGGCAACAACTTTGGCCGGTTATATGCCGCCACCTTTGGCACGCTGATGGACACGACGCCTTTCCCCTCCATTCTGGAACCCTACGGCCCATCGGCCTATGATGCCTATTACAGCCGGGTGCGCACCTGGGGCCTCAATGAGGGCTGGACTCCGCTGCCTGTGCGCGGCGATCTGATCCCGAACAACGCACCGAAGCTGCTGCATCTGCCCGGCTGGGCCATTGTTTCGACAGAATACCAGCGCGGCGGCACCTACGAACTGGCTCGCGATTTTGTAGAGATTCATGACGGGGTGCAGGTGCAGTGCGCCGCCCGCACAGTAGATACCGGCGGGGACCCGTGCGATATTGAAAGCCACGATGGCTCCATCCTGTATGCGCTGCCCCAGGCCCTGCCCTATGCCTTTGTGGCAAGCGGGCATCTGCTAGGATCGCCGGAGGATGCGATCACGCAGGACAACGTGCGCCCGGTGCAGGCCCTGCGCCACCAGATGGACACGATTGAAATCCGGGCCGCCGCGCCGGATGCCATCGAGCGCTACTATCTCATCGTGCAGGAGACTCATTTCCCCGGTTGGCAGGCCAGTGTGGATGGCGAACCCGCCAGCACCGTGACTGTCGGGGCGCATCTGCCGGGTGGGCCATCGGCGGGATTTATCGGGGTGCCGATGCAGCCCGGCACGCATGCGTATGTCCTGCGCTACGAGCCGCCCGGCTTTGCGGCGGGGGCACTCATCAGCGGGCTGACGCTGGTGGCGATGGCGGTGTATCTGTCCGGGGTGCGGCTGCGACGCCCACGCTTCCTGCGCCGCGCCGTCCAGCCCACCCCCGCGCCGGACGCGCCAGAATCGTAATTGCCAACCGGGCAGCACAAAAAAAAGACGGCCCGCAGGCCGCCCTCAAAAGTCGTTTCTGGTGTGAAATTACCGCCGCTTGCGCAAAAAGGTGGGAATTTCAATGTCATTTTCATCATAAACCACCGGCTGCTGCGGCGCGGGTGGCTGGGGCGTGAAGGGCTGCTGGGGCGCCTGCTGCGGTGGCTGTTGGGCCGGGCGCGGCTGCTCCTGCGGCTGATTCACGGCCGGCTGCATGGGCCGGGGCTGCTGCTGTGCCGGACGCGGCTGCTGCACCTGCTGGCGCGGCATCATGTTCTTGGCCACCCGGCTTTGTTCAAAACCCGTCGCGATCACCGTAATCCGAATCTCGTCGCCCATGCTCTCGTCGATCTGCGCGCCGAAGATGAGGTTGACTTCTGGGTGGGCGCTTTCCTTGATGATGGCCGCCGCTTCGTTGATCTCGAACAGCGTCATATCCGGCCCACCGGTGATGTTAAACAGGATACCCCGTGCACCATCAATCGTCACGTCCAGCAGACTGCTGCTGATGGCCGCTTCGGCAGACTGGCGCGCGCGGTCGTCGCCGCTGGCACGTCCCACCGCCATCAGCGCGGCGCCGCCTTCAGACATAATGGTACGCACATCAGCAAAGTCCAGATTAATCAGTGCCGGGACGGTGATCAGCTCGGAAATGCCCTGAATACCCTGGCGCAGCACGTCATCTGCCAGCGAGAACGCCTGCTGAAGCGTGGCGCGTTTGTCCGCAATCTGCGTCAGACGGTCGTTGGGGATAACGATGAGCGTATCGACCTGGCTCTTCAGCGCCTCGATACCAGCCTCGGCCACCTGCTGGCGGCGCGAGCCTTCAAAGCTGAAGGGCCGGGTCACAACGCCGATCGTAAGGGCACCCAGTTCCTTGGAAATCTGCGCGATGACCGGCGAGGCCCCGGTGCCGGTGCCGCCGCCCATGCCACAGGCGATAAATACCATATCCGCCCCGCGCAGCACTTCATACAGTTCGTCCTGGCTTTCTTCGGCAGCTTTGCGTCCGATTTCGGGGTTACCGCCCGCGCCGAGGCCGCGTGTCAGTTTGTCACCGATACGGACCCGGGTTTTGGCACGAGAGAGCATCAGCGCCTGATTGTCGGTGTTGACGCAGATAAATTCTACGCCGCCCAGACCTTCGTTGATCATGCGGTTAACGGCGTTACCACCCCCACCACCGACCCCGACGACCTTAATCTGGGCAAAACTTTCTCCCCCAAATTCGAGCAGTTCTTTATCCATACTGGTTTTGTCCTCCAAAACACATGGGCAATCCCCCGCCAGGTCAATGCTGATTAAAAATTGATTGTACTCGTGTTGGATTATTGTGCAAACCCACTTTATCCCACTTATTCGTTATCTGGCAACAATCTGCGGAAAAAACCACCCAGTAGACCCCCCAGATTCAGGCTGGGGGCGGAGGCCCCGTTCTGGTGCCCGCCGCTTTCGGCCACGTCCATTTCCAGCCCCAGACCCAGCAGGCCAACGCTGGTGCTGAACGACGGGCTGCGCAGCGCATCCGCCATGCCGGTAATGCGTTCCGGCTTTGCCAGCCGCACCGGAAAGCCAAAGGTGTCCTGTGCCACTTCGCGAATGCCCGGAAGCTGCGAACTGCCGCCCGTGATGACGGCCCCGGCCCGCAGCAGGCCATCATAACCAGACCGCTTGATTTCCCGCTGTACCATCTCAAAGATTTCAATCGTGCGGTATTCAATCACTTCCGCCAGACCCTGACGCGGGAACTCTGTAGGCATGCCTTCGCCAAAGGGCTGCACCACAAACGTTTCCGTCATGCCCACCCCCCGGCGCTGGGCGTGCCCGTGCTGAATTTTGACAGCTTCTGCCTCATCAAACGGTACATGCATCCAGTGGGTGATGTCATTGGTCAGATAGTCCCCCCCCACCGCGATCACCGCCGCATGCCACACCGTTCCTTCAATAAAAATCGCCAGGTCGGTGGTGCCGCCGCCAATATCAATGACGACCACACCCATTTCCTTCTCTTCGGGCGTCAGCACCTCATGGCCGGATGCCAGCGGGTTCAGGATAAACCGGTCGACCATCACCCCGGCATTGCGCACGGATTCTTCCAGGTTAGCCAGACAGGTCGAGGAGGCGGTGATAATGTGTGCTTCCATTTCCAGCCGGAAGCCGTGCATACCTATCGGGCTGCGCACACGCTCCTGACCATCCAGCGAATAGCTGCGCGGCACGATATGCAGCACCTCGCGGTTGTGGGGGATGGCAATGGCGCGGGCGGCTTCCATCGCCCGGTCCAGATCATCGCGGTTGACGGCCCGCTGGCCGGTGATGCCGACCATCCCCTTGCTGCTGTGCGAGGCGATATGATTGCCAGCCACACTGACAAACGCCCGGCTGATGTCGTAACCGCTGGTTTTTTCCGCTTTGTGTACAGATGCCGAGATCGCAGTGGTCAGCGCTTCCATATCGCTGACAATGCCTTTTTTCATGCCCCGGCTGGGTTCGATCCCGACCCCCACCACAAAAACATCGTCGGCGCGCACTTCACCTACGATCGTGCAAACCTTGCTGGTCCCTATATCCAAGCCGACAACGAGATCAACCATAGACTCATCAACGCCCCTTTAAGCCACCGCATAAAATGGTGCATGCGGATCGACAACATTCACTTCACGCGGCTGAATCCCGCGCGCAGTCAGATTCTGGACGATGGCATCATACACAACCACTTTTTCGGGCATATTTGTTCCTGTACCGAACCAGGCCTCCCAACCGCGCCCATCAATATAGCCCAGGCCCTTTTCAGGATGATAGCGCAGGTTGGCCATGGTCGGAAACAGGCTGCGCAGCTGCAGCGCGCCGCTGACTACATCCACATCGACCTGTACATTCGGCCCCAGCGGCCCATCCAGGCCCTCCACCGCGACAATGCGCAGCAGGTCTGTCCGGTCCTCGCGCAGCTGCATCACCCGGCCCTGCACATCCACCCAGGTGACGGTCCCGGCCTGCTCCCACACCAGCGCGGGCTGGCGTTCCTCGACAATAATGGTGATCATCTGGGGCGGCCAGCCCACTTCCACCTGCGCATCGGCAATGGTGGGCGAACGCAGAATCGACTGGCGCACCTGCTGCGGGTCGACCCAGAAAATATGCATATTGGCGATTTCCGTCAGGGCGAAAACTTCCTCTTTGGTCAGGTGCTGCAGCCCGCCCACCGCAATCGAATGGACGTAGAAAATATCCACACTGAAGAAGAGGAACAGCACCCCCACCAGGCACGTCAGTATAAAGCCGCTGACCGCGCGCCAGCCCAGCCAGCCGCCGCGATCACGCGCGCCATGTTGTACAGCCGGGCGTTCTGTCGATGATGCCAGCGGCCCCCGCCAGACTCCCGGTGCACGATTCAACCGGCGGCGACCTTCACGATAACGCGATGCCATACTTTGTTTCCAACATTAACCCACACCCCCAACTATACGTCAAACCGTGATAGCTGTCCACAGCAGGAAGCATAAAAAAACGCCCTCGATGGGGCGTCTGCGATGAAG
>CAZQIY010000071.1:8769-16959 GCA_964593565.1 uncultured Anaerolineaceae bacterium
CTGTCCACAGCAGGAAGCATAAAAAAACGCCCTCGATGGGGCGTCTGCGATGAAGTCCTGATGGAAACCGATGCACGCCGGAGGTCGCCCGTCCAGCGCGGGCCCGGCTGGTGTGCGTGAACATAAGATCATCTCCCTCCTGGTAGAAGTTATGTTAACGCCCCCGGTCAGCAGGTGCTACAGCCTCGTCATTCTCTAACCATTTTGTACGATGTTATAAAAACTATAACCTCCCTGACGCCGCGCAGGCAGGAAGCAGGTTAATGCTCATCCGTCACGCATCTTTTCTGAAGGCTAACAGTCCCGCACCCATCGTTTTTGAGGGCTGTGCCTGCGCTAGGCGCTGCGTGCCAGGCCAAAATTGTTCATGCGCAGCACAGCAGAACACGCCGTACTATAATCAGGAGAGAACTGGCAGAAACAGGCGCGGAAAGGAAAGTCGATGGCTGTTCGTGGTTTCTTCGGGATTTGTGGCCTGCTGATGGTGCTGGTGGGCTGCCAGACAGGGACGGACGCACCGCCGGCGCTGCCTACGGTGGCCGACCTGAGCCTGGTGGCAACACACGACGCGGCGACAGCCATGGCGATTGCCTCGCCCACCCGCCGGCCGCTGCCGCCCACCTTTACCCCATCGCCTCTGCCCAGCGCCACCCCCACAGACCCGGCCAGCGTGCCTTCGCCTACGCCCGAAGGCTTCCGGGCAGCGGGGACGATTTATTACCTCATCAACCACGATGCCATTGTGGAACTGGCGGCAGATGGTTCGTTTGAGGACCTGCTGCCGATTCCGCATATCGGGCAGGACATCGCAGATTTAACGCTGTCGCCGGATGGTTCACGCCTGACCTACACCGCGCCAGGATCGGGCAGCGCCCGCGAAATTTACATCACGGATCGTCAGGGCAGCCAGACTCGCCAGCTTTCGCAGTTGGGGTTCAGCAGCGTCTTTAAGCCGGTGTGGACCTTCGACAGCAGCACCCTGGCGTTTATCGCCCAGCAAAGCCCGGAAGCGCCCCAGAGCATCTACACGATCAACGCCGACGGCAGCGAACAGCGCCTGCTGATTCAACTGCCCAGTACAGAACTGCGCGACCCGGCCTGGACTCTGGATGGGGAATGGCTGGTGTTCAGCAATCAGACGCTGCACGCCGTCCATGCCGTCACCGGCGAACTGATCGGCCCGTTGACGCAGTTTACCGGGTACGGGCCGGATTTTCAGGCAGTCCACAGCCCGGCCGAGCCGCAGCTTTATTACCTGAAGACCCGCACCAACCGCAGCACCGGCCAGCGCGGCGGCATTGTCGCCTTTATGAACACAGACATCCTGCCAGACCCGCCCATCGAGCATGAGGGCGCCGCGCTGTATGTCGATAGCCTGCGCTACAGCCGCGACGGCCAGCGCCTGCTGATCGCCAGCAGCGAAGGGGTCTGGGTGCAGGATCAGACCCTGCAGACTGCGACCAAAATCATCCAGAACGCGCCTGTCGCGCCCCGGCCTGTCTTCAGCCCGGATGCTGAGCGTGTCGCCTTTGTAGGTCTGGATTCACTGGGGGTGGAACAGATTTTTGTGATAGACCGGCGGGGCGGCGATGCCACCCAGATCACCTTCCATCAGGAAGGCACCATTACCGATCTTCAGTGGGCGGCAGGCTAGGCCAGCCAACCGGAAAGACGGCCTTGAGCACTTCTTCCAGGCCGCGCTGTGGGATCGGCTTGGCCAGATAACCGGAAAAGCCGCTGGCATGGATGCGGGGCAGCAGGTCATTGATCAGCGAACTGTCGCCAATGGCAATAACCGGCGTATCCTGCAGGTCGCCGTCGGCGCGCAGTCGCTCGCAGATCGCGAACGAATCGCCATCCGGCAGGTCCATATCCAGCAGGATCACATCCGGGCGCAGCTTGCGGGCCTGCTGGACCACGTTGGCGCCGGTGGTGTTGCGCTTGAACTGAATATTAAAATCTCTTAGCAGGGACCCCAGGGCCAGCAGGGTATGCGCATCATCTTCAACAATCAAGGCCTGTTTATCTTCAAACATCGCTTTCCTGATCACACGCAGCATCACGCATCTCCTTTTACTTCTGACTGTATGCGCGTGATCTGGCTTTGTCGATAGGGCGGCAGATATTTTGGGTAATAATTCATAAGCATATTATCATTTTCACTACTTTGATTGCGGCAGAGTCAAGTTATGAATTTTCTCGACAGCGATCTTAATGCTTTCATCCGGCACGGTTAAGGCCGCGTGGCCGTTGACGCGGTAAGTCTGCGCCGGAAAATCCAGGTGCCGGGCCAGCAAAGCGGCGCTGGCGGCATCCGTATTGATCAGCGTAATCAGGCCCGTCCTGCCGCTGTCGAGGCTCATGCGGGCGCCGGGCAGTGCCTGCCCCAGCACCAGGCGGGCGATATTGGCATGATCTGTGCGCAGGAAAAACAGCAGGCTGCCGGCGGTGCTGTCATCCACCAGCACCGGAATCTGCTCTGCGTTCAGCGCGCTGCGGGCCGCCGCCATATCCAGGTCATCCCCACTGACGGTCAGCAGGCGCATCTGGCTGCGGGCGATAATCACCGGCAGTGGATCGGCTGCGCTGTCTGTGTGCGGCTGAATATAGGTGCCGGGATGCGTTGGATTAAAGGCGTTGCGGATATACACCGGTATCTGCGCCGCGACCACTGGCTGCAAATCCGCCTCCGTCGGCACATCCAGGCCATGCTCCGCCAGCACATCCAGCAGCGCGATGGGCAGCACCGGCAGCGATTCCGCCTGCGGCACCAGCGCCGGGTCCGCCGTCAGAATGCCATCGCGGCTGGTCATAAACCACAGGCCGGATGCGCCGCTGGAGGCCGCCAGCAGACTGCCGGTCTGGTAGGGGCCTTCGGCGCTCAGGCGGGTGGTCTTGCCTTCCGGCGTCATGCCCAGGCTGCTGCCGATCACCACCGTATAGCCTTCGTTCAGCAGCGGCTGGATTTTTTCGCTAAAGCGGGCGCGCACCACCACCACATC
The DNA here is from genome assembly GCA_964593565.1 of uncultured Anaerolineaceae bacterium. Taxonomy (GTDB): domain Bacteria; phylum Chloroflexota; class Anaerolineae; order Aggregatilineales; family Phototrophicaceae. The sequence continues at coordinate 11,772 of CAZQIY010000071.1, forward strand.
CGGCACAGCCTCCAGATAGGCATCGCTGGTGATGACGATATCCGTCAGGTGCACAGCGGCCATACCCCGGTTCTGCAGATGCCCGGTCAGCAGGCGCGCGCTCAGCCGTTCGCCAATGGCGAGGATGGTGGCAGCTTCGGGCGGGGTCGGGCTGCGATTAATCATCGAACGGCCCATCCAGTTGTAGGTTTCCAGAATATCGGTGATGTCCTGAATCAGCAGCGAGCGATCCTGCGGCTGGCGTACCAGTTTGCGGGCGGCGCTGGTATGAATCGACAGCAGCTTGTTATGGGTGCGGGCATAGCTGCCCAGTTGAATGCTCTCGCGCAGCAGCGCGGTTACGCCGGGCAGCGCACTGAGCACAGCAATGACAGGTTTGCCAGCCTGCCGGTAATGCTGCAGCACATCGGCGACCTGAGCCAGCGCGCTGCTGTCGGGCACAGCCTGTGCGCCAAAGGTCATCGTGATGTGGTTATCCATGTTCTGCTCCCGCTGTAAAGCCGCCCGAAGGTAACATACTTCATAACGGGAATCAACAGTCCATGCGGCACCATTGTAACGAGCGCAGGCAGAGCGATTTCCAGCGAAACAGCGCAGGATAGGGCATAATTAGGCCATCATCACGTGAAGCATGTTGTGCCTTGTGACCCTCCATAACTGACAGGAGTGACAACCCACCATGACCATGCGAATTATCGTGGCGCCGGGCGCCTTCAAAAACAGCCTGCCGGCCAGCCAGGTGGCACGGGCCATCGAAAGCGGCCTGGCGCGTTCCGGGCTGGATGCCCAGGTGCGCATTACGCCGATCGCCGACGGCGGCAACGGCACACTGGATGCATTTCTGGCGGGCGGCGGCAAACGCATCCCCATGACGGTGGAGGACCCGGTGGGCCGGCCAGTGGAAGCCGCCTATGGCCTGCTGCCGGATGGCGAAACGGCGGTGATCGAAATGGCGCTGGCGTCTGGCATGGAACTGCTGGAACACTGGCAGCTTAACCCGCTGATCGCCAGCACCTATGGCACCGGGCAGTTGATGAAAGCCGCGATGGAAGCCGGGGCAAAGCGCATTATCGTGGGCATGGGCGGCAGCGCGACGGTGGATGGCGGCGCGGGCTGTCTGCAGGCGCTGGGCGTGCATCTGTTTGATGCCTATGGCGAGGAAATCCCGCGCGGCGGCGGCAGCCTGAATCAGATTTTCCTGATCGACACACAGGGGCTGGACCCGCGCTGGAAAGAGGTCGAGGTGCTGATCGCTTCGGATGTGGATAATCCCACGCTTGGCCCACAGGGGGCCGCGGCGGTGTTCGGCCCGCAAAAAGGCGCCACCCCGGAACAGATCGACACGCTGGAGGCCAACCTGCGCCATTTTTTCACAGTGGTCTGGAACCAGTTGGGGGTGGATGTGCGCCAGGTGGAAGGCGGTGGCGCGGCAGGGGCGTTCAGCGCCGGGCTGATGGCCTTCCTCAACGGGCGCATCGTATCCGGCATTGATATGATCCTTCAGTACAGCGGCTTTGCCAGCGCGCTGGAAGAAGCGAATCTGGTGATCACCGGCGAAGGCCAGATGGATTCGCAGACGATACACGGCAAGGGACCCGTAGGCGTGGCACGGCTGGCGCGGGAACATGGCGTGCCCACCATTGCCATTGTCGGCGGCCTGAACGTGCGCGATGATGTGCTGCACGAAGCCGGAATACAGGCCGTGCTGCCGATTGTCACCGGGCCAATGACGCTGGAAATGGCGATTGAACACGCGGCCGAACTGGTCGAACGCGCCGCCATGCGGCTGGGATATATTTTGCAAATCAGCCAGCCCTGAACCACCACCGGGAGCCGCCTTACATGCCCAACCAGACCCTGCACCGCAGCCTGATTGAAAAGATTCCCGTCACCAGCACGGACCGGGTGGCGCTGCTATCCGCCCAGCACCGCGAAACAGCGCGCATCCTGGCGGCACGGGCGGCACAGCTTACCATTCACGATATCGACTTTGCCGCCCTGCGGCAGATCGAGCACAGGCTGGCCCCGGCGGCCAACCTGACCGTAATGCATACCCCTTTCCCGGCGCCGCAGCCTGTCTGCACCAAAGCGGTGATGATCAGCCCCAAAGGCCGCGACTTTGCCCGGGCGCAGATCTGGAGCAGCTATACCAGCCTGGAGGAAGGCGGCCAGTTGTATCTGCTGGGGGCCAACGATGAAGGCATCAAATCGCTGATCGCGGATGCTGGCGAGGTCTTTACCACAGCGCGCACCCTGGCTTATAAAAACCGGCACCGGCTGGGCGTCGCTCACAAACTGCGGGCGGATGCGGTCTTTCCGGAAGCCTGGGGCGCGCCGCCCGCCCACATGCAGACCCGCACCCTGCAAACGCCGCGCGGCCCGCTGCAGATCAGCACCATGCCGGGGGTGTTTAGCTGGCAGGCGCTGGATGATGGCACGGCCTTTTTGCTGGCACAGCCTCAGGTCAGTGATTTTGCCGCCAGCGCCGATGTGCTGGATATGGGCTGTGGCGCCGGGGTGATTGGCTGTGCGCTGGGGCATGCGGCCCGGTCTGTGCAGATGGTGGATGTCAACCTGCTGGCGGTGGAATGTGCCCGCGCCAGCGCGCAGCTCAACGATCTGCCGCATGCCGCCGTGTATCCCAGCGACGTTTATTCCGAAGTGCCCCCGGTCAGCTTTGACCTGATTGTGTCTAACCCACCCTTTCATAAAGGCTTTGAACTGACGCAGAATATCGCCAGCCAGATTATCACCGGGGCACCGGCCCATCTGAAGCCCGGCGGCAGGCTGGTGCTGGTGGCGAATGCCTTCCTGCCCTACGAGGCGCTGATGCAGGCACACCTGACCAGCGTCCACGTTCTCGCACAGGATAATCGTTATAAGGTGCTGGTCGGCCAGAAACCCTGAAACCCGCGCCGCCCGGGCAGAAATGAAGTGCTTACCAAAAACGGATTTTAATTCCGAAAAATTTACGAAAAATAAAGTAGCAGCCTTAGATTTATGCTATGCTCATTTACAGGGGGGAACTGTAATAGGGACATTTGTCGGGCAGCGCTCCGCTCACCGGTCAAATTCAACCCGAACGCAGAAAAATGTGTTGCCTTGCAACGGCATCATAATGGATTTGGCATGGGGGGAGCGCAGCAGCAGGTCGATGAACAACGAACACAACATCGAACAATTAATGACCGCCTTGCAGAAAGGCGACTGGCGGGCGCTGATCGAATCGGCGGCGCACGAAGACACGGTGAAGCTGCTACAGGATATCGTCTTCGACAGCCGTGATGAGATTGTGCGGCAGTCTGCGACCGGGGCGCTGGGGGCGCTGGCCGAAATGGGCATCCCCGGCGCGATTCAGGCGCTGCTGCATGTGCTGACGGACCTGGGCAGGTCCTATGCGCGCGATATCGCCGCCTTTTACCTGACCGGCAGTGGCGATGTCTACGCCGAAGCCACCCTGATTGACATCCTGAACGACCCGCAGCATTCGGCGCATCTTTCTGTGGTGCGCGCTCTGGCCGAAGCCGGGGACCCCCGCGCCGTTGACCCGCTGATCGCCGTGCTCAACAATTCCCGCCTGCCCGTGCGGCATGAACTGGTGCGCGTGCTGGGCGATTATGACGATGTACGCATCGCCTTTCCGCTGCTGCGCCTGCTGCACCATGAGGATGAACGGGTGCAGGCCGCGGCCCGCCATGCCCTGGCCACCTTTGCCGAAAAATACGCCTATGGCATGCTGATCGAATACCTGACCCATCATGATTACAGTGCGCGGCGGCAGGCAGCCATTGCCCTGGGGGAAATTGGCAGCCGGCGCGCCATCAAACCGCTGATCCGCATGGCGGACTGCGAAGAAGATGGCCGCGTCAAACAGGCCATCCGCGATGCGCTGCACAAGCTCGGGTACGAATATCACGCCCACACCGGCTAGCGGACATCGTTCCTGCTGACAACTTCGCGGCCTTGCTTCATAATAGGCACAGGCGCAGTTTGCAGGAGCATGAGATGGTGGATTGGCTGAAACGATTATTCGCAGCAGGCAGCACCCCGCATCCGCTGGAATCCGGACGCACCGCCCAATCATCACCGCCCTCGCAGTTCGGGCCACAGCCAGACCCGGCCACCCTGCCGGAGCCGGTCACCCGGCGTGTGCTGGCGATCACCCACAACCCCACCCTGCCCAGCACCGGCGGGCGCACCGTGCGCGAGCATTTCCGCTGGAATGATTCGCAGGCGCTGGCCGCCGCCTATGCGCAGGATGTGCGCGAAGCCAGCTATGGCTATGCCAGTTATACGATTGTGGAGCATCTTGAAGTTGATGCCTTCCCGGTCAAGGCGGATGGCTTCCGCTATGATGAGCACAGCTATCTCGACGCGTGGCGCAAACGCAGCTTTCATCAACCCGACCTTGTGGATTACCTGGCGCTGGTGCGCGAGTTCCGCATGATCGAGCGAGTCAGCGATGGCGAGATTGACGAGGTGTGGCTGTTCGGGCATCCCTACGGCGGCTATTACGAATCGATCATGTGCGGCCCCGGCGCGTTCTGGTGCAATGCACCCGCGCTGCAGGGCACAGAGCACGCCGCCCGCCGTTTTGTGATTATGGGCTTTAACTTCGAGCGCGGCGTGGGCGAAATGCTGGAAGACCTGGGCCACCGCGCCGAATCCATCATGCAGCGGGTGTGGGCCAACGTGCCGGCCAATGCCAACCTGTGGGAGCGATTCATCCGTTACGACAAAACGCACCCCGGGCAGGCCGAATGTGGCAATGTGCATTTTGCGCCCAACAGCCTGCGCGATTATGACTGGGGCAACCCGCGCTATGTGGCCAGCAACTGCGATGACTGGTATCACTTCCCCCACCTGACCGGGGCGCGCTGGCGACAGGTCAACTGCAGCGAATGGGGTAATGGCGATATCCGCCTGCATCATCTGTGGTGGCTGCGCCATCTGCCGCACGTGGCCGGCCAGTCTGATGGCATCCTGTACAACTGGTGGGAATACATCATCGACCCGAATCTGGTTGGGTAGTCTTTATTCAGCCAGTGGGCAAAATGCCCTGTTTTGCCCTCATCCCCCGGCCCTGCGCGGGAGCAGCGTAGTTGCTTTCAGTCGGCTCTGCCGACCCCCTGCGCATCCCTCATGGAGAAGGGGAGAAATACAGAAACGAGGAAAACGGTTTTCAAGT
>CAZQIY010000072.1:0-16535 GCA_964593565.1 uncultured Anaerolineaceae bacterium
CCAACAAGCCTTTTTCTCCCTCTTCCTCCCCCACACGCTTTTGTTTTCCCCGTTTCTGATGTATCTTTCTCCCCTGTAAACAGCGCAATCAAAAAGAGATCACGTCACACATGCAGCAACCGACTATCAGCACGCAGGCCCGGACTGTGGCGCGCCTGCTGCTTTATCTCGCCAGTGTCCTCCTTATCGCGGAACTGCTGCGCCTGCGCGCGGTGCGCGTGGCAGATACGCAGACGCCGTTTTTTACCCTGCAATTTATCGCCCTGCTGACCGGGGCGCTGCTGCTGGCGCTTGGCAGCCTGTTTCTGGTGCATCAGGACGCGGTTCATCGCCGCCTGGGGCAGATCACCCGCCCGCGCCGCCTGCTGGTTTTCCTGGCCTTCCTCGTCCTCAGCTTCGCCCTGCTGATCGCCGCCGGCAGCCTGCTGGCATTTTTGCAGCCCTACCTGTTTCCGTTTGCGGCCTGGCTGCTGCTTGCCAACCTGGCGCTGCTGGCCCTGCTGCTGATGCCTGACCCGCAGACCACCAGCCCTGACGCAGCAGCGGACAACCGCCCTGCCAGCGCCCCCGGCCTGCTGTCGAAGATTATCCTCATGGCGGTGGTGGGGGTCATTGTGCCGCTGCTGCTGCTGGAGCTTGGCCTGCGTTTCTGGGTGATGAACTTCGGCACGGAGCAGGATCGTGTCGCCTATGTCTATTCCGCCGACGAAATCAGCGCCCGCACCCTGCGCTTTCGTGGCCTGCCCTACGTCAATTATGGACTCTCGCCCGATTATCCGGGGCATAACAGCCTGGGCTATCGCGGGCCGGAGATTCAGATTCCTAAACCTGATGGCACATTTCGCATCGTTGCCCTGGGCGGCTCCACAACTTACGGCATCCTGCTGGATGACTGGCGCGAGGCCTACCCTGCCCAGCTTGAGCAGGTCCTGCGCGATACCTATGGCTATGAGCAGGTCGAAGTCATCAACAGCGGCGTGCCTGCCTATACCACCTGGGAAACGCTGGTCAATTTTGAATTTCGCGTGCTGGATCTTCAGCCAGACCTTGTGATTGTCTATCACGCGATTAATGACCTGGGGGCGCGGGCCATGCCATCAGAAAGTTATCGCGGCATCCCCGGTAACGCCGGAATCTGGCAGCTAGAGGCGCTGAACCTGGGGCCAAGCACGCTCTATCGTTATCTGGCCGTCAATCTGGGCACGATGACCAACCCGAACAACATCCGCAGCCTGCTGCGCGCCTATGAACAGGCCGGGCGCGAATGCTGCGAAAATCTGTCGGATGAGGAAACAGCGGCGCGCTTCCGGGCCAACCCGCCCATCTACTTCGAGCGCAACCTGCGCAGTCTGGTCGCCGCTGCCCAGGCCCATGAGGTTGAGGTGGTGATGTCAAGCTGGGCCTATTTCCCCGATGAAACCCCCAACGGAGAAAATCTGCTGGCCCAGCCTTATCGTCAGGAGGCGATTGCGGAGCATAATGCCGCGACGCAGCGCGTGGCGGAAGCCGCCGGAGTCGCGTTTTATGATCTGTACACCCACATGCCCTATAACCGCGATTTCTGGTTTGGGGATGGTATGCACATGACGGCATCCGGCGCGCACGAACAGGCACGCCAGTATGCCGCCTTTCTCGATTCCGAAGGGCTGATTCCGCCAGATTAAGCGCCTCAGGCTCAGGGTTTGGCCCCCTGTTCCGCCTGTACCGCGACCCGGTTTCTGCGGCGCAGGCGCAGGTTGACGATGCCAATCCCGGCGAAGATTAACAACCCGCCCAGCACCAGCGCCGGGCCAATCACTTCATTGAGGAACACTGCGCCCAGCACGACCCCCACCACCGGGACGATATACGTCACCATGGAGGCCTGTGCCACGCCCAGTTCGCGCACCACAAAATAGAAAAACATATAGGCGATAAACGTATTCAGCCCGCCCAACACCAGCATTGACACAATCGCCTGCGAACTGACCGAATCCAGCGGCGTTAACCCGCCTTCTGTCAGGAACACCACCGGCGCGGTGACAATCGTCGCCATAATCATCGACGCCGCAGCCACCACCACCGGCGCGACATTCCCCTGGATCACCTTGCGCCCCAGCGCCGTGAACAGGGCATAACACAGCGACGCCACCACCATGCCGCCCATCCCGGCCACGCTGTTCTCGCCGCCCATTTCGCCGCCAAACAGCACCAGCACACCGATAAACCCGGTAATCAGGCCCGCGACCTTCTGGATGGTCATGTGTTCGTCGTCAAACAGGAAATGCGCCACCACCAGCGAAAACAGCGCCGCTGAGGCTTGCAGCACCGCCGCCAGCCCACTGGTGATATACTGCTCGCTCCACGAGATGAGCATAAACGGCGCAACCACATTCCCCAGCCCGATCACCGCCAGCGCTCCCAGCGTGCGCCGGTCTGTTGGCACCGGCAGCCTGCGCAGCAGAATCACCACGCTCAGACCAATGGCCGCGATAGCCGTGCGGATAAACACCACTTCTACCGGCCGAAATTCATGAACACCAATGCGAATCAGCATGAACGACGATCCCCAGATCAGTCCATTCAGCCAGAATGCAAGCCAGGCGTTTCGCTTCATTTGTTTACTTACTCCCCCACAACAGAACATACCCGCTTAGACTACGGCAGACGAACATCCGTGTCAATGTACATCATGAACCATCGGCCTTAGGGGCCAGCAATGTCTGCTTCGATGGCTGTCCACGTCCCCAGGCGGTCCATGCTGAGGCCGCTGTACACTGCTTCTGCCAGCGCAGCGCCGCCCAGTTTGCCCAGCAGCACCAGCGCGGCGCGATAGCTGACCAGGCCGCCGTTGGCCGTGATCCGGCGCTGATCCACCACCACCGGCCTGTCCTGCACCACCTGAATCGCCGGGAACTGCGCCTGAAGGTCCGCCTCGCCGCCTGCCCAGGTGGTGGCCTGCCTGCCATCCAGCACACCGGCGCTGCCCAGAATGAATGCCCCGGCACAGACACTGCCCATCCATGCCGCCGCCGCTTCCTGGGCCTGAATAAACGCATTCAGGGCATCGTGCTGCTGCAGGTGGCTGACCTCGTTGCTGCCCGGCACCAGCAGGACATCCAGCGCCGGCGCGTCCGCAATCGTCGCATCCACCGCCAGCCGCAGCCCTTCTTCCGTGCGGATGCTGGCCTGCGCCTCCACCCCGATCAGCAGCACCCTGGCGCTGAATCCGTCGTGCTGGCTGGCAGTCGCAAACACCTCTGCCGGGCCGGTCACTTCAGAAGTCAGCACGCCGTCAAAAACCACAATCCCGATAGTATATTCTTTCGACATGGCAAAATCCCCTTTCGTTGTTGCTGTAGATGTTAGAATAAGGGTAGTCGCCGTTCAGGAATTGTATTTTTTCGACATCTTCGCCTATGACCACCACACCACAGGATCAACTGGCTTATCTGGGGTTTCGGCTGATTCCGCCGGGGCCGCTGCTGAAGCCTTATGTGCGCTCGTACTGGGCCTTTCAGCGCGAAAGCCCGCTGCTGACATGGCACGAGGAATATATGCACCCACGCGGCGGGTATGGCATCGTCTTTAACTTTGGCGACAGCCTGTACCTGGACGGCCAACTGCTGACCGAGCCGGTATTTCTGGATGGATCCAACACCATCAGCCGCCGCATGGGTTTTTGCGGGCGTGTCGAACTGATGGGCATCAGTTTTTACGTGGGGGAGGCCTACCCGTTTCTGGCGGTGCCGCTGGCAGAGCTGCGCAACGAAACCGCGCTGCTGGATGCGCTGGACCGGCCCGCGCTGCTGCGGTTGCATGCGCGTTTGTGGGAAGCCCGCACCCTGCCGGATCGTATCGCCCTGCTGGAAGCATGGCTGCTGGGCCGTCTGTCGCTGGATAAGCCGCGTGATGTACTCGTGCCGGCATCGCTGGCGCATCTGCGCCGGGCGGGTGGCGCGCTGCCGATTTCACAGCTTGCCCGGCAGCTTGGCATCAGCCAGCGCCAGCTCGAGCGCCTGTATCAGTGCCAGGTGGGCATGTCGCCCAAGCAGTATGCGCAGTTGGTGCGGGTCGAAACAGCGCGGCTGGCCCTGCGGCAGATGCCCCCGCACACGACCACCGCGCTGGCCCACAACCTGGGGTTTTATGACCAGTCGCACTTTATCCGCGAATTCCGCGCCATCATCGGCATGACCCCGTACCACTATATGAAAAGCCGCCGCCAGCGCAGGCCGCCTCTTTGACGCCGGCCCCAAAACAGACTACACTGTAATTAAAGCGCAGTAATTTCATCATCTCTGGAGGCGTTTCTTTTCCGGTTATTAAAAAATCATTCTGGGCCACGACGCAAGGGGGCGGTGCAGGTCGTGATCAGTTGGCAGAAATCGTTGAAAGGCGCAGATGATGTCCGACAATACCAAATTTAACCCGGAAAACATCCTCTTATACAGCGGTAGGTCACATCCTGATCTGACAGCAGAAATCGCGCAGTATCTCGGTCTCGAAGTCAGCCCATCGTCCGTTACCCCTTTTTCCAACGACAACTTTGAAGTGCAGCTTGGCACCAGCGTCCGGCAGAAGGATGTGTTTATGCTGCAAACCTTTATCGCGCCGGTCAGCGATCATCTGCTGGAACTGCTGATGATGCTGGATATTGCCCGCACATCCGGTGCGCGCAGCGTCCATGCCATCATCCCCTATTATTCGTATGCACGCTCCGATAAAAAGGATGCCCCGCGCATCTCGATTGCTGGGCGGCTGATCGCCGACCTGATGATTACCGCCGGTGTCCAGCACGTCATCACCATGCATCTGCATTCGCCCCAGGTGCACGGCTTTTTTAACATGCACACGGACCACCTGACCGCGCACTCCGTCTTTGTCGATTATTTCAAGCACCAGGACCTGACCAACACGGTGGTGCTGTCGCCGGATATCGGCAACGCCAAACGGGCCGCCAAACTGGCGCGTTCGCTCAACGTGTCGCTGGCCATCGGCGAGAAAAAGCGCCTGACGGATTCCACGGTTGAAATTTCCAGCGTGCTGGGGGATGTAAAGGGCAAACGTATTCTGATCGCGGAGGACGAAATCGCCACCGGCGGCACCATCGCGGAAACCATCCGCGTGCTGCTGCGGCAGGGCGCCGGGCCGGTCACCGTGACGGCCACGCACGGGCTGTTTACCGGCCCCGCTGTGGATCGCCTGAATGCCATCGACGAGATTGAGGAAATTGTGGTGACCAACACCGTCCCGCTGCCCCCGGAACGCCGCCCGGAGCGTCTGGTTACGCTGTCTGTCGGTCATATCTTCGGCGAAGTGGTTCGCCGGACGGTTGAAGGGGAATCCGTCGGCAAGCTGTTTGAATTCTGGCCGGATACGTAGCGTCTGTGCGTCTACCAGTCGTCGTTGCTGGCAAACGAGAACGGCACATCCAGCCGCAGCCAGGTGCGTCCAATGCGAAACAGCGTGCCCGGGCGCAGGGTGCTGCGTCCCCGGATGGGTTCCTTTTCCTTCTCGATAAACGTGCCGTTGCGGCTGTCCGCATCTTCCAGCCAGAAGGTCAGAATATACGGGTCCGTCACAGATTCACTGGCCGTCACCGGCAGGGTGGCACAGCCCAGGCGCGCATGCAGGCGCGATACCTGGTTATCCCCCGGCAGCAGAATATCGCATCCGTCCCGGCGGCCAATCATCAGCACCTGTTCCTCACCGATTTCTGGCTGGTCAAACTGTAGAATTTTCCCATCCTGCGGCCCACTCATGTAGGTTACAGAGATTTTTCGGTCAGAAGGCACAGCTTTTAATCCTCTTCCGTCATCCGCTGGCGCACAGAGTCCAGTTTCTTCTGCGAAGGTTCATGATTCGGGTTGATGTTCAGCGCCCGTTCAAAGGCGGCCATGGCCTGTTCGTATTCTTCCAGCATCATCAGCGCTTCGCCATAATTATGCCAGAACCAACTGTCATTTTCGTTAAAATGAACCGCCAGTTCGTAACACGACAGCGCTTCTTCCCAGCGGGCCAGCGCGCTGAACGCCAGCCCCTGCCCGTTCCAGGCCCAGGCATAGGTATCATCCAGTTCCAGCGCTTTCTGGTAACTGTCGATGGCGACTTCGTTTCTGCCCATGCGCCGCAGCACCTGCCCGCGCCGCGCCCACAGGGTCGCATTGGCCGGTGCGTGCCGGATCGCTTCATCCACCACCGCCAGCGCTTCATCCTTGCGCTGCATATCCAGCAGGACATCAATCTGATTGATGTAATACAGGATATTGGAGGGGTCGTGCAGGGTAGCACGCTGATAACTGGCCAGCGCTTCTTCCCGGTGTCCCAGCGCATACAGCACCAGACCACGCCCGCTCCAGGCATAATCGTTCTGGGGGGTCAGCTTCAGCGCCTGATCATAGGCCGCCAGCGCTTCCTGCAGCTTGCCCAGGCGGCGCAGCGCCTGCCCCTGTTTGGCCCAACTGTCGGCGTGGTGCGGGTTGAGCTGCAGGGCATGTTCCAGCACTTCCAGCGCCATCGTCAGCCGCCCCAGGATAATCAGCTCATCGCCCTGATTATACCAGTACCAGACATCCTGCGGGTCGGCATCTGCCGCCTTCTGGAAAGAATACAGCGCGTCTTCGTGGTGCCCCAGCCCGCTCAGCGTCAGCCCGCGCCCGTTCCAGGCCCAGGCATAGGTGGGGTCCAGTTCAATCGAGCGGGTGTAGCTGTGCAGGGCATCTTCAAACAGATTCAGCCGCCGCTGCACCTGTCCCAGTTTGGCCCAGATTCGCGGATTGCGGCTGTCCAGTTTTAGCGCCTGTTCCAGCAGTTCAAGCGCCTTTTCGTATTCCTCTGTATGGCCCACCAGCAAATCAGCCTGCTGGTACAGCGCCATGACATCGTTGGGGGCGTGCCGGTGGGCCTGCTGGTAAATCTTCAGTGCTTCGTCATAGCGGCCCATTGCTTCCAGCGTCATGCCCTGTTCGTTCCAGGCCCAGGCATAATCCGGCTCCAGCCGGGTGGCCTCGCGATAGGCATCCAGCGCATCTTCATAGCGTTTGAGGCTGCGCAGCGCGCTGCCCAGCCGCGCCCAGCTTTTGGCATGGTTGGGGTTAACATGGGTGGCGCGTTCCAGCAGGGGGATGGCTTCCTCAAAGCGGTTCAGCCGCACCAGCACATTGCCCTGGTTATAATAAGCGTGCCAGACTCCGTGTTCCGCCGCCTGACAGTAACATTCCAGCGCTTCTTCATAGCGGCCCATGCGCTCGTAGGCGATGCCCTTGCCGTTGATGACCCAGCCAGAATCCGGCTGCAGGGCCAGCGACCGGTCATAGGCATCCAGCGCATCCTCATAGCGTTTGACGTAGCGCAGCACCTGCCCCAGCTTTGACCAGCTTGAAGCATGATTCGGGTCGGTCTGGGTGGCGCGCTGGGCCGGGTGCAGAGCTTCCTCGTACCGCTTGAGCAGGATCAGCGTCTCGACGATGTTGTACCAGTGCCATACTTCGTTCGGGTCATAACGCGCCGCCCGCTTAAAGCTCAGCAGTGCTTCCTCGTATTGTCCGTTCAGCTTCAGCGACAGCCCATAACCGTTGTGCGCCCAGCCATATTCCGGTGCCATCCGGATCGCCTGTTCATAGGCGCGGATCGATTCTGGATAATTGTGCAGCAGCCGGTAGACCTGCCCCAGCTTGGCCCAGCTGTTAGGATGCAGCGGGTCCTGCTGGAGCGCTTTTTCCAGCAGCGGAATCGCTTCGCGGTGGCGGTTCATGCTCAGCAGGACATCGGCCTGATTACACCAGTGCCACACGTCAGAGGGGTTAATCTCGGTGGATTTTTCGTAACAGGCCAGGGCTTCTTCCAGCCGTCCCATACGTTCCAGCACAATGCCCTTGCCGTTCCAGGCGAAGGCGTACTGTGGCTGAATTTCCAGCGCCCGGTCATAACATTGCAGCGCTTCCTCATAGCGCCCCAGCACGCGCAGGGTGCGCCCCCGGCGTGCCCAGGCCCAGGCGTAATCCGGCTTCAGTTCGATGGCGCTGTCGTAGGCTTCCAGCGCTTCTTCCAGCCGTCCCAGTTCGGTCAGGGAATACCCCTTGTCCATCAGTTCGCGGGCTTCCAGGGTGGGGCCGGTCACTTCCAGCACGGCGGGCTGGCCGGTGATGTCCTTGTAAATGTGCGACAGCCCATCCACGATCACACCCCAATCCACCGGGCGATCCTTCGAGTCTTTTTCAAGACAGAACAGCGTCAGTTCTCGCAGGGCGGTGGGGATGTTCTCGTGTTCGTGCGGCCGGAAGCGCGGTGTCCAGCGCAGATGCGCATCCAGCCATTCGCGGAAGCGGCGTGCCTCAAACACATGGCGCCCGGTCAGCATTTCGTACAGCACACAGCCAAAGGCATAAATATCCGAACGCGCATCCACCGCCAGCGAACGGCACTGCTCCGGCGACATATACGGCGCGGTCCCTACTACCGCGCCCACCCGCGTAAGCTGGAGGCCGTGCGGCACCGCCGGTTCTTCGGTGACGGCTTCCTCATGCGCCACCGGAATATCTTCCAGTTCCAGCGAGCGAACCAGGCCAAAATCCGTCACTTTGGCGATGGCATCGTGCGTAATCAGGATATTGGCGGGTTTCAGGTCGCGGTGTACCAGGCCCGGCACCTTGCGGGTGGCGTGCTGCATCCCCAGGGCGATATGCAGGCCAAACTCAATCGACTGCTTCAGGTCGAGCCGGTTATGGTCGATCCAGCCGCGCAGGTCTGGCCCATAGCCTTCTTCACCGCTGATATGTTCCAGAAAAATGTGCGGCCGCCCGTTGATATTCTGCACCAGACGCGCCTGCACCACATGCCGGTGTTTATCCAGCTTGACCCACGTCACCGCCTCGTTGTTAAAGCGCGTGACCGCCCGTTCGTTGTTCAGGAAGCGGCTCTGGAATGACTTGATGGCGACAGGTTCGCGCTGGTCGTGGTCGTAACACAGATAGACGATGCCCATCCCACCCCGGCGGATGTCGATCACTTCGTAGCGATCCTCGATATGCACGCCCACATCAAATTCATCTTCCGCCGTTTCCAGCGTGCGCCGGGGCTGTGGGCCGCGCTTCAGGCTGCTGACATCCATTTCAATCGATGTCTGGAAGCGCATGATGTTGCGTTCGACCCGCGTTTCATCGGATTCCATCGCTTCTTCGTCGTGGGTCAGCAGCAGCTTTTCATCCACGCCATAATCCACCACCGTCGCGGCGGACTGGGTGATAAACGAGGAATAATCCTGCGGCGGTTCGGCATAATGCGTGGCGTCGGAATCTTCCACGGCTGTCATCTGGTCGCGGTAGGAATCAACCAGCGATTGCAGATCCGCCGGGCTGATGTGCGATACCGGTTCGTCTTCTGCCAGCGCCCACAGGGCTACCGCCACATTGCGCGGCGTGGGGTAGGTCTGCGCAAATTCTGCCACCCAGGCAGTAAAATCGCGCAGAAGCTGGTGCGCCAGGCTGCGATCCTGCGGCGACAGGGCCGCCTGCAGTGCCTTCTGGTATGCGATCAGCGTTTTGCCGACATAAAAGACCCGCAGTCGGTTATTTTCCTGGACGGCGTGCTGCGCGCACAGGTCGCCCAGCACGAACAGATCGTTAATCTCGTTCCGCCGCAGCGCCAGCCGCCCTAACCGGCGGATGTCCGGGTCCGGGTCGGTGGCGAAATAATCAAAACGGTCAGCGTTATGTCGTTTGCGTAAAATGGCGCGGACTTCATCCGGCATCAGGTCAATCGTTTGCCGTCCGCTCTGTGGCAAATTCATTATGTGTCTTTTGTCCCGGCTTCAAATCGCAGATCATCTGCGTCTGTTGCATAAGCGTAGATAGTATCCCCCGCTTCAAACGAATCTTCAACAATTAGGGCGCTCAGGGGCCGGGTGACATAGCGTTCGACCGTGCGCCGCAGGTGCCGCGCGCCGTTGTCCGGGTCCGCGCCTTTGTGCAGCACAAAGGCCCGCGCCTCATCGCTCAGAATCAGGGTCAGTTTCTGGGCGGCCAGCCGGTCGTGCAGTTCCTTCATTTCCAGGTCAAGAATCCGGTCGAGCGTGGCTTCAGAATGCGCGTTGAAGATAATCACCTCATCGAGGCGGTTTAAGAATTCCGGGCGGAAGAAACGGCCAAGCTGCGCCCGGAAGCTGTCCTTGCGGTTCTGAACGGCGGTAAAACCGACTGCTTTGGCGCTTTCCTCCGTGCCGATATTGCTGGTCATGATGAAGACCGCGTGGCGGGCATCCACCACGCCGCCGCGCGCATCGCTCAGCCGGCCTTCGTCAAAGACCTGCAGGAAGATGTCAAACACTTCCGGCGCGGCCTTCTCCACTTCATCCAGCAGCACCACACTGTAAGGCCGCCGCCGCAGCGCATCCGTTAGCTGGCCGCCGCGCTGGGTATCGCGATAGCCGGGCGGCGCGCCGATCAGCCGGGCGACGGTGTGCGAATCGTGGAATTCGGACATATCCAGCCGAATCAGAGAGTCCTCATCGCCAAACAGATTTTGCGCCAGGGTGCGCGCCAGTTCCGTCTTGCCCACGCCGGATGGCCCCAGGAACAGGAAAACCCCCACCGGACGATTCGGGTCGCTCAGGCCGGCCCGCGCCGTTTTGATGGCCGCCGCCACCGCCTTTACGGCTTCATCCTGGCCGATGATGCGCTGGAGCAGGGCATCTTCCAGATGCGCCAGCCGCTGGCGTTCATCCCTGGTCAGGTCATTGACCGGAATGCCCGTCCAGTCAGACAGCACATCCGCCACTGTTTCAACCGTGACCGTCACCGCGTTATCCAGGTCCGTGTCTTCATCTGGCGATACGGACCGGATAATCACCCGCGTACAGGCTTCATCCAGCAGGTCCAGCGCCTTATCCGGCAGGCGGCGGTCCGGCAGATAACGCACCGAAAGCCGCACCGCTGCTTCCACTGCCTCCGAACGAATGCTGACGCCATGATGATCCTGCAGGCGGT
Source organism: uncultured Anaerolineaceae bacterium (assembly GCA_964593565.1). Classification (GTDB taxonomy): domain Bacteria; phylum Chloroflexota; class Anaerolineae; order Aggregatilineales; family Phototrophicaceae. The sequence goes on from CAZQIY010000072.1 coordinate 10,965, forward strand.
CTTTCTGTGAGGCCAGAATCGCCAGCGTATCCTGCTCTGAAGGTTCCTCGATATCAATGGTGCGGAAGCGGCGCTGCAAAGCCGGGTCCTGGGCAATCGCCTGCCGGTATTCCTCGTGCGTGGTGGCCCCGATGCAGATCAGTTCGCCCCGCGCCAGCGCCGGTTTGAGGATATTGGCGGCATCCAGGTTGCTGTCGATGGTATCGCCCGCCCCGACGATGGTATGAATCTCGTCAATAAACAGGATGACATTCTCTGCTCGCTTGACTTCCTCCACGATGCCGATCAGCCGTTCCTCAAACTGCCCGCGCAGGCTGGTCCCGGCCACCAGAATGCCAATCTCGATCTGGACAATGCGCCGGTTGAGCAGCGACGGCGGCGCGGTTTCGTTGGCAATCGCATAGGCCAGGCCCTCGACTACGGCGGTTTTGCCCACCCCGGCATCGCCCAGCAGCAGCGGATTATTCTTCTTGCTGCGGGCCAGGGTGCGCGCCAGCGACCGGATTTCATGGTCACGGGCAATCGCCGGCTGTATCTTCCCCTCACGCGCCTGCTGGGTCAGGTCACGGCCATATTTATCCAGCAGCGGGGTGGGCAGGCGATGCTCGCTGTCCGATGCAAGGTCCAGGTCCGGGTGCGGCGATGGGTCGCGCTGGCCGAACACGCGCTCGATCTCGTCAAACTCGAACCCGCTGCTGGGCGGCACGACATTGATTTCCTCTTCGTTGCTTTCTTCCATGATGAGCCGCTGCAGCCACAGGTTGATATCAAAGCCCATGTCCATTAGAATCCGCACCGGGACGCTTTCGCCTTCCTGCAGCAGCGACATCAGAAAATACTCTTCCGTCACTTCATCGGCTTCGTCGCGCTCTGCCAGGAAAATTGCCAGCGCCAGGATCATGGCGGCGCGCGGCGTCAGCGGCAGCACCTCCTGCAGCGGGTCCTCGCCTTTTCCGACTTCCCGCCGGATTCTGCGGCGTACATCCTGAGGGTCCAGCCCGGCCCGCAGCAGCAGTTGGCACAGCGCGCCGATTCTGTTGCGGGTCGCCGCGATAAACAGATGCTCTACGCCGATATAATTATGCTGAAGCTGGTGGGCTTCTTCGGCAGCACCCCGCAGCAGCAGCGCACATCGTTCACGAATTTCCTTTTCGGGAATATCAGGAGAAGGTGTCAAGATGGAACCTCTAGCCTATTGCTTAATTTTGATGTCTATAATTAAGTATACCAACTGAGAACCCAAACCGGGAATTTTTTGTTAATGCAGCACAGCCTGCACATTACCTGGCACAACCCCCAGGACTCTCCCGGCCCAATAAGGATAACACCGGAAAAAACGTTATGAGGAAAAATGATCCGCTGATCGGTCAACAGCTTGGTGACTATGGAATCACAGGCATCATCGGGCAGGGCGGCATGGGCCGTGTCTATAAGGGCTACGATGAAAAGCTGCAGCGCTATGCCGCCGTCAAGGTGTTCGATGCCCAGGGCGTCACTGACGACGAAATGGACGAATATCGTAAACGCTTCCAGCGCGAGGCCCGCGCGGTCGCCCGCCTGCGCCACCCCAACATTGTCGATGTTTACCAGTTCGGGCAGACGGAAAACCTGTACTACATGGCTATGACCCTGGTAGAAGGGTCCGACCTGCGCACCATGCTCAAGGAACACGCCATGAAAAGGACGCTGATCAGCCACGAGAGCCTGCTGCGTATTATCAGCGATGTGGCCTCTGCGCTCGATTACGCCCATACCGAAGGCGTCATCCATCGCGACGTAAAGCCCTCCAATATCATGGTGATGGATGACGGCCACGCCATGCTGACGGATTTTGGCCTGGCGCTCAATGTCCCGGAAGGCACGCTCGGCTCCACCTTTGGCAGTGTCCATTACATCGCGCCGGAACAGGCCATGAATTCCGCGATGGCAGTGCCCCAGAGCGATCTGTACTCGCTCGGCATTGTGCTGTACGAAATGCTCACCGGCAAAGTCCCCTTTGATGATCCCTCCGCCATGAGTGTGGCGCTGCGGCACCTGAGCGAGCCGCCGCCCCCCCTGCGCGATTACAACCCGGATATTTCGCCAGAAGTCGAAACGATGGTGCTGCGCGCCATTGATAAGGAGCCGGAACGCCGCTGGCCCACTGGCGAGGCCTTTGTGCGCGCCCTGGAAAACGCGCTCGGCATGGTCGATGAAGACGAGAAAACCCGCCAGGTGGTCATTCCGGGCTGGTTGAAGGAGCGAACGCCCATTGTCGCTCAGGCCCAGGCCCGCGCAGCGCTGCAGGATAAACCGCTGCCGGCGTCGGTCATCAGCGGCCCCAACGAAGAAACGCTGGCCATGAATACGGCCAATGCTGTCGAGCACCGCACCGCCAGGACCGCGCTTCCCACTGCACAGCTTGCACAGCCGCCGGAGGGGCAGAATCGGCGCCGGAATCTTGCGGCGGTGCTGGTGGTGGCCGGGCTGGTGGGGGCGGTTGCCCTGTTTGCCATCCTGGGCGCGATGTCCGGCGGCGGCGAACCCACCGCCACAGCCGCTTCAGAGGCGACAGAAACCATTGTCCCCGCCGTCATCGCAGAAGCGGCCACCTCAACCCCCACTGTGCGGCCATCCGCCACCCGGCAGCCCACCACTGCGGCTGCGGCAGTCGCTACACAAGCCACAGACGATACAGAGGACGCAACCCCGACTGACGAACCTGCCGCCAGTGCCACCAGCACGGACGCGCCAACAGATGAACCCACCCGCGACGCTGAGGAAACCCAACCGCCCACCGCTACCACGACTCCGCGGCCCTCGGCCACCTCGACGACACGGCCTGCCGCCACCGCCGCGATATCTGGCCCCGCTGTCGCGGCGTCATCTGCCGAAATCAGCCTGATTTATGATGGCGAAACGCTGATACTGCTCAATCAGTCGGATGATGTACAGAATGTCAGCGGCATCAGGTTTGTGCAGCCGGTAGACGATGGCCCGGCCCTCGAATTCCTCACCCGCCGCTGGGGTGGGGGGTCTGCGCCGGTCAGTGCCCTGCCGCCGGGCGACTGCTTCCAGATCTTTACCACCAACGTGCTGGTAGAAGAAGCGCCGCCAGTCTGTGGCACGCGCCACAAGTGGGATCAGTCGGCGGCCCCGCGCTGGTTCTGGATTGCAGACCGGCCGGATACACTGTTTGAAGTCTGGCGCGGCGAGGCGCTGCTGGCGGAATGCCGCGTGGGCGATGGCGAATGTCTGATTAATCTGAACTGAGCACGCGGGCGGTTCCGCATTTTCTTATAGCCCCGCTTTGTGCTACACTAAACCGAGAGAAGCACGGCAGATAACCAGGAGAGTTTTTTATGCCACCTTCGCTGTTTGAAAAAATCAACACGCTGATTAGCGCAAATCTGCATGGCATCGTTGACCGGGCCATTGAATCGAACTCCGTACAGGTGATGGATGAGTACGTGCGCCAGGTAGAGCGCAATCTGGATGCGCTGGAAGATTCCGCGGCGACCGTCGGCGGCACCGTCAAAACCCTGAAGCGCAAATACGAGGAATTCGCCTCTGCGGCAGAAAAGCTGGATCGCGATATCGATACCCTGATCGTTAAGGGCAAGGATGATCTGGCAGCGGCGGCCCAGGCCGAACTGAACACCAAGCAGCAGCTTGCCCAGGAATATTACGAGCAGTGGCAGGATCAGGAGCAGCAGTATCAGAAAATGCTGCAAATGCGGCTCAAGCTCGAAGCCAAGCTGACCACCGTCAAGCAGGAACGCGAACACCTGCGCTCTCTGATCGAACTGGCCGAGGCCAAAAAGGCCACGATTAAAACCGTCAAGAGTCTGGACCAGCTCGCCAGCACGGGCGACGAGCAGATCAACTCGCTGGCCTCGCGCATTCGCGCCAACCTGGACCGCGAAGATGCCCGGCTCGAAGTCGCCACCGCCAATATTTCTGATCAGGTGGACGAAGCGATTCGCGGTAGCGAAGTCGAACGCCAGCTTGAGGAACGCCGCCGCCGTCTGGGTGTGGGTGGCACCGCCGAATAGCCGGCGGTCCGGCTGTTTGTCTCTGGCTCCGCAAGTGTAAATTTTCACCGGGCGACTCTTCAGTCGCCTTTCTGGATTCTGCCGCCTGGGTGCAGCCTGATGCTTTTGTGTTTCGCAACCAGACGCTATAGTTAAGCGTATAATATAAACAGATACCCGGAGAAAAAACATTCATGTCCAGAAGTGACTCCTCAGATCAGATCCGGCGGCGGGCGTTGGGGGCCATCGTCAGCAACGCCTTCCTGCGCTGGGAAAGCCTCCTGACGATCCTGCTGACGATTATTCTGTACGTCGCCGTGCCTCAGCCCTTCCCCTGGTGGCAGGATTGGTTCTGGCTGGTGGGTGGGGCAATCGCAGAGCTGGCGCTGGTGGCGGCCACCCTCACCGACGAACAGGCCGCCCAGCAGGCCGTCGCCCGCGAATTCGCCAACCGCTACGATCTGCGGGTGATTCGCAGCCGTGTCTCGCGCGAGCGTCTGCAAAGCGCGCTGGAATATCGTCAGGCCATGCTCAGCCTGCTGGATCGCCATCATGGGGCCATGCGCACCAGCCTGAAGCAGACCATTGACGATGTGGATGACTGGATCGGCCATATGTACAGCCTGGCCCAGCATATCGACGCCTTTGAAGAAAACGAACTGGTCGAGCGTGACCGTAAAATGGTCCCGCAGCAGTTGGAAAAGACCCGCATCCGTCTCGAGCGCGAACGTAACCCGGCGGTGAAGCAGGACCTTGAACAGCAGGTGCGCCAGCTTGAACAGCAGTTGATCAACCTGGAAGCGACGGCCAACAGTGTCAAGCGCGCCGAAATCCAACTGGAAAGCACGTTATCCTCGCTGGGCACCATCTATGCTCAGATGTCGCTGCTGGGTACCAAAGAGGTGGACAGCGCCCGCGCCAAGCGCCTGCGGCTGGAAATTCAGGACGAAGTCGCCGGCCTGCAGGATACCATCGAGGCGATGGACGAGGTGCATGCCCAGCGTCTGCAGCTTCGGTAAGCCTGCTCCTACAAAATTAGTCTGGAAAATAGGCCATCTGGCCCTGCCCCCTGTTTACGCAATTTGATAAGTTGATGGATGGTTTATCACAACAGCAAATTGCACTGTAAACGACAGCGAATTTTATTGTAGGGGGTTAGGTACTGTGACAATCAGAGTAGAGTGGGATGACTTTGAACCCGGCATACTGAACTTTACCCTCTCTGGCGATTGGACCTGGGCGCAGTTGTGCGCCGCGGTGGATGAAGCCGTAATGATGGCACAGGATGTGCCTTTTTACGTGGCGACCATTCTCCATATCCCCGACGGCCTGCGTGTGCCGGGGGACAGCCTCTTTCTTCCTGAGAATCTGAAGCCGGTCAACAGACTGCTGGACCGCAACAAAGCGCGTCAGGCGCCTGTCATCGTCGTCGGCGCAGACAGAGATACCCGCATCCTGTATGACTGCCTGCGTATGATGGACAAGCGCGCAGGCTGGCAGGTGTATTTTACCGATACGCTCGACGAAGCGCGCCATTACCTGGGTGAGCATTATCTTT
>CAZQIY010000073.1:0-14762 GCA_964593565.1 uncultured Anaerolineaceae bacterium
GATGCCATGCGTTACAGCGATCTGGATATCTGGCATTTTGTGGATGCGATGCCGGATGCGCCTTATGCCGGCTATACCCTGCGCCAGTATGATGACTATCTGGTCAGTGTGACGACCAGCACGCTGGAATCGCAGCGCGCGAAACTGGCGCGGGCAGATGGTGCCCTGTCTGCTGCGCCCGGCCTGCGGCAGATGCGGGTGCTGCTGGATAAAACCGGCCAGCTGGCGCAGTTGATCCAGGCCGCGCACGATTTCCGCTGGGAAACCGTTCAGGCTCAGGCACAGGCTGCGGCCAGCCACGAACTGCTGGGGCTGGCGGAGGAGGCGCACAAGATCATGAACGGGCTGGCCCAGGCGGAGGATTATCTGGTGCTGACCGGGCTTTACGGGCTGGTACTGGGCCTGACTCATGCCGTCGCACTGCATAACGGCGTGCTGGCGGATACGGAAAATGTCTACTTCCGGCAGGTGCAGCTTGCCACTGGTGCGGAATCCGACTGGACCCGGCAGCATCGCACGGCGCTGGGGCTGGTGATGGCATCCCCCACCATGCGGGCACAGGCCGGGCTGCGGCTGTATCGCGAAACCGCCGCCCTGCTGAACTCTGTGATTCTGCCGGAGCATGAGGCCGTGATCGAAAGCACGCTGAAGCGGCTGGCCCGGTTCGTGGGCTGAAGGCTCAACGGCGCTGCCGGAGCTGGTCGCGAAAGATGTTGATCTGCGCGGCATGTTCGCGCTTGTGCCCATAATAAGTGTAGGCCAGAAAATCATCCAGGTCATAGGTGGGGCCGTACCAGGGCAGGATTCCGTTCTGGCGGCACTGCGCCACAGGCACCTGCCTGATCAGTTCCGCAGCCTGTGCATAGGCCGCCTGATATTCCTCCAGCACTGCTGCTGCGCTGGCCTGCTGGCGGGCGGCCACTTCTTCATCGTTAAACAGCATCGGGTTCTGGATAAAGCGACCCAGCAGCGGGGTGGTATCGTGATGGCCCAGCACCGCCTGAAGCACATCCACCAGCACCAGCTCGAATGAGGCCAGATGCGCCACAATATCCCGGACGGACCACACCCCACAGACATCCGGCGTCTGCCAGGCTGTCTGTGCCAGCCCGTCCAGCGAAGCCAGAAAAGTTCGATGACCATAATACAGGACATCAGCCGTATTCATCGCACCCCTCCCTCTTTCCAGATCATGTCACAACACTGAAATATTCGGAACCCATGCGATTGCACGCCCGCAGGGCTATAATAGGCCAGCAAACGAATTGCTGCCAACACAGATGCTGATAATTGAAGGAATTTCTCCATGCGCCTCGAAGACCTGAACTGGATGGATGTCGAACAATACCTGCAGCAGGATGACCGGATTATCCTGGTGACAGGTGCCACAGAGCAGCATGGCTATCTGAGTCTGCTGACCGATATTCTGATTCCGTCGCGGCTGGCGCTGGCGGTAGCAGAGCGCGAGCCTGTTCTGGTGGCGCCGCCGCTGAACTTTGGCCACAGCAACCTGTTCATCACATTTCCGGGTACGATCAGTATCAGCCGGGAGACGTTTAACATCATCCTGACGGAAATCGTACAGAGTCTGCTGGGTCAGGGGTTCGCGGGCTTTTTTATCCTGAACGGGCACGGAGGCAACAACATGCCACCGCAGTTGGAGGATATCCGGCTGGATGGACATGCGCGGGTCACCTGGTACGACTGGTGGCGCAGCCCGGCGGCGCAGGCCTTCGAAGCAGCCCACGGCCTCAAGCTCGATCATGCCAACTGGGGCGAGAATTTCCCGTTTAACCGGGTCGGGCCGGTGCCGGAAGACGAGAAACCGCTGGTAAACCTGGGGTATCTGGAAGCCGGGCAGCCCGTGCGCGCGGTGCTGGGGGATGGCAGCTTTGGCGGCCCTTACCAGGTGGATGATGCGCTGATAGAGCGCCTGTTTAACCAGGTCGTGGACGAAATTACCGGGCTGGTGCAGGCCATGCGGGTGCGCTAGGCCAGGGTCGCGATGGTTATGCCCAGGTGTTGTGCTGGAAGGCCACCAGCAGCGTCATATTGCCCAGCCGCAGTTCATCATTATTGTGCAGCACGCGCACCTCATGCGGGTGCAGGCGCTGGCCGTTGACAAAGGTGCCGTTGGCGCTGCCCAGATCGAAGACCGTCAGCGTCTGGTACTGGGCATCATAGCGGATGCTGAGATGCAGCCGCGATACCCCCAGCCGGTTGGCATCCGAATCGCTTAAGTCAATATCCGGCGACATCGGGCTGCGATGGGTGCTGCGTCCCAGCACGATCTGGCGCGCCTGCGGGCGAATTTCGTATTTGTGCCGGGTGTTGCGCGCCGTCAGAATCAACACTGATTCAGCGCCAAAGTAATCATTCTCCGGCAGCGTCGGTTCTTCCACATCCAGAATATGGGTTTGCAGGTCGCTTTCCAGCTCAGACAGCAGCTCGCCACAGGCATAACAGACCGTTTCCTGGATACGATTGCGCCTGCCACAGAAAGGGCAGTCCACAAACTCATCCACAGGCGGGCTGGCGGGCTGGTTATCGCTGCCTTCTGCCTGCCACGCCCCAGCAGCGCCCAGCGGCGAAGGCTGGCCTGTTTCCTGCAGCCGAACCTGCTGTACCAGCCTGGCCCGGTCATCTGTGCCCAGCGTTTCAATCGTTTCCCGCAGGTTATTGAGTGCTGCGCGAACGTCCATGCCCTGGTCGCGCAGCCAGGTGTACTGTACAAGAATTTGTTGTACGGTAGGCATGCCAATTCATCCCCCTGCTATAACACTGCCGTAATGTAACATAAATGACATAACTATCAGCTTACAGAAAAGAGAAATCAATGGGAGTTTGGTGGGTCTGCAGAACTTTGCTATAGTTCACAGAAGGCGCTTTTTTGGCACGCTGCAAGGTTTGTTCCTACAAGATTGACAAGATTGAAAGGATGCAGACCGCCGCTTTACACGGGCACACCCAACACAGGCCGCGCTGCATCCCGCATCACAGACACAAAAGGGAGACGAACATGCCATGGAGTGTTGATCTTTTCCAGAGACCTCCTCGTCAGCCTGCTGGCCCGGGGGAAGCGCGCACCGGTTTTTTAAGAACACCTGTTACTTTACCTGCTGAACCAACCGATGAGTGAAAGCTGTCGTATGTCTAAACATCTGCTGCTCCTGTTGATGCTTGCACTGTTCGCACTGGTTGCCCCGCTTCAGGCCCAGGATGATGACGTGGAGGAAGTGCCTGCCGGGCAGGCGCTGGCTGCTGTGCGGGCGCGCGGCCAGCTTGTCTGTGCTATTGATTCTGAGATTTTTGGCTTTGGCTTTCTCAACCCCAATACCGGAGAAATTTCCGGCATCCAGGCAGATTTATGCCGTGCGCTGGCGGTGGCCACCGTTGGCGAAGCGGCCGCTGTCGATTTTCGTCTGCACGAGCTTAATGCACCAATCGCGAATGTGCTGAGCGATGAGGTGGATGTGCTGTTTCATCACACCCTGGACCTGGCGCTGCAGCCTGCCATGGAACCCGGGCTGGGCAGGGCACAGGCCACCATCTTCTATGATGGCACCTCCGTAATGACAGAAGTCGGCGGCGAGATTGCGGACTGGGATGATCTGGAAAACGCGACTGTCTGCACCGTCGCGGAATCGCTTTCGGCACAGGATTTCCGCCGCGAAATGGAACGGCGCGACCTGGACTATGACGAAGTCGCCTCCGCCAGCATCGCAGAGATGCGCACGGCGTTTGCGGAAGGGCGCTGCTCTGTGCCGGTGCTGGATCGTTCGCTGCTGGAGATTATCCACTACAGCAGCCCCGCGCCGGATACGCTGGTGGTCTGGCCGATGCCCTTTACCCGCCGCGAAATCGCGCCGTTCTACCCGTATGGCGATTCGCAGTGGGCAGATATTATTGACTGGACGATCTGGGGGCTGATCCAGGCGGAGAAGCTGGGCATCACCAGCGAAAACATTGACCAGTTCCTGCGCCGCCCCGCCGAAACCAACGAAGCCTATATCAACCGGGTGGGCGAAGTGGCCGCCACCATGCTCGATCCCGAAATTGGGCTGGGCTATAACCTGAGCCTGAGCAACGATTTTATGGCACAGGTCATCCGTCAGGTGGGCAACTATGGCGAAATCTACGAGCGTCATCTGGGGTCGGACAGCGCGCTGCCCATCGAACGCGGTCTGAACGCGCTGTGGCTGGATGGCGGCCTGCTGGATGCCCCTGCCTGGCAGTAATTGGCACTTCATCACAATAGATTTGCACTGAATTTATAAACTACTGCACTGGATAACGGCTGTGATTGTTCCTAGAATCACAGCCGTTGTAATGTTTGACAGATACTTTCCGGTACGGTAGACTGCGCTGTACAGTATGGTATAGCACCATTCTAGACCAACTCAGCAGCAGCAACTTACATTCATTTTTTTACATTGGAGGAGTAAAGTTCTATGTTGAAACGTCTGACTCTTATGACTGTTCTGCTGGTCATGCTGGCGTCGTTCGGCCTGGTCGCAGCCCAGGATTCGGTCACACTTGGCCCCATTACCCAGGCCATTATTGACCGCGACGAACTTATCTGCGGCGTTAACGCATCGGTCCCTGGCTTTGGCGTGGTCAATGATCAGGGTGAATTTTCCGGTTTTGATGTGGATGTCTGCCGCGCCGTGGCTGCCGCCATTCTGGGCGATGCCACCAAGGTTTCCTTCCGCCCGCTGACTGCGGCAGAACGTCAGGCCGCGATCCAGGGTGGCGAAATCGACATGATGTCGCGCAACACCACCTGGACGCTCAGCCGCGATACCCAGTGGGGCGCGATCTTCGCCCCGACTACCTTCTTCGATGGGCAGGGCATCGGCACCCGCGTCGAACTGGGCGTCTCCACCATTGAAGAACTTGATGGCGCCAGCATCTGCGTGCAGCAGGGCACGACGACAGAACTGAACCTGGCGGATGCCATTTCCAGCCGCGGCCTGAGCATCGACACGCTGACCTTCCCGGATGCGCCTTCCACCTTCCAGGCCTACCTGGATGGCCGCTGCGAAGCCTGGACGACGGACAAGAGCGGTATCGCCAGCCTGCACGCCAACGCGCCCGATCCTGGCGAACACACGATTCTGGAAGTCACCCTCAGCAAGGAACCGCTTGGCCCGCTGTCGCCCCAGTCTGATCCGCAGTTCGCCGAAATCATCGCCTGGACGATTTACGGCCTGATGAACGCGGAAGAATATGGCATCACCAGTGAAAACATCGACGAATTCCTGAACACCGAAAGCCCGGATATTCAGCGTCTGCTGGGTTCTGGCGACAATGCTTCCGGTTCCTTCCTGGGCCTGGATAACGACTTCATGGTCAATGTGATCCGTCAGGTGGGCAACTACGAAGAAATCTACGAGCGTAACCTGGGCGATCTGCTGCCTGAACGGGGATACAACAGGCTTTACCTTGATGGCGGCCTGCTGTATCCGATGCCTTTTCGTTAATCTGGCCCTTCGAGGTTAGGATGTTTGTGCAGCGGGGTGCTTAAGGCATCCCGCTGTCCTCAGTAGTGCCAGGAGTACCCTTATTTATGGCCGCAACAGAATCCGCGCAAGGGCGCAGCCTTATTCCATCTTTTTTACGCGATATACGTGTTTTGCAGGTTATTGGGCAGATACTTTTTGTTATCATCGTGCTGTTGGTTTTTTCACAGCTTGCCTCTACTGCCTCGACTGAAATGCGGGCGCGCAATCTGGTTCCCGGTTTTTCGTTTTTAAACCTGCGGGCAGGCTTTGATATTGCAGAAAAACCTGCCTGGTACAGCAGCAACAGCAGTTATGGCGAGGCATTTGTCGTCGGCATGCTCAATACGCTGCGTGTTGTCAGCCTGGGGCTGGTGCTGACGACCATCCTGGGCATTTTTATGGGCATCTTTTTGCTCAGCACCAATTATCTGATCCGCACCATTTCGCGCATTTATGTGGAACTTCTGCGCAATACGCCCCTGCTGGTGCAGATCTTTGTCTGGTACTTCATCATTATGTTCAGCCTGCCCGTGATCGACGAGGCGCTGACTTTCCCCACCGAAGGGGTCCTGTTTATCAGCCTGCGCCTGCCGTTTTATCTGGTGGTGTATCTGATTCTGCATCTGGCCTATCTGCGCCGCATGCCCTCCGATTCACCTTACCGGATTGGCATCCGCACCGGTTTTGTCGTGGCCGCAGTGCTGATCGAACTGGCGTTTTACCTGTCTCGCAATACAGCCGGCTGGGCGCTGCCCTATGCCAGCGGCGACCTGGGCAATGGGGCTTTTCTGGCGTTTGCCGCGCTGTGTGTGCTGCTGATCGTCGGGGGCTATCTGGCGCCCCACGCATGGCGCGCCCACGCATTGGGGGCCGCCGTAGGGGTGGCGGTTGGCGGCATCCTGTTTTACTTCGGCATCATCTTCGATTCGTCGCTGCGCATCGAAACTTTCCCTGCTGTTTATGCCAGTATTCGCGGCTTTGCCTTCCCGGAAGTGCTGGTGACATCGCGCTTTGCAGAATGGCTGGCGTTTGTGGGCCTGGGCCTGGTGCTGGCTGTCGGGATATGGGTATGGTTTGGCCGCGTTATTGAAACCACCGGGCGGGTGATCCCGCGGGAACTGTATGCCGCTGCCGCGCTGATTGGCTTTGTGGTGGTGGGCTGGCTGCTGGTCGGGCTGGAACCTGTGCCGGATACGCTGACGGTCCAGCAGGATGGCGAATCTGTGGTGATGTCTGTCGAGGAAGCCCGCGCCAGTAATCTGCTGACCACGCAGGATTTGCAGCAGTACAGCCAATCGCCGCTGTTGGTGCGCATGCCGGAACAGAACCGCTTCGGACGGTTTATTGTCGGGTCAGAAATCTCGCCCGAATTTATGTCCCTGCTGCTGGCGCTGGTGGTGTATACCTCGGCGTTTATCGCGGAAATTGTGCGCGCCGGTATTCAGGCCGTGCCCTACGGCCAGATCGAGGCGGCCCGTGCGCTGGGGCTGTCGCAGCCTCAGTTACTGCGCTTTGTGGTGCTGCCACAGGCGCTGCGGGTGATTATCCCGCCTTTGGGCAACCAGTATCTCAACCTGTCGAAAAATTCCAGCCTGGCGATTGCGATCGGCTTTGCGGATATATTCACCACCTCAAATACCATCATGAACCAGTCCGGCCAGACGATCACAGGTTTTCTCATCGTCATGCTGTTTTACCTGCTTCTCAGCCTGTTTATTTCGGCAGTGATGAACTGGGTCAACAGCCGTTTTCAGTTAGTCACAAGGTAAGGCCACAATGACGACGATCCAGGACCATCGCTCGAACGTGGTGAATCAGGCATATTATGACGAGCCGGAAGCCAAACCGCCGCCCATGCTGGTGACTGGCCCGCTGGCGTGGATGCGAGAGAATCTGTTTGGCTCCACTATGGATACCATTCTGACGATTGTCGGCACCATTATCATCGTGGGCGTGACCGTATCCTTTATACAGTGGTCTATCAACTGGGCCAACTGGTTCTCTGTCACCTATAACCTGCGCCTGTTTATGATCGGCCGTGTGGAACCCTTCATGGAAGGGCGCGTTCTGGTGCTGGCGATTTACATACTGTTTATCGTGGGGGTTAATCTGGCGGCGTGGGCGCGGGTTTCGCTTCGCACCTGGGTTGGGCTGGCGATTGCTGTCGCGCTGCTGTTTATTATTCCAGCGGCGATTTTAGCCACGATCCCCCGGCCGCCCACCTATCTGTCCGCCGGACAATCCGCCATTGTATCCGGTTCTGTCACAGAAACGCCCATCCCGCGCACGGCGTTTATCGCCAATGCGGGCAGCACCATCACCCTGCGGGCTGCGGGGAATCAGATTATTGCCGATGATGCCTCGCTGGCACAGCTCCACAGCTTTACAGACCGCGCCGTTGATGCCGTCCGCAACAGCGCCAATAACCGCCTGAACAGGCAGGCGCGCATCGCCCAGTTACAGCAGATGCTGGCGGGGGATGCCCTGACGAGCCGCCAGCGCGAGGCACTGTCCGCAGAACTGGAAGCGCTGGAAATACCGCCGCCCGTTCACGAGACGCTGGCCGTCAACCGGAGTCCGATTGAAGTCAGTATTCTGGATGGCGCCACGCTCGAACCACTGGCGAATGCTGTGCTGACGCCGGATTCGGAGCCGCTGACGTTCACGGTGCCGGAAGATGGCTGGTATGTGCTGGAAAAGACAGTGGTAGACAGCGAGGAAAATATCGGCATACTGGCCGCGCATGGCGTTTACCCGATCTTTGAGCGTAACTTCCTGCGTTCAGGGGGTGCTCAGGGGCAGCCGCAGCGTGTGGTCCAGTATATTCGCGCGACGGATAATTTCATCGTCGAAGGCGGACGGCCCCGCATGGATGGGCAGGAACTGCCGATGGTCAGCATTATCGAGCATCAGTACAGAAACCAGCATACCTTCAGCGATTACCTGACCCTGATGCTGGCCCCGTTGCTGAACCAGATTAACCGGCCGATTGCCCTGTTTCTGCTGCTGGCTGTCGTGGGCTATTATGGCGCGCGGGCCGCAGACCGGCAGTTTTCGTCATCGCTCAAGCCGCGCCGGGCTTCGCGCCGGGCCGCCACCTGGCTATGGATTACCCTGCCGGTGGTCGCGTTCATCCTGATTGTGGGTGTCACGCGCACCGGCCCGCTTCAATTCAGCGATCCGCAGTTGTGGGGTGGCCTGCTGCTGACGATGATGCTGACAGCCGTCGGCATTGTAGGCGCTTTCCCGATTGGGGTGGCGCTGGCGCTGGGGCGGCGCAGTTCGCTGCCGGTGGTCAGCACCTTCTGCACCCTCTATATCGAGCTGGTGCGCGGGGTCCCGCTTATCACGGTGTTGTTTATGTCGATGCTGCTGGTGCCCTTTGTCGCGCCCTGGCTGGGCGGGCCGGATACAGCGCCGGTGCGGGCCATGGTGGCGGTGATGCTGTTCAGCGCGGCTTATCTGGCGGAAAATGTGCGCGGTGGGCTGCAATCTCTGCCGCCGGGGCAGGAAGAAGCAGGCAAGGCGCTGGGGCTGGCAGGCTGGCAGGTGACTCTGTTCATTACGCTGCCGCAGGCGCTGCGGGCCGTGATTCCCGCGCTGGTGGGCCAGTTTATCGCGCTGTATAAGGATACATCGCTGGTTGCTATCGTCGGGCTGATCGACCTGACCGGCGTCACGCGCAACGTATCTGCACAGACCGAGTTCCAGGGCCTGCTGCGCGAAACCTACGTCTTTATTTCGGTGATCTACTTTGTGTTCAGCTATGTGATGTCCATCGTCAGCCGCCGTATCGAATCCAGCGGCTCTGGCGCGGCCCGGCGCATATAACCAGTGTGCAGCACTGTAACGTAAGGATTTTAACCCTGGTGACCACCAGGCAGGCGAGAGAGATTTAAAGATGAGTATACAACCCAACGAAAGCGATATGGCGGCGGTGGCAGAAGAGGAACCAATTATCATCTGTCGCAACGTCAATAAATGGTTTGGTGAATTTCATGTGCTGCGCGACGTAAGCGTCGAAGTTGCCCAGCGCGAGGTGGTGGTGGTTATCGGGCCGTCGGGGTCCGGCAAATCGACCTTTATCCGCTGCATCAACCGCCTGGAAGAACATCAGGAAGGCCAGATTATTATTGATGGCATGGAACTGGGCCACGATATCCGCAACATTGCGGCCATCCGGCGCGAGATCGGCATGGTGTTTCAGCAGTTCAACCTGTTCCCCCACCTGACGGTATTGCAGAATATCACGCTGGCGCCTATGAAGGTGCGTCACCGTTCCCGCGATGAGGCTGAGTCCCGGGCCATGCAGCTTCTGGAGCGGGTGGGCATCCCGGAACAGGCCAACAAGTTCCCCGGCCAGCTTTCGGGCGGCCAGCAGCAGCGCGTGGCTATCGCGCGGGCGCTGGCGATGGAGCCAAAAATCATGCTCTTTGACGAGCCGACTTCCGCGCTGGACCCGGAAATGATCAAGGAAGTGCTGGACGTTATGAAGGAACTGGCGCTCAGCGGCATGACCATGCTGGTCGTCACCCATGAGATGGGCTTTGCCCGCGAGGTGGCGGACCGGGTGCTGTTCTTTGACCAGGGCCGCATTGTCGAGCAGGGGACGCCGGACTATTTCTTTGAAAGCGCGCAGCACCCCCGCACGAAACTGTTCCTGTCGCAGATCTTATAACAGGGGCCACAGGTCAACCGGAGCGCTTTTGAATAACAAAAACTCTACGCCATCTTCTGACTCTCAACTACCTTTTGGCGTGCTGGATACCGATTATCACGAAGGGCGCTTAAAAAAGCGCCAGTTGATCTATCGTTTGCAGCGCCGCACCCTGGAAGTGGCAGAAGCTATCGAACGCTATGCGGTGGCAGACGTGGGTACCATCGTCGATATTGGCACGGCAGATGCGCTGATGCTGAAAAAGCTGCGCGAGCGAATCCGCTGCCAGACCTGTATCGGCTTTGATTACAGCCTGAAGCTGATGCAGACGACGAATCTGCCGGGGATTGCCAAGGTTCAGGCCGATGCCCTGGCGCTGCCCCTCATGGACGATTGCGCCGACGTGGCGATTACAACAGCGGTGATCGAGCATGTGCCGGACCCGGCCCACATGATTCAGGAAATCGCGCGTGTGCTGCGGCCTGCTGGCCTGCTGGTGCTGACCACGCCCGACCCGTTTATGGAGAAGGTGGCCTCCACGCTGGGGCTGTTGAAAGACCCCGGCCACCAGGAAACCTTAAACCTGAGTCAACTGCGTGCCCTGGCCCAGCAGGCCGGCCTTGAGGTGGTCTCCGCTAAAAAGTTCATGTTCTCACCGGTGGGTTTCCCCTGGGAGTACACCATCGAGGGCTGGCTTGACCGCCTGGGGCTGGGCGCTATTATGGCGAATCAACTGCTGGTGGCCCGGCGTCCGGCCCACTAATTGCAGGCCGCGGGCTGAAGCCGCGCGGCTAACTTAACTACCGCCTAGCGCGAATCCATTTCCTGCCGGACCGTTGCGTACAGCAGTTCGGCATGGAGCTGCCCCAGCGTATAACACGGGCCGCCCAGTTTATCCGCAAGCTGCGACGCCAGCCCCCGGTCAAAGGCGACATGCTCCATATTGATGGTGACCGTCTTGATATCGGCCTCGCGAATCAGGTTGGCGATGCGGTGTGCTTCTTCCTGCGGCGGGTCGCTGCCAATCGAGACATTGCCCGCGCCATCCGTCAGCAGGATAATCATCGGCAGGATATCCGGGTGCAGGGTTTGCTCGCGCCGCACGGTCTCATAGGACAGCAGCAGCCCGGCGGACAGCGGTGTTTTGCCGCCGACAGGGATATTCGCCAGCGCCTTTTTCGCCAGCACGACAGAATTGGTCGGCGGCAGGATCAGCGAGGCGCGGTCCTTCTGGAACACCACCAGCCCTACACGATCGCGGCGCTGGTAAGCATCGGTCAGCAGCGACATAATGGCGCCCTTGGTGGCCTGCATGCGCTCTGAAACCGCCATGCTCCACGATGCATCCACCGCGAACAGGATCAGGTTAGACGCGCGGCGCACGCGCACCTTGCGCTGCAGGTCGCTCTTGCGCAGGGCATAGGCCATGCCGCTTTGCTGCTTCTGATCTTCGCGTTCGACCTGGTGCGGCGCGGCGGCCCGCAGTGTGGCATCAAAGGCGATGTCGTTGTGCTGGCCGTTGGCGGGGCGCGCCTGGATATACCGCCCGCGTTTGCGGTCCGTGCGCGTCTGAGAGCGCCGTCCGGCACGCTGGCGCGTGAGTTTATCCAGCGGCGTATCGAGCTTGCGGGGGGCAAACTCGCTGCTGGATTCGACTTTCTTGCCGCCTTCCCACCAGTAGGCGTCATGAGTATCAAAAGAATTCTGTGGGCTGGGGTCTGTCTGGCCGTAGTCGGGCAGCTCTTCACTGCTGCTTTCCGTCGCTACGGATTGGCTTTTTTTTTGACCGCCTGCTCTTCGCCGTCGTCGCCCGGTTCGCCTGCTTCATCGCCCTCGCCCCATTCCGACATCACCTGGTCAATCTGATCTTCCAGGGTGTTGATGCTCATCTGGGCGTCGGTGAACGGCCCGCGCTTCAGCCGGTGCGGGATCGCCAGTTCAGCCGCCAGCAGAATATCCTGCTGGTTGATGCGGGTGCGGCCTTCAAAGGCGGCATGGGCGCGCGCGGTTTTGAGGATCACCAGATCGGCGCGGTGGCCATCAATCTGCAGGCTGCTGGTCAGCGTGGCGATGGCGTACAGGTCGCGCCGGGAATATTCCACACTGTCCACGATTTCACGCGCGGCGGCGATACGTTCAGACAGTTTTTCTTCTTCCGGCTGCCATTCTGCGCGGAAGCTTTCCGGGTCGGCTTCGTAGCCGATATGCCGCTGCAAAATCGACATACGCTCTGCGGCATCGGCGATACCGCGCACTTCTACGGACAGCGCGAAACGATCCAGAAGCTGCGGGCGCAGGTCGCCTTCTTCGGGGTTCATCGTGCCGACCAGGATAAACCGGGCCGGGTGCGAAAAGCTGATGCCTTCGCGTTCGACCACGTTGATGCCCATCGCTGCCGAATCCAGCAGCAGATCAACCACGTGGTCATCCAACAGGTTGACTTCGTCGATATACAGAATCCCACGGTTCGCCGCCGCCAGTACGCCCGGTTCGAAGTGCCGTTCGCCCTTCTGGATCGCCTTTTCGATGTCAAGCGTGCCGACCACACGATCTTCTGTGGCGCTGACCGGCAGATCGACAAAGCGCACCTTGCGCCGGGCCACAGGCAGAGCTTCGCCTCTTTCGTCGCGTTCGCGGACTTCGTCAGACCATGTCGAAGGCAGGCCGGGGTCATCGCCAAAGGGTGAATCGGCAATTACGTCGATTTCCGGCAGCAGGGCCGCCAGGGCGCGGGCCGCCGTCGATTTGCCTGTGCCGCGCTCGCCGCGAATCAGCACGCCGCCGATGCGCATGTCAATCGCGTTGAGGATCAGCGCCCGTTTCATGCGCTCCTGCCCGACAATGGCTGTAAACGGATACACCGGTGGTCGTCTTACCATAATAATTCTGTCTCACAATTCAGGCTGCAAATACAGGGGCATTATAACGGAAAAACCGCAGACTATGCAGGGTGCAAATATGACCAAGTCCGCAGGTGCTGACCACAGGCCTCATCTGTTGGATAAAATAGAGGGCGGGCGGCGGAGTAGAAACGCATCAGGCGCCGCTTCCGTATAACGATTCAACACCACACTGAATCATCACACCGGAAAGGAACCTCATGCCCGGCCAGTCCTCCCTCGACCCGTATGTGATTCTCGCCAGCCTGGGCATTGCGGATGCAGACCAGGCCCAGCCGCTGGAAGGTGGCAAGGATACCGCCATCTGGCGCGTGCGCTGGCAGGGGCAGCCCTATGCGCTGCGGGTATTCCGGCCAGAGCAGGGGCCGACCTGTGCCCGTGAGGTGAGCGCCATGCGCGCGGCAGCGGCAGGCGGCATCCCCGTGCCGGAAGTCGTGCGCCAGGGCATGTGGCAGGAGCGCCCGGCGCTGCTGCTGTCCTGGGCGCCGGGCCGCACCCTGGGCGAGCAGCTCATGAACCAGCCGCGCCTGATCTGGTCGCTGGGGCGCGCCTTTGGCCGTATGCAGGCCGCCATCCATGCCCTGCCCGCCCCGCCAGAGGCCGACCCCACCGCATGGATTGAATGGGCCGGGGACGAACCGGCGCTGAAGGCACGCCTGTACGAGCTGCCTTCGCGCAGGACGGCGCTGCTGCACCTTGATTATCACCCGCTTAACGTCATGGCCAGCGGCGATCAGATCAGCGGTGTGCTGGACTGGGCCAATGCCCACCCCGGCGACCCGCGCGCCTGTTTCGCCCGCACCTATACCATCCTGCGGGTGGAACCTTACAGCCCGGACGGCGACAGCCTCAAAATAGCAGCGGCGCGGCGCTTGCTGGAGCGTTTCTGGCGGGTGGGGTATCTGGCAGGCGGGGGGCGGCTGGACGACATGGCCCTGTTTTATGCCTGGGCCGGGGCCGCCATGCTGCAGGATATGGCGGCGCGGGTGCGCAACCCGGATTCCTGGCTGCAGGACCATCACCTCGACCCGGTGCGCGCCTGGCACGATGCCTGGAAGCGGCGGGCCGGCCTCCCGGTTTGAGATGTTACGACTCTTTCGGCGCAGAAGATTTTACACTGTAGACAAAGGCTAAGCACAGCACAGCAATCAGGGGGAGACACACCGCATGATCGACAAGAACAAAGCCGACGACAACGCGATTCTGGCCTGGCTGGACCCGCTGATCGGGCCGCTGGCGCTGGATTTTGTCGCGCCGTTCCCGCTGGAGGAAGCCTGCCAACTGCTGGCGCGTGAGCAGCAGACCGGCCTGCTGCGCTATCGCAAAGTGTACGTCAACCTGATCCCGCTCGATGCCGACACCTTTGAATTTACCGTGCGCAAGACAGGCAGCCGCTATGCCACCACCCGGGCGCGCGGCTATCTGAAGCGCTGGGGGCGCGGTACGACGCGCATCACCGGGCAGGTGAATGCAGAGCCTGTCCAGTATCTGGTATTTGTGCCGGTGGTGCTGGTGATGCTGGCGATGTTTGTCCTGTGGCTGCGGATGCCTGTCTTTGCGCTGGTGTTTATGGCGATTATGCTGCTGAACTGGACCCTGATGCGCCGCAACCGCCATGATGTGGCCCGCCTGATCGAGACAGCGCTGCACGCAGACCGCGCCGACAGCGACGGCAACCTCATCACCTGGAACGCCTGAGGG
>CAZQIY010000073.1:14862-16501 GCA_964593565.1 uncultured Anaerolineaceae bacterium
AACCACATCGGGTCGGTGGGCACGCGGTAGCGGGTGGAGGGATGAAACACCATGTACACCAGCGTCATGCTGATCTGCACAAACCACAGCAGCGATACCTCGCGCCAGTGCCGCCGGCTGAGCGCCACGCCCACCAGCCCCAGCAGCAGCAGCGCGCCCCAGTAAAAGCGGTGCACCGTGCGCCCGATCTGGTCAAACAGCGGCGTGGAATAGGCCCCCACCGGGTCGCCCGGCGGCAGCCCGCCCAGTTCCAGCGCGCCGCCCTCGTCCTCCTCCGGGATGACATTGCCTTCATAATCCAGCCGGGGAAGCTGGCCTTCGGTGGGGTTCAGGCGCGGGGCAATGTCGATGCTCCAGTGCACCAGAAACTTGACCCACAGCAGTTCGGGGATTTTATCCGGGTTATCGCGCAGCCATTGCAGCGCCAGCGCGAACCGTTCCGCGTCGGCCTCGCGGCTGTTGGGGTCCTCGGCGGCCACGTCTGGCGATGTCCACTGTACGTCGTAGCCAGCGCGGAAGTAGCGCACGGTGTATTCGCTGTTGCCCTGCCAGAAATTCGCGCCGCTGGTGGTGGTCATGGGCACGAAGGCCTCAAAGACGCGGTAATTGCGGATGATCCAGGGGGCCAGCACCGCCGCGCTCAGCAGCGCCACCGGCAGCAGGCGCAGGATCGTCTGCCACAGGCTGCGGCGGAACAGGAACCACAGCGCCACCAGAATCGCCAGCGGCGGCATGATGGGCCGTGCCAGCACCGATAACCCCAGCACCAGCCCGCCCAGCACTGCCAGCCCCCACGTGATTCTGTCCAGCGGCTCGCGTTCGCGCAGCAGCACCATAATCAGCACGAAGGCATGCAGCCAGAACATAAAAAAGGCGGTGTCGATCAGCGTGAGGTTCTGGAAGATCAGATACGGGTAGAGCGCATAAAACAGGCCCGCCAGCGCCCCCACCCATTCGCCCCGGGGCATCAGCCGTTTGCCGATGTGATACAGCATAACGATGGAGGCGACATCCAGCAGGGTGTGGAACAGGCCGACCTGCACAAAGCCGCGCCCGAACAGGCCATACACCACTGCCAGCGCGTAACTGTACAGCGGCGGGATGGCGGCATCCGGCACGCCCGCTGTCCGGCCATAGACTCCGGTGGCCAGCAGGTTCTGGGCGTAAATATCGTACGCATCCGAACCATGAGTCGCGCCGGTCTGGTCAAAGGCGAAGATGTTCGGAAAGGCCAGCAGTACCGCCACCCGCACCGCAATCGTCAGCAGCGCCAGCCACAACAGTTTATGCTTCATTGTCCCTGCTGCGACGCGAGTTCGTCATCATCATCAACAATTTCAAGCAGTTCTCCGTCTTCCGTCAGCGCCAGCCGGTGATGCGACCGCTTGGCTTTTTCCAGCAGTATATCTGCCTGGATGCGCTGGAGTTCCGCTTCAGTACGGCGCCGGAGTGAATCATCCAGCCGGGGCCGGACAAAGGCCTGATAAAGCTGCCACAGGGCATATGTCCCCAGAAACACGGTGAACCCAGCCAGCAGCAGGGCCAGGATCGCCAGGAACTTGGCTGGCAGCGCCTGGACCAGCGGCTGTACCGCGACCCAGGCCCCCCACGACAGGAGGCCGATCACTAAAACGCCGAT
>CAZQIY010000074.1:0-15227 GCA_964593565.1 uncultured Anaerolineaceae bacterium
GCAGCAGCCAGTACATGCCCAACTGGCGCGCCGCCTCGATAAACTGGTCAAAATCGACGGGTTTGGTGATATAACTGTTCACGCCCAGCCGGTAACTTTCGACAATATCCCGTTCCTCGCTCGATGAAGTCAGAATCACCACCGGCAGCGCACGTGTACGCGGGTCAGATTTTATCTGCTGTAATACCTCCAGCCCGTCCACTTTGGGCAGCTTCAGGTCCAGCAGAATCAGCTTCGGGCTGTCCTCTATCCGTCGATCCGCATAGGACCCGGTGCAGAAAAGAAAGTCCAGCGCTTCGGCGCCGTCGCGCACTACCTGAATCCGGTTGCTGAGGTTATGCCGCTTAAAGGCATGGAGCGTCAGTTCCACATCGTTCGGGTTGTCTTCGACTAACAGAATCTCTATGAAATTATCCATCAGCCACCTCTCCTCGCAGCGTAAAATAAAATGTCGTTCCCTGATTAACTTCAGATTCCGCCCAGATTCGCCCGCCATGGCGGCGGATAATCCGCTGGACCGTTGCCAGCCCAACCCCGGTGCCTTCATAATCCTCTGCGCGATGCAGCCGCTGAAACACCCCAAACAGCTTGTTGACATAGCGCATATCAAAGCCGACGCCGTTATCGCGGATAAAATACACGGTCTCGTCATCCTGCTGGAAAGCGTCCACTTCGATACGGGCAACCTCGCACTGGCGCGTAAACTTGAAGGCGTTTTCCAGTAAGTTCACATACACCTGCTGCAGCAGTCCCGGGTCCGCCTCGCAATCCGGCAGTTCCCCGATCACAAGCTCGATCTGCCGGTCCTGATGCTCAGCCCGCAGGTCTTCCAGCACTCGCTCGACAATCTCCCTCGGCGCGACAGGCTGGGTATTCAGCGGCTGGCGGCTGAGGCGCGAAAACGTCAGCAGTTCGTCAATAAGCTGCCCCATATGCTGGGTGTTGGTGCGCACCAGGTTCAGATAGCGTGTCGCCTCTGCAGACAGCTCAGCCGCGTAATCTTCCAGCAGAATGCGGGAAAATCCGTCCGTAGCCCGCAGGGGTGCCCGCAGGTCATGCGATACTGAATAACTGAAGGCTTCCAGTTCCTGGTTCGCATTCTGCAGTTCCACAGCATGCTGCTCCAGAACGTCGTTCAGCCGCAGAATCTGCTCCTGCGCGTGTTTATGCTCCGTCACTTCGTTCTGCAGCTGTGCCACCAGTGCCCGCTGTTCAGTCACCAGTTGGCCATGCTCCAGACTGAGGGCACTGTACCCCGCGAAAAGTTTCAGCAGCGCCACATCTTCATCCACAAAAAGCGACCCGTGCGGCAGAAACACGATCAGCAGGCCCCAGGCTTGCTGATCTGAAGTGATGGGGACCAGGTAGACGTGACTCGCGCCAATGTCCATCATCAGCCGCTTTAACGTGGTATTTCCCTGCGGCTGCTGCATCTGAAACACAGCGGCCTGCTTCTGATCCCATACCTTTTTTACCGTTGGGCCATCCAAAGGCAGGACAGCAGAGGCCAGTTCCGGGCGATCCGCCACTTTTGCCGTAAACTGCTGCTCTGCCTCCTGCCACAACATCATCAGCGACGCGCTTCCATCGACAATGCGCGTTGCAGATACACAGACCGAGGCCAGAAAATCATCGGTGCGCTGGGTGGCCAGCAGTTGCAGGCCGGTCTGCAAAAAGCTGTAAATATCTGATAACTGCCAGGTGCGCCGCAGCCAGCGCGGCGAAGCGAAGGCCAGATAATACATAACCCCGGTCCCGGTCACGCCGATGCGGATCAGCGTAACGAGAAGCTCGCTGATCTCCGGCAGAAAGTTCTGGATACCGGAAAGGACCATGGTTACCCCTAACAATCCGGAGGCCCATGCCGCAAGCCGCAGGCGCTGGCGAGTCACCCCGCCGGTGGTGCGTGCGCCCTGGATAAACGCCCAGGTGGCGTACCCATCCGCAATGATAAAATGAGCGACGATGACCAGTATCACCAGGCCGGGGGCTGTGTAGACGAAAAGAATCAGCAGGACCCACGACAGCAGCATGCCCCCCAGCCCGATCAGCTTAATTGGTCGTGGAACGGTGCGGAAATGTTCTACCAGACGCAGCGATAGATACGGATGCGCCAGCAGCGCCATCAGGGCGACGATGCTCAGCCAGTCTATCGCCGGCAGGAGGTCGGTTTCATACAGAGTCTGAACTACAAATGCCAGATTCAGGGTATTGAAAAGCAGCGCGATATCCAGGCGCGCACGGTTACGATGACGCAGAAAGTCAGCAAGGGACAGAACAGCCAGCAGAAAAAAACTGCCACGAGTAATCCAGGTGAAAATCATTACATCCCTTTTTTCAGATTCTTAAATATTTATTGGCAAGAAAAATTTAACTTTGGGCGCCCATTCGTTTCCTGCATTAAATCTACAGGCCGCCTGCCAGCAAGTAGCCGAACCTGGGATATACGACATATTTTTCATGAATTATTTTACACATTATATGCCCGTTATCCCATTTTACTTTATAGACCATTATTCAGTTACATACCAATCCCCCACAGGCCAGCCCCCTGAATTTTTATGGAAAATTCAGGAAAGTTTTACAAACCCCATAAATTGCCGGTACAGGGTGCTTACCAGCGATAAAGATCACTGGCAAAAACAGTGGTTTCTACTTGGACAAAGGTGCGGGTTTGCCGTTATACTGCAAATAAGACAAAAGGAGTAGGGGTAATTGTGCACGCCTTTTATTCATGCACAATTGTATCATCTTCATGAAGCTTAATTACATGAAGAAAAAATGGGTATACACTCCAGATAAACACAATACACAGACAGCAGCAATTACTGGCAGGACAGCATACATGGACGACAACACACACATCGAAGCCCTTATCGAAGCGCTGGGACAGAACGTTATTGCTGTTCGCATGAAGGCAAAGCTCGAACTGCTGCAGTATGGCCCGGCTCTCATTGACCGGCTTGTGGAGGTGGTGCGCACCGGCAACCGCTTTCAGGCCTACGAAGCCGCCAGTATCCTGGCCGGTTACTCCGATAAACGCTGTTTTGCCGTGCTGGCAGAGTCCATCTGCTCGCTCAACTTAATGCTGGCACAGCTCGCCGTCAGGACGCTCGGCAGCTATGGCAACGACAAAGCCTTTGGCCCCTGGATCACCAGCCTGCCAGATGCCCCGCTGATGACGCAGACCCAGATTCTCGAAATGCTGAAGGATGCCCGCGACAAACGGGCGATCCAGCCGCTGATGGACCTGCTGAAAACCGCCTCTTCGCCTGTGCTTCGCTACTCGATCATCGAAGCGCTCAGCCTGCTGGATGCCACCGAGGCCATAGACCTCATCCGCTGCTTTAAGGATGATGAAAATCATCACGTGCGCGATCGTGTCAGCGCTGCGCTGGAGCATCTGCAGGACCTGCGCGACGCCAAAGGCTCTTCCTGGGCCACTGCCTCTTAACAGGCACCCCCGCCCCTGGTTGCCATTTTCTCACCCGAAATTCGGAAAATTTTCACGCGCCAGCAGTTGCCACGCGCAAATATTGCATTATAGTAATATTAATAACCGAGTCTTCACCTTAAAGTAGATTATCACCATGAGTCCTCTCAGAGACATACTGCACCAGGAACTGAAAGAACTTATCGCACGGCACCTCAGTGATATTGGCCAGTATATCTGCGCGGCAAATGCGCTGACAGATCAGGTGCCCGAAGGTCTGCTGAACAGTCTGGAACAACTGGCCGATATCTGTGAATGCCCGGTCTGTTATGCGTCCTGCGAAATGTTTCAGGAAGCGCTGGAATGTCGCAAAGATATTCAGATGTTCCTGAAGTACATGAATCAGGATATCACCCCCTACTTTGAACAGACCCACATCGGTCAGTTGTGGATGCAGGCCCAGGACTGGCTGGCGGAGGCCTATCCACGTTTCAGCCTGCCCCTGTCAGAAATCTGGAAGCTGATTGCGCCTGTCATGCCGGACCGGCTGGATGACCTGGGCGGCGGCAGATTTGAAGCCCGGTGGTGGTCACCAGTGCCCATGATGGACCTTGAACTGCTGAAGTACACCGAATATGTGATCGTAGACGGCCAGCCCTTCGAGCCTGCCTCGCTGCCTGGCGGTTTAGCTGTCCGTTTCTGTGTGATCGCAGCCCCCAGGCCGCTGCACACCTGATTTTCCCCTAAACACACGCTTTTTCCCCCCGCCATGTGTGCAAACAGTGTTTTCAGGCGGGTACTGCTTACAATATAACAGATTCGACATTTTTCCTTTGTGAAATTCGTCGTTTCGTCTATGGTACTCCCCTCATTAGTAAGCTAAACTTTAAATAGTGTTGAGGCAGATCGGCTTCTACACTATTGCAGTGATTGCAAGGAAGTTTCATTGTTGAACAGATCACGCAATGCCTTAAGCAGGCACATATCTGCAACGATACGAACAGGGTTCCGTAGTAATACACTGTTCAACGACATGGTACTTTTCTGGGGGGGAGGGACTCTTGCTCAAGTCAGCTCATCACATCGATCATCGGACACTGCTTGCTGAGGAAATTGACGCGCTGCTTAAAAATCTGGGGACAGGCAAGGTCGACGGCGTCGCCTATGATACCGCCTGGGGTGCGCGTCTGGCGCCGCATTATCCCGGTTATGGGTTTGAAAATTCGCTCGAATGGCTGCGCCAGAATCAGTATGAGGATGGCACCTGGGGCGCGCCGCTGGTGCATTATCACGATCGTTTTATCTCCACCCTGGCCGCGATTGTCGCCTTGCGCGACGTTGGGCAGGGGCCGCGCGATGAGCGCCGGATTAAACGGGGCGAGGATGCGCTCTGGCGGCTGGTGGGGCGGCTCAGCCGCGACGACAGCGATACGGTAGGGTTTCCGATCCTGTCCCTCGCGCTGACTGAAGAAGCTGCGGCCCTGGGGCTGGATATCCCACGCTCCGCCGCTCGTTTTGCCGGCGCCTACATGAAGAAGGTTCAGGCATTACTGGACCGCAGCGAGCGCAACTGGCGCGCGACATCGCTGGCTTTTTCGCTGGAGGCGCTGCGCAGTCAGGTCCACAGCCAGGATGAGGCTTTTGAAGCCAACAATTCAATCAGTGTTTCTCCTTCCGCGACGGTTGGTTATTTGCTGGCACATCATAACGAGCTGGCTTTGAGCTACCTTCGCGCAGCGATGGAGGATGAAGGCACAGGCGGCATTCCGGCGCTTGCGCCTGTCGACCTCTTTGAAATTTCCTGGTCGCTCAACCACCTTTATTTAGCCAACGCGGTCAGCTTTGATAATCCGGAAGTCCGGCGCGTGCTCGATCATCTGTGGTCGGCCTGGTCGCCGGATATTGGCGTGGGTTATTCCAGCTATCTGGCCCTGCCAGAAGTGGATGACACAGCGGCCTGCTTTACCGCCTTATATCGCGCCGGCTATCCTGTCAGCCCGGAAGTATTCTCCTACTACGAAAAAGAGGATCATTTCTGCTGTTTCCACAACGAAACGAATCCTTCCGTCAGCATTCATGTCCGCCTGCTGCTGGCCCTGCGCCACTGCGAGGATTATCCGCAGTACGAAGCCTGGGTCCAGAAAATCATTTCGACTCTGCACCGGCTGGACAATAACGGTTCGTTCTGGTGGGATAAGTGGCACGCGTCACCTTATTATGTCAACAGCGCCTCGCTGAGCGCCCTGCACGGGATCGACAATGAGCTGGCGCAAACCCGTCTGAAATGGATCATACGCACCCAGAATGACGACGGCGGATGGGGCTATCTGGGCCAGTCCACCCCGGAAGAAACGGCTTACTGCCTGGAAGCGCTGCTTTTCTGGGATCAGAAAGCCCAGCGCATCGACAGCCATGTCCTGGCTGCGGCTGCGAATTATTTATTTAAGCATCTGAGTGACAAACATAATGTACCATTGTGGATAGGCAAAAGTCTGTACACGCCGCGCTACCCTGTCCGGGCCGCGATTCTTGGTGCATTGTTTAGCTATATATCGAGGGAATAATGTCACTCCATGCCACGCAAGAACTTGCTAAAGCACACCCAAACCCGGTTGCCAACCTGCTGAAAACATGGCTGCGGCCCCGCGCAACAGATCGTGACGAGGCCTTTCGCGAACGGGTCATCCGCAGCACCCTGGTGATTCTGATCCTGCTGGCGCTGCTCAGTTTTGCGGCCACGATCTTTGTATTTCGCGCACAGTGGGCGCTTGTTTCGTTCCCCACCCTGCATGTGGTCGCGCTGATCGGATGCTTTGCCACAGCGGCGGCGGTATCCAGCGGCAGGCTGGTAACAGCAGGCTGGTTTCTGTCCCTCACCGTGCTGCTGGGCGCCAGCGGGGTGATTCTGCTGGCCAAGCAAAGCGGGTCGGCTGCGGGCATCCTCAACGGCGTGGCATCCTTCATGTTTGTGCCGCTGGTCACCACCCTGGTGCTGCCGCGTAATATGATCATCCCCATCAGCCTGCTGTCCGGGTTTATGTACAGCCTGTCTCAGTTTGCTGTGCAGGTTGGCCCGGCGGATACGCTGGCCCTGCGGCCAGATGAGCAGATCGTCTCTGTGCTGCTGCTGCTGTTGATCGAAGGGGCGCTGCTGCGGCAGCTCCGCGTCGAATTCGATGACCGCCTCGAAGCCATGCGCGAATCGATCCGGCAGACGGAACTGGCTCGCCAGCAGGCCGAAGCCGAAAGACAGCGCGCCGAAGAAGCCGACAAGGCCAAATCGCAGTTTCTGGCCAACATGAGCCACGAACTGAGAACCCCGCTGAACGCCATCATCGGCTATTCCGAAGCGATGCTGGGCGGCATGGCCGGCGCGTTCAGCCCGCAGCAGAGCAAACTGCTGGAGCATGTACAGCACAACAGCCGCCGTCTGCTGGCGCTGATCAACGACATTCTTGACCTGTCCAAAATCGAGTCCGGCTCGCTGGAGCTGTACATGGCGCCGATGTCGCCGCGCAAGGTGATTCATGACACGGTGGAAAGCCTGCGCAGTCTGGCCCTGGAAAAGCATATCGACCTGGAAATCACATTTGCCGACGATATCCCCGAAGTCATCCTGGGCGATGCCAACAAAATCCAGCAGATTCTGGTCAATCTGGTCAGCAACGCGATCAAGTTTACCGAAAAAGGCGGCGTAACCGTCACCGTCAGCGCGGTGGAAAAAGGCTACTGGCAGTTTGCCGTGCGCGATACCGGCGTCGGGATGCCATCAGGCGCCGCGAACTATATTTTTGATCCCTTCCGGCAGGTGGATGGCAGCACCACCCGCAAATACAAGGGGACAGGTTTAGGGTTGTCGATCAGCAAACGGCTGGTTGAAAAGATGGATGGTTCTATCGAGGTTGTGTCACAACTGGGTCAGGGGTCTACATTCACAATTACATTACCGCGTGCCTTCGTCCCGGAAACCAATTCAGAAGAAGAACAGGTTAATTAAGGAGGTTTTTTAATGGTTAAGGATGAAATGATCTCTGTGCTGCTGGTCGATGATGATCCGCACGTGGGCAGCATCTTTGAACTGGTGATGAATCATCACCAACTGCCGCTTACAGTGGTGAACGATGCCGAACAGGCCATCGACTATCTACAAAATCACGTGCCCAGAATCATCGTGGTTGACCTGTTTCTGCCGGGGCTGGATGGCTATCAACTGCTGCGGGAAATTCGCAAAATCGGGCTGGAATCGCACTGCCGTCTGGTCGCGACCACCGCCTATTACACCAACGATACCCAGCAGGAAGTACTGAACCGGGGCTTTGATGGGTTCCTGCCAAAGCCATTTGCCGCAGAAAATCTGGTACCCTATCTGCAAAGCATGATGAATCCTCCTGCATAAAACGCATAAGAGGGTATAGTCATGGAGAATGTCTGACGGTACGATGGTCGTCAGACATTTTCCATCTTAATCCACTGTAGAACGACATCGAGAAAAAGCTATGAACGAGAACGATATATCTGCCTGGAATGTACTCGTTGTCGATGACGAACCGGACAACGTGGGCGTCATCGAGCTGGTCATGGACTACCACAACGCCACCACCCGCACCGCGACAACGGCTGTCCAATGCCTGGAAATGCTGGAAGAGACTATACCCTCTGTACTGCTGTTAGACATCCAGATGCCAGACATGTCTGGTTTTGAGCTGCTGGAAAAGGTGAAGGCCGACGAACGCTGGCAGGATATCCTGGCCATTGCGGTCACTGCCCACGCCATGGCGGGCGATAAGGAACGCATCATCGCCGCCGGGTTCGATGGCTATATCCCCAAACCGGTAAACGCCATGACCCTGGTCAATGATATTATGGAGATCATGAAATCAAAGGAAAAACAATGACGGAGGAAGTCCCTTTTGCGGAACGGATTCGCGCTCGCTATCCGGAAGGCCTGACGGGCATTTTTGCTGTCGGCGGCACCCGTACCGCCTATGTCCTCGAAAATAACCGGCCCAACCAGGACCCGGGCAGGATTGCCCAGTTTTCATCGTATGGCGAGGCGCTGCTGGGGCGCTATCTGGACCTGGTCCAGATGTTCCTGGAACTTGGCGGCCAGAATCTGATCGTTCCGGTGCTGGCCTACCAGCGCTTTTACGATCATGGCGAAGAATACACGCAGGCCATCTCCGAGATGTGTCTGTGGCTCATCAACCCGGAAGTGCTGGATTTTTATCGGGCGCACGATATTGACCCCTACTTTATCGGGATTGATACCCTGCTCAAACTGCCGCAGGATCAGCCCGGCTACCGCCTGGGGGCAGAACTCACCGCGTTTCATGAGACATGGCCCTATCAGGAAGGGCGGCGCAAGGTGCTGTGGGAAGTCGCGCCCATTCCGCTGTATTCCTTCTGGCGCGCACATGAAGTGATGGGCGAGGAAGCACAGGCAGAACTGGAATCCACCCTGGCAGGCACATCTGACCTGCAGGTGATCCACGACACGCTGTACCGGTATTATGCCCGTGCTGTGTATGGTACAGACATCCCGATACCGCATTTTTACCTGGGTGCCAACCGCAATGGCGACCTGAAACTGCGCTCCATGCTGCCCATCGCCATGCTGTGCGGCGGCCCCTTTCGCATGTTCTTTACGCCCTACCCTTCGCTGTTTGTCACACAAGAGACATTGCAGGCCATTCTCGAAGATCTGGCTTTTGGCAAGCCGCTGCGCTCTACCACAGCAGATTACAGCGGGCAGTATACGTCCGAACTGGCCGAGGCGGAATATCAGCGCATCCTGCAGATCAGCGCGGACCCAACCTCTACCGTCGGCCTGCTGCGCCAGCTTGCTACCAGCGACTCGCCCTGATGCTGTTGGGCGCGCCTTCAGGATGCAATGTTCATGACGAAAAACTGGATTCTTGATTTTAATGGCACGCTGGCCACCAGCGGCATCACCTGGGGCCTGCGTCATGCTTTTCCCAGGCTGATTCAGGAGCACCAACTGCCCTACGATGCTGCCCGCTTTGAACAGGCGGCGCTGGTCGCCCAGGAGCGCGGCAGCCAGGAAACCGACCCCAGGCCGCTGCTGCATGATCTCTTTGAAACGATGGGCTGGCCGCACGAACTGGAAGCGCCGCTGCTGAAGGATATCATGACCAATTACCAGCCAGAACTGTTCGAGGACGCGCTTCCGTTTCTGGAACGACTGCGGCAGCATGGGCATACCATCTGCATCGTCTCGAATAATCCGATTTCCACCGACAACATCCAGCGCCTTGATCTGGCGCATTACATCAACCACATTGTGACGCCCAACAGCTACCCGGACAGCCAGCCAAAACCGCATCGCGGCCTGTGGGATCAGATGCTGAACGAGTATCCGCAGATGCAGCAGCAGCCATCTGTCGTCGTAGGGGATGACCCCTGGACAGATGGCCTTTTTGCCGAAAACTGTAATTTGCCATGCTGGATTATTGATCGGATGAACCGGTTTACGGCATTACACACACAGAAGCCCTATCAGTGGGTTCAGTCGCTGCTGGATATTCCCCTCACTGACGAATAAACCACGTCAGAGGCTTTGTGCCAGACAAGATTGCTGCAGATGAAGCCCTCGCACAGGGGGTTTCGCGTTCCCGGCCTAGGCAGAGGCGGATGGCTTCTTCTTGTGGTTGACCAGGCGCTGGGCAAACTGGGCAAAGTCATTCACGTCTATGGGTTTCAGCATCAGATAATCCGCGCTCAGGTCAATTTCATCTGTCGCCATGTGATGATTTGCCGTCAGCACCACCACCGTCATGCTGCTGTACATCTCTTTCTGGCGGATCTGCCGGATCACCCCCGCGCCGTCCAGTTCCGGCATCGCCAGGTCCAGCACCAGCAGATCAAAGCTCTGCGTTTCCAGCACCTTCAGCGCTTCCAGACCGTCCTTGGCTTCAAACACTTCGTAACCCACATGCTCCAGGGCAAGCGTACAAAGGTCGCGATTGAAATAATTATCATCGACGACAAGGGCAGTAGCGGTGGTTACTGTATCCATTGCTGTTTTCTCCAGTAGACTGGCCCTGTGAAATCACATGCACAGTCAGGCAATTATTGACAACTATAATTTTAGCACCTGTACTTCATGGTTTTCATTAAGCGTATTTGCTCAGGTTTAATGTAGAGATTTTGTAACATTTTGCACCAGAGCCTGCGCCAGCTTACGAAAACCTTAGCATACTGCCCATGATGCATACCGGGTACACCCGGCCTGCATCCCCCGCGTCGATGATTTAGAAAACCAGCAGGCGCATCACGCACGACCCGGTTGCCGCGTCGCCCAGTAGAGCGCCTGCTGGCTGCTGCGTGTTCAGGGTTGGCCGTCTGGCTGCGCCAGCTCGTTCAGCCTGTCATTTGCTTCAGGCACCACAGCATCCCAGTTAATGGTGGCGTCCACTTCCCGCAGGTGCTGCAGGGCCTCGTCTACTGTCTTGAAGCGGATAAAACGCGCGCGGGCCAGCTTGGCCAGAAATGTGATGAGGAAATCTTCCGCCGCGCCTTTCAGCCCTTTCTCCTTATCCCCCACCATGATCGCCCAGCCCAGGTTAGGGTGTTTTGTATAGGTCAGAATGTTCTGTGTCTGGGCCAGGCTGACGGGCAGCTTTTCCAGATTCTGGTCGCTCATTATCATATGAATGAGCCTGCCATCAGACGAGTCCAGGTAACCGACCATCAGCGCGTTGGACTGCTTCAGTTCATCCAGGGTCTGCACGCCCCAGATCGCGCCGTAAAGTACCTGGCCCTCGATATACCATTCAATGCTGTAAGGCATAATAAACCCCTCCTCCTGTGGTTTGTATGACAGAGGATTGTTTCTTCAGGATAGCCTCATCATAGCACGACCACAAGGGCCTTTTCGTTGAGAGTTAATAAAGCATTGAGAATGTGGTAAGCAGCATAAATTGGAGAGATACTTCGGGATGTATTATACTTCAGCTATCTGGATAGACTGAGGAAAATCGCATGGACAAACAATACAATCTTCTCGCCGATAAGTACGATATCCTGCTGAATGCCACCCCTTTCCGGCCCTACATAGAAGCGTACACCTTCTTCAGCATCCTGGGAGATGTCAAAGGATTAAGAGTGCTGGACCTGGCTACGGGTACCGGATATTATGCCCGCGCCTGTGCCAAGATGGGCGCCGCCGAGGTGGTTGGCATCGATGTTTCTGATCAGATGATTGGTGTGGCACAACATGCCGAGGCCGACGAACCGCTTGGCGTGCGCTACGAAGTCAGCGATGCGGGGCAGTTCAAGGCAGACCAGCCCTTTGATCTGGTGATTGCTGTCTATCTGCTGCATTATGCCCCCAATCGCGAAATCCTTCAGGCCATGTGCCAGAATATCGCCGACAACCTGAAGCCAGGGGGGCGCTTCGTCACCTATCAGATGAACCCGGCCTATCCGGATACGTCCGGCTATTATGAAAAGTACGGGCTGTATGTCACACATCCGCGTGGCGAAGATGGCGAACAGCTATCCATGCGCCTGGAACTGGGGGGCGAAATCAGCCCGGAACTGGCGGTTTATCGCTGGAATAAGGAAACCCTGGAAGAGGCGTTCACACAGGCAGGATTTACGTCTATCCAGTGGCACCAGCCGCGCCTGTCGCCAGAATGGCAGAAAACCAGCGACGACCCCGGCTTCTTCGAGGATTATCTTGCCGTACCGCATGCGGTCATCGTCGAGATGGTAAAGGCCAACCCGGAGTAAGCGCGCCAGAACCATGACGCCCGTTTGAGATCGTTGCAGGTAGTGGGTCTGATGCCCGCTGCCTGTTCAACAAAACAGGATGCGTTTGCGAATATTCTTTAAAAACATGCCGGATAAGAGCAGCCTCTTTGTGGATATACTTCTTTAATCTGGGGGTCTCCGCATATGATCAGTTTGTCGGCTTACCCTGCATACAGGTCTTGCACAGCATTCACCAGACCCGCTTCGGGACCATCCTGCCTTTATCGATTGCAGTAATCCTGTGTCGCCTGATTCGTAAAGTCTGTTGCTGATGTGTCGAAAGGCCAGCCAGGATGGAGCAGCACATTAACAGCCTGCGGGTAAGAATCGCCCTCAGTGTCATTCTGATTTTCCTGCCGGTTTTTGTGCTTATTGGCCTGACGGCGGAAGATTACCGCCGGTTTGCCATCGACGAGGCGCAGGAAGATTCGCTGACGCTGGCCAGAGCTATCGCCTCGGATAACCTGCAATACATTGAAAGCACCCATCATCTGTTAATCGCGCTGGCACAGTTACCCTTTGTGCGCGACCAGATTGGGGCTGTCTGCGATAACACCCTGGAGCAGATACTCAATGAATACGAGATTTACAGCAATCTGTTTGTCATCGACGTAGCCACCGGACAGCTTGCCTGCAGCGCCCGGCCTTTGTCAGAGGCAGTGGATTATGCGGAAACAGACTGGTATCAGGCAGCGGTGCACACCCAGGATTTTGTCATCAGCGAATATGGTGTCAGTTCTGGCACTGGCCAGCCCGCCGTCACGATGGCGCATCCCATCCGGCACGAAGACGGCGAAATTACCGGCGTGGTCGCTGCTGGTTTATCGCTGCGCTGGTTCAACACCTTCACACGCAATACCTCGCTGTCTTCAGAAACCAGCATTACCTTTATCGACAACAACGGAATCGTGATGGCGCGTTACCCCATCGACGAAGGCGCTATCGGCCAGCCCTACATGAACGAAACTGTCCGCGAACTGGCGCTGACTGGCGAGGAAGCCACGATTCAATCCACGGGGCCGGATGGACAGCAGCGCCTGTATGCCTATACCACCGTCGGGCCAGACAGCGGCCATTTTCATGTGATTGTCGGCACGCTGGAAAGTGTCGCGCTGGCAGACGCCCAGGCCATCGCCGCCCGTAACCTCGCCATCCTCAGCGGCATTACGCTGCTGGTCGCGGTGCTGGGGTGGGTCAGCGGTGGGTTAATCACCCGCCCCATCAAGAGCCTGACCGATGTCAGCCGCCAGATCGCCGAAGGCCAGCTCAGTTCCCGCACACTGCTGAACACACCCATTATTGAGCTTCAGCAGTTGGTGACAGCCTTTAATGACATGGCCGCCTCCGTCGAAGAAAGTACGCTGCAGCGCGTCCGGCAGCTTAACGAAGCCAACGAACGTTTGCAGCGCGAAATTGAAGAACGTGCCCGCGCCCAGCAGGCCGCCGAACAGACCGCCAACCAGTTGGTCCACCTGCAATCCGTGACATCGGCCCTCTCGCAGGCGCTGACTGTCGAGCAGATTGCTCAGGTCACGGTTGATCAGGGCGTGGAAGTGCTTCAGGCCGCCAGCGGTTCGCTGCACCTGGTGGCGGATGATGGCGAAAGCTTCGTGATGGTGTACAACACGCCTTCGCGCCTGCCAGTAGAAACCCAGACGGTCTGGCAGCAGTACCCGGCAGAACCGGACTACCCGGCGGCGGATGTGCTGCGGACGGGTGAGGCGCTGTGGTTTTCCTCAGCCGAGGCACTGACCGCCCTGTATCCCACCATGGCCGCGCTGGCAGAGATCTAC
Source organism: uncultured Anaerolineaceae bacterium (assembly GCA_964593565.1). Taxonomy (GTDB): domain Bacteria; phylum Chloroflexota; class Anaerolineae; order Aggregatilineales; family Phototrophicaceae. Next base: position 14,002 of record CAZQIY010000074.1, read on the forward strand.
CCGGGGGCCACCGCCCTGCTGCCGCTGCAGGTTAGCCAGCAGGTTATCGGGCATATGAGCATCAGCTTTTTGCGCCCGCATGAATTTTCGCAGCAGGATCGTATCTTCCTGTTCGCGCTGGCGTATCAGGCGGCGCAGGCCATCCACCGCGCCCAGTTATCTGAACAGGCAAAAGAGGCAAGCGCGATGGAGGAACGGCAGCGGCTGGCGCGCGAACTCCACGATTCGGTCAGCCAATCCCTGTTTTCCGCCACCGCCATTGCAGAAACCGTCCCGCGCATATGGGAACGCGACCAGGAGCGCGCCATGCAGCACCTGCAGCAGGTCATCACACTCAATCGCGGCGCAATGGCGGAAATGCGCACCCTGCTGCTGGAACTGCGCCCCGAAGCTATCCTCAACAGCCCGCTGAAGGATTTGCTGACGCAGCTTGTGCAGGCGGCGCGTGCCCGCGCCCCCATCGAAGCCAGTCTGGTGGTGCAGGGGGATGTTGAACCTCTGCCACCTGCGGCCCATATGGCGCTTTACCGCATCGCCCAGGAGAGCATTCACAACGCCCTCAAGCACAGCAGTGCCAGCCAGCTTATCATTGAACTGACCTACATGCCCGCCCGGGTTCGGCTGCAAATTGCCGATAACGGGCAGGGATTCGACGCCAGTCGGACCCATGCCGGGCTGGGGCTGGGGTCGATGCGTGAACGTGCTGAGCAGATCCATGCCGAATTTCAGATTATCAGCGCGGATGGTGACGGCACAACCGTCGTGGTGCTGTGGCACCAGCCCGAATGATAGTTTTGCGCAAGGCAGAACCGTTATAGCTTGAGTGAAGGACGTGATGGTGTGGTGCAGAAGTGAACCCCATCCGCGTAATGCTGGTAGATAACCATGAACTGGTTCGGATGAGCCTGACTCTGCTGCTGGAATCCTGCGAGGATATGGAAGTCGTGGCCGAAGCAGCCAGCGGTTTGCAGGCGGTTGAACTCAATCATGCGATTCGCCCGGATGTCATTCTGCTGGACCTGTTGATGGCCAACGGGGACGGCGTCACAGCCACAAGGCTGCTGCGCGACCAGTGCCCTCAGATTAAAATCCTCATTCTGTCCGGCACCATCGATTACAGCCTCATCAGGGCCGCGCTGCAGGCCGGCGCAAATGATTATCTGATTAAGGATGGCCGGGCAGACGAGCTTATTTCGGCTATTCGTACTCTACACTGGCAAAACTGA
>CAZQIY010000075.1:0-14682 GCA_964593565.1 uncultured Anaerolineaceae bacterium
TCGCCAATCCACCATAGTCTGATGTTTTGTTTTTTGCTATAATGCGGTCTGAATGGAGGGGTAGCATAGTCTGGTCTAATGCGCTCGCCTGGAACGCGAGTACGGTGTCACAGCCGTCGTGGGTTCGAATCCCACCTCCTCCGCAGCCTACAGCTTTCAGTTGCCGGTTCTGCCGGGGCTGAAAGCTTTTTTAATCGTTTGCAGCCCTCAGGCAGGGGACCGGGAAGAGGTAACCAGGAGACTGTTCATGCTCATCGCTTGGGATCGTGTGCTGCCGGTGGCGTTTTCCATTGGCGTTATCCTGCTGGTGGCGGTGCTGCGCGAATATTCGCGAACCTTCGCCGCGATTGCCGCTACCATGCCGATTAACGTACCGCTGGCCCTGTGGATCGTGTTTTCTGGCGAATCTGATCAGGCGTCGCGCATCGCCTTTTCTGAAGGGCTGCTGATTGGCATTTTCCCCACCGTGCTGTTTCTGATCGTAAGCTGGCTGGTGGTGCGGGCGGGTTGGCCGCTGGTGCCTACTATCGTGGCCGGATATGTCGCCTGGGGCATTGCGCTGGGGGCGATCATGCTGATCCGGCGGGGTCTGGCGTAGATGATCCGGCGTATTCAACAGCTTCCACGCGCACAGCGCACTGTCATCTTTGCCCTGTTTATCGTCGGGGGCCTGCTGCTGATCGCGGCGGTGACGGTGGCGCTGATTCTGCTGACGCTCAATACCGGGCGCGATCAGTCCGTCGCATTGATCGAGGGCGTTACGGCGCGTGAATTTGCCGTGCTGCCAGATGACGATGCTTACCCGGCCAGCGTCGCCGTCGCGGTGGATGGCACGGTGTATACCGGCAGTTATGCCACTGGCGCTGTCTGGTCGATTGCGCCGGATGGCACCGTAACCGAAATACCCGGCACACGCGACGCGGTTGGCGCGGTATCCGGGCTGGCGGTGGGCCTCGATGGCGTGCTGTACGTGGTTGATCAGGCAGATGCCGACCCGCTGACCTTCGGCGGCGATGTCAAACAGGTAAGGTCGGATGGTGAGATCGTAGTGATCGCCACGCCGGAAGATGAACGCGGCTTCGTGCTGCCGGATGATATCACGGTAGATGCCCAGGGGCGCTTTTACGTCAGCGACCGGGGCCGGGCGGAAGTGTGGCGCTTTGAGCCGGATGGCAGCGGCGGCGTGGTCTGGTGGGTGCCGCCGGAAGCCGGAACGGACGCCCGCCCCGCCCCTACCGGGCTGGCCTATGACCCGGCCCACGAGGCCATTATCATCTCCGACAGCAACCTGAACGCCCTCTATCGTGTGCCCATCGCTGGTGGCGAGGGCGACCTGCTGTATGCGCACCGGGGGCAGGAGCATGTGCCCGGGTTCGATGGTGTCACGGTGGGGCCGGAGGGTACGGTTTATATCGCGGCGCTGGCCCAGAACGGGCTGGTGCGCCTGAACGAAGCGGAGATGGCGCTGGAATACATCGCCGGGGTGTTTCGCGGCCTCAGCGATGTGGCCTATCATGACGGCCAGATCTACGCAGCCAATTTCGACTCCTTCTCGCTGATTGTCCCGCTGGTGCGCCCGCGTCTGCCCTTCGCGCTGGATGTGGTGACGCTGGCGCAGGATTAGCCAGGGCCACCTGCTCCGCTGGTCTGTGGGCGCAGGCTGGCCTGCACGTCCCCATCCGCATCTGTCAGCGTGACCGATTCAGAATCTCCCCACACGGCCTGGCTGCGGCCCCAGTAAAGCGCGATGGGCGTGTTGGTGCCGCGCCGGGTATACACCGTCACCAGACCATTGGTGAACAGGCGCTGTTCCGGGAAGGTAAACACGTTGCCTTCGGAATCTTCCAGAGTCCAGCCAGTGAGGTCTACGACACCGCCCGTATTGCGGATTTCCACGCCTTCGCTGGTGATATCACCCGCGCCAATGATGCGCACGATCTGAACCTGGGCGTTGACCGCCGTCGGGGGCAGGGTGATCGTCGGCGCGACGGTGGCTTCGGCTTCGCCGGTGGCCTCTGCGGTAGATTCTTCTGTCGCTTCTGCGGTAGATTCTTCGGTGCCTTCTCCAGCATCAGAAGCGACGACGAGCGTTTCCACCGGGGTCAGCGGGCAGCCTTCCAGCGGCACGATCAGCACATCGCCGATCTGCAGGAAGCGCGAGGTATCATCATCCAGCCCGTTGACCGCCAGCATTTCCGGCAGGCTGGCACCATATTCCTCCGCGATCAGCGACGGAAATTCGCCATCTGCCAGCGTATGGAGGATGCAGTTTTCAGGCAGGGCGGTGGCAGTGGCCTGCAATGCCGCATCCGCGTCCAGCAGGGCCGGGTCGATGGTTGGGGCAGCCTGCTGAGTAGTCTCTGCGCCGTCGTCATCATCGTCGATAATGCCGGTGGGCAGCGCGCCAATCGAGCCGGGCGGCGGCGTGGCGGTAATAATCATAACCAGCGGGGTGGCTTCGGGGTCGGTGGTCGCCGTGATCAGCACCGGCACGGTGACGATCTGCGGGCCAATGGACTGCTGCTGCTGTGCGCCGCTGCCGTCGGGCAAAAAGCGTCCGATGAGCACCCCCGCACCCACCAGCACGACAATGGTAATCACAGAAAACAACACACGGCGCATAACCTGCCTCGTTTCGTTTGTCGCGTTTTGCAAACAGAATGAATAATAGCACAGCCTCTCGTCAGCAGCAAAAGCGCGGCGCGCCGCCCTTAATCAAAGTCTGTGGGTAAAGCGGGATTGCGCAGATGCTCAAAAAAGCGGCTGATCTGGCGCTGCGTCACCCGCCCGACGGACAAGTCTTCCGGGATGGCATCCTCGGCGAAGAATGCCACCTCGCCTGTTTCGGCATAGGCCGCGCGCTCGTTATCAATCTGCTCCTGCGCACGCTGCGCATCCAGCAGTTCGCACAGGAAAAACAGCTTGTAGATGTGGAAGATGTTGGGTGGATGATCGTGCAGGCGGCGGTCATACAGCGCCAGCAGCTTGACCGCGCGCACCCGGTAGCCGCTTTCCTCATACACTTCGCGGACGGTGGCCTGGCTGGGCGCTTCGTTGATGTCTGCCCACCCGCCCGGCACGGTCCAGCGCCCGGCATCCAGCAGATTTTCGCGCACCAGCAGAATCCGGTTCTCGTGGAACACCACCCCGCGCACATCGACTTTGGGGGTGGCGTGGCCCATCTGCGCATCGAACAGGCCGCGCAGCCGGGGAATGTCGCCATCAGAATAAGCGGCCATCATCTCTGCGGCAATTTCCAGCAGTTGTTCGTAACGCTCGCGATCAAACATGTGTGGATCATAATGCAGGCCGGTCTGGGCAATTGCCTGGATGCGCTGCGCAAAATCGAGCCATTGGGGGTCCATGAAATGCTCCTTTCCGGCAGGCATCATAGCACGAGATGACCGGATGCAAAAGCGGTTCGGCATAGGCGTGTTGGCTCATGACTCGCCCTCCGCAAAGCAGTATGCTGGTAGGGTGGAATGATGATCATGTTTTGCGGAAAGGCGATGTTATGGCAGAAGAACGCATTATCCTGACTCGTGCAGGTTACGAACAGCTTTCGCAGCAGCTTGAGGCCATGGAAGCTATGCAGGAAGAGGGTATTGAGGAAATCGCGGAAACGTTTGACGAAACCGATTACGACGAGGGCGGCTCTTTGTATGATGCCATGTTCGACAGAGACCGCCTGATGCTGCGCATCAACAACCTGCGGCATGTCCTGGCGCGGGCAGAAGTGATCGACGAGGACCCGGACCCGGATCGAGTCTCCCCCGGCGATGAAGTAACGGTGTGGGACGTGGAAGAACAGGTGGAGCGGCGCTTTCGCATCGTCAGCGGCGAGGAAGTGGTTCATGGCATTGAGGGCATTTCCAGCGAGTCTCCGGTTGGGGAGGCACTGCTGGGGTGCCAGGTCGGCGATGTGGTCGAGGTTGAGGTGCCGGATGGCACGGCGCATTATGCCATTCGCGCTGTTAGCTGAGGCTAAAGCCGGAGATAATCTATCAGGCGGAAACAAAAGGGCGCAGCATCGCGCCGCGCCCCATTGTGCTGCTGTGGTTGTTGTATCAGCGGAAGGAAGGATCGCTGATCCAGATATCCGGTGAAGTCAGCGTCGCGCCTTCAATCAGCAGGTTGGTCGAGTAGCCATAGGGGAACTCGTACACATTCAGGCCGTTGTACTGCGAAAGGACGGCCTTGGGCGCGCCTGCCGCGTTATCGAACACCCGCAGCACTGGCTCGCAGTTGATCTGTGCCTGCTCGGTACAGATTTCCAGCGCCACCTGCGTGGTACGGGTGGCCGGGTTGTCGTTCAGGTAGGTGATACGGATATTGCTCCACGAGACCTGGGTCTTGTCGCCGATTTCCTCCAGCGGCGGCGGCGCAGGGGCAGTCGCTTCTGCCAGCAGCAGCGCCAGCGGGCCAGAGCCTGTCGGGGTGGGGGTTGGGCCAGGGCCGTTGCACCAGTTCGCATCGCAGAAGGTCAGCGGGGCGATCCCTTCCAGGGTGGGCAGGCGCTCAAAAATTTCCTCTGGCAGAGAAGTCCAGCGCCGGTCGATGAAGACGGCGAAATCATCGCCGCTGACGAACATCATGCCGGATTCGCCAAAGTTGCGATACCACGCCCGGAATTCCGTGCCCTGCGGCATCACCCCCATGTACTCGGTCGCGCCGACATCCAGATAGGTAAAGGCGGCCTGCGATTCGCCCCTGAACCGGCTGTCGCCGCCTCCGCCCACGCCGTCTACAACCACATCCTCTACGGGCGGATTTTCTGCAAGCTGGTTGGCGGCAGCGGCGGCCTGCACACAGAAATTCTGCTCGCCAATGCCTTCCAGCGAAAATTCAAATTCATTGACCAGCAGCACCAGCATCTGCACTTCTGGCTGACAGCCTTCAAGCTGGCTGGCGCGCTGCCAGCCGCGTGGGCGCGCATCCGGCCCCATGGCTTCATCGGCCAGCAGTTCCAGATCATGCCGCAGGTTGCGCCAGGAAATATACAGGTTGTTGGAAATCCCGCCGATCCAGCCCGTCGGACGCACATTGACGCCCAGCAGTTCATTGGCCAGCAGTTCCAGATCGAGGAACAGATCGCCGGTAAATGTGGGCGATTCAATTTCCAGATTGCGGATGTAGTTGGGCGGGCGGGCGTTGAGACCGAGCGATTCATCCGCCAGTCGTTCCAGATCACCGCGCACCGCCAGCACCATTTCGGACAGGCCCGGCTCGTTGGGCAGGCCCAGTTCGTTGGCCACCTGTTCTTCCAGTTCGGTTTGCACAACCTGGCAGTAATTCAGGGTGGATTCCAGCGTCTGTGGTTCGATATTCAGCAGCCTGTCGGCCAGCATAATTACATTCTGCAGCGTGCGACTGCACCGGTAGCGGTTAAGCGCGCCCATCCATTCCGGCGGGCGGGTGGGCCTGCCGGTGGCATCCACAAAGACTTCATCGGCGGCCAGTTCCAGGTCGTGCCGCACATTGCGGCCGATGATCTCTGCGCGGCTGCTGGTCAGGCCAAACCAGTTCGGCGGGCGCACGCCATCCCCAAAGATGCTGTTGGCCAGCAGTTCATTATCGAACCACAGGTCAGAAAGCATCGTGCCGGACGCAATATCGACGTTCGCTGTCCAGCCTTCGGGGCGCGGCTGATCGCCCAGGGCTTCATCCGCCAGCCGTTCCAGGTCGATGCGCAGCGCATTGCTGAACGCGCCCAGGTTGTCGATCTGGGCCGGGGGCGCCGCCAGGGCAGCTCCCGCAAGAACAGAAATGATCGCCAGCAGCAAGAGCAGATACCGTTTCATTCATCAACCCCACTTTGTTTTGCAACATTCATTATACCCACAAGCGGCAGATGCAAAAGTAGGCCGCGAGTACGGCATCCGCTCACCGTTTATGAAAATTTCGTCAAGCTCCAAAGCTTAACAATGTGAGTATTTCAAAAGGTGTACCATCAAGTATAGACGATCTTGAGGATAATTGTTGTGACAGGTATTGATCATCTCCAGGCTGCCAGACCAATCCACATCCGTCTGCTGACAGTCTGTGCAAGCCTGCTGGCCTACAGCGGGCTGTTTATTGCACTCTATCCCCACGAGCATCTGATTGTAGTGCAGGTTTACATTATACCGGTGCTGATCGCCGGGTGGGCCTATGGCCTGCGCGGTACGCTGGCGCTGATTGTCCTGTCGCTGCCTTTGCACAGCTTCCTGACGTGGATAACAGGTGACCCTACTACAGAAGTTCTGCCGCTTCAGCGCCTGCCCATGTTTGCCTCCGGGCTGGTGGCGGCGTTGGCGGTTGGCTGGCTGTTTGATATGCGTGATCAGCTTCAGCGGGAACTGGACGGCCGCCAGCGCGCCGAAGATGGCGAACGGGAACAATACCGCTTTGCCGAAGCGCTGCGCAGCGTGGGCGCTGCCCTCAACGAAACGCTGGATTCGCAGGAGGTGCTTGACCGCATCCTGAGCAATCTGGATCGGGTGGTGCCACACGACGCTGCCCGCATCATCCTTGTCGAAGAGGGCCAGGTGCGCATCGCCGGGCAGAAGTGCAGCACCCAGAACGGGCGCGAGCTGATCCTGCCTGCGGTGGATATCGAAGACCTGCAGCGTGTGGCACAGACCGCGTGCCCGGCACAGGTCAGTTATGCGGCGGTCCAGGTGGCAAAGCCGGATGCGGTGCTGCGTGTGCGTTCCTGTGTGGCGGTGGCTATCCTGCTGGCAGGGCAGCCTATCGGGTTTCTTATCCTGTACAGCAGGCACGACAATGTATTTTCAGCCATCCATGTCGAGCGCCTGCAGGCCTTTGCCGATTATGCCACGGTTGCGATCCGAAATGCCCAGATGTACAACGCGCTGGAAAGCAGCGTTATTGAGCTGACAACGCTCTATAACGCGACCTCCTTTTTGCTCAACGCCAGTGGCATTGTAGACCTTGCCAATCAGATCGCCCAGGTCGTGACCCTGCATATTCCAGATGCGCATTGTTCTGTATGGCTGCTGCGCCCGGAATCGGATCAGATTGAATGTATGGCCTGTGAGGGCGTCATAGAGCATGTGGATGCCCTGGAGGAAGCCAGCCCGATTGCAGAGGCGCTGCGCCAGGGCCGGACGGTTTATATCCCTAACTTTGCCAGGGACCCGCGTTATGCCCTGCGTCAGACGGAAGTTCAGTCTGAGCTGGTGATTCCGCTGCGCGGCCAGTCCGGCATTGTGGGGATGCTGAATCTACAGAGCCGGCAGGCAAATGCCTTTGACCAGCGGGACCAGCGCATCCTGATTGCCTTTGCGGAACGCGCCACCATCGCTGTAGAGAATATGCGGCTGTACGACACGATTCATCAGTTCGCCATCGACCGCGAACAGCAGGTCATCGAGCGTACGGCCGAATTAAACCGTGCCAAGGAACGAGTCGAGGCCATTCTCAACAGCAGCAGCGATACGATCATCCTGTCGCTGCCGGATGGCCGCATTCAGCAGTCGAACCAGGCATTTTATGACCTGTTCGAGTACCAGATTGACGAAGAATACAACTGGCCGCTGATGCGTCTGGTGGTTCCGGACAGCCAGGAACGACTGATCAAAGCGCTGCAATCCGCATGCAGCGGCCATCGTCCACAGCGCCTGGAAGTCACCGCCTGCAGCAAGAACGGCAATCAGTTCGCTGCGGATCTGGTCCTGTCGCCCATCTACAAGCACGGCAGCGGGGAATGCTGGGCTATTGTGTGCAGTCTGCGCGATATCAGCGACCGCAAGCGCATGGAAGAAGAACTGCGGCAGGCGCTGGCCCAGGAGCGCGAACTGCGCGAACTGAAAATGCGCTTTATTTCGATGACATCGCATGAATTCCGCACACCGCTGGCAACGATCATGGCGACCACCAGCCTGCTGCGCAATTATCTGGATCGTATGGACGAAGATAAAAAAGCGCGGCAGTTTGAAAAGATTGAGCAGCAGATCAACTATATGACCCACCTGCTCAATGATGTGCTGACAATCGGACGGTTTGAGGCAGGTAAAACCCCGGTTGACCTGATGCCTATGTATCTGCACGAATTTTTCGAGGAAATGGCCGAGGAATTTGTCCAGACCCAACCGGCGCACCATCTCGCCTTTAGCTGCGATGGGCAGCCCAGCCTGACACTGGTGGATACAAAGCTGATGCGCGAAATCGTCAATAACCTGCTTTCTAACGCCGCAAAGTATTCACCGGAGGGCAGCACCGTCTTTTTTGATCTGAGCTACCAGCCAGAGGCTGTGATCTTCAGCGTGCGCGACGAAGGAATCGGCATCCCGGAAGCAGACCAGACGCACCTGTTTGAAGCATTTCATCGAGCAGAAAATGTCGGCACGATCCCCGGCACCGGGCTGGGGCTGTCGATTGTCAAACACGCCGTCGAAGTACACGGCGGCACTATTACTGTCGAAAGTCAAGTCAACCGGGGAACCGCGTTTATCGTGCGCATTCCCACGCAGTTCAGTAAAGGATAAACATCATGACGAAGATTCTGGTCGTCGAAGATGAAACACCCCTGCGCGAAAGCATTGTCGATACCCTGACCTTTGAAGGCTATGACGTGGTAGAAGCCGCGAATGGTCAGCAGGGCTGGCACAAGGCGCAGGAGGAAACCCCCGATCTTATTGTGTGCGATATCGCCATGCCAGAGCTGAACGGCTATGAGCTGCTGCTGAAACTGCGTGAAAACCCGGCGACAGCGGGCCTGCCGTTTATCTTTCTGACAGCGCGGGTAGACCGGCCCTTTATGCGGCATGGTATGGAACTGGGCGCAGATGATTACCTGACCAAGCCGTTCAGCCATGCCGACCTACTGGCCGCCATCCGTGCCCGGCTGGACCGGCACGTAGCCCTTAAGAAGGCCAGCAGCCATGAAATGGACGAGCTAAAGGCGGAATTTGTGCGCCATATCACCCACGAACTGCGCACGCCGCTGGTGTCGATCACAGCGGTGCAGGATATTGTCGAACAGCAGTTTGGGTTCCTTTCTACAGAGGAACTGCAGGAACTGCTGCGCATCCAGCGTTCTGGCAGCCAGCGCCTGCACCATCTTGTTGAACAAACCGTCCTGATGACGGAGATCAAGATGGGCGTGCTTTCGCGCGAGGCCGTGATCGAAAAAGGTATACCTACCCCGATCTGGGATGTGCTGACCACGTCGGTCAACCTGGCGCGTAAATTTGCCTACCGCAACCGCGAACTGCCCATCTATGTGGATGACCGCAACGGCAGCGCCAAAGTCCGCTGCCGCATCAACGCGCTGCGCCACATGTTTGCAGAACTTATCTCGAATGCGCTCGCGTTTTCCGGGGAAAATGGCCAGGTGGAAGTTGTCCAGTGGGTAGAGGACAGCAGCGTTTACGTCACCGTCACTGACCACGGCCCGGGCCTGTCGCCAGCCATGATCGAACATGCTTTTCAGGATTTTGAGCAGGTGGACCGGGGCCAGCAGGAACAGCAGGGCCTGGGCATGGGGCTGCCGCTGGCGCGCAAGGTGATCGAAGCGCACGGGGGCAAGCTGGAAATTTCATCGACAGAGGGCGAAGGCACAAAAATCTTTATCCGCCTGCCGCTGTGGGATGAAAAGGAAAATCAGTAATCACCTGCACACACGCCAGATGCCGGGGTAATACATGCCCCGGCACAGTGGATTAGGTGCTGGCCTCGCACAGCGGCTCTACGCGATACTGTGCGCGTTCCGGGCAGGTGAGTTCCGGCACATAGCGGTTGGCCTGTGCCCATGCGATCAGTTCTTCGGTGGTGCGCGCCATCAGCCAAAGCCGCACGGTATCGTCTTCTGCGCCGGTGACAATCAGGGTACCATCCGGGCTGAAGGCGGTGCCCAGCACCCAGTTGGTATGCCCATCAAAGCGGCGGATTTCTTCGCCGGTGGCGACTTCCCACAGCCGCACGGTGGTATCTGCTGCGCTGGTCAGGGCATAGTGTCCGTCCGGGCTGAATGATGGGCCAAAGACCGCGCCGTTATGCCCGATCAACTGGCGCACCTGCGCGCCGGTTTCCACATCCCACAGGCGGGCGGTGCTGTCCCACGATGTCGTCAGCAGCAGCTTGCCATCCGGGCTGAAGGCGACCCCGGTCACATTGGCGGTGTGCCCGTCAAAGCGGCGAATTTCCTCGCCAGACAGCGTATCCCACAGGCGCACGGTGGTATCTGCCGCTGCCGATGCCACATAGCGGCCATTCGGGCTGAACACGGCGCTGTTGACCTCGCCCGTGTGCCCTTCCATGCGCACCTGTTCCTGACCGGTCTGCATGTTCCACAGGCGGATTGTACGATCTCCGGAAGCCGTCAGGCCATACTTGCCATGCGGGCTGACATCCACGCTGAAGATGCGGTCATTGTGCCGGAAGATGACCCGGCCTGTGCCCTCGCCGTCCACAGGCCACAGGCGCACGGTGCCATCCCAGCTTGCCGTCACCAGATACTGCCCATCCGGGGTGAAGTGTACCGAATGGACCGTATGATCGTGCCCTTCAAAGCGGCGGACTTCCTCGCCGGTGTCCAGGTCCCACAGGCGCGCGCTGATATCGACAGCGGCGCCCTGCGACGTGTTAAGCGGGCCGGAGCCGCTGGCGGCATAACGTCCGTCCGGGCTGATGGCCACGGCCCACACCCAGTCCTCATGATCTGTCATCAGCCGCACCTGTGCCCGCGACTGGGCCAGGTCCCATACCCACACCGACGGATCGGCCACTCGGTCATCGGCCGGGTTCGGAATGTTGTTGCCGATATTGCCTGTGCCAACCAGCACCTCATCTTCGGTCGGGCCAAACGTGGCGGACAGGATGCGATCCTGATGGCTTTCCAGCCGCTGGAGTTCCAGGCCGGTCTGCACATCCCACACCACCAGGCTGCGATCCCACGATGCCGAAAGCAGGCGCGTCCCCGCCGCGTTGAACTTTACTTCGGTGATGATGTCGCGGTGGCCGCCAAAGAATCGCCGTTCCAGATCACCGGATTCCACATTCCACAACTGCACTACGCCGCCCTCGCCCGAATTCCATGTGCCGCTGGCGACATAGCGGCCATCCGGGCTGAAATCCACCGCACGCACAAAACCGGAATTGGGCATAAAGCGCTGGAGTTCTTCGCCTGTGCCCAGGTCCCAGACCCGAATCGTGCGATCAACGGCATCATCTGCGGTGTCTGCGGCGGTTTCATCTGCGGAACTGCTGACCGCCAGACGGCCATCCGATGAAAAGGCCAGGTTGAGAATGGCACCGGGGGAGTCGATGGCGCGCTGTGTATCGCCGCTTTCCACGTCCCACAGGCGCAGGGTGCGGTCCAGCGATCCGGAAAGCAGGCTGGTGCCATCCGGGCTGAAGGCGACACGAGTCACCACGTCGGTATGGCCGCCAAAACGCCGAATTTCATCGCCGCTTACAGCATCCCACAGCACTACATCCCCATCAAACAGGCCCGTCAGCACCGTATCACCGTCATCACTGAGGGCGACACTGCTGGCAGGCACCTCCAGTTGATGTTCGGCCAGTGCCTCGCCAGTCTGCAAATCCCATATAATCAGCAGCCCATCCGCAGAGACGGACGCCCCGCGCCCGCCGCCGCTGGTCACTCCCATGACTGACCCCTGATGCCCTTGCAGCCGGAATCGGACATTGGGACCATAGGCCGCGCGAGCCAGAGTCTGCTGCACTTCCGCAGGCGCAGGCTGATAGGCGTTGTAGGCTTCGATAGCCAGCGCCAGTGCCAGCGCCGGGTTGTGTTCGGCCAGCAGGTTACGGGCATTGGCGGCCAGCGCCAGGCTGCGAGTTTCTGCCGCGCTCTGTTCAGCAGAAAGGCGGCTGGCTTCTGCGATGGCCTGTGCGGTAGAAGCGGCATTGGCGTTGGTTTCTGCCACCGCGCGCGATGTCGCAGCGATATTGGCGCTGGCAATCGCTTCCTGGCGCGCACTAAAGGCGAACAACGCCAGCAGCAGCGCCACAATGGCGGCGACGGACATCACCATGACCAGCAGGCGCAAACGCTCTCGCGAGCGCTGTTCCAGCATGGCCTCTCGCGCCTTCCGCTCGGTTTCCAGCGCGGCCTGGGCCTCGCGCCGTGCGATGCTGGCACGCAGATATTTGGCTTCCTCCTGGCTGAGAGCAATGTTGGATTCGGCGCGCCAGCTTTCAAGCTGCTGCAAACGTCCGCCAGCGGCCAGATAGCTGGAATCCTGGTTGGCCCGCCGCCATTCCTCCGCGGCAAGCTGCAGGCGGCGGTGCATCAGCAGATCCTCGCGGCTTTCCCCCAGCCAGATTTGCAGTTGTGCCCATTCGCGGATCAGCGCTTCGTGGGCGACCTCGACCGTGCGTTCGCGGGTAATCGGGTCACGGTCAAAGGTCAGCAGGCGCGAACGATCAAAGGCATCAATCACGGCGTTCATGGCGTTTGCGTCCGCCGTGATGGACATTAACTCGCTCTGGGCGACCCTGCGCCGGGTGTTTTCGGTGCCGCTTTCGCCAATAGTGACCATGCGCAGGAAAAGCTGGCGAGCCAGTGCCTGCTGCTGTGCCGGCAGCGCGTTATAGACTTCATCTGCACGGCGGGCCAGCGCCCCCAGCGCCCCCCCGATCTCCTGATAGGTTTTTATCGTCAGCAGGCGGCCTTCGCGGCGCTCGAACAATTCCGTCAGGGCATACTGCAGCAGGGGCAGGGCGCCGGGCTGCTCGCTGACTTCGGTGATGATCTGATTTGCAAGGCCGGGTTCCAGCACCACCCCCACGCGATGCGCCGGGCCGACAATGGCCTGCTCCAGTTCTTCGGCGGTCATCGGCAGCACCACTTCGCTAAAGCGGCGCACCAGATCACCAAAAGCCGGGTACAGCAGGGGGCGGTCATAAAAATCTGCCCGCAGGGTGATGACAACCCGCAGGCGGGAGGATTTGTCTGTGACGGCGGTGACGATGCTGTCGAGGAAATGGGCCACCTCATCCTTATCGACCGCCTGGGTAAAGACCTGCTCGAACTGGTCGATGAACAGGAATAATTCGCTGTGGTCGTCTGGCAGGGTGCGCCGCGCCGCCCGCAGCAGACCGCGTGTATCTTCCTTAAGCTGCGCCAGCAGGCTCGACGGCGGGTTAACCGCGATCCGCAGCAGAGTGGCCTCCAGTTCTTCCAGGGGATGTGTGCCCGGTTCCATTTCCACCACGAACCAGTTCGACGACCCTGGCAGCGTGCCCTGCCGCATACGGGGAATCACCCCGGCCTTGACCACACTGGATTTGCCGCTGCCGCTGGGGCCAATCACCGCCAGAAAATGCTCGCCGGACTGCTGGCTGCGCAGCCGTGTCAGCAGGTTGTTGACCAGGGCTTCGCGGCCAAAGAAATTGGCGGTATCCACCTCTTCAAAGGCTTCCAGGCCCTTGTAGGGGTTATCCGCCTCCAGTTCTTCCAGGCGCAGGGTAGGATCAACCGAAACAGAGGGCGTGGTGATGCCGGGATACAGGCTGCTGATGCCGTTTGTTTCGCCCAGCAGCAGAGTCTGGCGGAAAGCGGCGGCCAGGCTTAAGACATCGGGGTAACGATCTTCGGGCTGTTTGGCCGTGGCCCGCTGGATCACCTTTTCAATGCCTTCCGGAATATCATCCAGCACATCGCGCAGCGGGGGCAGGGGTTCGTTCAGGTGTTTGAGCAGCAGAACAGTGGGGCGTTCTTCCTCAAACGGATGTTTGCCGGTCAGCATCTCGTACAACAGGATGCCCAGCGAATAAATATCGCTGCGGCTGGTGACTTCTTCTGCGCGCACCTGCTCTGGCGAAAGATAGGCCGGCGACCCGACCACCACATCGGCCTGAGTCAGGTTAGAATCGCCGCGCAGGTCTTTGGCGATACCAAAATCTGTCAGGTAGGCGTTGCCTTCTTCATCAAACAGGATGTTATCCGGCTTGATGTCCCGGTGAACCACGTCGTGGCGGTGGGCCAGCGCCAGCGCCCCGGACAGTTGATCCAGAATGCGCCCGGCCTCGATCAGGCTCAGCGGGCGCTGGTTGAGCAGGGTGCGCAGGCTGCCGCCCCGCAGAAAACGCATCACCAGATAGGCGCCTTCCGGGTCGCGCCAGTAATCATACAGGGGGATGATGTGCGGGTGTTCCAGTCGGGCGATGACCCGCGCCTCTACTTCAAAACGCCGGATAAAATCCGGGTGGTTGGCGTACTGCGGCAGAATAATCTTGACGGCCACTTCGCGCCCGACATGAGGCTGCTCTGCCCGGTAAACCGCGCCAAAGCCGCCTGCGCCGATACTTTCCTGAAGGGTATAGCCTTTTAGCTGCTGTCCGGCCAGGTCTTCCATGAATGATCTCGTTTAGAAGGCATTGCGGTGCAATATTTAATAATGTTACGCGATGAACCGGAGATAAACAAGGAGTTGGCGCGTAAAAAGCGCAGCCCGGGGGTTTAGCCCGGGCCGCAATGTGTTGCTTAGTAGAGGGTAGGAGGGTGCACCTCGTCGATGCTCTCCCCACTCAGAGGTGAACAGGTCAGAGGTCCATCACCTCCACCATACTGTCATTCACTGGATCACCTCCTCTCACTAGCCGACGATTTGCACAGGATAACACAGGTCGCTGCGCAATGCAAGTCAGAATCTGACGGTTTATGCCGGTATGTTACCGGGTCTTTTAAGTCCGCAGCAGAGCATAAGGGGT
>CAZQIY010000076.1:0-14551 GCA_964593565.1 uncultured Anaerolineaceae bacterium
TGGCTATCCGGATGGCATGGTGCTGGAAAATATCTCGTTCCATATCAAACCGGGCGACACGGTGGCGATTGTCGGGCAGACGGGTACCGGCAAGAGCACGCTGACGGACCTGATCAACCGCACCTACGATGTGCTGTCTGGCCGTATCCTGATTGATGGCGTGGATGTGCGCGACTGGAACATGGATTCTCTGCGGTCACAGATCTCGCGCATCGAGCAGGATGTCTTCCTGTTCTCGCGCACCATCGCAGAGAACATCGCCTTTGGCGCGCCGGATGCCACCCAGGAGCAGATCGAGCAGGCCGCGAAAGAGGCACAGGCCCACGAGTTCATTCTGTCGTTCAACGAAGGCTACGATACCAAAGTCGGGGAACGCGGCGTGATGCTTTCCGGCGGCCAGCGGCAGCGAATCGCCCTGGCGCGTGCCTTCCTCAGCGACCCGCGCATCCTGATTCTTGACGATTCGACCAGCGCCATCGACAGCGCCACAGAGGACGAGATTCAGAAGGCGATCCGCCGGGCACAGGAAGGCCGGACCACCCTGCTGATTACGCATCGCCTGTCACAGATTCGCTGGGCAGATCATATCCTGGTGCTGGAAGGCGGCCAGATCGTGGCCAGCGGTTCGCACGAAGACCTGCTGCGCACATCGTCGCTGTACCGGCGCATCTTCTCGCGCTACGATGCGGCCCTGCCGCCGCTGACCCCGGAACCACAGGCGGAGACGGCCTAAGCTGGCGCCGGCGAAAACTTCTGCAGGGGCGGTTAATCTGCCGTCCCTGCGCCACGCCCACTGTCACTATTCATAAGGAGATGTTCCTGTATGGGCTTCATTATGGACGGCCTCGACGCCGAAGAGTACGACCGTCAATATAAGGACCGCGACCTGGTCAAACGCATTATGGGATACTTCCGCCCGGAAGCGCCGCGCATGCTGCTGGTTTCTGTGGCGATCTTCCTGACCTCGATTGTCAATACCGGTCTGCCGATCTTCATCTCAGACCTGATTGATCGCATCGCGGCCAGCCCGACAGCCCAGAACCTGGCGCTGGCCCTGGTCGGGGCGATTGTTATCAGCACGCTGGGCTGGCTGTTCAATGCGGTTCGCCAGTGGCAGTCTGCGGCGGCAGTGGGCAATGTCACCCTCAAAATGCGGGAAGACGCCGTTGATGCCGTGCTGCGCCGCGATCTGTCGTTTTACGACACCTTCGCCTCCGGCAAGGTCGTCAGCCGTGTGACATCGGATACACAGGCGTTCTCGTCAGTGGTGACGCTGGCCACAGACCTGATGAGCCAGTTTCTGCTGGTGTTTCTGCTGGTGGGGTATCTGTTCACCATCAGCGTGCAGCTCACCCTGGTGCTGCTGATTCTGGCGCCGTTCATCGTGGCGACCGCGCTGGCGTTCCGGCATATCGCCCGCAACACCGTCACCCAGTCACGCCGGGTGAACGCGGTAGTCAATTCTCACATTCAGGAGACCATCAGCGGCATCCGCATCGCCAAGACCTTCCGCCGCGAGCACATGATCTATAACGAGTTCCTGGATGTGAACGCGCAGTCCTACGGCATTAACCTGCGCACGGGCTACACCTTCAGCAGCATCTTTCCGATCCTGAACCTGCTGGCGGCGTTCGGCACGGCGGCGCTGGTTTACTTCGGCGTCATCGACGCCCAGGCCGGCAACCTGACCCCAGGCCAATGGTTCCTGTTTATCCAGGGCTTGCAGTTGTTCTGGTTCCCGCTGACCAGCATCGCCTCGTTCTGGAGCCAGTTCCAGCTTGGGCTGGCGGCGGGCGAGCGTGTGTTCGCGCTGATCGACGACGACCCGAAAGTGATCCAGACGGACAGCAAGGTACTGCCGGAGATTCAGGGCGAGATCCGCTTTGAAAATGTGGATTTCCGCTATACGGATAAGGAACAGGTGCTGGAAAACTTCTCGCTGACCATTCAGCCCGGCGAGACTCTGGCGCTGGTGGGCCACACCGGTTCCGGCAAGTCCAGTATCGGCAAGCTGATCGCGCGCTTCTACGAGTTCCAGGGCGGGTACATCCGCATCGACGGGACAGACATTCGCACGCTCGATCTGAGCGCCTATCATGGCAAGCTGGGCATCGTCACACAGACGCCGTTCCTGTTCGATGGCACGGTGATGGACAACATCCGCTATGGCAAATCCGATGCCAGCGATGCCGAAGTTCGCCGGGTGGCGGAGATGGTGGGCCAGGGAGACTGGCTGCGGGCGCTGCCGGAAGGGCTGAATACGCAGGTGGGCGAGCGCGGCAGCAATCTGTCGATGGGCCAGCGGCAGTTGGTGGCGCTGGCGCGGGTGCTGCTGCAGGACCCGGCCATCTTTATTCTGGATGAAGCCACCGCCAGCGTAGACCCGCTGACGGAGACGCTCATTCAGGAAGGGCTGGATGTGGTCCTGAAGAACCGTACCAGCGTGGTGATCGCGCACCGGCTTTCGACCATCAAGACCGCAAACCGTATCATCGTGCTGCGCGAGGGCGAGATCATCGAGGAAGGCACGCACGAATCGCTGCTGCGCGACGGCGGCCACTATGCCGAACTGTACAACACCTACTTCCGGCACCAGTCGCTGGAATATATCGAACAGGCCGGACAGCTTACGGCCTAGCGGCGGGAAGCAGCTAACCGCAGAGGGCGCCGCGTGCGCCCTCTTTTTATTCTGCGCTGGTGCTGGCGCGGACCGAGGTTGGCAGGCCGTCGATGCTGCAGGTGTTCTTGTCCTGCCAGTACTGCCGGACTCCGTCCTCGCCTTTGGCCTGTGCCCATCGGATCAGCGTATCCCGCTGGCCCTGGTACTCGTATAATGGGACCGCATAGCCGCAGGAGGTCTGCACCTGCTCAATATCAGCGACGATGATCTGCCGCGTGCCCTCGTACAGCGTGAAGTGCGCCGCCAGTTCGTCCCAGTCCGGGTGATCCGGGCGGATGGGCCTGCCGGTGCCGTACAGGCGCAGGATGCGCGGCGGCCCTTCAAAGGCGCAGAACATCAGGGTGATTCGTCCGTTTTCCAGCAAATGCGCGGAGGTTTCGTTGCCGCTGCCGGTCAGATCAAGATAAGCCACCCGGTGGGGAGTCAGGATACAAAAGCTGTCCAGCCCTTTGGGCGACAGATTCACGTGCCCTTCTGCGCTGAGGGGGGCGGATGCGACAAAAAACATATGCTGTGCCCGGATAAATTCCTGCAGCGGCTCCGTGATTTCGTCATACCATGTGGCCATATCTGCGGTCTTTCTGGTGTGCGGGTTAAGATGCTGCCAGCATACCTCATGGCACAGGTTGAGACAACCGGCAGCGCGCCCTGCGCTGGACCTGTACAAAAGGTCAGTTTCTGCAACAAGGATGCTGCGCAGTACGTAATCAACAGAGGTACAAGAAGGGAGGATACATGCGGTTATTGATCAGCCTGATGCTGCTGATGCTGCTGGCGGCCTGTGCGCCGGGCCATGCCCAGACCAGCCTGGATGAGCTGCCACCCGGAGATGCCGGACGCGGAGCGGCGCTGTTTACGGAAACCATCAACGGCGCGCCTTCCTGCGCGAGCTGCCATACGCTGGATGACAGCACGGTGGTTGGCCCTGGTTTGCAGGATTATGCCGCCATCGCCGCAACCCGGGTCGAGGGCGTTTCTGCGGAGGAATACACCCATGCCAGTATTGTGCGCCCGGCGGCGCACGTCGTTAGCGGTTTTGGTAATCTGATGTACAATCAGTACGCTCAGCGGCTGAGTCCGCAGCAGATTGCCGACCTGATTGCTTATTTGCTGACCTTGTAAGGGGGAACCTGAAGATGGAGATTCTGGTTGTTTTGCTGCGTCTGCTTCATATCGTGGCGGCGGCTGTATGGGTCGGCCTGGGAATAGCGATGGTCTGGTATATCGCCCCGGCAGCCAACAGCGCCGGAGAAAGCGGCCTGCGCTTTCTGAAGGCCCTGCTGACTCGCACCGGCTTTAGCAAAGCCTTCCCTGCCGCTGCGGGTCTTACCGTCCTGGCGGGCATCCTGCTCTACCTGACCGGATCGGCGGGGCGCTTTACCCAGGTAGGCAATATGGTGCTGGGCACGGGCGCGCTGTTCGGTGTTCTGGCGATGCTGCACGGCGGTGCCGCGACAGGCCGCGCCACCACTGCCCTGCTGGAGGCCCTGAACCAGCATGTTCCGGAAGACCAGCCTGTTCCCGCAGAGGCACAATCCACCCTGCGTGAACGGGCCGCCAAACTGGCGACTCACTCGCGCATCAGCGCAATTCTCATGATCATCGCGCTGGTTGGCATGGGCAGCGCGCGCTATCTGTAGCCAATACGTCTATAATTGCATCAACACATAGTGGAGGCGCGTGTGCGCCTCTTTGTTTTTCTACAGTTGCACAGGGAGGGCATTGTGTTCGAAACATCAACGCTGCTGGTATTTATTGCGGCTGCGGCGGTGCTGCTCATTACGCCGGGGCCGGCGGTGCTGTACATCATCACCCGCAGCATCGACCAGGGCCGGCTGGCGGGGGTGGTATCGGCCCTGGGCGTGGGGGCTGGCACACTGTTTCACATTGCCGCAGCAGCCCTGGGCCTGTCCGCCATTCTGGTATCCTCTGCGCTGGCCTTCGACATTGTAAAGTACCTGGGCGCGGCTTATCTGATTTACCTGGGCCTGCGCAAGCTGCTTGCCAGAGAAGAGGCATTCACCCCGGAAAGTTATGAGAAACAGAGCCTGTCGCACATCTTCCGGCAGGGGGTCATCGTCAACCTGCTGAACCCCAAACTGGCGCTGTTTTTCTTCGCCTTCCTGCCGCAGTTTGTCGACCCGGCGCGCGGGGCGGTGCCAGTGCAGATGGTGCTGCTGGGGCTGCTCCTGCTGGTGATGGGCCTGCTGAGCGACAGTGTGTATGCGCTGCTGGCCGGAACCGCCGGGGGCTGGCTGAAGCGCAGCCGCCATTTCCTGCGCGCCCAGAAATACATTACCGGCACAGTGTATATCGGGCTGGGGCTGACCGCCGCGCTGACAGGCAGCAATCGCAGCCAGTAATCTATCCTGCGGGCTTTTTGCTCAGACGCGCATAATGCGTGATCACTTCATCCATCATCGCGGGCCAGGTCTGTGTTTCCGCAAAGGCGCGGGCAGCCTGGCCCATCTGCGCCCGGCAGTCCGGATCATGCACCACCCGGCGCACCCCCTCCACCAGCCCGGCCACGTCCCCCGGCGCGAAGCTGTACCCGCTGCGGCCTTCCTCAATCACATCCATGACGCCGCCCACCCGCGACGCCACCACCGGCAAACCCGCCGCCATCGCCTCGACCACCACCAGCCCGAAGGATTCCAGTGCGGAGGGGAAAACAAACAGGTCCGCGCTGGCATAGGCCTGCGCCAGCGATTCGCCCTGCAGATAGCCCGTGAACTTCACCGGCAGGCCCGCAAACAGCGCCTCCAGTTCCGGGCGCGCCGGACCATCGCCCACCAGCGCCAGCCGCGTCCCGGGGACCTGCTTCAGCACCGCCTTCAGATCGTGCAGCCGCTTTTCCGGCGAAATGCGCCCCACATACAGCAGCAGCGCCTCCTCCGGGTGATGATCCGACAGCAGGGCGCGCATCTGCGGGCTGTAATGACGCGGGTGGAACTGGTCAGCATCCACCCCGCGCCGCCACAGGCCCACCTCCGCCGTGACGCCAATCTCACGCACCCGCTGCTGGATCAGGCGGGAAGGCGCCAGGTTATAATCCGCCCGGTTCATAATCCAGCGCGTCAGGAAGTTAATGGCCGGTTCGATAAAACGGGCATTAAACGGGCCGACCTTATAATGCTGCGCCACCCGGCCATAATCAATGTGATACGACACCAGCGCCGGCCAGTCGGTGCGCTGGCGGATGATGGCATAGGCCGCCAGCCCGAAGATGGACGGATGAATGAAGTGGATCACATCGGGGTCGAAAGCGTGCAGTTCGCGGAAGATGCGGCGGGTGGGCAGGGCCATCCGCAGGTCCGGGTAAAACGGAAACGGCACACTGGGGGCGGTAATCACCCGTGTCTGGTTGTAGCGCTCAATCGGCCCGGTGTGCGGCGAAAAAATGATGGTTTCCACGCCGCGCTGCGCCAGATGATCCAGCAGCAGGCAGATCACCGTGACGATGCCATCAACTTTGGGTAAAAAGGTGTCTGTAAACAAAGCCACACGCATCTGGATGCTTACCTCCTTAAGAAACCGCTGCTTGCCCCGGGCAAACTTGCATCTTACAATAAATATACGCTTCATCACCCTGTACAAACCCTGTGCAGGGGCATGTCGTGTTTTGCCTGAGGCATGCCAGTACGACTAAACATGGTTTGTTATAGTAATCCGAAACATTATACAAAGCAGGTCGCCCGAATGAGCAATTCCTCGAACGTGATCGTCCGAATCGATGATCGCCTGCGGCTGATGTCAGCAGTGCTGGCGGCTACCAACTGGCCGGAACAGTCGCAGAAACGCCAGCCACACGGCACGCACGCCCACGCCCGCGCCACCCGCAAATATCTGTCCGATCATCAGGGACATCCGGCGGTGCGCAGCATGCAGCAGCTCCTTGATCAGGGCGCGCCGCTGGAAGCCATGTTCACGTTCGCCATGTGCCTGAGCTGGCCCGGCCTGGAGCTGCAGATCGACAAGCTGCCGGGGTGGGTGCCGGTGCGCTGGATTATGGACCTGCGCGATTTTTATCGCGTTACTGACCTGGAGGGCTGGTGGCAGCGGGAGCATGCTGTCTGGCAGAAAAGCCTGCAGGAATCTGAGCGCATCTTCCAGAACACGGTGTTTAAGCCGTTCCTGCGGCCATTTATCGGCGAAGTGAACGAAGACCTTGTCTTCATGCCCAATATTTCCTACCCCACAGAGCAGGAGATCGGCGTGCGGGTGGGGCATGAACTGCTGTGCATCACAGCGCCGCGCCTGGCCTGGGGCGACAGCCCACCCTGGCCATTTGATGAGGACCCGGCCCACGTCTACCGGGCAGCGCTGGGCCAGTTCGGGCGGCTGCTGATTATCGCCTACCTGCGCCAGCATGCAGACCGCATGGCGGAAATCACCCGCAACCCGATTCCGGTAGGCGACCAGTTCGGCGCGGCGCACCCCACCTGGGAAGAACAGTTCGCGGCGCTGTGGGTGGCGGCGGCCACCGCCATCTACCTGGAAGATTACGTCAGCCAGGCGGAGGCCAAAGCCTATGTGCTGATGGCGCGCAAGGCCCAGGGCATGACGATCCTGCCGGGGGCGATCAGTGTGCTGCGCCGCTACCTGAGCGAGCGCGACGCCGGGCGCTATCATGAACTGCTGGACTTTCTGCCGATCTTTCCGAAGCAGCTTCGCATCGCCAAGCGCATCGTCACACTGTAGCAGCGCATGTCTCAGTGCGCTTCTGCACAGGGCGGTATTCTGCGGCTGGAAGCTGTGGTGTGGGGAAATTAAAAATCCCTGCTGGATGCAGGGATGTGGTGAGCAACTTTTAGGTCAGGAACCTAACCGAATAACGTTGCTGGCCTGTTTGCCTTTCTGGCCTTCTGTAATTTCGAACTCGACTCGCTCGCCTTCTTCGAGAGTGCGGAACCCTGCACCCTGAATTGCTGAATAATGAACAAAAACATCTTGCCCGGTTTCCTGACGAATGAATCCGTAGCCCTTGTCGGCGTTGAACCATTTCACAACGCCGGTCTTGCGGTCTATCATTGCTCACAGACTCCTAAAAAAGATTCTAACATGTAACGAATTAGCTTTGATACACACAGCCTTCTGAAAGAATAATTTCAGCACTCTGTGGTTCGCAGCGAGCTTCGGGGTCAGCTACCCCCCAATGCGATAAACATTACTACAGTTCAATAACAAACGCAATAGGTTAAGTAGCCTGTATTTCCCTCCCCCAGCTTGGGGAATCCTGACCATTACAGGAGGAAATTCAGGCGGTAGGCGAGGGATAAAATGAGGTGTGTTTACAGCTCCGACAGCAGACGCTGCAGCAGGGCTTCGCGTTCCTCCGGGGTGGCAGCAGTCAGCGATTCGCCCGTCTGCATCACCGCGATCACCGTCGGCAGGCGGTCAAGCTGCTGGCGTTCCGCCTCAGACAATTCACGGCCCAGCAGCGCCCTGAGCATGCCTTCCAGACCGCCGATCATATCCGCCAGGCGGCTCTCGTTATCCTCTGCCGCCGACAGCAGAATCTGCGGGATTTCATCCGGCGCCTGGGCCAGCCGCATGGGCACCTGCACCCGCATTTCCAGCCATGTCAGCGTGCCTGCCCCCCAGATCGCCTGCTGTTCCCGCGCCGTCAGCGCCCTGCCCAGCAGATTGACCGCTTCCGCTTCGGTTTCGTCGCATATGCGGATGTAATTTTCCGAGTACTTCATGATGTTTTCCTCAGGTTGGTTTGCAGCACACCGCGCCGCCCATTGACCCGCCACTGATCATCAACGGCATCCAGCGTTTGCGCCAGCCCTGCCGGCAGCCCCACCACCGCATCGCTTTTGAGCGTGCGCAGCGCCAGCAGCGGACAGTGGAAATAGGCGGTCACATCGGCCAGCGGGGTTTCCGGCGGCCAGATCGCATCACCGACCATACGCCGGTAATTGGCATCGCCCTTGATGATGGCCAACTGGGATCGGGTAAACAGCGCCGACAGCCGGGGCGGCATCTGCCACAGAAAGCGCGTGCTGTTCCAGTAGGCATCCGGGGCCAGCCGCAGCCGCCCGGCTTCCAGCGCACCGGTCAGCCGTGCCGCCAGCGCCGCCGTCGCCCCGCCGCGCTGCCGCGCCATGTTCAGGAAACTGAGTACATCTGGCACGGTGGCATCGCTGACAAACGTAGGATGCAGCTTGAGATGCAGGATCACCTGCGCGGCGACATCATCCGCCAGCAGCGCATCAATCAGCGCCATATCCATCGCCAGTTCAGTGCCGGCGTTGTCAGCAATCACATGCACCGTCCCGCGCTGGCCCAGCAGATGATCCACCACCAGCGCATGATCATCCACCATCAGGTCATCATCCGCGATATGCTGGCCGTGCGAGGCCGCCAGCGCATAGCTCAGGTCCA
The DNA here is from genome assembly GCA_964593565.1 of uncultured Anaerolineaceae bacterium. Lineage (GTDB taxonomy): Bacteria > Chloroflexota > Anaerolineae > Aggregatilineales > Phototrophicaceae. Next base: position 9,071 of record CAZQIY010000076.1, read on the forward strand.
CACGGTTGCCCCACAGCGCAAATTCCAGCAGCGCCACCAGCTTATCCTCCGGCCTGCCTTCGACCTCTGCGGCACGCTGAAGCAGGTCCCACAACTGGGCGCTGGCATATTCGGCCTGCTTGTGGGGGGCGAAGGGATCGCGCCCGGTTTCCCACCAGCGCACAGCCTGCATCAGCAGCCGGTAAAAATACACCTCCGCAAAGAACCATTCCGTCCCCTGCCATGTTTCGCCCTGGTGGACAATCCACTGCGCCAGCCAGTCATCATAATCCGGCGCGGGTGGGTCGAACAGGTGGATCGGCGCATCGCTGATCAGCGCCTCGCACAGATCATCCAGCGCCCGCTGTACAGGCGCGGGAAAATCCGGGTTAAGCTGCTGGGTTTCGCGGATAATATCGGGAATGCGCACACGAATCGTATGATGCGCAAAGGCGTTGCTGGAATCAGTGCGGATAGAAGGTGGGCGTCCGGTCATCGTCAGCTCTGGGAAGGCATCTCGGCAAAGGTAATCAGTTCAATCTGCTGCTGTTCGACACAGGCGCGAACAGCCGGGTCAGTCAGCACATTCAGTTCCTTTTCTCGCTGTGCCGCGTACCCCTGGGCGATAGCATCGTTATAGGCGGGGTGGCACATCAGTTCCGTCACCCCCTGCGGCAGATTCTCCAGAATCGACAGCAGATTTTCCACCGTCGCGCCGTCTTCATAAAAGCGGGCTTCAAAGCAGTCGGTGGTGCGCGGGGCCGGGCCATTCAGAGCGCCATTGGCGTTCCAGTCCACCGCCCGGCGCACCGGCAGATGATGCGCATCCGCCAGTTCCAGCATCACCCGGAAGGCCGCCGGAATATGATAGGCGGCGTGATGATGCGAATCGAGATGATCCGGTTTGCGCCCGGCCACCTGCACAAACCGGTCAAACTGCGCGTGCATCTCTGCGGCGATGTGGTCCGGGTGCATCAGACTGGCGCGTTCCAGCGGATTCTCCGACGAATAATAAAATGTGCCATCCGGCAGCACCAGCGAAGCCACCTGCTGCGGCGGCAGCACGGGCCGGCCCGTCGTCAGGTTGAAGTGCAGGCCGATGCCAACAGCGGGCGCTTCCTGCTGCAGCAGCCGAATACCCGCTTCGGCATCGGGCATGTTGATCATGGTCGTGGTGGAGGTCAGGATGCCGCTGCGGTGCGCTTCCAGAATCCCCCGGTTGACCCCCGGCGTCAGCCCCAGGTCATCGGCATTCACGATCAGTCTGCGGGTCATGGTCGTACGCCCTGCCTCAGTTCGTCGATAAAGATATAAATCTCGTTTTCGTAAGGCACCTTTTCGATGCGCTCCTCCTCGAAGGGGGGCAGGTCCGGCACCGCCGCCCCCACCTGATCAAGCACCTGGCGGGCGCGTTCCAGCCGCCACCACCATACAAACGGCGGGCCATCTGCCCAGGCGGATTCATACGCCAGCGCGGCATAATGCGCGGCCTGGTCACCGTCGCCCATCGTCAGATAGGTTTCGGCGGCGCTGTTGTACAGGTCATGCAGGCGTCCGGCTTCCTCGTCCGCCAGCGCCTGGGTGATCAGGTACAGGGCGTCATCGTGCAGGTTCTCGCAGCTTCGCACATACGCCAGCCGCCCGATGAGGCCGGAAACCGGAATGCCGGATTTCTGCCCCAGCGTGATGGTATCCATAAAGAAGCCCGCCGCCGTGCTGTACTGGCCCTGCAGCAGCGCGCTTTCGCCCCGCAGACGATAAATCTCGCGGATATGCACCTGATTCTTATTCGAGGCGGCCTGGGCTTCGCGCCAGATTTTGGTCAGCAGGCTGGTGGCGTCGCGCTTCTGGAAAATGAGCATTTCGGCATAGAAGCGGTCTGCGGTGGGCTGCCACTTGCGCAGGGCCGGGCGCGTTTGCAGCAGGTCGTTGAACTGGTCGTAAGCGTCCTTCGCTTCCAGCCACCAGCCCATATCCCGGTACAGGCTGAGCAGGTACATATAGGAAATACCGGCATTGTCCAGGTCGCCGCTGGCTTCGGCCACTTCCAGCGCCAGCTTACAGGCTTTCAGCGAAGTTGCCAGCTTATTCTGGTCCAGCCGCAGCGAACTGGAATAGGTGCGCAGGCCCACGCCCATGCTGCTGTAGCTTTTCTGCTTCAGCGCCAGCTTGATCTTCAGCCCGCGCAGGGTCATGGCCTTGTCGGTCTGCCCCAGGTAGGAAAAAGCGGTTGCCATGTCTGTCAGGCAGATGTTCTGCCCGCGATACGACGACAGACGCGGCAGTTCCTCCAGCCCATCGGGGAACAGCGGCATCAGCAGGTCCACAATCGTATCGTAGGTCGCCAGCTTGTAGGTCAGGGCATACTTGAGATGCTTGTCGTAGACATCCATCGCATCATCCCAGCGCCCCAGCCGGATCAGCACCTCGTACAGTTCCAGCGAGCGTTTCAGGTCATCCAGTTTTTCGACCTTGTCCAGGTCCTCTGGCGGCAGATTGGCAAAGTAATTGTGCATCTGCCGGAAGGTCATGCGCCGGTCCTGCTCCTCCATCTGCTCGTAGGCATGGGCGCGCACAATCGGATGCAGATCGTAGCGGTTGTTGACGCGATCCCACAGCAGCAGGCCCCGGTCTTCCAGTTCCTTCAGGCCGTCGTGCAGCTTGACGCGCACATTCACCAGATCATCGCGCGAGCCGCCGTTTCTGGGCACATCCGGCACAAACGGGTTGACATCGCTGAGCGTGCGATAATCCACCGGGTAGCGGAAGGTGGCGATCTGCCCCAGCAGCTTGCGCAGTTCCGGCGAGAGGCCATCCAGCGCGTATTGCAGAATATGGGTGCGCCGCTGTTCCAGTTCCAGATCAGACAGCTTCAGATTGCGGCCTTCGTCGCTGTACCAGTCATCAAAACGCCCGGGCGCGGGCCGGTAATTGACGATGCGCCCGGCAATGATGCTGAGCAGCAGGCTGTGATTGCCAAACTGGGCCGTAAAGCGCACCAGATTCTCCGGGTTCCCGCTGACGCCCAGCTCGTTCATCAGGGCCAGCGCGTCCTCCGCCGTCAGGCCGCTGAGGTCGATGCTGCGCACGCCGCGCATCAGATCACCCTGGCGCCCGGTGAATGCCTGCGGGATCAGCCGGGTGCTGACGAGAAACTTCGATGGCGCACAGCTCACCAGCCGGTTCAGAAATTCATCATCACGCGGGTCTGCACATCCGCGAAGCTGACGCTCCTTCACCATTTCGTCGCTGTCCAGGTGCGATGCATCGATGCGCTGGTAAGCGGCCAGGATGCGTTCGATCCCGTCGAAGATAATCAGGTAGGGCGCGCCCTGCAAGCGTTCCAGCAGCAGACGTTCGTTCTCCGTGCGCGGGTTCTGCTTGAACTGGTCTTCCGGCTCGCCGGTGATATAGGAGATCGCCTTGGGGATAAAGTTTTCGATGGCGGAATGGCTCTCGTAAAAGCTCCACCACATCATGCCGGTATAGCGCCCTGCGGCCAGTTCCGCCTGACGCCGCACCCATTCCCACGTCAGGGCGCTTTTGCCCACGCCGCCAATCGCCTTGACCAGCAGCACCACATCCGGCGACTGTTCCCACTCGTCCAGCGCAGACAGTTCTGCCCGGCGGCCCACAAAATTATGCGGCTGGATGTAGGCATGGGCGAAATAGGGCTTCAGGCCGCCGCCGCCATCGTGGCCGTTGCCATGCGATGACTGGCCTTCCATTTTGGCGATGTAATGCTGCATCTTGTGGCTTTGCAGCGCCTGGAATACCTGATTGCTCAGGTCGTCGGCAGATTTAAAAAACCCTACCACATGATGCGCCTGAAGTTCCTGCTTCAGGCGGTTGAGATTCGCCATTTTCTGCGGGTCGGTCTCGATAAACCCGGCCTTCACCGGATGATCCTCGTGCATGATGAAGATCAGCACCGGGATGCCGCGCTTCATGGCATGCCGGTATTCCAGTTCGGTAATCGACAGGCCGTCCGGGTTGCGTCTGTCATCCTCCGGCACATAGCCATAGCGCAGCGCAAAGATGCCAATGTAGATTTCGGCATCCTCCACCAGGCTGAGGGAATATTCGATTGGGTCGTCCATCGTGGCGACATCGCGTTCCATCATCAGCGGGAACAGATTGGCCCGCCAGACAGCATCTCGTGTCACCTGCCGGTGCTCTTCAAGATCACGGGTGGTGCTGCTGATGAACACGTCGCGGTGGCTGTTATTTGGCATAATATTTTTACAGATCGTCTGATAACTTTCGCTGCCGGTTTTTGCCGTGCCGGGTTCCAGAGCATCTTCGCGACCAGAGTCTGATACACAGAGACCGGGCGCTTGCCGTCACACATTACCGGCAGCAGCAAGGCTGGCGCACCTGGGCACTAAGTCATTGTCAACCCATTTACGTCCACAGTCCATAGACATTCCACTGCAGACACGTTTAAGTATAAAGGACAGCGAGAAAGGATTCAATTCAGTGCCTGTGGCGGCACATAGCGCAGTTCATCATTCACAACTGCGCCAGCCACGACTCGATGATCTGGCGGGTCTGCTGTGGGGCGGCCAGGGGGAACAGATGGCCATAGCCGGGCAGGGTGACATGAGTCGCTTCCGGCAGCAGGTCGCGCACAGGCCCCACCGCCGCATCGGTATAGGTATCGCTGTCCGCGCCCTGGATAATCAGCGTGGGCAGCAGGCCGCGCAGCCGGGGCACCACATCCCACACATCGGCATCCAGCCACAGGTAATAAGCCGCTTCCCATTCACGCGGCCAGGTCAGTTCCAGCCCGTCGCCATCCGCCGCCGGGCGCGTCAGATTTTCGGCATACAGGCGCACCGCGTCATCGGACCAATCGGCAAACAGGGGCTTGTCGCGCCAGTAGGTATAGGCTTCTTCCAGATCAGCAAAGCGATGGCGCCGCCGCAGCGCCCCGCCCACCAGCGGCAGACGCGGCACTTCGCCATTGGCCCGCGCGGACTTAAAACCTTCCGTCACAAATGAGGGCAGAATCGTCGGGTCCAGCAGCACCAGCGCCCGAAAGCGATCCGGCGCGGCCAGCGCGGCCCGCATCGTCACCACCGCACCGAACGAATGACCGATGCCAATCACATCGCGCAGAGCATAGGCATCCAGGCCAGCTCGCAGGTCATCGGCCAGGTCGCTCCACGTGCCGCCCTGCTCCGGCGGCAGGTCGATCCCCGGCCACAGGGCGCGCGGCGGCAGGCTGACGACGCGGTACTGTTTGGTAAACGGATGAAGCAGGGGCGCATAAGTGCCCGGTGGGAAACCATTGGCCACCGCCAGATGCATGACTGGCCCTGTGCCGCCAAATTCGTAAAGGGGTTGTGATGTCATGCCGCCATTATAGTGCCGGTGGGCGCGGCTGGCTACATGCTATTCCTTCAGCGAGGCGCGGTACTGCTGGCGCAGGTCGTCGATGAGGTGCAGCTTGCCGCTGTCGTCCTGATAGTACCAGTGCTTCCAGCCGTTGCACGACGG
>CAZQIY010000077.1:0-14546 GCA_964593565.1 uncultured Anaerolineaceae bacterium
TTTAATTAGCCACCCCGGTCCTCCGGTATGAGCGAAAAGACGAAGCTGGAACTGATCTCTCCGGATGGCAGTTGATAATCGTTGCGGCGTGTGCCCTCCAGCACATACCCGGCCCGCCGCGCCACCGCCGCGCTGGCTTCGTTATCGACACTGCACAGAATCTCGACGCGGTTGGCCTTTAGCCCGTTAAAAGCGAAATCCGTCAGCCGCTGCACCGCCTCGGCCATGTAGCCCTGTCCGGTGGCCGAGGCGCGCAGCCAGTAGCCGATCATAAAGTAGGCGATCTTCCAGTCGCGCACATGCAGGCTGACGCCGCCCAGGAAATTATTATCCTCCATACGCCAGATACCATTGTAGAATTGCTCCCGCAGCAGCCAGCCCGCCTGCATCCGCACGATCCAGTCCTGTGTTTCTTCCACAGTCTGATGCTCGTCGGCAAACGACAGCCAGGGCCGCAGATGCTCCCGCGATTCTGCGATGGCGGCGTGCAGTGTGGGCGCGTCAGATTCACGGTAGGGGCGAATCACGATGCGCTCACCATAAAGTTCCTTATACATGGGCGTTAAGGTGCGGTACGTCATGGATCACCCCCTGAGTGATGGTATGGCAGGCAGAGCGTCGCCCGCTGCTAGGTGTAATTCTCGCGAATGCTGTGGATATGATGCATCTCATGGCCGGCGATGAAGTAGGCCGCGCCGCGCACGCTCAGCGGATTGCCGCTGGCCGTGCCGGTGCGCAGCAGAGCGTCATCATCCAGATGGCGAAACAGCGCCAGCGTCGCCTGCCGCACCGCCCGGTATTCTTCCAGAATATCGTCCAGCCCGCGCTGGTTGGCGCCGGACACAGGCACATAATCATTATGTTCAAAGCCCGGCAGGCCGGTGCTGTCGTTGCGGGCAAAACGCAGCGCCCGATACGCGATCACCCGTTCCACGTCCATAATATGCACCAGAATCTCCTGGATCGTCCATTCACCCGGCGCGTGCGGCGTGGTCAGGCGTTCCGGGGGATACGACCGCGCAAGGTCCTCGACGACCTTCAGGTTATCCTGCATGAACTGTAGCACCTGCCCGTCATCCGGCACTTCCCTGATGTAAACGATGCCATAGGCGGGATATTCGCCGGGTTCCGGCCTTGCGATATGTTTCATTCAACGTCCTCCAGTATGATTTCACGTTCGTCACGCGGCGCCCCCAGGTAGGCGCGCTCCTGTTCGACAATTTCCGGGTCCAGCTTGGTAAACAGCGCCGCCGGTTCGCGCAGCCGCTGGCCGGGCTGAAGATCGCTTTTCTCCCAGCGGCCCACCGCCCCATTATCCTCATAGACCAGCCCCTTGTGGGCGCGTGTCTGCTCCTGATATTCCACAATCTTCAGGTCACCGAATAACTGGCCGTCATAGCCCAGGTATTGGTGCAGGTCCTGGGCGCTGAAGGGCAGAAACGGCGCGAGCAGAATCTTCAGGTTATCAATCACCCGCAGCGCGGTATAGACGGTGCGGGCGGCATCCGCCGGGTCGTCCTTGATGCGCTTCCAGGGTTCGTGCTCGGTCAGATAGGCGTTGGCATCGCGCACAATGTCCATCGCGGCGATCAGCGCATCGCGCAGTTTGACCTGTGCCAGCAGCGCCCCCACCTGCTCGAACCCGGCTTCGGCGCGGTTGATGATGGCGCGATCCGCGTCGGTCAGTTCGCCATATTCCGGCACCACGCCCTCAAAACGTTTGTAGGCGAAGCCCAGCACGCGGTTGACCAGATTGCCCCAGGCCGCCACCAGTTCGTTGTTCACGCGGCTGAGGAAGCCCTCCCAGTCAAAATCCGAATCGCGGCTTTCCGGGAAGCTCATCGCCACATAATAGCGGATAGCATCCGCCTGATAACGCTCCAGAATATCCGGCAGCCAGATGGCCCAGTTGCGGCTTTTGGAAAACTGCTTACCTTCGATATTCATAAACTCGTTGGCGGGCACATCGTAGGGCAGGTTCAGGTCGGCATCGCGTGAATTTTGATCACCCGGCTCGTTGTAGATGCCGTTGATACCGGACAGCATGGCCGGCCAGATGACGGTGTGGAAGGGGATGTTATCCTTGCCGATGAAGTTGTAGATTTTGGCGCTGGGGTTGTACCACCAGTTCTTCCAGGCATCCGGCTGACCGATATTCCTGGCCCATTCCACGCTGGCGGTAAAATAGCCGTTGACCGCCTCGAACCAGACATAGATGCGCTTGTTCTCCCAGCCTTCCAGCGGCACCGGCACCCCCCAGTCGAGATCGCGGGTATAGGCCCGCCCGCGCAGCCCTTCCTCCACCCCCTGTTTGATGAGGTTGCGGGTAAAGCTGAGCACGTTGGGCCGCCAGTGATCCTGATGTGTTTCCAGATACTGCAGCAGCGTGTCCGCTGTCTGGCTCAGGTCGAGGAAGTAATGCTCGCTGCGGCGCACCACCAGCTTATCGTCCGGATTGCTGCGGTTGCGCGGGTTAATCAGCTTAGTGGCGTCCATCAGGTTGCCACAGTTATCGCACTGGTCGCCGCGCGCGCTGTCGTAACCACAGATATAACAGGTCCCCTCGACATAGCGGTCCGGCAGGAAGCGATTTTCCAGTTCGCTGTACAGCAGTTCCTGCTCCTCCTTGTACAGATAGCCGCGTTCCAGCAGCAGCAGGAAAATATCCTGCGCGATTTTGTGATGATTTTCGGTATCGGTATGCGTAAACAGATCGTAGCTGATGCCCAGCTTCTGCTGGGTCAGCAGGAACCGTTCGTGATAATGCTCGAACACCTCCCGCGCCGGGATGCCGCGCTTATCCGCCTCGACTGAGATGGGCGTGCCGTGACTATCCGAGCCGGACACCATCAGAACGTGGTTACCCTTCAGGCGGTGATAGCGCGCGAAAATATCCGCCGGCAGATAGGCCCCCGCCAGATGGCCGACGTGCAGGTCGCCATTGGCATAGGGCCAGGCGACGGAAACTTGAATATATTCGGGTTCAGTAGCCATACATGCTCCTCATCAGTGCATCACGCGGTGAATGATAGCATGAGTTTTCAGTTTATCGTTGACTGAAAACCATGCAACAAAAAAGCCGCCTGCCCACACCGGACAGACGGCCTCTCGTTCGCTGATCATGATGCCTTGCTATCAGGCAGGGGTCAGCGCCCTCCGTCGTCTGTCCAGACGTGGGTTGCGCATGACCATCATGCTGAAAGCAGGCAGATATGTGTTCATAGCTCAGAGTATAGCGGGATTTTCCGGCAGAAGTCAAGCGGCTAGCGCATCTTCTCGGTCATCGGGTTGACTTCATCATAGGTGCGCGGGTCCGGCGTTTTCAGGTCCGGTGGGTGCGCGCCGGGCTGCCGCGTGACGCTGAAGCTGCCTTTGCCGTCGATGGATTTGCCCGATGTCCAGCGGCCTTCCGGCACCGGCTGGCCGTCCACCCCGGTTGACATAAAGGCGTAGCTGAATTCCTGATGTTCCAGCTCCTGCGGGAAGCTGGCAGGCACCGGCAGATGATCGCCCAGTTCTTCCAGCACCGCCAGCCACTGATTCTGGTGCATGGTATCGCGCGCCAGCAGGTAGGCCAGCATATCCTTCATGCCCGGGTCGTCGGTCATCTCATACAGCCGCGCTGCCAGCGTGCGCCCGGTGGCCTCCGCCATGACGTTGGCATACATATCGCCGGCCAGGTTGCCGCTGGCGACGATATAGCCCCCCGTAAAGGGGACGCCGTTAGCATCGACAGGCATGGCGTGCAGCCCGGCAGAAAGAAGCTGGCGCGGCTGCATGCCCCCCAGGATCGATTCAACCATCGGGTTTTGTGCGGCCATCTCTTCCTGAAGCGACAGCGGCGCATTTTCCAGGTTCTTGGCCACCGCCGTCGCCAGCATCTCAATATGGCCGATTTCTTCTGTGCCGGTGTGCAGCAGCAGATCACGATACTTGCTCATTTTGACGGGCATCGCCCACCCCTGAAACATGTACTGCATACACACGCGCATCTCGCCTTCCTGGCCGCCAATCGCCTGCTGGAGCATTTTGGCGAACAACGGATTTGGCTTATCCACCCGCACTTCGTACTGTAGTTTGCCATCGGTATAAAACATACGGAGCCTCCTCTAAATTACAGACCAGGGTGCTGCATGAAACCCAAATCAATACAGTAATTCGCGCTCATCTTTTTATGACATACTCCGCCCGACCTGACTATCCGGCAGTCTGTGGGTTTTTAGAGGGGTCACCTGACCAGCCCGATATAGGACAGGGTCAGGACTGGCGCCCTGTGCCGGGCCGGTTCGTGGTCAAATGTGCAGGACGGGGTAAAATCCCCACTGGCTGAAGATTCGTCGGAGCAGATATGGCTACATCACGCGATAAAATCCTGAACAAACTGCGCGCCGCCCGCCAGCCTTTCCCGGATGCGCCGCCGCGCCCAAAGCAGTATCTGCCGGTCACCCGGCTGGAAGATGCCACCCCGGAAGCCCTGCTGGAACGTTTTACCGCCGAACTGACACGGCTCAACGGTCAGGTGTTTCTGGTGCAGGACGATGCCGCCGCCTGCCAGCAGGTGCTGGACCTGCTGAAAAGCCACGAGGCACAGGCGGTGCTGGCGTGGGATTTTGAGCATATTCCGGTGGCGGGCCTGCGCGATGCGCTGGAACAGGCCAGCATCACCATCCATCACCCGGACATCCATGCCGAAGCCCGCACCGACATCCTGCACGAACTGGCAGCGGTGCCGGTGGGCATCACCGGGGCAGATGCCGCAGCAGCCACCACCGGCACGCTGATCGTCAGCACGACATCGGGCCGGGGGCGCATCCCATCTGTGCTTCCGCCAGTGCATATCGCGGTCATCACGCAGGATCAGATTTTGCCGCGTATCGAGGACTGGATCGCCCAACAGCGCGCCGCTGGCCTTGCGGCAGTGGCCGACAGCGCCAGCCTGGTATTTATCTCCGGCCCCAGCCGCACCGCCGATATTGAGAAGAATCTGGTGCTGGGCATGCACGGCCCGGAACAGGTGCAGGTGATTATCAGGCAGGGCTGAGCGCCTCAAACAAAAACGCCCTCTGTGGCACACCACACGAGCGCGTTTCTGATACCTGCGCCGGGGAACAGATCATACATTCCCCGGCTGTCAGGCAAAGCTGAGCACAGGTTTTAGTCGCGGCTGCCACCCAGCAGGCGCAGCAAAAACAGAAACAGGTTGATGAAATCCAGATAGAGCGTCAGCGCGCCCAGCACAGACAGCTTGGTCAGCAGCGAGGCTTCCTGTCCCTGAATCGACGGATCGGAGGCCATGCGGTGCAGCTTCTGGGTATCATACGCTGTCAGCGCGGTGAAGATCACCACCCCGGCAAAGCTGATGATGTAATCCAGCGGACCGCTGCCCACAAACATATTGACGACCATGGCAATCACCAGCCCGATCAGCGCCATCATAAAATAGGTGCTGTATTTGGTCAGGTCCACGCTGGTCGTCAGGCCGATCATCGTCATCACGAAGAACAGAATCACGGTGGTGCCAAATGCCAGGAAAATGCTGCCCAGTTCGTACCCCAGGAAAATGATTGACAGCGTAAAACCGTTCAGCGCGGCATAGACAAAGAACATCGCCGCCGCTGCTGTCGTGGACAACCTGCGAATCGCCATGCTGAGCGCAAACACCAGCGCCAGTTCACCGATCACCGCACCGATAAACACCGCCGGATTAAGCACCAGTTCCAGCAGGGCCGGAACATGATACACCGCCACGCTGATCGCGGTGGTCGTCAGCAGACCCAGCGTCATCCACATGTAGACCTGTCGTAGCAGCGGGCGAATCTCTACACGCGGCTGCGCGGCGCTTTGCGGAAGGGACTGAGATGTATTGAACATAGGAATTTCATCCTCCACAAGGAATTTTCCAGATCAGGTTTTGTTTTATTATACGCCAGAATCCCCCCAAAGTTACCGTTCAGCTTAGAAAAACCGGAATTCCCTCATCATCCACGCGGGCAGATGGCACCTGCTGCAGAACAGGACAAAACTAACCTCCGGAAGCTACCAAATGTCAGTGCAGCCGCCAGCCGCTATTGTGTATTGTAAGAATAGATGCAATCTATCTGATGGCGCTGCTGCAAAGCCATGCAGCAGATAGAAATCAGGAGGGAGATCATGCCAGCCCTTAAAAGCACCATTCGGTTGCAGGTTCCGGCAGAACTGGCATTTCGCTATCTTAGCAGCCCCTCTCATCTCACAGACTACTGCCCGAATCTTCTGGAGATCAGCGCCCTGAGACAGTATCGGGAAGGTGCCAGTTTTGCCTGGGTATACCAGATGATGGGCACCTGCTTCTTTGGCAGGGCAGAAATGGCAGTAACACGTTACAACCAGCAGTTGAATATCCGTTTCTGGGGCGGCATCCGGGGGCACGTCACCTGGACGCTGGACGCGGCGGACAAAGCCACGTTCCTCAGCTTCAAAGCGGATTATATAACCCCGCTGCCACTGCTCAAAGCCTATACAGAAGAGGCCATTTTCCATCAGAACGAACAGAACGCCGAATATATGCTCAGCCGGCTGAAAGCCCAACTGGAAACGTTTGATCAGCCGACACATCTGGCACTATAACTTTGCCAGTGCCTCCATTCATCATCCGCGCATCAGCCCCAGGGGAAGTTAAAGGAGAATCCTATGCAGTTTATCGAGAATGCCCCGGTCAGAACACCGGACAACCATACCGCTGGTCATGTCACCCATGTGGTGCTTGACCCCGCCACGAAAAAAGTCACCCATATTGTGATCCGGCAGGGGACGATCTTTACCGAATCCAAAATTGTGCCCATTACGCTGGTCACTGCTTCGACACCGGACGGCGTCAATCTGTCTGTAGGGCTGGATCATCTGAGCAGGCTGCCGGATTTTGAGGCGCCATCCGGCCCGGACGACAAGCTCCCGCGACCCAGCGAACTGAGTGTGCTTTCCGGGGCAACAGGCGGCTGGCTGTATCGTTATCCGCCAGCACAGTCTCGGCCAGAAGACATGCCGGACAGTCCTGCGCCGGATGATGCGGAGAATACACGGCCCAATATCCCACAGGGCGAAATCGCCTTAAAAGAGGGGGCACATGTCACCACCGCCGATCATCGCCAGGTGGGGCATGTCGAAAGCGTACTGATCGACGTGAATACGCGCCGGGTAACCAATCTGCTGGTGCTGAAAGGCGCGCTGGTCAAAAGCCGCAAGCTCATCCCGGTGGCATGGATCAGCGGTGTGAACGAAGACGAAGTTCAGCTAAACGTGGATTCCGGCTTTCTCCGGCGCCTGCCCACCTATCGTTAACCGGGCTATAACCCACAGCGACGCCGGATGTTTTGAACATCCGGCTAGCTTTTTGGAAACCTCTAAAGAGATTATTTTCTGTCCGAACCGTGCAGATTCGATTTCACCCGGCGGCAGTCCACTCCCCCAAACGCCGGGGTGATGCCGCTTTAGAGGTTTACAGATAAACTCAGCCGGACATTTTGAATGTCCGGCGTCACCTTCTGTTAGAAATCCAATGAAAATCAGGTAACGTTGCAGGTAAGGGATTTCTTTTTCTCCGCGTCAGAACGCTAACAACCCGCTTTTTCTGTTCATTCACCCTGCAAGGATGCTTATGAATGCTGATTCTCTGCTGGCACATCGCCGCCAGAAAGATGATTTCTTCCGGACTCATTCACAATCCCCGCTGACCCCGGCGCAGCAGGCCCTGTTTACCGGCCTCAGCTATTATGACCCCAACCCCGACCTGAACCTGACCGTCACGGTAGAGCGTTTCCCGCAGCAGGAAACTATCCAGATGCAGACCACCACCGGCACGGTACAATCATTTTTGCGCTATGGCCAATTCACTTTTCTGGCAGAAGGCCAGGAAGCGCGCCTGACTCTGTATCTGGCGGATTACGGCTTCTTTCTGCCGTTTGCGGATGCTGGCGCCGGGACCGAAACCTATCCCGCCGGGCGCTATCTGGAGCCGGATCATCTGGGCGGAGAGCGATTCCAGGTCGATTTTAACCATACCTACAATCCGTTCTGCGCCTACAATGATGGCTGGGTCTGCCCGGTCACCCCGCCGGAGAACCGGCTGAAAGTGGCGATCCGCGCAGGCGAGAAGATTCCAGCGGGCGATTGGCTGAACGCTGAATGATCTCAAGGTAAAAATTGCGCCCAAAAAGTAATATAATGAAACATCTCACCACGCAGATACACAAACCAGGGAGCTTTACTTAATGACAGAAACCGTACAATTTATCTTTGCCCTGGGGGTGATGATTGCATTTGCCAAGGCGATGGGGTATCTCACCTACCGTCTGAATCAACCGGCAGTCCTGGGAGAACTGCTGGCAGGTGTCATTGTCGGCCCTACCGTACTGAATTTTCTGGGCAACGCGGCCCTGTTCCCCAACGGGCACGATGTTGAACATACGCTGATCGAAATGGCCGAAATTGGCGTGCTGCTGCTGATGTTTATGGCCGGGCTGGAAGTTGATCTGTCCAGCATGCTGAAGCTGGGCCGGCCGACGGTGCTGGCCGGGCTGCTGGGCTTTGCGGTGCCGCTGCTCGTCGTCATACCGGCCGTGATGGCGTTTAACTATCCGCTGGAACATGCGCTGTTTATCAGCATTCTGCTGGCCTCGATGAGCACCAGTATCAGCGCGCAGGTGATGTTTGAACTAGGGGTGCTGCGTCGCAAGGAAGGCCTGACGCTGCTGGGCGCGGCGCTGGTGGATGATGCGGTGGTGATACTGTCGCTTTCGCTGTTTATCGCCATCAACCCCGGCGGCATCATTACCGTAGCGGAGGCACGCGCTATCCCGGAAGTGATTCTGCGCATTATCGGCTTTCTGGTGATCGGCTCCGTGTTGGGCTGGATTATTCTGCCGCGTCTTGCTAATCTGATCAGCGGGCTGCCAATTGCCGAGGGCACGCTGATGCTGGCGATTGTCTCCACGCTGCTATTTGCGTTTGCGGCGGAATATTTCGGCGGCGTGGCGGGCATCACCGGCGCGTTTATGGCCGGGGTATGCCTCAGCCGGGCGCGGCATGGGGTGGTGGAACAGATGGAGCGCGGAGTGCGGGCGGTCAATTATGGCCTGCTGGTGCCGCTGTTCTTTGTCAGCATTGGTTTGCAGGCAGATTTGCGCCTGCTGACCGCCGAAATCCTGCCCTTCGCCCTGATTATGCTGCTGCTGGCCATCGTGACCAAAGTCGTGGGCGCGGGCGGTGGTACGCTGCTGGGCGGCTTTAGCCGGGTGAGTGCCCTGCGAGTCGGGGTCGGCATGATCAGTCGCGGCGAAGTCGGCCTGATTATCGCCTCGATCGGGGTAAACTTTGGCATCCTGACTCCGGAAATCTTCACCGTCGTGATCTTCGTGGTGCTGGTCACCACTATCATCACGCCGCCGCTGGTGCGCTGGTCATTCAAACTGAATGAACCTGAGTCCGTCACCGTCGAAGAAGCGGCAGTGGCTGGTTAACAACCTGAATTAACGGTCCAACAAGGAAATGTGTTCATGTACATGATTATGTTTGTCTCAAAGGATTTTGAGCAGGCATCCGAAGTGCTGCAGGTATGGGTTGATGCGGGCATTGGCGGCGTCACCATTCTGGAAAGCGCGGGCATGCAGCAGGCGATAGACGATGCGGGCATCCGGGCTGATGTCGGCCTGGTGTTTTCGCTCAAGTCGCTGACGCGCTCGACAGAAGTTCACCACCGTACGCTGCTTTCCGCCATCAAGGATGATAAAACCCTGGAACGGGTGATTCAGGCCACCACCCGGCATGTGGGCGACTGGACACGGCCCGATGTCGGGGTGCTGTTCGTCTGGCCGCTGGTGCAGGCCTACGGCCTGGGCAAAACGTTTGACGAATAATCACGAACAACCACGCAATCATGTCTGGCAGGGGGTGCCCTCCTGCCAGACCCCCTGTTAAAATACACTCAATCATTCTGTAGGAGCCGCACGCTCAGATGTCCACCTTCAGCAGTTATGCTATTCCCTTTAACCGGCCCAGCCTGGCAGGCAGCGAACAGGCTTATATCACCCAGGTGATTGAAAACCGTCATGCTTCTGGCGATGGCATGTTTACGAAAAAATGTCATGCGCTGCTGGAATCGATCCTGGGGGCGCCCAAAGCGCTGCTGACGACCAACTGCACGCATGCGCTGGAAATGACGGCGCTGCTGCTGGACCTTCAGCCCGGCGACGAGGTGATTCTGCCATCCTTTACCTTCGTTTCCACCGCCAATGCCTATGTCCTGCGCGGGGCACGCCCGGTCTTTGCGGATATCCGCCCGGATACGCTCAATATCGACGAAACGAAGCTGGAAGCCCTCATCACACCGCGCACGCGCGCCATCGTGGTGGTGCATTATGCCGGGGTCGGCTGTGAGATGGATGCCATCCTTGCGCTGGCAGAACGCTATAGCCTGGCCGTCATCGAGGATAACGCGCATGGGCTGTTTGGCCGCTATAAAGGCCGGATGCTGGGCACGCTGGGCTGCATGGCGACCCAGAGCTTCCACGAAACCAAGAATATCTCCTGTGGCGAGGGCGGCGCGCTCATCCTCAACGACCCGCAGTACATCGAACGGGCGGAGATCATCCGCGAAAAGGGCACCAACCGCAACCAGTTCTTCCGGGGGCAGGTGGCCAAATATACCTGGGTCGATGCCGGTTCCAGCTATCTGCCGTCCGATATTCTGGCGGCGTTTCTGTACGCGCAGTTGGAGGCCAGAGAACAGATTCAGACCAACCGCACCCGAAGCTGGAATCGTTATCATGCGGAGCTGAAGGACTGGGCGCAATCCTGCGGCATTCGCCAGCCCATCGTGCCGGATCACTGCCAGCACCCTGCCCACATCTATTATCTGCTGCTGCCCTCGCTGGATATGCGGCAGGCGCTGATCGAGCATCTGAAAGCGCACAGCATCCTGGCGGTGTTCCATTACCAGCCCCTGCACACGTCGGATATGGGGCGGCAGTTTGGCGGCAGGCCCGGCGACTGCCCGGTGACGGAACAGGTCAGCGACCACCTGCTGCGCCTGCCGTTGTTTAACAACTTCACCGACGACGAACAATCCCGCGTGATCGAGGCGCTGCACAGCTTCCCGGGGTGAAGCCGGGCCGAGGCGCATTCCCTTGCCCCCAGCCCTGTCCTATCGTGTATAATGCGCTCTCATCAAGGCAGTGAGAGGCAGCAGGCAGCTATGAAATTGCTCTACAGCGGATACCAACTTGCACGCATGATTCTTGCGATGCCCCTGTCGATGCTGGTCATTCTGATGCTGCTGGTGGCGTGTGGCCCTACAGACAGCGCGGCGGAAACAGAGGCAGATGCCAACGTCACAGCGGAGGCCCTGCGCACCGATACCCCCATCTCCGTTGCTGTACAGCAGGACACGCCGCTGCCCCCCAGCCCGACTCCCATTCCGACGGCTGTGGCCCCCACCACAATGGTAATCTGGTGGCCGGAACCGCTGGCCCCGCTGGATAATGCCGAGGCCAACGAACTGCTTTCTGAACATATCAGCGCGTTTAAGGCCGCCCAGGGGAATATCGAGGTGCAGCTGCGCCGCAAGCTGGAAATGGGCATCGGCGGCATCATGTCCACCCTGCGCACCGCCAGCCCGGTGGCCCCCGGCGCGCTGCCAGACCTGACCCTGATGCGGCGCGAGGATTTGCTGATCGCGGCGCAGTCCGGGCTGATTTACCCGCTGGAGGGCTATGTGTCGTCGGCGGTGCTGAATGATCTGTACCCGGCGGCGCTGTCGCTGGGACGGGTCGATGGCCAGCTTTACGGGCTGCCCTACATGCTGGATGTGCAGCACATGGCCTACAGCGATCCGGGTGCCGAACAGGTGCCATCGCAGTTCGCGCAGATGCTGAACCAGCAGGTGACCTTCGCGCTGCCAGCGGCCCAGGCCAGCCAGGCCAACAACGTCCTGCTGACCCAGTACCTGGACGCGGGCGGAGAACTGCCAGACAGCGAATCGCTCGGTCTGGATGTGGAATCGCTGGCCAGGGTGCTGCGCTTTTATGAAGACGCGGTGAATCAGGACCTGATTAATTCATCCGTGCTCAGTTACACCTCGCCATATGATTATCAGAACCGCCTGTTTAACAACACGCTGGATGCCGGGGTGGTGACATCCTCCGTTTTTCTCAACTGGCGCCAGCTTGGGCAGACACTGGGTTTTGGCCCGGTGCCGACGGAATCCGGCGCGATTATCGGCGAACTGGATGGCTGGATGTGGGTGATGACGACTTCCAGCGCAGACCGTCAGGCGCTGGCGGGCCGCTTTCTGAACTGGATGCTGGATGCCAGCGAGCAGGGATCGTACAGCCGCGCCGTAAACATGATCCCGTCCCAGCGCACCGCCCTGCAAACATGGCCGGATGATCCCTATATTACGTTTGTGCGCCAGGTGCTCAGCAATGCGCTGCTGCCGCTGACCAGCGCGGAAGATGAAAGCGTCGTGCGGGCGATGCAGAGCGCCCTGATCGCGGTCATTTCCTCAGAAACCACCGCCGAAGAAGCCGCCCAGGACCTGGTAGACACCCTGGCGGATTAAGTGATGCCAATATCACGCAGGGCGCTGCGCAGCACGTCCAGCTTGATCGGCTTGACCAGATACCCATCCGCGCCTGCTGCGGTGGCTTCGCTGGTCATGGGTGGTGTATGGGCCGAAATAATGAGGATCGGGGCGCTTGACCAGCGCGGATCTGCGCGCAGTTCCCGGCAGATATCCAGGCCGTTGCCATCCGGCAGCATCATATCCAGCAGGAAGGCATCCGGCACTTCATAGGCCAGCTTGTCCCAGGTCTGGCTGACGGAAAGCGCGCCGATAGGTTCATGCCCGCTGATATTCAGAAATGTGCTTAACATGTCGACCGTCAGTGGTTCATCATCGACAATCAAAATTTTTGCCATAATATGTGCCGTTCCTTAGTCGATCAGGGCATGCGCTTGAATCAATTCTACAACTGCTTTTCATAAAGTCTGTGGGTCTTATAAATATCCAGCCCCATCTTCAGCGCGATACTGACCATCGCCTGGTTCGATTCAAGAATCCAGCCCCCATCCGCGTGTTCGATGCGCGGATGATTCAGACAGGCATCCAGAATGCCAAAGTACAGGGCGACATCAACCCCCTTCTGGCGATATTCCTCCCGCACACCCAGCAGCGGGATACGCATCCAGTTGATGACCGGGTTGATCTTCCAGTGGTAGAGCGCACGCAGCAGCGAGAAGATTTCCGGCACGCCGGGGCGCGGGTTGGCCTTTTGCAGCACCTGGTTAAAATCCGGAATGCCCAGCACAAACCCCGCCGGTTCGCCATCCACCTCTGCAAAAAAGGCGAAATCCGGGTCGAAGAACTGCCCCAGGCTGGCGACCAGATTATCCAGTTCGCGCGGGGTCATGGGCACAAAGCCCCAGTTTTTGTCCCATGCCGTGTTGTACAGTTCCTTGAACAACACGAATTCTTCCTTCAGCCGCTTGCGGTCGATAGGCCGAATCGTGATTTTGTTGCGCTTCATGGCCGATTCTGTGATGCGGCGCAGGCGGTTATCCAGCCCGCTCTGGCGCGACAGGTCGCGGCTCATGTGGAAGCTGTACAGATCCATCGCCTTTACAAAGCCCGCGTTTTCCACCAGTCCCTGATAATACGGGTGATTGTAGGGCATCAGCAGCACCGGCCGCATAAAGCCATCCACCAGCAGGCCGGTGTCCTCGTGGGTGGTGAAGGTCTGCGGGCCGCGAATGGCGTCGTAGCCACGCTCGCGCACCCATGCCGCAGCGGTATTCAGCAGGGCGGTGGCGGCTTCCTGGTCGTCGTAGACTTCAAACGCGCCGAACCAGCCGATATGTTCCTGATGAAACTGGTTGTGCCGGTGGTTAATAAACGCGGCAATTGTGCCCACGAGCTGGCCGCCACGCCAGGCCGCGAAATATTCGCCTTCCATGTATTCCCAGGCCGGATTTTTCTGCTTGTCCAGCAGTTCGCGGCGCATCGACAGCAGCGGCGGAACCCAGTTGGGGTCGTTATGGTAAACTTTCCAGGGAAATTCAAAAAACGCCTGAAAATCCGGGGCGCTTTCGACCTTACGCACGCTGACCGGGGTTGCCATAGCGCATCCTTCACTGTGTGCCAGCCATCCCCGCTAATGTTACCGTTTATGCTCCCTGTGTCAAACTCACATTGCGCGCCAGAAGTCCGGCAGCGCCGAAAAATGCCTTGACACTGCCCCATCCCTCTGCTATCCTTCAGACGCTTTCCACAGTAGCTCAACGGCAGAGCAATCGGCTGTTAACCGATGGGTTCCTGGTTCGAATCCAGGCTGTGGAGCAGACCAACGCCTCGTGTATACGGGGCGTTTTTGATTCAACCTGTAGCTCCCGGGGTGTTCAGTTCATAGATAATACGCAGCCCATCCAGTGTGAGCTGCGGCGCGATAATGTCGATGAGGGTGGTGTGCTGCTGGAACAGGGACGCCAGCCCGCCCGTCGCGATAATGCGGACGTTC
>CAZQIY010000078.1:0-14529 GCA_964593565.1 uncultured Anaerolineaceae bacterium
CGGCGGCGGGTGGTGGCCGTGGTGGTTACCATGAGAATCTCCCGTTATTCCACAGTAAAGCGATCGCGAACGCGCCAGAAGTAAATCGAGGAAATGATAATCGCCAGCAGCACCAGCAGATAGGCCAGCGCAGAGGCATACCCCAGGTCGAAATTGCGTAACCCGGTGATAAAGGTATAGTACGAATAAGTCTGGGTCGCAGCGCCTGGCCCGCCGCCTGTCATCGACAGCGGAATATCCAGAATCTTAAAGGTCTCCACCAACCGCAGCAGCGCCACAGTCCCCAGCACCGGGCTGATAAGCGGTAGGGTGATGTAACGAAAAAGCTGCCACGCAGAGCCGGTATCCAGGCGCCCGGCTTCGTACAGCTCGTCCGAAATTGACTGCATACTGGCCAGCACAACGATAAAGACAAACGGTGTCCACTGCCACACATCCAGAATCAGCACCGAAACCCGCGCCCAGAAGGGGTCAATAAACCAGGGGATGGCCGTGCCCCCCAGGCTGGTGAGTACGGTATTTATTGGGCCGTTGGTTTCGTTAAAAATCACCTTGCCTAGAAAACCCAGGGCGATAGGCGCTGTAAACAGCGGCATCGTCAGCACGCTGCGCAGGCGGCGGATGCCCGGCAGCTCGTGGTTAAACAGCCACGCGACAAAGGTGCCAAACAGCAGTGCCTGCATCGCTGTATCTCGTTCTGTCTCGTCTATGGCACCCGGAAAGAGTTCTTCGGCAGTCATGTCCAGAAAAGTCTCTTCCTGTGCCACGACATTCAAAGAGCCGATGATTAAGATAAGGAGAACAATTTTTCATTGAAAACTCCTTTATCAACTGAACTCATAAATTATGTGAAGCAAGGTAACACTTTCTGGATTTTAACGAGTGCCCGGCCATTTGGCAAAGCGATTTGTTAACAGCAATCAGCCTCCTGGCACAGTGATAATGCTGGTTTTACAGCAGCGGTTTTGCAAACATTTGCAATCTTTATGATGAACTTCTAGACTTTATGGCAAAAATGCGTTTATAATCGGTGCACATACGTCCATGCGGAAAAATATTCTTCACGTGAGCGCTAACAATCCGCATCATCGCCGCATCCTCCACACCCACGGACACCCACTGTTCCAGGCGCTTTGCGCTGCTGTTTTGGTCAAGAGGGCACTTATGTATAAATACCTCAGTTCCACAAAATTACCCGGCCCTCTGCAATGCTGAGCCGTGACAGATGTCCGGCAGTCTGTACCACATGCTGCCCAGGGGTCTGATCTCGCGCAATGATTCATCTGTCAGGGAAGGAGGCCGCTTTTAAAAATTCATCAGGTGCTATATTAGCTGGAACAGCCTGGCCAGGATCGGCATCTGCCCGATCTTTCCAGGGCATCATGAGAAATATGTATTCAGGAGAGAGAACTTATGTCAAGTAATAAAATGAGCCGCAGAGATTTTCTGCGTGCTACCGCTGCTGGCACCAGTGCTGCCCTGCTCGTAACAGGCGGCAGCGTTTTTGCGCAGGATGAAGAACCCACTGAGCTGGCCCTGCCCGAAGGTGCTGCCGGTACCCTTACCGTCATTCATCGCACCGAGTATTTTGAGGAAGCCCAGGACATCTTCCGTGAAATCGTTGAGGATTTTGCGGCTGCCAACGGGGCTAACCTCGATATCTCCACCGCCAACTCCGAATCCTTTGGCGACTTCCTGGGGAAGATGCAGGCCGCCGTGGCTGCTGGCAACCCGCCGGACTTCGCCTATCAGTCCAACATCAGCAACGCCCAGATGCACCTGCTCGACCTGCTGGAAGATGTGACCGACGTGGTTGATGAAGCCGTCAGCCGCTACGGTGATATCATGCCCGGCATCAACGCCCCGGAAAATGGACAGTTTGACGGTGTCTGGAAAGCTGTACCGTTTATCGCCAACACCACCGGGTTCTTTTTCCGCGGTGACAAGCTGGAAGAAGCCGGCATCGACCCCGCCGAACTCGTCACCTGGGACCAGCGCCGCGAAGCCGCCCTGGCAATCTCTAATCCCGATGAAGAATTCTGGGGCTGGGGCCTGACGCCGAACCAGAGTGGTGATGGCTACGGCTATCTGACGCTGGTGATCAATTCGTTTGGTGGTCATTATACGGACGAAACCGGTCAGATCGTCCAGTTCGATTCACCGGAAACCCTGGCTTCGGTCGAGTGGCTGGCTGAAACCTATGATCGTAACGGCCCCTACGCCGCAATGCTGCCGCCCGGTATCGAAAGCTGGACGGACATCAGCAACAACGAAGTCTACCTGGCCGGGAACATCGGCTACACCCACAACGCCTTTAGCGTGTATGCACAGGCCAAACGCGATGAGAACCCGGTCTTCCCTGGCACTGTCGTGATGGTTGCACCGCAAGGGCCGTCGGGTATGAATCATGACGGCGGCGCAGTGGGTGGCTGGATCAACATCTTCAGAGGCGCGGCCAACGTCGATCTTGCCAAGGAACTGACCCTGGCGCTGCTGGACCCGACGAACTTCAACCGGATGTCGGCCGTGGCCGGTGGGTTGTTCATGCCCGCCTACGAGAACCTGTGGACGGATGAACTGATCGCGGCAGACCCCAACTTTGCCATCATCAAGGAACAGGTCAGCGTGGAAGACCCCTGGATTGGTCACTCCTGGCCTGCAGAGCCGAATGCGGCGATCGACGCGATCCGCGCGGCCTCTGTGCCAGAGCAGATGATGGCCAATGTCATCTCTGGTCGTATGACCCCGGCGGAAGCCGTCACCAATGCGCACAACCAGATTGTGGAAATCTTCGAAGAAGGCGGCATCATGCAGCCCTAACGAAGGCTGATTGTAATCGAGAGGGCGACTGTGGTTGCCCTCTCGGCCTGTTTATCCCTGTTTTTGCGGCCCCGGCCGTCGTGGTAATGTATCGAACACCAGTTGGTCTTCAGTCCAGCGCTGCTAGTCATAAAGATTACATTTAAGCAGACCTGAAAATATTGAGCGTTTCTCTGACTAAAAGCCAGGAACTGATGACCATCAGTTGAACACAAGCTTGTCTGTCCGCCTCGGAAAACGATTATCCAGGTCGTGACACAATAACCAGGGTGTTCCGTTAAGTTTGAAAGAGATCGCTTATGGATAATCGAATTGGGCTGAATTCAGCCACCTTGCAGGCCCCCGTCGTCGGACGTTCCAAACGTCTGGAAAAAATACTGGGACGGGACTGGAAAATAGCGCTGCCCTTTGTGCTGCCCATGATCGTTATTATGGTAGGGCTGGTCCTGTATCCCTTTATCAATGCAGTCGCCCTCAGCACCACCTCGCTGAATTTTCTGACCGGCGAGACGGTGAATGTGGGCATGCGCAACTATGAACGGCTGTTCACCAACAGCGACTATCTGCTCTCCATGCAGAATACCATCCAGTTTACGGCATGGTCACTGACGGTCAAATTCATTACCGGCATGACCATCGCCCTGCTGCTCAACAGCCGGCTGCCACTCCGTAACGTCCTGACAGGCGTCATGCTCCTGCCCTGGATCGTACCGGAAATTGTAACGGCGCTGGCCTGGAAGAGTATTTACGACCCGATCTTTGGCGGTCTCAACCCCATCCTCAGCGGGCTTGGGCTGATCAATCAGCCGCTGGGCTGGCTATCTGACCCGAACCTGGCGATGCCCAGTGTCATCGCGGTCAATGTATGGAAAGGCATCCCCTTCTATACCATGCTGCTGCTGGCCGGGCTGAAGGCGATTGACCGCGACCTGCTGGAAGCTGCCGAAGTTGACGGCGCCAATGTGGTCAAACGCTTCCGGCACATTATCCTGCCGGGCATGCGCTATGTGATCGTCGTTACGATGCTGCTGTCGTTTATCTCCACCTTTAACTCCTTTGGCCTCATCTTCCTGATGACCGGCGGCGGCCCTGGCGGCGCAACCCGTGTGTATTCGATCCTTGCATGGGAAAAGGCGATCCGTTCCCTGCAGTATGGGCCAGGTGTCGCGATTGCCTTCAGTGTGGCGCCGTTGATGGCGGTGCTGATCTGGCTGCTGGCGCGGTTTATGCGTCAGGACGACTCGCAGGCTGTGGATGATAAGAAGGCGAACATTGGCGATCGGCTGTTAGAAGTGGCCGGGCGCGGGCTGGGCCTGCTGCTGGATCTGATCTTCCTGCCGTTCGAGCTGGTGGTGCGCGGCCTCGAAAACCTGACCAAAGGACTGGCGGCGCAAAGGCCCGCTAAAAACGATCAACCCTTGTTCAAGCGGGCAGAACGCGAACGCATGAGCCTTTTCATGCGCATCCTGATTCTGATCCCGATCCTGCTGTTTGTGCTCTTCCCGTTCTACTGGGTCATCACGGTATCGTTCAAGACCACCCCACAGATCAGCCAGCGCATTTCTATCTTCTGGCCAGACCCCTGGACGGTTGAACAATACACCTCGCTGCTGCAGAACACACCCTTCCTGACCTGGTTCCGCAACACGGTCATTGTGGCGCTGGCCAGTACCGTCATTTCGGTGATCCTGGCGGCGCTGGCGGCCTATGCCCTGTCGCGTCTGAAGTTCCGGGGCGCGGGCACGCTGACGACCTTCCTGCTCATCACCTATCTGCTGCCGGGGACCATGCTGTTTATCCCCCTGTATCAGACGCTGACCGACCTGGGCCTGATCAACACCTACGGCGCGCTCATCGTCACCTATCCAACATTCCTGCTGCCCTTTGCCACCTGGGTGATGATGGGGTACTTCCGCTCGATTCCGATCGATCTCGAAGAAGCCGCCCTGATTGATGGCGCCAGCCGCCTGCGGGCCTTCTGGAAGATCACGCTGCCGCTGGCCGCGCCGGCGCTGCTGTCGGTGACGCTGTTTGCCTTCACCAATGCCTGGAACGAGTTTTTGTTCGCGTTTGTTTTCATCAACAGCGAATCACTCCGAACGCTGCCTGTCGGTCTGCAATCCATGATCGTGGGCGATATTCTGCCCTGGGGCCAGTTGATGGCGGCGTCGCTGCTGATGGCAATCCCGGTGGTGATTCTGTACATTTATGCGCAGCGTTACCTGGTTGATGGCCTGACCATTGGCGGCGTCAAAGGGTAAACGCCAGCAGGTGTTCAATACAACAAACAAACAAGCGGCGGTCCGCACAACCGCCGCTTTTGTATTGATACGATGCCTGCTGTCGCACGCAGAAGATCAGGCACGCCCCCATTTCTTATACGCATCGTCGAACGACATGCCTGCCGCGACATCTTCGCGCATCCCCTGTTCCTCGGCTTCCATCTTCTCCACAGCCTCCAGAACCTCCATGGCGATCTTCTTCGGCACCACAATCACGCCATCGGCCTCAGCCACAATCCAGTCGCCAGGGTCCACCCGCACGCGGCTGGTCAGCGTCCCTGGCATGCCAATCGACTCGTTGATGGCGTTCATGCGCCAGCGGTTAGACGATTCAATCGGGGAGGTGCCGCGCGCGCACGGGGTAAAACCCGGGATCACTTCCAGCCCCAGGTAATCGCGGATGAACGAATCCAGCACGATACCATGCGCGCCGCCCTGCTTTAATGCCCAGCTTGTCATTTCGCCAAACTTGCCCGCGTGAGGTTCGCCCCCGCTTTCGACCACCACCGCACAGCCAGGGAAAAGCAGGTTGCGCAGTTGATCAAAGTAATTCCCGGTCCAGCCGCTGGCCCCTTCCTCGTCTTTGGGAACCGGATACGAACTGCCGCGTACAGTGATCGCCACACCGGCCAGATGGCGGCCCGGAAACAGCGGCCGGATGCCCAGGTCGACGCACTGGTTGGGGTAGCCCATACGATCCAGCGTATCGTACAGGTTGGCGACACGGATTTTATCCCACCGCGCCTGCAGCTCGACGATAGACGGTTCTGCCATAATAATGCTCCTCTATATCAATCAGTGGATTATCAGAATAACCGGCGACGCACTGCGGATTTAATCGAAATAGGTATCGCCATTCCACAGCAGTGTTTTTGCCACCTCGTCGTTTAATTCGACCCCCAGGCCGGGACGTTCAGAAACGGCCATGAAGCCATCTTTAACGAAGGGTTTGTCCCCATCGCAAAGATCGTTCCACCAGCGGATATCGCGCGCGTGGAATTCCAGCAGCAGGAAATTGGGCACCGAAGCCAGCACATGGCAGGCCGCCATCATCCCCAGCGGTGACGAGACGTTGTGCGGCGCAATCGGGATGTAGTGCGCGTCGGCAATATCCGCGATGCGCTTCGCTTCGGCAATACCGCCGGCTTTGGCCAGGTCCGGCATGATGACATCCACGGCCTTCTTCTGAAACAGTTCCAGAAATTCAAAGCGCGTGTACTGGTTTTCACCCGTACAGATGACCGTGCTGGTGGAGGCGCGCACCTGCGCCAGCGCGTCGATATTCTCTGCGGGGACAGGTTCTTCCAGCCACAGCAGGCGCAGCGGTTCCACCGCCTTTGCCAGCGTAATCGCGGAGGGCATATCGAACTGCCCGTGACAGTCAATCGCAAGGTCCACTTCGTAGCCCAGCGCGTTACGAATCCCTTCGATCAGGCTGATGACGTGCGTCATCTCCCGGGCGCCCACCGTCCAGTTATAGTCATCGAGCTTGCCGGTGCCGGTGCTGTCCACATCAAATTTCACCGCGCTAAAGCCTTCATCGACCACTTCCAGCGCCTTGTCCGCATAGGCCTGCGGGTCATTGCTTTCGCCCGCGTGGCAGTCTGCATACAGGCGGATTTTGTCGCGGAATTTGCCGCCCAGCAGCTTGTATACCGGCACGCCCAGCGCCTTGCCGACAATATCATAAAGCGCGTTGTCGATGCCCGTCAGCGCAAAGATAAGCGGCGGGTTGGTGGACCCCCCATAACGGCCTCTGCGCCGCAGTTTTTCGTAGATCAGATTGATGTTAAATGGATCTTCCCCGATCAGCAGGGGCTTCATCGCCATGATCGCGGCTTTGTTGGCAAAACCAGAAAACCCGGGACCGCCGGAATTGCATTCTCCGGTGCCTACAATGCCTTCGTCCGTATAAATGCGGACAAATGTCCATACACTACCGCCGCTGTGTGGTTCGGGATTACCGATCACACAGGCCTGTACATCTGTAATTTTCATCCTGAATCTTCTCTGTTTAGTTCTCTATCGGATAAATAAACCTGTAGACTGATTTCTTAACTATCCTGACGTTGTACTTCATGCACTTTAAATCTCAGGCCAGCTCAGAACCTCCTTTGCTGCGTCATATGGGAGACTGCTTCAGAACAGAATCTTGGGGATGTTCAACCTGAGCAGAGAGTATACTGCGTTTCAGGCGTGTACGCACCCAGTACAGACCGCCCACTGCGCCTGCTTTCCAAAATGCTGCGCTGGTCGTATAGTGGAAGATGATCGAGCATGCTGCATAAAAAGATTTAAAAAAGACTCTGTTAAAAAATATTTTTGGAGGCTGTTATGAAGCACTGGGCAGAATACACCCCACAGGAACATCAACTGGCCGGGTTTTTGAAACTGCTCGCAGCGGTGCTGTTTGTCTTCAGCCTGCTCCTGCTCGTCGTCCCCTTGCTGGTACCCGCGTCGCTGTGGTTTACTGCGCCTCCGTTCCTGGTTTCGAATACGATTGCCGGGCTGGTGCTGCTGGCCTTTTTAAGCTGGCTGGCAGCGGCGGATGTGCGCCGCTTTCGGGCGATGATTCACGTGCTGACCGGCGGCCTGTTCACCGGCGCGGCGGCCTTTCTGGCAATGTATCTGCGCCCTACCGACCTGCCCCGGCAGACATCGCTGCTGATCGCGCTGGTCGTCTGTCTGAGCATCGCACTGCTCATCATGTACCTGACAGCCCGGGCCAGCGCCCCCCAGGCCCCCTGGCTGCCCTGGATTCCGGATAAGCCGATCAACACCTGGGAGCGCATCGCTCAGGGGGTTTTTGGCGCCTTTGCGCTGGTCGCGCTGGCTGCCGCCGCCCTCAGTATGCTGCTGCCTTACCTGGAGGTGGCGCTGCTGGCGGATTTTCTGGTGAATACGTTCATGCTGGCAGGTTCGACGGTCAAAATTGCCGTGCTGGGATTATGCGCCCTTTATATCGCAGCCGATGTACGTCGCTATGTGCATCATACACAGATGATTACCGCGCTTGTCATCGGCAATGCCGCATCGTGGGTGACAATCAGCCTGATGTGGCTGCTTAACGGCGGCGACTTTGCCCGTTATGGGACCTACAGCCTGGCTGTGGGCAGCACCACGTTCTCGCACGGGCAGATGATGTTCGCAGGATGGGCGCTTGATATCGTGCTGATCGCCTGTTTCGTCTTCCTCAACCGGCAGATCAACCATGTCCTGCTCGATTATCTCGGCTTTCTCAGTCCATCGCAGTTCCGCGCGCTGGAAGCGATCGCCGAAACCCTGATCGCCGGGGAAAAGGCCGAAGCAGTCCCACCGCATCAGATTGTCCTGAGAACCGACAGCTATCTGAAATCCTTCCGCTCTAACCGCCTGTTTCTGGCCCGGATGGCCGTCATTGGCTTGCAGTTGTCGCCGCTGTCCTGGCTTCAGCCGCCCATCAACTACCTGCATCCGGCGGCGCGTCAGGCCTTCATTGACCAGCGCTTCAAACAGGAGATTATCACCCCCAGCCTACTCTACCGCCTGCTGGATGGCATCGTCCGGTTTGTGAATCAGATTCTGCTGCGGGCACGGGGCCGTCCGGCTGAGGAAGTGGGCGCGGCACTCAGTTTTACCGGCCTGCTGGAAGCGATGATGCGCTTCAACATGCAGCTAACCTATCTGGGGTACTACAGTAGCCCGGCCGTATGGCAGAAACAAACCGACGGCACCGGACTGGGTTATGTGCCCTTCTCGCAGCGCCCCAGAGATTTTGATGTGCGGCCGCGCCGTCCCCATTCGCCGCTGCAGGTGACCACACCCGACGTGCTGGAACGCGAGGGCATCGACGTGATCCGGGATGCCGACGTGGTGATTGTGGGATCGGGCGCGGCGGGAGCCATCCTTGCGGAGCAGATGCTGGAAAAAGGCCGCCGGGTACTCATGCTGGAAAAAGGCGAATATGTCCACCCGGACGATTTCAGCGAAGATGAAGTCGAGATGATCAGCCGCCTGTACAGCGATGGCGCGCTGCAAATCTCTCAGGCGCTGCGGTTTTCCATCCTGCAAGGGAGCTGTGTCGGCGGCACCACGGTGGTGAACAATGCCGTGTGCTTTGATACGCCACAGCGGGTGCTGGATATCTGGAACAGCCGAGGCGCTGGCCCTGTGATCGACGCGACGAGGTTTTATGAATCGCAGCGCAGCGTGCGCCAGCGCATGCACATTCATAAAATCGCCGCAGGCACACGCCAGCCGCTGGATGGTGGCGTGCTCAATCATGGCGACAGCGTGGTGACGGCGGCGGTGCATAACTACTTCCGCAGCAAGCCCACCGGTTACCAGTACGATGTGATCGAAGCCAATATTGTAGACTGCCTGGGCTGTGGTTACTGCAATATTGGCTGCAAATATGGCCGCAAGCTGTCCATGCTGGACGAAGTGCTGCCCGCCGCGCAGCACCGGCACGGACCGGAAAACTTCCGTATTATTTCAGAAACTGAAGTCGTGCGGCTGGAAGGAAACGGCGGCCACATTCAGCGGATGATCGCCCGCACACGCGGCAATCGCAGGCTGATTATCGAAAACCCGCGCACGGTTATCCTCAGTGCAGGTACGATTGCCTCAAGCTGGCTGCTGATGCAAAGCGGCATCGGCAAAACCCCGCACCTGCCGGTGGGGCAAGGGTTATCCTTTAACATGGGCAGCCCGCTGCATGCCTTGTTCGACCAGGACCTCAACAGCTATGACGGCCTGCAGATTTCGCATTACCTGTCGCTGGATGACCACCCCGGCTTTGTCTATGAGACGTGGTATAACCCGCCGGTGGCCCAGGCGCTGGCGATGCCCGGCTGGCTGGATACGCATTTCCACAATATGCAGAACTACAGCCGCATGGCCGGGGTCGGGGTGCTGGTCGGCACAGAATCAAACGCCCATATGGCCCGGGCGCTGGTGACTGGCGGGCCGGAAGTGGTGTTCCAGCCCAGCGCGGCAGATATGAAAAAGCTGGTGGATGCGCTGGTGCTGCTGGGCGATATTCTGCTATCTGGCGGCGCTGTCGAAGTGTATGCCTCTACCCGCAGCTACGAAAGCTACCGTAACCGCGCCGCTGTCTACAGCGCCCAGGCCGAGCTTGACCGCCTGCGCGAACTGGTCCGGCACGATTACGATATACTGCTGGGCACAGGGCATCCCCAAGGTGGCAACGCCATCGGCACAGACCCGGCCAACGGTGTGATCGGCCCGGATTTTAAGGTTTTTGGTCAGGATAACCTGTACGTGTGCGATGCCAGCGTCTTTCCGACCTCCACCACCGTCAACCCACAGCTTACCGTGATGACGATGGCGCATTATGCCGCCCAGATGATCGATGCCTGATGTTATAAGCAGGGATGCCGGGCGGGGCATCCCTATTCTTCGGATGTGCTCAGGGCGTTATCCAGGATATTAAAGGCTGGCCTTGCCATCGGGTTCAGCGGATCGCCCGCCGTGCTGGAAAAACGAGGCACAGATACGCGGATAAACACGTTATCGCGAACGAAGATGGCATCAGAGCCATAGGTGCCGCCGCCAAAGGCATTCGGGGTCGGGAACTGATCGCGCTCCTGTGCCCGGTCCAGCGTGGCAAGCTGGTTGCGCATGGTTTCAAAGTATTCCAGCGCGGTTTCTGGCGTATCGAACACCCCATAGGTCAGTTCCATCAGGCCGCCGCCGGCTTCGTTATAGGTCACGCGCCCGGTTACGCCGTTGTCCCGTTCCAGATACTGCACATCCGCCGCCAGATCACGCCGCCAGTTGATGACGCCGGCGTTGATGGTGCCTGGCAGGCTGGAAATAATCTGATCCAGCGTGGCACGGTTGCCAGAAACGGTGGTTTCGTCCTCGGCGCTGTTCTCCGGCTCTGCGGTGGCTTCTGCCAGCGTTTCACCCTGAAGCGGCACATGAATCTGTTCGCCATCTCTCAGGGTTTGCGCCAGGTTAATTCGTGCCAGGTCCGCATCCTCAACAGCCCCCCCGGCGGCCTCAATCGCGTCGGTCACCCGGCTGCCCAGGTTCAGTGTCAGCATCGATTCCGGTTGTGCCACCGCACCAGTGACATACACTTCAATCGTCGGAATCTCTGTCGGCACAGCGGTGGGTGTAATATCGAGGTCTTCCGGCGCACAGGCGGCCAGAAGAAAAAGAAAACAAAAAACAGGGATGAGACGCTTTATCATCGACGAAAGCTCCTGTAATTAATTACTGCCGTTATGCGGAATCAGTCGCAGACGATCTGGCACTTCACCCGTCATAACCATATTTGCAACTTCCAGTTCTGTCACTTCTTCTTTAGAAAAATCACCCACCTTCTGGCCATGGCTGATAATGGTGAAACGGTCTGCCACCTGATGAACATGGCCGATGTTGTGGGTAATAAAGATTACGGAGATGCCGCGTTCCTTCGCCGCCAGCGTATAATCCAGCACCTTGCGCGTCTCGCCGACGGAAAGCGCCGAAGTCGGCTCGTCCAGAATCAGCAGCTTCTTACCAAAATAAACCGCACGCCCGATGGCAATCGACTGGCGCTCGCCACCAGAAAGCGACCCCACCGGCTCATCCGGGTTGCGGATATGAATGCCGATGTCTCGCAGCGCTTCCCGCGTGCGCTGCGCCATTTCCTTTTTATCAAGCACTTCCAGCGGGCCGACGCGATGCGTCATCTCCTGCCCCAGCCAGAAATTGCGGGCAATGCTCATCAGCGGCACCAGCGCCAGGTCCTGGTATACGGTTTCGATGCCCAGGTCGCGGGCGGCAGAAGGCGAGTTTATGGTGACAGGCTTGCCTTCAAAGAAGATTTGTCCGGAAGTCAGGCTGTACACGCCGGTCAGAATCTTGATCAGCGTGGATTTGCCCGCGCCGTTATCGCCCAGCAGGCCGACAATTTCCTGATGTCCGACCTGAAAATCGACCCCGCGCAGCACTTCGATGGTCCCGAAGCGTTTGATAATATCGCGCATCTCCACCAGCGGTGTCTGATCGTTCGTGGTCATGTCTTGATTCTCCTTGCCCAGTTGTTAATGATGACCGCGACCAGAATGATGGCACCGATAAAGGCGTTAAACAGGCGCGCATCCACACCAATCAGCACCAGGCCTGTCTGCATCATGCCGAACATGAACACCCCCAGCAGCGCGCCGATAATGCTGCCATAGCCACCGGAAAGCAGCGCGCCGCCAATCACGGTGGCCGCGATCACTTCCAGTTCCAGGCCCTGCCCGCGCAGCGCATCGATGCTTTGCAGCCGCGCAGCGTCGAAAATGCCGGCAATGCCCACCAGTACCGCGACCAGCACAAAGTTGGTCACTTTCACACGGTTTACGTTAATACCCTGCGCCCGCGCCGCCCCAGGGTTGCCCCCTGTGGCGAAGGTGGCGTTGCCATAGCGGGTGTTATTGAGCACGAACTGGAAGATCATCACCAGCACCAGCCACCAGAACACCCCGATACGCAGGTTAATTTCGCGTGGAATGTCACCGATCACCGGCAGCGCCGTGATGCGCCCGTTCATCAGGTCAAAGAAGCTGATCTCGAGGAAGCTGCTGCCGCTGCTTAGCAGGTTGATCTGATCCAGAATGCTGCCAACCAGCGCAAACAGGACCACCGCAGAAAGCAGCGCCGTCAGGGCCAGGTACAGGAAGGAAGCCAGCAGCGCCAGAGTCCGGAAATCGCCAGGGTCATTGCTGTAATTGGCCCGCCGCTCGCGGAAGCTGTTCAGGCGTGCCTGCAGGATTGAACGCGCGATCAGCACCAGCACCACGGCCAGCACCGCCGCCAGCACGATCATCAGCACCCGGCTGATGTTAATCATCGGAGGTTCGCTGAAGTAATCGACATAGCGCAGGTTGCGCCCACCGGCAATAAACACCAGCGGCACCCCGCGGAACATCAGCAGCGTTGCCAGGGTGACAATAAATGATGGAATCCCTGTTCGTATGAGGATGAAACCGTTGATCGATCCCAGAAAGCCCACACACACCAGAGTCAGCACAGCCGCCAGCACCGGGTGCATCTGCGGGCCGCCTGGCGGAAATTCGCCCGTCATCAGGCCCAGGAAGATCAGCCCCGCGATGCCCAGCATCGACCCGACAGACAGGTCAAATTCGCCGGAAATCATCAGCATGGTCACGCCGATAGCGACAATCCCACGCGTGACGTTGTTGGTCAGCGCGCCGGCCAGCGATGTCGGTTCCAGAAAAAGATCCGTCGCGATCGAGAAGAAGATGAACAGTGCCAGAAAGCCGACAATCGCGCCCGAACTTGGCGACTGGGCCAGCGCATTACGAATCCGCTGCCCTGCCGATACCCGCGCAGAACGAATATCACGCGCCCGGGCACGCTCCTGCAGGGTGCCTTCAATCGTCTTCTGGGCGGCAACCTCGCTATACTCAATCACCAGATAACGATAAGCCACCAGCGACGACAGAAAAAGCATCAGCCCTGGCGTCACCAGTTCCAGCGCGGTGCCCATATTGTCAAGGAGTGTTCCGTTCCGAGGCACAATGTGGGGAAGATCAAAAATGCCGGACAGCGTGAGAACCACCCCGACCAGAATGCTGATAAACAGAAGCCACTGGCCCCATGACCAGGCCGGACTTTCGCGCCGCAGGAACCCCAGCACCGTCCGCAGGCACATCACCCCCCAGAAAATGGCCAGGACGATGACAGTCCACTCGATCCAGCTCAGGTGGCGGCGGCTGATATTGGCGCGTGCCCCCAGCGGCAGCCAGCCCGTAAAAATCTGGATGGCAATGAACAGACAGATCAGGCCCATGGCCGCCAGCACAACGGTGGAATACAACAGGCCGGACGGCATCGGGGCTTCGCCGCTGAAAAAACGTCGTGTGCCGGTCGATTCTGAATTTGCGACCAGTGAACGTGCCGCCATCCACAGCGAAAACAGCCCCCACCCAACCCCCAGGGCAATCACCGCCATTTCCGTCACGTTAAAGTCACGGCGGCTGATATTCAGGCGTTCCCCCAGGGCAACCCAGCCGGTGATAATCTGCTCTGCAAACAGCAGGCTGATAAGCGCGATCAGAAGCAGCAGGATACTATTTGAGAAGCGCGCGCGGGGGGAACGCGGCGATGTTGAAGAATAAGCACCCATCAATAAACCTTTGCCACAAAAAAATAAATTGCCGTGCCAGGTTCTAGCAGAATAATGTCCTGCGCAGCACTGACTCATATGGCAGGGAGCAGATGCCCCCTGCCACAAACAGTACTACAGAGAACGATTAACGATAGCCGCCGGCAACAAGTTCACGA
This sequence comes from uncultured Anaerolineaceae bacterium, assembly GCA_964593565.1. Taxonomy (GTDB): domain Bacteria; phylum Chloroflexota; class Anaerolineae; order Aggregatilineales; family Phototrophicaceae. The sequence continues at coordinate 14,391 of CAZQIY010000078.1, forward strand.
ATGGCGGCCACGTTATTGGCGTCGATGACCCCCGGGCCGGTGAAGATATCGCCACCAGCGGAAAGCTGGTACTGGCTGTTGAGATACAGCCACATGATGGTTTCGAAGCCCTGCAGGTACGGCTGCTGATCAATCGCCT
>CAZQIY010000079.1:0-10434 GCA_964593565.1 uncultured Anaerolineaceae bacterium
ATTAGATTTTCGGATTGACTGAGGCTCAGGCGACGCTCAACAGCGCTTTGACCACCTGCTGATACTCGGTTTTTCGGGGCAAAATAGCGTAGCCAGTGAGGGATTGACCCCCGTCGCTCGCGAATCAGCCATCCGAGTGGTGGCAACTGGCGTCAAGTTAAGTGAACTTGGCGCTTTTGCTTTCCCCCACCAGATTCTTCTCCAACGTCTGCCAACAATCCAATAAACGACGACACCCCACCGCCTTCGGATGAAACTTTGCTTGTAGAGCAGTTCAAAGATTGGTATAAGCGCTAGCTCAGACGGTAACAACCTGAGGCGAAGTGCTTCGCGCAGATGCCTTTTGCATAGGAAACGTCAGGAGTATGGATCATCATGGAGGTGGGTGTCAAAGAGACCAGGGGATTTCGTGAATTTCAGGCCTGCATGGCGTGTTGTACCATTACCCGCCCATGCCCATCGCTTCCATCCCGGAATCACCCATGCCCATGCCACCCATTCCCATACCGCCCATTCCCATGCCATCACAATGCCAGTGGCCCATGCCCATCGCAGTGTCGTGGTACCAGCAGTTATTTTCAATGACGGTCACATCGTTCATTACGGTGATCTCGACAACCACCAGCACAATCGCTGTGCCGCTGTTCTGGAAATTCCCCTGGATGCTCACGAAGCTGCCCACTTCCAGCGTTCGCAGGATCGGATCGTCCGGATCAAGCTGCACCGGTATATTGTTGACGACGATGGTGTTCTCACGGATAGATTCTACCCGGCCTTCCAACCCGACTGTCGCCGTTTCGCCGTTGTGGACCGGGGTCACTTCGGTGAGATTGCTGACTACGGAGGCGATCATTGCGGAACCGGACTCCTGCACACCCTCTACCCGTACTACGTCACCGACATCGACAAGCGCCAGAATCGGATGGCCGGGTTCGACCACTACCTCGATGCCGTAGATGGTCATCACATTGCCCACGATGCTGCTTACGGGGCCTTCAAGGGCAATCACCGCAGCCGGCTCAGGTATCTCTGACGTGTGCGGCTCGGCATCTGGCTCCGGCTGAATGGTAAGTGTCAGTAAGGGTGTCGGCTGAAGCGCGACCGGCGTTTCGACAGGGGATTCTGAGGTAGCAGAGGCTGTTGTCGTGGGCCGGGTTGCCGTGACGGTCGGTGTGGCAGCAAGCGTAGCAACCTGCACGACGTGCGTTGCTTGCTGGGTCGCTGAGATGCTGCTGGCCTGATCCTGATTCTGGGATAGCAACCAGATAAGGGTCGTCGCGGCCAGTGCAATGACCGCCGTGATCAGCACGGGCAACCGTCGAAGCCACCCATTCGACCCGCGTTCTGGTAACCTGGCCGGCTGATCGGAAACAGGTAAAGCGCGAAGTTCATCCAGCATCTGCTGGCGGATGGCCTCGACCGCAGAGGGCCGAAGCCTGGGTTCCGGCGTGGACCTGAGCTGCTCGATGAGCGCCTGCTCTTCCGGGGTAAACTGGTCATTCATGGTCGACATCACCCCGCAGAGCATCGCGCGTTTCGCTCAAGCTGTCGAGCTGGAGGGCCAGCGCTTTCAGCGCCCGATGCTGCATGGCACGAAGGGCGGTGGCTGGCTTGTTCATAATCCCGGCAATGACGGTATGGGGCAGGTCTTCGATGAAGCGCAGGATCAGCAGAGTTTGGTACTCGTCGGGCAGGGCTTGCAGCGCCTGGCGCAGGCGTGCATGGTTCTCGCCCAGGGCCACATGATCGAAGGGGTCGGGATCCTCACTTTCGTATTCCTCTACAATGGGCACAGTCTCGGCTTTTCTGTTCTGGCGGTAATGGTCGGTAATCAGGTTGGCCGCAATCCGATACAACCATGCCCGGAAGGGAATGCCTTTGTGCTCGTAAGTCGGCAGCGCACGCACCATTCTCAGAAAGACCTCAGCAGTTAAATCCTCGGCAGCCGCTGTCGAATCTACCCGAAAGCGGACGTACTTAAAAACCGCCTGCACGTGCGTTTCATACAGGAGGCTGACAGCCTCTGTATCTCCTTGCCGGGCACTGGCGACGACTTCCTGCTCATCGTAGGACGGCTGCATGATTTATCTACACATCGTGAGGATGATGTCCATTCTGACACTTCTTACCCATTTTGACACCGATCCTTACGGGTATAAACGAAACAAAGGACATGGTGTGACTCATTCGGGTGAAACGATAGTACCTTTGGACTATTTTACCCGGTTTCAAGGGTCCTGTGCGTTATACCGGCCTGATGATGCCGTTATAGGAGTTAAGCACTTATCATAGAAGGAGTTACCGCGCATGAATCCTTATCATCCTAAATCTCACCGGCTCGGCATCATTCTGGTTATTCTGGCCCTTGTCGGGATTCTGTCATTTCCCGGCCTTATTCGCGCCCAGGACGCCGATTCGACTCCTATCGAGATTACCGGCGTCGTCAGCGAGGTGGACAGCACCACGCTGATCGTGGCTGGTCTGACTGTTGATGTCAGCAATGTCGTTCTCGATGCCAGCATCAGCGTTGGAACCACCGTCACTGTCACCGGGCATTTACAAAACGGCACCGTCATTATCGCTCAGAATGTGGTGATCGTCGTGACCGATCCAGAAATAACCCCGGAGGCCACATCAGAAGTCACCCCGGAAGCGACAGCGGAGGCCACGCCAGAAGCCACCCCGCAGGCCACCCCGGTTGCTGATCAGATCATCGTCATCGAGGGGCCGGTGGTCAACATTGTCAACAACATCATTACCATCTACAACTTCAATATCGAAGTGGAGCCGCAGCACCCTATCCTGAACATGATCGACATCGGCGATGAGGTGCGGGTGGAAGGCGGGTTCAATCCGAGTGGGATCATCGTCGCCACCGTGGTCAGCAACCTCACCAATGTCACAGTGGTGGACAGCGATAGCGACGTAACTGTTGGCCTGGATGGGCCGGTGGAGCATATCGACGGCAATATTGTCACCGTCAATGGCATCCCGGTACAGTTCGATGTAAACGACCCTCTGCTGCACACCCTTCAGGTGGGTGATTTTGTCAGTGTTCACGGTAATTTTCTGAACCGTGGGACGACCATCGTGTTGGTCGTGGTGAATGTCGTCATTATCAACAACGTGGTCGTTGAGAATGATCCCTACTGCTGGTATCACGAACCAGGTATGGGGATGGGCATGGGCATGGGGCATTGGCACTGCGACGGCATGGGCATGGGCGGTATGGGCATGGGGATGGGCATGGGAATGGGTATGGGGATGGGTGGCTGATGGCTGAGCGCGGTATGCTGCAATCACAGCGGTCGGTCACAACGACCCTCCCGGCAGTGGACTGGCGCAGGTTAGCCCCTTTGCTGATCGTCTTTTTCAGCGGGGCCAACCTGATCCTCATCCAGTGGGTGATGGTGCGCGAAATTACGACACTGCTGTTAGGAACCGAACTGGTGATCCTGTTGACATCGGTGTCGTATTTTGCGGGAATCTCCATCGGCTATGCGCTGTCTGGGCGCGTTCGCCGCGCCTGGCTGCCCATCCTGGGCAGTGTGACGCTCATTTTGCATCTCACACTGCCAGTGGCATTTCGTGTTCTGGTTTCTGCGCTGGCAGAAAGAGGTCTGTATGGGGTGGCGTTTTTGGCGCTGCCCTTGCTGATCCCTTTTGTCGTCTCTGCGTTCTACAGTATTTTTCTACCGCATTTTGTGGACAACGGCGAAGGGGTACTTGGTCCCCTCTATCTCAGCGAGCTGGTCGGGTCGATCTGCGGCGTTGGCGTGCTCGTCTTTCTGGCCGATCTGGGTATCGAGGTTGTATACACGATCTACACCATCGGGCTGATCCTTGTGCTTCTGAGCCTGGGTTTCCGGTGGTGGCGGACTGGCCTGCTGGCTATCTTCGCTGCGATCTGGCTGCTCAATCTGCCTGCGCTCGACCGGTGGAGCAACGTGCTGTGGTACACCACACTGATGGGCTTTCCGGAGGGCACGCAGGTGATCTATTCGGGCTACAGTCCCTACCAGAAGGTTGATGTGCTGGAACTGCCGGGCGGGGATCGCGCCCTCTACCTGGATGGGCTGTCGCATTTTAACGCCGCCTACGGCATCCGGCTGAACACGCTTGTCGGTGAAGTGCCGGCGTCGTTGATTGAACCGGAGCATTCGCTGGTGATCGGTGCAGGGGTGATGCAGACCGAGCAGTTGATCGCCGCGCACGGCGGGCAGGTCACGACGGTGGAACTCGACCCGATAGTCGCCGATGTGGGTGAGCGCTTCTTCTACCGGTACAACCAGATGGACACCCTCGCCAACCGCACCGTCATCGTCGATGACGCCAAACACTTTCTGGCGAATACCGATGCCGACTATGATCTCATCGTTGCGGACACCCCCGCCGCGCTGAGTATTCAGCCGGCCACGCTCTACTCCGTGCCTTTTTATCAATCTATCCATGACCACCTGACCCCTGGCGGTGTCTTTGTGGGCAACATGACCAGTTCGTTCGTCCCTGGCGATACGATTTCGACGCGCGTAGCGGCTTCGCTGCTGGAGGTGTTCGATGAGGTCATTGTCATCACCCCGGCCTCGGTGGGGTGGAGTTTCGTGTTTGCCGCCGATGACCTGCCGTTCACCCGCCAGCAACTCGAAGCAGCGCTGCGTCAAAGCGGCGAGGTGCAGTTCTCGACCTTTGATACCCCGGCGGTACGCGCCGTGATTGGTGACGCCGCGCCGATCACACTGGACTCGATGGATTTCGTACTCCAGACCAGCCTCGAATGGATTCAGGAACGCCTCACCTGGGAACAGGAGCCATCATGAGAGCACTTCGCTGGATTTATCCGTCTATCGTGGGCTTGCTGCTGGGATCGCTCCAGACCGGCTTGTATTTTCAGTTGTCATTCACGCTGTCGTCCAGTATCCGCACCTTCCTGATGGTGACGGTTTGCTGGCTGCTGGGGAGTGTCATCGGGGTGGCTATCGCCCGGCGCACCGTGTTACCACTGGGCTGCTTTCTTGCGCTTGCAGTGTTGATGTACTTTGCTTGTGCGCTGCTGCTCAGTCTGGCCCCCTTCAGCACCGAACTGTGGCCTGCCTACGCGGTGTTCATCACCCTCTCCGGTCTCTATCCGGGGATCTTCTTCATACGGATGAACGCCCATTACCGCGCCCGTGACCTGTTTTTTCGGGAGAATAACGGGTTCATCATTGGGGTCGTCGGATCTACACTTCTCTTTCTCGTTACGGGTCGAATGACGCTGTGGATCGCACCTGTTCTGCTAGCGATCATCGTAGCAATCTGCCCTGGATGTGTTGCAGCAATCAGGCCACAGCCGAAAGCGCTTTGATCACCTGCTGATACTCGGTTTTAGGGGGATAAGGGCGCAGCCAGTGCGCGACCATGGAGGGTCGAATCCGCGCACGCTGATCAGCTTCTTCCAGAACGATTATTTTCTCAGTTATGCGGTTTTCTATTAATTGGGGAGATGGTGGTCTAAAAGCCCTGCATCGTGTAACGCCTGCCAAAACGTGGGCGGGAGATCATGCTCGACCATATCGATATTTTCTCTGATACGTTGGGGTTTACTGGTGTTCAATGCCAGCGCGACGATACCGGGGTGCGATTTGCCGAATTGTATGCAGGCTTCGACAGGTCTGATTCGTTGGGCTTCACATATTGCGAAGAAGCGTTCGCGCCACTTAAATTTTTCCTGATCTTCCTGATCATCAGGGTTAAGTTTGCGGTAGTCGAAGTAATCTCCGCCAACCAGGAATCCGGCATTAAAGACGGCTGCATTAACAATAGCGATCTGTTTTTCATGCAAAGCGTCCAGGAATTGCACCAGGTCAGTTGAGTGTGTATACAACGTGTAGGCGTTGGCCAGCATCACCCAGTCGAGGTTGACCTGCCTTTCGATCTCCCGAATAATCTGCCAGTCCTTGGCACCGATGCCGACGGCCCGAACATAACCTTTGTCCCGCAGTTCGTTCAATGCCGTATATGCACCCAGGATATTGTCGAAATGTCGTTTGCGATCATCATCAGATGTCGCAGCATTCAGGTATTCGTCCGGGTCATGGACAGAAACCAGTGGTGTCGTATAATCGCCGCCAAGCAGCTCAACTCCCTGCTCCCAACAGCGTAGGATTCCCTCATAGCTAATGTCCTGTACGGCATCATGCTCCAGCCCGAACCATACCCCTGGCTCAAAGGTCGGCTCCGGGGTCGATAGGGGGGTTCGCGCCCAGCCCAACTTGTTACTTATGATGACATCACCATCGGCAATGTCCATATCTCGCAGACAATCCCCCAGGGTTTCCAGCGCCAGCCCGGCCCCATATTTGCCCGCCGAATCAATGACCACAGGCCTGGGGACATGCTGGAATATCGTCTGCAGGACTTCCAGTTTTCTTTCGTAAGGGAAAATTTCGTACAGATTCCCCAGCATCGAAGACCCAAAGATGATATCAGGAACTTTCAATCCGGTTTTGCCAAAGACTTTATGATTCAAGGAACCTCTATCCCTGTTTGTGCCACATCAGCGCGTAAATTGTTTGTTCTGGGGAAGTAACCACACTACAGGACCTGTCAAAACAGGGCTGATCAAAGCTGGGTCAGTACATCTGTACTGACCCAGACATCGCACCAGAGAATCACTTACCGCGTTTCCTGGTGATTTTCGATTTTAGCTCGCGGAAGCATCGTACTGCTGCTGGTTGATTTCCAGGTACCGTTCCAGTCCCAGGTTGTTGAGACCTTCCACATAGGCATCCCAGTCATTCTCCAGACTCATGGAGCCAGTGACGAAGGCCAGCGCACTGGTTTCAATGTAATCTGTTATGTTCTGGGTCAGCAGAGCAAGCTCATCGGCAAGTGCAGGATCAGGCCATACTGCCCAGAATGGGTACAGGTCCGGCGACTCCTTGCCAGCGTACAGGTCAGTAGCATCCTGCAAGCGGCGCTCGTAACCAGCCTGCGTATAGATTTCTTCGGACTGCACCCAGCCATCGCGAACCCACTTGGGGTGGAAGTACTGTGCACCAGCGCCCCAGTAGTTGTTGGGGGTGTCCGGATCCGGAGCGAGCGTGACGTAAAGCGGGTCAGCATCCCGGTTAATGGCTACTTCACCTTCTTCCGGCTGACGCCAGTTATTGCCTTCAACACCATAGTGCCCAGCCAGCATACCTTCCAGCGTGAACAGGTAATCCACAATCTTGATTGCTGCGATCTGAACTTCTTCGCTGGCTTTGTTGGTCAGTACAAAGGATGCGCCCGGTGCCAATGGCGACAGATAGGTTGCATAGCTGGCATGCGGGCCTTGCAGCGGCGGCAGCGGATCGTAGTCGCCACAATAGGCGGGATCGGCATTGTCACCACATTCCACAAAAATCCATGGATGCATACCGGGGGCGGCTGCCAGCATCTGGGCGGCGGCGTTGTTACCAAAGGCACTATAGGCATCGGCGTTATTTGTGAACGCTGCCGGGTCCATCAGGCCTGCCTCGTAAAGGCCCCGGATATATTCCAGGCCTTCGCGCCATTCCGGTTTATTGGCGACGATATCCACATTGTCATCGTTTAAGATCAGATAGGTGCGATCATCGTTGTAGATAAAGCCATTCATCAGGAACGGAAGCGGCCGTGTACCGTAGTCCATGATCGCGCCACCCAGAACTTCGTCGGCGATACCATTGCCATTCATGTCATTCTCCTGGAAGGCAACGAGCATCTCGCGGAATTCTTCAGGTGTTGTGGGCATCTCCATGCCGAGTTCTTCCAGCCAACGAGAGTTGACCCACATCTTGTGAGCATAGGAGCAGTGATAACACTGAATCAACTGCGGCAGGCCCCAGATGGTGCCATCCGGCGCGGTCGCCATTGCTCTGAAGTCAGGGTAGGTATCCAGCGCATCCTGAATGTTGGGCGCATGTTCTGCGATCAGGTCATTCAATGGCAGAATAACGCCCTGCTGACCGTATTTCAGCAGATCAACGTGAGAGAGTTGATCAACCCAGGGGATCATCATAAATACGGCAGGGTAGTCGCCGCTCGCAAGGGCAAGGTTGCGCTGCTCGACAGCAGAAGTGGCATCGTAAGTAGTCACGGTCCAGTTGAAATCGACATTAAACATTTCTTCCAGATGTTGGGAGAACGTGTTCGTTTCCATATCCTGTTCGGCATTTTGTGGTGCAAAGATGTCTATGACGACAGGAGCATCCTGTGCAGAACCAGGAATAACGGCAATCAGCAGGCTTAACAGAATGACCAGGATGACCAGCGGTTTCTTCTTCATATCTTTCTACATCCTTCTTATCTGGAAAAACAACTTAAGTGAACAGGTTGACATTTTCTGATTAAAATTTCGCAAATCACTCCTTTCACTAACCTATGGTATGCTTACCACGTCCGGCGAACAGTTCACCGGCTCGATGTTCGAACAACGCAGGCGTTATCCCTTGATTGAGCCGATTAACATTCCCCGAACGAAATAGCGCTGAACAAATGGATAAATCAACAGCACAGGTACAGTCGCAACGACGACAAGGCAGTACTTCAGCAGGTCCGCAAGCTTCTGACGCTCTGCCATAGCGGTTGCATCCATTGAGCCGCTGCTGGTGGTGTTGAGGATTAAAATGTTCCGCAGAACAATTTGCAGCGGCTGGAGGTCTGACGACTTCAGGTAGATCAAGGCATCAAAGTAACCGTTCCACTGCGCAACAGCATACATCAGCGCCAGTACGGCGATGATTGGCTTGGAAAGCGGCAGGACCACTGCTCGCAGAAATTGCAGATCGTTACATCCATCCAGCTCGGCAGCTTCTACCAGTTCCATAGGGATCGCCGCCCGGAAGAAGGTTCGAGCAATAATCACCTGAAAGGCCGCGACAGCATTCGGAATCAACAGCGCCCAGCGTGTGTCAATCATCCCCAGGTCTCTTACCACAAGGTAAGTCGGAATCAGGCCACCGGAAAAAATCATCGTAAATGTGATCAGAAACATAATCACATTGATGCCATACAGATCACGACGCGAGAGCGGGTAGGCAACCAGTACCGTGAGGATGACGCTAATTAACGTCCCAAACACCGTATAGAAAAGGGAGTTCATGTAGCCTGTGATGATCTGCGGATTCTGAAAAGTAACCTCGTAGCCCCGCAGGGAGATATCCACCGGCCACAGCCACACCTTACCGGCGGTCACGGCGATAGGGTCACTGATCGATGCGCTGACGATATAAATCAGCGGATACAATACAGCCAGCAAACAAACGATCAGAAACGTATAAACAAAGAACATGAACACGCGATCCCCGAGCGAATCCTGGATTTTCGTGGATGTCTTTGAGGGTGCTTTCAGGCTAATCTGATTTCTCATATGCTTTCCCCTCTTTCCTTACCACAAGCCAGCTTCGGAATTGGAAGCACGTTTAACCAGCCAGTTCACCATAACCAGCAGGATCATATTGATTACCGAGTTGAAAAGGCCTACCGCCGTCGCAAAGCTGAAGTTCGCATTTAAGAGGCCGATCTTATAAACGTAGGTCGAGATCACTTCTGAGGTAGATAGATTGAGCGGATTCTGAAACAGATAGACTTTTTCAAAACCAACTGCAAGCAGCGTACCGGCATTGAGCACCAGAATGACGAGAATCACGGGCATGATGCCGGGAAGATCTACATACCGTATCTTCTGAAGGCGAGAGGCACCATCTACTTTGGCGGCATCATGCAACTGGGGATCAATACCAGCCAGCGCAGCGAGATAAACAATGGCGGCATAGCCACTAAACTGCCAGACACCCGACCAGACATAGATGCTTGGGAACATATCCGCCCGACCCAGAAAATTGATCGGAGTCTGCCCCAACGCCTGGAGGAGAATATTAACTACACCCGTGCGCGGCGCGAGGATCAACATGGTCATCGATACCAGGATGACTGTCGAGATGAAATAGGGCGCATAGGTTACGAGTTGAGTAAACCGTCTAAAGAAGCCGTCCCGAATTTCATTCAGGCATATGGCCAGAATAATCGGGATGGGAAACCCAACGACTAAAGCATAGAAGCTGAGACCAAGGGTATTTTTGATTAATGTCCAAAAGACAGGATTGCTAAAGAATAAATCAAAGTACTTCATTCCTGCCCAGGGGCTGCCCCAGACACCCTGCACAACGTTGTAATCCTTAAAAGCGATCACAGCGCTTGCCATTGGCACGTATTTGAAGATAAAAAAGTACAATAGTGCCGGAAGCATAATCAAATACAACTGCCAATGGCGACGGAAGCTTTTCCGTATCCTGAACGAGTGGGTTGTTGACTTGTCTTTAGGGTTGGCCGATGACGCAGCCTGGGTGGCATTGGCAGATGAGTAGGTGTCTGCTCGTTGAGAACGGAATAATCGCATCGCAAGGACCTTTCCAATAATATTTATTAACT
>CAZQIY010000079.1:10534-13584 GCA_964593565.1 uncultured Anaerolineaceae bacterium
CCCTGAGTGTCAGTTTGTACACAAAGGCGTGATCACAGGGTTGTTCTGAAGGCGTGTCGATCCAGAGGCCCTCTTCATCCTGCGTCCATGAGAGTGATTCGCTGGAACCAAGCATCTCGATGCTGCTGATCTGGTCTTCGGAAACCGAAGCCCCGCGTCGCAGGGTTTTGATGCGCGCTTTTTGGCCAGGCCATCCGAGGCAGATTGCATAAAGATTGTTCCCATTAACTGTAAAGCGGATGTCCTCCGCAGTGAATGGCTCGTCCTTGTGTTCCTGCATGTGGCCTTCGGCGACCTTCGTACTGCCTTCGCCAAAGGTGTGCCAGTGACGGGTATTGTAGATTGCCTCGCCATTGATACGAAGCCATTCACCCAGGCCAAGCAGCCGGTCTGCGGCTTCATCCGGGATACTTCCATCCGCCTTTGGCCCGACATTCAGGAGTAAATTGCCGTTCTTGCTGACAATATCCACCAGATCATGGACAAGGGTCGTCACCGTTTTGAAATTATCATTTTCCACATAACACCACGACTTATAGCTGACAGAGGTGTCTGTCTGCCAGTAATCCTCGCGGATGTCATTGAGTTTGCCGCGCTCGATGTCGTAAAGTGCGGTGCCTTTGGCGAATGCCTCGTGCTTGTACTGGATGACGACTTCCTTGCCCCATTCTCTGGCGCGGTTGTAGTAATAGGCAGCAAACTTTTGCAGCCAGGGCGCAAAGACAGTTTGCTCGATCCACCAGTCGAACCAGAAGACCTGTGGTTGATATTTATCGACAAGTTCGCAGCAGCGTGCCAGCCAATCGTCAAGGAATTTGCCATCCGGCAGCGGGCGCCATTCCTTGCTTAGCCATGCTGCGTCCGTATGATTCACAGCAGGCGACGCCATGACGGCGGGGCCATACAATCCTTCGTAACGAGGATCGTTCACATCCGAGTCAAACTTGCGACCGCCATCCATAAACCACCAGTGTTCTGCGCGATGGCTGGATACCCCCAGGATCATATCCTGTGCCTGCGCGGACTTCGCCAGTTCAGCCACGATGTCTCGCTTCGGCCCCATCTTCGCAGCATTCCACTCGGATAGTGCCGTATCATACATGGCGAACCCGTCGTGATGCTCCGCAACCGGGACGACATATTGGGCACCCGCCTTTTTGAACAGATTGATCCAGGCGTCCGCGTCAAAGTTTTCTGCCTTGAACAGGGGGATAAAATCCTTGTAACCAAAGGTGGATGGATGGCCCCACGTCTTTACGTGATGTTCGTATTCAGGGGAACCTTCCTGGTACATATTGCGAGCGTACCACTCATTTGAAAATGCGGGGACAGCATAAATACCCCAATGGATGAAGATGCCCAGCTTGGCATTCATAAACCATTGCGGCACGGTATAACGCTGCAGAGACTGCCAGGTTGCTTCAAATGGCATTTTTTGTTCTTCTGTCATGAGTTATCATCTCCCTTAGAAAAGTCCTGCATCACCCATCAATACCAAATGGGTTGATTTCTATCACCAGCCAATCTGTTTCTGATATGATTTTCACAGCTCAAGGCGCATCAGGCGGCGCGCTGCTCGACCGTCGGATAATAATATCTATGGGCAGGATGATTTCCTGCGGGTCCTTTGGTGCTTCATTTACCAGACGCGCAATCAGCAGTTCCGTGGCCTTTTTTCCCATTTCATATGCCTGCTGACTGGCCACCGTAAAAAACGGATCAATGGTGATGGCTGCAGGCAGATCATCAAATGCAACAACCGACATATCCTCAGGGACGCGCAACTGGTGATCGCGTAATGCACGCATGACTCCTATGGCAATGAAGTTGTTCGTTGCAAAGATGGCTGTTGGCTGAGGTTTGGATTGGAGTATGACGCGCGTAAATTCATAGCCTGTTTCCTGATTAAATTCTCCCCAGTACACCTGCTGATCTTCATCCAGCCCGGCCTCCTTCACAGCCTGTAAGAAGCCTCTGACACGATCTTTTGCTGCTGAATTGTCGCGGCGTCCGGTGATTACTGCAATGCGCTTGTGCCCCAGCTCCAGCAAATAGGCAGTCAGTTTGCGGGCACCGCCCTGCGAATCGCTACGAACAGAGTCATAGTCGTTCCCTCGTATCTGACGATCCAGCACAACAAAGGGCACCCTCTGCCGCTGGAAAATATCGGAAGAAGTCACGTCTGATGAAGCAGGAACCAGGAGAAAGCCATCTACCTGCTTTTGAAGCATAAAAGTCAGATAATCGCTTTGCTTTTCCGGCGACTCATCCGTATTGCCTATGATAATGTGGTAGCCATTTTCATTTGCTGTGTCTTCAACACCACGAGTCACCGTCGTCCAGAAGGGGTTGGTGATATCTGACAGCACAAGTGCCAGTGTCATAGTACGTTTAGAGCGTAAGCTGGGACCGAGTGCATTCGGAACATAACCAAGTTCATCGATTGCATTTTCGACGCGCTGGCGGGTTTTGGCACTCACATAGCCGTTGTTGTTAATCACCCGTGACACCGTGATCGGGGCAACACCAGCCAGTTTGGCTACATCATGTATATTTGGCATATTTACCTGAGCTCCAAAGGAATATTACAAAGCGTTATCATGTTATATTATTTGGCGCGACAGATGATTGCAGTTCTGCTTTTTGTTGTAACGGCGGCATCAGCCTTAACAGATTTAACATGTCGTTCTTAATTGTGGAAGTCGTCCAGTGACGAAAATACACTTGTCTGCGAATATATGGTAAGCATACCATATCTGTCTATCGAATGCCACGATAAGGCATCATGAGTCAAAAAGCCCAGAGCAAAATCCGATACTTAACCTTCTAAGCTGACAGTTTACTGGTGAAACTGGACACAGTTTCAATCGGGCAACGGCCCATGTTGCGGTAGCCCAGGTGAGGCCGTTCGGTGTTATACTCCAGCAACCAGACCTCAAAGTCGGTTCGCAAATCCTCGAGGTTGGTATAGGTCTTGCGCCTGAAGGCGATGGCGAAAAATTCCTCCTTGGCAGTGCGAATGAAGCGCTCGACAAAGCCATTGGCCTGCG
>CAZQIY010000080.1:0-13088 GCA_964593565.1 uncultured Anaerolineaceae bacterium
ATTATGAGCCGCCGCCCCAGCCCATGACAAGCACCAGCCCGGGCGTGGGCTGGTGCCGATACTTTCTGATTTCTTTGGCTTATGGACGAAAAGTACAGCGCCGAAGGTCAGGCCATCTCGAGTGAGTGTTTTTCGTATTCAATAACACGCGCTTTGTACTTTTCATACAACTGCTGTGCCCGCCTGAGATCGTTTACCATACCCTTATCCCCGGTGTATAAAACCTTGAGCTGCTCACGGGCACGCGTTAAAGCCACGTACATCAGCTTTAATTCGTCGGTGTCTCCATCAGAATTCATGAAGGCTTCTGCATTAAGCACGATAACGACAGGGGCATCCATGCCTTTGGCAGAATGAACCGTGCTGATTTTCACTGTATCTCTTGACCAGTCGAACGCGTTTTTACTGGTTGCGCTTTCCGTAATCCAGTCCGATTCAATATCAGCATTCCAAAGCTGCCGCTGAAGATTCTCAACCACTCTGTAGCCACGAACGGTTTGCCTGTGATACAGAATCAGCACATTACGAGGGGAATATCCCTGAGAAGTGATGGCTTTAACGGTTTGGACGGCTTCCTTAACCTGCTCCTGGATGCTTTTGCATTCTACCAGCTCCGGATCGTTACCATTTTTGGGTGCAAACCAGATTTCTGCACTTGGTTTGCCGTTATCTTCACGATAGTATTCCCCGATATTGCCGAGCAAAAAGCCTGCAAACGACCAGATTCTGGCAGAGTTTCGATATACCCGACGGAATATCCTCGAGCGTCCCTGCATAGGAATTTTCAGATCCGCCCATGAAAATCCCTGCCGCCCCTGATGCCGGTATATCTGCTGCGCGTTGTCGGCAGAAATGATGAAATTCTTTTCTTTGGGATCATCCCCTTTTACCGCTTTGTGAAACAGGAATTCGATCCACTCTTCACGGAAATCCTGCGCTTCGTCCAGGTAAATAGCATCATATTTGGCATGTTCAGGCAGCTTCACCTTCTCCAACAGGCTTGTTACCCGATCCAGAAAATCGGGGTCGCTCGAAGCAGGGAATCTGTAGGAACTGTAGCTTTTTACAACCCAGCGCAACCAGTCTATGAGATGCATGATCTCTACAGTAGAAGTATCTGAAGCGGGCATGGGCGCACTGGTCAACCGTCCCTCAAAAGGAATATCAATGTTCCGAAAAGCCTGGCGCATGTAATTGGCAAGGCTGATATTCCAGCACAGTATCAGAATACGCTGTTTCTGTTTTGCTTTTTCAGCATTTGAGATGGCAAGTTTTGCCCGCACCAACAGAATCAGTGTTTTCCCTGATCCTGCCATACCACGCAGGAGTCTTGGCCCTTCGCCCAGATTTTTGGCAACGCGCTCCTGTTCAAGGTCGATAGCAAACTCTGATATCAGTTTCTTTGATGAGACAATAGGGCCTCGTCGGGCACCAGTGAGACCTTCACCCTCCTGGGTGGGGTCGGTTTTGATTACAAGTCCTAAATGATCATTGATCTGCTTAAACTGGACAGATGTAAGAGGCTGCTGCATCCGTGGTATAGCGTCCATGACGCACTGGACGGCGCCTCTTTCATCGGCCAAATGCTCTTTAAAGAGAACATGGGATTTATCGATGACCGCATCTAATCCGATTTCATCAAATTCAGCGCTGCGCATGTTGGGCAGCGCAATCAGAAAGTGTGGATCAATCAGAAGGTTATAGCTGCTGTCTCGCAGTTCGCTGCAAAGCGTCAAACGCTCTTTAATGTTCGCCAGGTATATCTGACACTTTAATTGCGGATTCATGCGGGAGGCCGGATTGTTATCCCGCCATTGAATCACAAATTTTTCTGGTGTTGCCTGTTTAATCGCGTCTACACTCCAGTCCTTGACTTCAACAACACAAACGCCGTACTGAGGACTCAGGAGTGTAAAATCTGGCCTGAAGTTCCTCTCATGCAGGATAATTTCATAACGAACTGTAAAATGCTGCGGCAAGCGTTTGAGTACATTAAAGACTTTTCTTTCGCCTGCTGTTGAGAAGTTGAGATTATCAATAGAGGCGGGAATACAATCAGCCATGTGCACCTTCAACTAAAAACCCGGTAAACTATTACTTATTAGTCTACCGGGTTAAATTTGAAAGGTACCTTAAGATTTAGACTTTGAAGTTCGTCGTGGCGCCATGATTGGCCTGGGTGGTCAGGCGGGCAAATTTCGCCAGCACGCCGCTGGTATAGTGCGGCTCTGGCGCGGTCCAGGCTTCGCGGCGGCGGGCCAGTTCCTCGTCGCTCAGTTCCACGTCGAGGCTGCGCTTCTCGATATCCACCACGATGATGTCGCCTTCCTGCAGCAGCGCCAGCGGGCCGCCGACCATCGCTTCCGGCGCGATATGGCCGATGCACAGGCCGCGCGTGCCGCCAGAGAAACGGCCATCCGTGATGAGCATCACGTCCTGACCCAGCCCCTGCCCGACAATGGCGGCGGTGGTTTGCAGCATTTCGCGCATGCCGGGGCCGCCCACCGGGCCTTCATAGCGGATCACCACCACATCATCCTTCACAATCTGCTGATTCTGCACGGCCACGAAGGCATCTTCCTCGCATTCGAAAATGCGGGCCGGGCCGCGATGATAGGTTGGCTCGACGCCCTTCAGCTTGACCACCGCGCCATCCGGGGCGAGATTGCCCTTCAGAATCACCAGGCCGCCATCTTCCTTGATCGGCTGATCCAGCGGGAGGATGACCTTCTGGCCGGGGGTTTCAACCGCATCGGCGGCTTCTTCGCTGAGGGTGCGCCCCGTCACGGTCAGGGCGCTGCCCTCGATGTATCCGCCTTCCAGCAGGCGTCTGACCAGCAGAGGCACACCGCCGGCACGGTACATATCCGCCGCGACATACTGCCCGGTGGGGCGCAGATCCGCCAGAATGGGGGTGCGGGCGCTGATGGCGGCGATGTCATCAATGGTAAATTCGATCCCGGCTTCGCGGGCGAAGGCCAGCGTGTGCAGGACAGCATTGGTGCTGCCGGCAGTCGCGGCGGCGGCGGCGATGGCATTTTCCAGTGCGGTGCGGGTAATCAGTTTTTCCGGGCGCATATCCTGTTCGATCAGGCGCAGCAGCATCTGCCCGGCCTGGTAAGCGATGTCGTCCTTTTTGGGGTCTTCGGCGGGGACATCACCAAAGCCCATCGGGCAGATGCCCATGATCTGGGCGATGTTGGCCATGGTGTTGGCGGTGAACTGGCCGCCGCAGGCCCCTGGCCCCGGACAGGCCACATTCTCGATGGCCTTCAGTTCTTCCTCGGTGATCTTGCCGGAACCATAGGCACCGATGGCTTCGTAAACCGTCACCAGGTCGATGTCCTTGCCGTTGAAATTGCCGGGCATGATCGTGCCGCCATACAGCATCAGCGACGGGATGTTGAGGCGGATGAGCGCCATAATCGTGCCGGGGATGGTCTTATCGCAGGCGGCCAGGGCGATCACGCCGTCGAAGTAATTGGCGCGGGTGACCAGTTCGATGGAATCCGCGATCATTTCCCGGCTGATGAGCGAGGCTTTCATGCCTTCGGTGCCCATCGTGATGCCGTCGTTGATGCTGACGGTGTTAAACTCCAGCGGCGTGCCCCCTGCCGCGCGGATGCCCTCCTTGACTTTGGCAGACAGGCGGCGCAGGTGGAAATTACACGGCCCGACTTCTGTCCAGGTATTGGCGATGGCGATGAGGGGTTTTTTCAGGTCGTCGTCCGTGAGGCCGATGGCCTTGAGCATGGCGCGCGCGCCGGCGCGGTCTGTGCCTTCAACCAGCGTGCGACTGCGAGCATTCAGGTCGTTACGCACCCGGTCGAGCACTGAGGGTGAATCTGCCATAAGAAACTTCCTTTTAACTGAGTATTGTTTTTCAGAAAACGGCATTTATTGTAACGCAAAACCAGGGCAGAGTCGCCAGTCCATCCGCGATGGTCTGGGGGGTCAGTTCAAGCGCATCCTTTCAGCCCTTGATTGCCAGCTATCACGCGAAACAGAAATAGCTTATATAAATAGTCTGGTTTTCCCTATATACCCCCTAATGGTTAGGGTTTTTATACCGAAAACTGAAGCAATAGAATAAATTGTTACATTTTGTTAGGTTCTGGCATGGATTTTATGTGATGATAGACGCATCGTAATCGTAAGTGGGTTTTAAGGATCCAACGATGCGTAAGACAATGGTTTTGCTGATGGTGGCGCTGTTTATGGGCACGCTGGTGCCGGGCCGGGCACAGGAAACAAACCCGGCGCTGGAAGTGATTGCCGGATTGAACGCATGGCGCATCAGTGAGGGCCTGGCCCCGCTGAAGCCCAACGAAACGCTGCAGGCGATGGCACAAAGCCAGGCGGAATATCTGGCCTCGCTGTCTGATCTGCCGGATGATTTTCACCGGGATGCCAGCGGATTGTATCCGCGTGAGCGGGCGCTGCTGCCCCCGTTCCAATGGCCGCACTACCGACTTCCGGGGCAGGTCAGCATTGGCGAGAACGCGGCGGTTGGCACGGCCGATTACGCACTGAACTACTGGCGCGGGTCTGACCTGCACCGCAGGACCGCGCTCAACCCGGATTATCGGGAGGTGGGCGTGGGGATGGCCCCCTACCGCAGCACCACCATTGTTATCGTCGTGTTTGGCGGCCGGCCAAATGTGCTGCCGGCGCTGGTGAACGGTGAACAGATTTACCTGACCAGCGAGGATTTTGAACAGGCCCGGCAGTATGACTCGATCCAGGCGGTGACTGAAATCCAGCTTTTTGACAGCGAAGGCCGCCCGCTGACAGATGGCCCGGTGGCGTGGTCCGAAACGCTGGATGTACCACAGAATGCGGGCGATGTGCTGTATGTCCTGCTGTCGGATGGCGAACATCTGACTCTCAGCGTGGTGAACCTGAGCCGCGATCAGGTGATTCTGCCGGGGACGTATACCGAAGCAGCACAGCCAACAGAAGCCGCGCCTCAGACGACGGTGCCCACCACCCCAACGACCACCCCGGTGCCGGTCATCGTCCCGACGACGGCGCCCACAGATGCTGAAGTACAGCCCGACCTGCTGATTCTGTACACGCGCGATACGCTGGATGTGCTGAACGTGACCGCTGGGGAAGCGGACTGGCGCCTGCTGGAACTGGATGGCACGGTGGATTTCGCCTTTACACAGTTTGCGCAGGTGGCGCAGTTCCCGCTGGAAGCCCTGCCCTCGCGGCACTGCCTGCAAATCCGGTCGCAGAGCGTGACCAGCGATGTGGTCAAGCCGGAGGGCTGCAACTGGGTACGCAGCCTGGTGACGGTTGGCGCGGACCGGGTGTTCTGGGCGCAGGGGCCGTTTGAGGTGCAGTATAACGGGGTGACAGTGGCGACCTGCGAACCGGATGCGGTGGTCTGTGCAGTGGATCTGCCCTAGGCTGCGCCGCTGGTAACGCTGCATGCATGCTGACACGGAGAGGGCACCAGACCCTCTCCAAAATGGGCTGTGGGGGGTATACTGAACAGGTATTCTATCAACCCGAAGGAGCGGTGAGATCATGGTGAATACCCTGCCCCCACGCAGTGATGTTGTACAGGAAGAGACGTGGAATGCCGAGAGCGTCTATGAATCGCCTGCCGCCTGGGATGCGGAACGTCAGGCCATTGAAACGGACCTGGCATCGCTGGAGCAATACCCCGGCACCCTAGGCAACAGCCCGGTGGCCCTGGCGGACTGGCTGGAGGCATCCGAGCAGATGCAGCGGCGTGTCGAAAAGCTGACATTTTATGCCTATATGTCGCAGGCGGTGGAAACCACCAATCAGAAGGCGACGGCGATGGTCGGGCAGGCGGGCAGCCTGTACAGCCGCTTTGCCGCCGCTGTTTCGTTTGCAGAGCCGGAAATCCTGGCGATTGGTCAGGACAGGATCAACCAGTGGGTAGAGGCAGAAAGCCGGCTGGCCATTTATGCCCATTATTTCAACAACCTGTTCCGCCAGCAGGCGCATGTACGGTCTGGCGAGGTGGAAGAAGTGCTGGCGCTGGCGATGGACCCGTTCCAGGCGGTGGAAAACACCGAGCAGATGCTGACCAGCGCGGACCTGAAATTTGCCCCCGGCAAAAACAGCCAGGGCGAAGCGGTGGAGGTCGCGCAGGGGACGATTGACACCATCCTGCATGGCGCAGACCGCGAGGCACGCCGCACCGGATGGGAGAGCTATGCCGACGGGTATCTGTCGATGAAGAACACGCTGGCCAGCAACTACAGCGCAGCGGTCAAACGGGATGTGTTTTATGCCCGTGCACGGCGCTATGATTCAGCACTGGAAGCGGCGCTGTTCCCCAACAACATCCCGCTGGAAGTCTTTCACAGCCTGATCGACACCTACAAGAAGCATATCCCCACCTGGCACAAATACTGGGCGGTGCGGCGGCGGGCGCTGGGGGTGGAAACCCTGCATCCCTATGACATCTGGGCGCCGATCACCAAAGCGGAGCCAAAAATCCCCTATAACGAAGCGGTGGACTGGGTCAGCGAGGGGATGGCACCGCTGGGCGATGAGTATGTGCAGACGGTGCGTAAGGGCTGTCTGGAACAGCGCTGGGTCGACCGGGCGCTGAACCAGGGTAAAACGCAGGGGGCCTTTTCCTACGGCTCCTACGATACCTATCCGTTTATCCTGATGAGCTATGACGATACTCTGAGCGCGGTCAGCACGCTGACTCATGAACTGGGGCATTCGATGCACACCTACCTGAGCAGCAAAAATCAGCCGGTGGTGTACAGCGATTATTCCATCTTCGTGGCCGAGGTCGCCTCGAATTTTAATCAGGCGATGGTGCGCGATTATCTGTTCCGCACGCATGATGACCCGCAGTTCCAGATCGCGGTGATCGAAGAAGCGATGGACAATATTCACCGTTACTTCTTCATCATGCCGACTCTGGCGCGGTTCGAGCTGGAAGCGCACGAACGGGCAGAAAGAGGCCAGTCGCTGACGGCGGATGAGCTGAACGAGCTGATGGCGGATCTGTTCAGCGAGGGGTATGGCAGCGAGATGCACGTGGACCGGGACCGGGTGGGCATCACCTGGGCGCAGTTCGGGCATCTGTACATGAATTTTTACGTGTTCCAGTACGCGACGGGCATTTCGGCGGCGCACACGCTGGCGCGGCGCATTCTGGATGGCACACCCGGCGCCGCGGAGGCGTATCTGGGTTTCCTGTCGGCGGGCAGTTCGCTGTACCCGGTGGATGCGCTGAAGCGGGCGGGGGTGGATATGTCCACGCCGGAAGCGGTCGAAACGACCTTCGGCATCCTGGCGGAGTATGTGGACCGGCTGGATCAGCTCACGCGGTAGGGGTAGTGATTGTCTTTGTAGCTGTAGGCTTAAGCCTACAGCTACGATATTCTGCCGCTGCTGCGACTATTTATCGGTGTGGTCCTCAATCCGTTCCAGGTAAGATTCTAGCGTGTTGTGCTGGTGATGTTCCTTCTGCCGCATGATGTAATGCGTGACCACCGGTAGCAGTTTTGCCCCGAATGTCAGCGCCCCATAGCTGCGCTGCCATTGAAACCGGACTTCCAGATCAGGGAACAGATCGTTGACCGTATGGGCGCTAAGTCCTTTGACGCTGCGTACCCATTCTGCAACAGCGACATGTGGTGGAATGCACACGGCTGTATGCATATGATCAGCCACGCCATTCATCGCCAGAATGTGGCAGCCCATACTTTGAGATTTCTCCATGGCGGTCTGTATAATCACGCGCTCGATGTCAGGTGTAATGAGCGGCTGCCGTCTTTTCGTTGCCCAGACAATGTGATAATAGCAGCGCCAAAACGCCATGCGCCCCCTTTTCATTGCCCCTAATCTAATAGCTGTAGGCTAATTGTAGTAGGCTAATCATAGCTGTAGGCTTAAGCCTACAGCTAATGAGCTATTGAGCGCCTACAGCTACGATATTCAATTAGCCCCAATTCAACGCGCAGACTACCCCGCGACCAGCGCCTTTTTGCGCTTGACATCCTTCATGCGCTCCTCGTTGTTGAGGATGCGCTTGCGCAGGCGAAGGCTGGTGGGAGTCACCTCCAGCAGTTCGTCCTCCGCCAGAAATTCGATGCAGTCATCCAGGCTCAGCACGCGATGCGGCGACAGCCCGGCGCTGGTTTCCGTCGGCTTGGCACGGTGATTGGTCAGGTGCTTGGCTTTGGCGACATTGATGGCCAGATCATCGGCGCGGATATGTTCGCCCACGACCATACCCTCATACACCTCCGTGCCCGGCGGGATAAAGAACGTGCCGCGCTGCTGGGCATTCACCAGCGCATAAGCCTTGCTCACCCCGTCCTGATCGGCCACCAGGCTGCCAAACTGGCGCTGCGGGGTCGGATAGGGCGCGAGAGGTTCGTAGCCAGCAAACAGGGTGTGAATCTGCCCCAGGCCGCTGGTGGCACGCACAAAATGGGTGCGAAAACCGATCAGCAGGCGGGTGGGGATGCGATACTGAATGTAGGTCGTGCCGCTGTCGCTGCGCATATCCACCATTTCGGCATGGCGCGCCCCCATCAGTTCAAAGACGGTCCCGGCCATGTCGTCAGCCACTTCGATATGCACATCCTCCACCGGTTCCAGCAGTTCGTCAGTTTCCGGGTCCTCACGGAAGATGACTTCCGGCTTGCTGACATCAAATTCGTAGCCTTCGCGGCGCATGTTCTCGATCAGAATGCCCAGGTGCAGCTCGCCGCGCCCGCTGACGACAAAACGATCCGCCGTTTCGCCATCGCCTACCCGCAGCGCGACATTATGGCGCGTTTCCTCGTACAGGCGCTGACGCAGGCGGCGGGATGTGCCCCAGCCGGTTTTGCCCTCGCGCCCGGCAAAGGGTGAGGTATTAACGCCAAAGGTCATGCGGACGGTGGGTTCTTCCACGCTGATGGGCGGCAGCGCCTGACTGATATCCGGATGCGCCAGGGTGTCGCTGATGTTGATCTCTTCAAATCCGCCAAAGGCCAGGATATCCCCGGCGTGGACTTCCTCCGCTTCCACTTTGGTCAGGTTGTGGAAGGTAAACAGATATTCCAGGCGTCCGGTGCTGCGTTCGCCCTGCGGCGTGATGCGCACAGTGGGCATGCCCCGGCGCAGCACCCCGGATTGCAGCCGGCCGATGCCGATCTGTCCCTTGTAGTTGTCATATTCCAGCGTCGTGACCAGCAGGCGCGGCGGCGCGTCCGCGTCGATGGTCGGCGCGGGCACTTCGTTGAGAATCGTCTCGAACAGCGGGGCAAGGTCCGGGCCGAGCTTATCCGGCGCATAGCCAGCGCGGCCATCCAGCCCAACGGCATAGACCACGGGGAAATCGGCCTGCATATCGCTGGCGCCCAGTTCGATAAACAGATCAAAGGTCTCGTTGAGGGCGTCGGCGGGGCGGGCGTAAGGGCGGTCCACCTTGTTGATGACCACAATGACGCGCAGGCCCAGCGCCAGCGCCTTGCGCAGCACAAAGCGCGTCTGTGGCATAGGGCCTTCGACAGCATCCACCAGCAGCAGCGCGCCATCAACCATGTTCAGCACGCGCTCGACCTCGCCGCCAAAATCGGCATGGCCGGGGGTGTCCACAATGTTAATCTTGACGCCGCCCCAGGTGACAGCGGTGTTTTTAGCCAGAATCGTAATGCCGCGCTCGCGTTCCAGGTCGTTGGAATCCAGAATGCGTTCGGCAGTCTGTTGATTTTCCCGGAAGACTTTGGCCTGCTTGAGCATGCCGTCTACCAGAGTCGTTTTGCCATGATCGACATGCGCGATGATGGCGATGTTGCGAATATCGTCGCGTTGCTGCACGTGAGGGTGTCCTGTTGATTTTCCGAATTGTGGGATAATCAGGTGATATTATCCTGACAGATTATAGCAGAAGGCGTGAAAATATGAATTGGAATTTTATCAGACTTGCCCCGCTGGCCCTGTTTTTACTGGTGCTGCCACTGGTGCAGGCTCAGGAACCCGGCGTTGAGATTCAGGCATGGCAGTACACCTTTCCGGATGGTGATGCCTGTGTGCAGTTTAACTGGCTGGTCACCGGCTACCGCGACCATACGCTGCAGATTGTGCTGCGCGGCATGGACACCAGCGGCGACTTTCTGCTGAATGGCGTGAATGGCGATTTTGCCGACAGCGCCGGCCTGCTGACCGGGCGGGTGGATGCCGTCATGCCGTTTGACGAAACCGCATGGACCGATACGCTGATCTGCCTGCCGGCGGGCCAGTTCCCCGCTGGCGAGTATGACTGGTACCCGGTGCTGACCATTCGCGATGTGACCGGGGGTGATGTGCTGCTGGTGACCCGGCTGGAAGGTTCGATTCATTTTGGGGCAAATGCTGAGGCAAATGAAGGCAGCTCTGGCAAGGTGCCCGCGCCGCAGTTTACGCCGGAAGTGGGGCCGCGCTGAGGCTGACGATTATTCAGCCGGCGGCGGCGGGGCAGCGTCGGGCAGGTCAATCGTATCGACGTAGTTGGCCATGGTCGTCAGTGACTTGCCCAGGATAAACTCGCGGGCGTCATGAATGATGCGCGGGCAGACCTGTTCTTCCAGCGCGATATACATCTCATCCGCGGAGTCAAACGTTTCGTGATGCACATCCGGATGACTGCGAACATAGGTGAGGATGTTGGCGGCTTCTTCCGTCAGGCCCCGGTCGATCAGGCGGGCGGCAATGCCGGTCATGGCGTCCAGCGCGTCACGCACTGTATTAATCACCAGCGCCGCTTTGAGCGCGACGCGATACTCCTTCTCGCTGAGGTCATATTGGGCCATAGACTGCCTCTGTCCGGTTAGGCGGCACAACTATTGTAGACGCTTATAAGATCATTTGCCAGTTCAGGCGGGTTATTCCTCAGCCATCACCATCAGCATGTCGGATGCCACGCGGTAGACTTCCAGCAGCACATCCGCCAGCATCTGCTCCGGGTCGCTTTCGTGGGCGAACTGATCATAACGAATATAGCCGCCAGGCACTTTCCAGCGGGTCCAGGTGATAAGGTCCGGCAGTTTATCCGGCAAAGCAGACAGCGCCGGATGGGTATAAAAGTAAACATAAGGCTGGCCGATATCCGCCGTACCCGGCGAGAACCCCAGGTTCAGATGCGGGTCGTTCTGTTCGTCCAGCCCGGCGGCGAACCACAGAGTCGAAAGATCAAAGCCGTGCGGCCATAACACCAGCGGGTTCTGCCCGCCGAACATGTGGGCCTTCACCAGCGCCAGCATGCGGAACATGCGCCACTGCACCCCGGCATAAAGCTGGGTCTGGGTCAGGTCCGGGTTGAGTGGCGTGGTGCCAGCAAGCGGGGTGCGTTCTGTATCCAGCGGATGACCAACCTGCGCGATGCCAGCGACGACGCTGTTCAGCAGCGCCTGCTGGGTGTGGTCCTGCAGCGACACCCGGAACGATTCCGCGCCATCCTGCATGTAGATGATGGCCCCCTGCACATAATCGAGGGTGAGGGTGCCGCCAAACGGCAGGCGATCTGTCGTGGCCCCAACAGCGATGGGGCGCAGGCTGTGACGCAGCGCGTTAGGCATGGGCGGCAGGCTGGCCAGGCGCACCGCGTTGAGGACCTGCGCTGCCTGATGCAGCAGCGGCTGGGCTTCCTTCCAGTCGGCATAAGCGGGCAGAGTCATCATTTCCTCCTTATCGCCAATCTGCGGCCTGTGCCCCCAGGTTCCAGCAGGATTCCTGTAACTCCAGCAGGGTTTTGGGGCTTAGCCGGACAGGCTGTGCGCTGCCCGGCAGGAAATTAAACGAACATCAGCCATGCACTGTGACATCATGGTCTCAGGAATGGGCGTAGGCGGTGGTCAGATGCGCGAATTTCTCCATCAGAAAGCGGGTATGCGGGCCGGGCACGCCCTGACCAATGACCTGATCGTCTATCTGCCGGACCGGGCAGATTTCCTTGTTGGATGCGGTCAGAAAAACCTCGTCCGCCCGCAGCAGTTCCGCCAGCGGCACATCGGTGATTTCGACCTGGAAGCGATCGGATGCCAGTTCCAGCACGGTCTGGCGGGTGATACCTTTCAGGATGCTGCCGCCCGGGGTAACGAGACGATCCCCAAAAAAGGCGAATAGGTTGGTGGTGGTGCCTTCCAGTGCACGGCGGGCCTTATCGACGTAAAGGGCATCAATCGCCCCAACTTCTTTGGCCTGCTGGAGCGCGACGACGGCGGGAATGTAATTGATGGTCTTGGCTTCTGGCAGGTAACGCTCTGTAAAGTTGGTGATGACCCGCACCCCTTCCTGATACCAGCTTTCCGGGTTGGGCTGCCGGGGGGTGACCATGACCAGCAGGCGCGCACCGCCCATCGGGGTAATATTGTCCTCTGAGGTGCCGCCGGTGACGACAATACGCACACTGGCTTCCTCAAAGGCGTTGCGATCCAGCGTTTCCAGAATTACATCGCGAATGCGGGGCAGCGGCAGCGGCAGATCGAGCCGGACGAGGCTGGCGGAACGTTCCAGGCGTTTGAGATGCGCTTCCAGATGAAAGGGCTTGCCGCCATAGGTGCGCAAAAAATCAAATACGCCATAGCCACGCAGCACCGCGAGATCATTTGCCGGGACAACTGCCTCAGTGGACGGCACGAACTGGCCATCAATGTAGAAGATACTGGTCATACAGATTTTCCTGATAGAAGTGTACAGCCGCTATTGTAGCGTAAAACGCGGGCCACGATGATAGAGAGTTTAATCGGTGTGGTAGGTCCAGCCGCCGGGCAGGTCGAGTTGTTCCAGCGCGGCGCGCACCCGGTCCACATCGGGCTGGTCGGTGCTGTCGTAGGTGAGGACGTGAATCACACGGCTGTCTGAACGGGCATCACGAGAGGCGGTGGCCACCTTGGATTTGTACCCCAGCCTGCCCGCTTCGGTGGCAGCGCGGATCTTTTCCCACAGGTCATCCACCGCCGCCAGCGTGGTCGTGATCCGCCAGTAACCGGCACGCGGGGTGGGGCCGGGGGCCTCGAATGATGCCGGGCGTTTGGCTTCGATCCAGTACACACCGGTTGCCTGCGAAGGCCGGGCGCTGGCATCGTGCTGCATGCGCCCCTGCTGCACCA
>CAZQIY010000081.1:0-12084 GCA_964593565.1 uncultured Anaerolineaceae bacterium
AGAATCCTCCTATAATAAACAGGCATTCAGGAGGAGAATCTTATGCTGCAACACATCCTGCGTTTTATGCTGGCAGTCGCGCTTGTGCTGCCGCTGATCCCGGCGGGGCCAGCCGCGGCCAGCCCGGCGGAACAGCACGTCTGTAATCAACCCGGTCGTCTGTCTGTTGGGGGAAGCGGGCGGGTGACCACCTTCCCCAATCTGCCCAACCGCATCCGCAGCTATCCGTCGTTTTACGGACAGGTGCTGGGCCAGATGCCCGCAGGTGCGGGCTTCTCCGTCATTGGCGGCCCGCACTGCGAATCCGGCATGCTGTGGTGGCATGTCAGCTATCAGAATACAACCGGCTGGACGGCAGAGGGCGATGGCTACACCTACTGGCTGGAACCGGAAACCGGCGCGCCGCCCCCACCACCGCCGCCACCAGCCCCGGCCTGTGCACTGCCCACACGTCTGAGTGCAGGCGGGCAGGGGCGGGTGACACCGGGCCTGCCGAATGTCATTCGCACCGCGCCGGGCACCCAGTCCAGCGGGTCCAACAGCCAGGTCATTGGCCAGATTCCCGGCGGCGGACAGTTTACCGTGCTGGCCGGGCCGCAGTGCGGGACAGATGGCCGCTGGTGGTGGCAGGTGAATTATCAGGGACTGGTCGGCTGGACCGCCGAAGGTGAAGGCACCAGCACCTACTGGACCGAGCCGATTTACAGCGGGCCATCAAGCTGCCCCGGCTTTCTGCCTTCCCGCCTGACCCCCGGCGCCACCGGACGAGTCACCACGGTGCCGAACCTGCCCAATCGTATCCGCAGCTATCCCGGCTTTGGTGGCGAAGTGCTGGGGCAGATTCCCCCGGGCGAACAGTTCTGGATTTCTAACGGGCCATTCTGTGCGGAAAATACCGCCTGGTGGCAGATCAGTTATGCGGGCATCGTCGGATGGACCGCCGAGGGTGAAGGCGGCACCTACTGGCTGGAACCGATCTCGCAGTCGTCCCAGTGTGCCGGGTCGCCGCCTTCGCGGCTGGCAGGGCTGGTGCAGGGGCGCGTGATTCCCGGCTCTGGCAGCAGCATCCGCCTGACCCCGGAAAGCGGCACTGTACTGGCGACCATGCCCGGGGGCGCTGTCTTTAACATCCTGTTTGGCCCCATATGCGGCCCCAGCACCCAGCAGCTCACGTGGTATCAGGTGGAGTATAACGGCACAGTGGGCTGGACCGCCGAAGGCCGGGCCGCTGAATACTGGCTGGAACCCCCGGCGGGCGGCGCGCCCAGCCTGTGCCCTGGTTCGCCACCCACCCGGCTGATCGGGCTGTCGCATGCGCGGGTGACGCTGGGCGATGGTCCAAATAACATTCGCGCCGGCATCGAAAGCGGCACCGTGCTGGGGCAGATTCCCGAAGGCGCCACCTTCCGCATCCTGGGCGGGCCGGTGTGCGGCCCCAGCAGCTTCCAGCAGACATGGTGGCAGGTCGAATATGCTGGCATCACCGGCTGGACGGTGGAAGGCTGGCAGGGCGTTTACTATCTGGAACCGTAGCCAACACAACACAAACAGGGGCGCATCGTGCTGGTGCGCCCCTGGGGTTTCGTTGAAGGGTCTGTTCAGGATCAGGCTGCCAGAAGCTGCTGGACAGCCGTCATAATGTGGCGGGCGGTCAGGCCATATTTTTCCAGCAGTTCCTGGGCCTGGCCGGATTCAGCATAGGTATCCTGTATGCCCACAAAGGCCATGCGCGCCGGGTGGCGTTCTGCCACCACACGAGCCACCGCCGCCCCCAGCCCGCCGTTCAGCAGATGTTCCTCTGCGGTGACGATGCCGCCGGTTTCGCGCGCGGCCTGCTCAATCGCATCCTCATCAATCGGCTTCAGGGTGTGCATATCCAGCACCCGCGCCTCAATGCCCTTTTCGCTCAGCAGATGCGCGGCCTCCAGCGCGGCGGCCACCATCAGCCCACAGGCGATGATGGTCACATCGCCGCCTTCGCGCAGTTGATTGGCCCTGCCGATCTCAAAATCGAAGCCGTTGTTATACACCACCGGCACCGCCGGGCGCCCCGTGCGCAGATAAACCGGGCCATCAAGCTCGAACATGGCACGGGTGGCGGCTTTGGTGGCGTGTTCATCTGCGGGGACCAGCACGGTAAAGTTGGGGAAGGACGTAGCCAGCGCGATATCCTCAATCGCCATTTGGCTGGCGCCATCCTCGCCGATGCTGATGCCGCTGTGCGACCCCACCAGCTTGACGTTCAGCCGGGGGTAGGCCACGCTCATTCGGATCTGATCATAGGCGTTGCACAGCAGGAAACAGGCGAAGCTGGCCGCCAGAGCCTCCTTGCCAGAAGCCGCCAGGCCGCTGGCCACCCCGATCATGTTGCTTTCTGCAATGCCGACGTTGAAGAAGCGATCCGGAAAATCCTCCGCGAAATACTGGGTGCGGGTGGAGTTGCTGACATCGCCATCCACCACGACGATATTGGGGTTTTCCCTGCCCAGCTCGCGCAGCGCATCGCCAAAGGCGTTGCGGGTCGAGGCGCCGTAATCCAGCCCGATCTGTTTTCCGATCTTCATGACTGCCTCCCCTGCGGCCTGTTGTACATCTGCGCCAGTTCCGCCAGGGCCACCAGCGCCTGTTCGTCATCCAGGGTTTCGCCGTGTTTGCGGTTGACATCATCCTGCTCGAAGGGCGACAGGCCCTTGCCTTTCAGCGTGTGGGCGATGATGATCTGGGGCACGCCGGGAACCTGCCGCGCCAGTTCAAATGCCTCCATAATCAGTTCCAGGTCATGCCCGTCAATCTCGTGGACATGCCAGCCAAAAGCGCGCCATTTATCCGCCACCGGCGCCAGCGCGGGCATCACTTCGCTGACAGGCCCGGTCTGCTGGTATTTGTTGTAATCCAGAATGGCGGTCAGGTTATTAACTTCGTATTTGGCCGCCGCCATCGCCGCTTCCCATACCTGCCCCTCATCCGATTCGCCATCGCCCAGCAGCACATACACGCGATAATCGCGCTGGTCCACCCGCGCCGCC
Source organism: uncultured Anaerolineaceae bacterium (assembly GCA_964593565.1). Classification (GTDB taxonomy): domain Bacteria; phylum Chloroflexota; class Anaerolineae; order Aggregatilineales; family Phototrophicaceae. The sequence continues at coordinate 3,027 of CAZQIY010000081.1, forward strand.
AGCGCATGCCCCAGGCCAATCGACAGGCCCTGCCCCAGCGACCCGGTTGACGATTCGACACCGGGCAGCGCCAGCATATTCGGGTGACCTTCCACCGGGCTGCCCGTCTGGCGCAGCGATGAGAGCAGCGCCGGGTCGAAAAAGCCGGCTTCCGCCAGCGTGACATACAGCCCCGGCGCGCCATGGCCCTTGCTCAGGATAAAGCGGTCCCGGTCCGGCCACTGCGGGCGCTTCGGGTCGTAGCGCATCACATCGCCAAAGTACAGGCACACCAGCATATCGATCATCGACAGCGAGCTGGACGGATGCCCGGACCCGGCCCGCGTGGTGATCTCGATAATCTGGCGGCTGAGTTTATAACATTTGTCCTGAAGGTCGTTCAGGTTGCTGGCTGCATAACGATCATATTTCAGGATTTCCGCCACAGGTCTGTCTCCTTCCTCGTATGCTGCTTATGTGCGTTTCTGAACAGCGCCTTACACACCCCGGGGGTATATTTCCGGCGGCTGCTGGGTATCGGTCTGCGGCACATGCACCGGATGAGAGATTTCGTACAGGGCATCGCTTAATAAAGCTGGTCTCCACATCAGGAACCCGGCTTGCTGGAATCGTGCCTTACGAGGAGTTTACGGAAGCCTGCCTCCGCTGGCATGGACTGGGGGGCTGATTTTCTGATCGGTGAGATGGGCAGGTTAAGATAGGTAGACCGGCTTAAACACCCTGCTGCCCCGGCATCAGCGGGCGTTTACTGTCACAGGTCGGATGCGGTAAATCACCCGCGCCTCGACCTCGCGCGGCGGTGCGCCCTGGCCATAGCGTTTGGACCTGCCGGTATATTGCAGCGACAGGGCATTCATGTTGTCTTCCGCCCCGTCTTCGGTGATTTCTTCCACGATGCCGCGCACTTCCAGGTAGCGGAACGAATTCTGCGGGTCCACCGCCAGGATGGTTACCTTAGGATTACGGCGGATGTTGTGGTCTTTCTGGCGCCCGATGCCCGCATTCACGATAATATGGGTGCCATCATAGTCACACCAGACCGGCGTACACTGCGGATAGCCATTGGGCATCATCGTCACCAGCGCCACCGTCACCGGTTCGGTCAGCAGGTCAAGATGCGAATCAGGAATTGTGGCAGCCATCGTCATCCTCCGGGAAATGCTGCAAAATGCGGCCTGTCACAGCCCAAAAAAGGGCCAGCAACCATACAGAGGATAATCGTCTTCTGACCGCCGCGCAACCGTTGGGGAACCGGCATAGACGCGATTTTGCTGTACGCATACAATAGGAAACGAGCCAAGTGATGGAGTTTGTACTGGATGCCGGATCAACAAGACGATCACAAATTCGACGATAACGAATTTACTGAATATCCCGAAGACCAGAACGAGCAGCGCCGGGCACCCGATCATGACGACGATGTGCCGTTTCACCTGCCGATGGTTCATGACGACGAAGACGAAGATGATGACCCGACCGACGACCTGCCCCTGCTGAGCCACAAGCCCAGCCCGGATGAGGTCTGGGATAAACAGCGCGACCGGCACCATATGCCCACCATGCCGGTCCCACGGGAGCCGGGCACGCCGGACCCGAAGCAGACAATCAGCGGCAGCGGCCGGGATCGCCATGTCGAACAGCCGACCATGGTCAATATGCGCCCGATGCAGCAGGCCGCGCCGCCGCCACCCTATTCACGGCCGACGGTACAGGCTCCGCCGCCGCCCAGCCGCGCGCCACAGTGGCCCGCGCTGCCGCCCCGCCCGCACAGCAAGCGCCGCACCTTCCTGGGGATTCCCGCCGGCTGTCTGGTGCTGGTACTGGGGTTGTTCGGCACATTCTGCGGCGGCCTGACCATCCTGACGGTGGCTACCAGTGCCATCTTTGGGGCGCGCATCGAACAGCAGCTTTCAGAACAGGTGGCCGCGGTAGATACCTACCGCAACTTTGAAAGCACCTTTTACTATGACCGCCACGGCGTGGAGCTTTACGAAGCCTTCAACGAAGGACGGCGCACCAATGTCGATCTTTCAGACATCCCCCAGGCGCTGATCGAAGCCACAATCGCAATTGAGGATGATTCATTTTTCAGCAATCCGGGCATTGATGTGCAGTCCACCACGCGCGCGTTTTTGCAGTATGTCGGGCTGGCAGAAGGCGACACCGGCGGCAGCACCATCACCCAGCAGCTGGTGCGCAACCTGCTGTTCGATCCGCAATATCGCGCAGAGCGCAGTGTACAGCGCAAGCTGGAGGAAATCGGCCTGGCCCTGGTGCTGACCCAGCGCAAGAGCAAAGAGGAAATCCTCAGGCTGTACCTGAACGAAATCTATTATGGCAACCTGGCCTATGGGGCACAGGCAGCGGCCCAGACCTTGTTTAACAAGGATGTGGGCGAACTGACTCTGGGAGAAGCCGCTATGCTGGCGGGCCTGCCCCAGGCCCCGGCGGAACTTGACCCGCTGAACCCGGACCCTTCGGTACAGGCGGCTGTGGAACAGCGCTGGCGCACCGTGCTGGATCGCATGGTGCAGGAAGGTTATATCACCGATGCGGAGCGCAACGATGTACTGCGCCAGGGCATCACCTTTCATCAGCCGGATGTGCCTTTCCGCGCCCCGCATTTTACCGTGTTCGTCCAGTCCGAACTGGAACAGTTGATGCGTTCGCTGGATTACAGCCCGGAAACGATCACCAGCGGCGGCCTGAAAGTCTATACCACGCTCGATCTGAGCATCAATGACATGGCCCAGACCGCCATCCGCAACCAGATTGACCGCCTGCAGGCCAACAACGTCACCAACGGCGCGGTGCTGGTGCTCAAGCCGCTGACGGGCGAGATTCTGGCGATGGTCGGCAGCGCGGACTATAACAACGATGCCATCGACGGGCGCGTTAATGTCGCCATTGCGCCGCGCCAGCCCGGCAGCACCGTCAAACCCTTCACGTACTCCTCCGCGATGGAGCTGGGGATGTCTACGGAAGAAATCATCTGGGATACGCCGCTGCGCATCGAAGGGCCGGGGGTGCCCCCTGGCTGGCCGCGCAATTATGACAACCGCTATCATGGCCCACAGCGGATGCGGCAGGCGCTGGCCAACAGCTATAACATCCCCGCGGTTTCGACTCTGCGCCGCATCGGCGTGCCGAATCTGCTGGCGATCATGCAGCGCTTTGGCGTGCGCAGCCTGGGCAACGATGCCAGCCGCTATGGCCTGTCGCTGACCCTGGGCGGCGGCGAAGTGACGCTGCTGGAACTGACACGGGCGTATGCGGTCTTCGCCAACCAGGGCGCCTATGTACCCACCACGTCGATCCTGTGTGTGATGACCAGCCAGGATGAAATCCTCTACCAGTACGAAAACGGCTGTCCGGAAGGCAACCCCACCCAGAGCACCGTCAACCGGCGTGGTTTTGGGACTCAGGTGCTGGACCCGCGCATCGCCTTTATCATCAGCGACATTCTGGGCGATAACGCGGCCCGGTCCCCGGCGATGGGCAGCAGCAGCCCGCTGTATACCCCCAGCATCCTTTCCTCCGTCAAAACCGGCACGACCGATGACGTGAAGGATAACTGGACCGTAGGCTATACCCGCAACGTCGCGGTTGGGGTGTGGGTGGGCAACAGCAACGGCGACCCGATGGTCAATTCATCCGGCCTGACCGGCGCCGCGCCGATCTGGAACAGCGTCATCACCGCCATTTACAACGATTCGGCGCTGCTGGCCAGCTTCGCCAGCGATGGTCAACTGCTCAACGACCAGATTCAACCCCCGGCAGGCCTCAACCGCGTGCGCCTGTGTGATGTCAGCCGGATGCTGGACCCGGTAACAAGCTGTACCGGCTTTGTGGAGGAATGGGCGCTTGCCAGCCCTGCCGGGCGTCCGCTGCCGGATGGCGGCCTGGAATATCCGCCAGCGCCGCCGCCACAGCAGCAGTCCGCCGTCACCAGCGGGCCGAACCTGGTCGAGGTGGAGCCGGATATTTACCGGGTAATGGCGCATCGCATCCCGTCTGAAATCGCCACCTTCATTCAGTTTCAGGTGCCTGTCGGGCAGGCCGCGCCGCCCCCGCCCGTTTACTGCCAGGTGCCTGTCGAACTGGCACCCACCGCCATGAGCCTTGGCGCACAGGAACTGCTGTTTATCGCGCCGCCGGAAGTGCCGGAAGAAGCCATCGAAGCGGAGCGTTATGCCCGCAACGCCAACCTGGCCTTCCTGCCGACCATCCAGTGCGACCCGTCGCTGCTGCAGGGCGGCACGCAGTATGGCCCGCCCGTCGTCACCGCCATGATTACCTCTCCGGCGCCGGGGGCGGTTCTCAGTTCGGAAACACCGATCATGGGCACGGTGCAGTTCTCGCCGGATCAGGCGCAGTTCTACAAAATTGAGGTGATTGGCGGCCCGTTCTCGGATTGGGTGACGATTGGCACCACCCACAACCAGAGCGTGGTCAACGGCCAGTTGGAAAATCTGTATGTGCCGGGGCTGTCATCGGGCAATTACCGCATGCGGCTGGTGCTGGTCGATCATGGCGGCGGCTTCCTGCAAACGCCTTACGAAGTCCCCTTCAGCGTGCAGTGATGCCCCGTCACGAAGGCGTCTGCGGTGGCGCAGGCGTCTCCGAAATCAGATGAAAATGCAGGTGTGGCACGTCCTGATAACTGCCCCCGTTGGTGATCAGGCGATAGCCCACCTGCTCCAGTCTGAATTCCTCCACGATGCTCTGCGCTGTCTGGAACAGATCCGCCATAAAGTCCGCCTGCTCTGGCGTCAGGTCGCGCAGATCACGCAGGGCGCGCCGGGGCACGATCAGCACATGGAACGGGTAGACCGGCCTGGGATGATGGAACGCGATCAGGGTGGCGGTCTCGCGCAGGCGGTTGACCGGCAGAATCCAGCTCATATGCGTAAAGGTCCAGCTTACCAGCCAGCGCATCAGGCGGCGCATGGCGGCAGAACGGGCAGCTTTGAAAAGCCAGCGGGCGATGGTGCCGCGCATTTACAGGACGGGACGGCGGTTCACATTACACCGCGCTGAACCGCAGAACGGTGGTGGTGTCGTAAGTCTCTCCGGGACGCAGCACCGTTGAGGGAAAATCCGGCTGGTTGGGTGAATCCGGGAAGTGCTGAGTCTCCAGTGCGAAGCCGTCGCTCTGGCGGTAGAGTTTGCCGCTGCTGCCCACCAGGGTCGCATCCAGAAAATTGCCGGAATAAAACTGCACGCCCGGCTCTGTTGTCCACACTTCCAGGATGCGCCCCGCCCCTGGCTCGTACACCCGCGCCGCCAGCACCAGCGATGTATCGTTCAGGTCCGGGCGGTTGATGACAAAATTATGGTCATAGCCGCCGGCTCGCAGGATTTGCAGATGTCCATCGCGCAGGCCGGGGGCGATGGCTTTGGGCAGGCGGAAATCAAACGGCGTGCCCGCCACCGGCGCCAGTTCGCCTGTCGGGATCAGAGTCTCGCTGACGGGTGTGTAACGATCCGCGTTGAGCATCACCAGATGATCCTGAATCGTGCCGGTGCCCTCGCCCGCCAGGTTAAAGTATGAATGGTTGGTCAGGTTGATGACGGTGGCTTTGTCGGTGGTGGCCGTGTAGTGGATGCGCAGCGCATTATCCGGCGTCAGCGTATACGTCACCGTCACATCCAGATTGCCGGGGTAGCCCTCGTCGCCATCCGGGCTGCGCAGTGTCAGCGCAACCGCCACCCCGTCCTCGGTCTGGATTTCCTGTGCCGCCCACACCTGTTTGTCAAAACCCTTCAGGCCACCGTGCAGATGATTGGGGCCGTCGTTGGTCGCCAGGGTATAGGCCATGCCATCGAGGCTGAATCTGCCCTCTGCGATGCGGTTGGCATAGCGCCCGGTGATGCAGCCAAAAAACGGGCTTTTCGTCTCGTAATCCGCCAGATTGTCGAACCCCAGCGCGATATTCGCCGGCCGTCCGTCGCGGTCCGGTGCATGCACAGCAGTGATGATGCCGCCATAGGTGATGAGGCTGACGCGGACGCCGCCCGCGCTGGTCAGGGTATACTGCTCGATATCGATACCGTCGGCAGTGGTGCCGTAATGTTCTTTCTGGATTGTGGCCTGAGTCATAAGATCGCTTTATCCTGAGCAAAAATAAACGTCTAAAGCTGCATTTCCAGTTCAATTTCGTCGCGCAGCGGCACGCCATCATGGCCGTAGAGGGGAATTTCCGGTTTGACCTTGCGCGATGCATCCAGCGCGTCCGGGTAGACCGCCACCATACGAAAGCCGCGTTTCTGGTAAAACCGCAGCGCCGGGAAGTTATCGTTGGTCGTAATCAGCCAGAGGCGCTGGCAGCCCGCTTCCTGGGCCGCTACCTTGACCGCCTCCAGCAGCGCCGTCCCGATGCCTTCCCCTTCACGCGTGCTGTCAATCGTCATCAGTTCGCAGGCATCGTCCGCAATACGATAGGTTGCCAGCCCAACTTTCTCGCCATCCTCCTCCGCAATAAACCCCGGCAGCAGATGTGCCAGATAGACCTGACCACGCGAAACAATGCGTGTTGATCCCCAATGTTCGTCCAGAAACTGAGCAATCCAGTTGCGATCTGCAACTTCGACAGGACGAATGGTCAACGTGCCCATGCGTTCTCCTCGGCTGTGCGCAATTACAAACGCCTGACCCTATCAACCTATAATAATAATCGTCTTATCCCGGAAAAGCCAAAATTGTTAAGGCTGGCGCAGGGCTGTGGTATACTCAGCGGCGGTTTTTGAAGTGGCCCTGCGGGATGCCATGACTGCTGCGGATCAGCGTCTTTCACAGCGCCAGTACTTTGTTCGTCTCGACACTTCAGCGCGATCCGTCATACTGTTGATAAAAGCAGCCGCGCTGGCCTGTGCCGGGAAAGTTCCTGTCCGATTCTGCGAGTAAGTGAGCCTGTGCCATGTCCCAACCGATTCGCGTCCTGCACTTCGCTGATGTCCACATCGGCATGGAAAATTACGGCAGAACTGATCCGCGTACCGGCCTGAGCAGCCGGGTGGTGGATTTTCTGCGGCGCATGGATGAGATGATCGAGTATGCCCGCGATCATGAGGTTGATCTGACCATTTTTGCGGGCGATGCCTTCAAAACCCGGGCGCCCAACCCGACTTTCCAGCGCGAGTTTGCCTGGCGCGTGCGCGATCTGGCGCAGCTTGCCCCGCTGGTCATGCTGGTGGGCAACCACGACCTGCCCCCCAACATCCTCAAGGCGTCCAGTGTGGAAATCTACCATACGCTGGCGGTTCACAACGTCTGGGTCGCCAACGATTACGAAATCCGCCAGATCGACACCCGGCGCGGCCCGGTGGTGGTTGGCACAGCGCCTTACCCGGTGCGGGCGCGTCTGCTGCAGGAAATCGACACCACCGGCATGACGATTGCGCAGATCGACGCGCGGCTGGAAGAAGAACTGACGGCCATCCTCGATATGCTGGCCACAGAAGCCGACCAGTACGATATGCCGCGCATCCTCACCGGGCATTTTACCGTCGGCGGGGCGCTGGAAGGCAGCGAGCGCGCCATCATGCTGGGGCGCGATGTGCGGGTGGGGCTGGCTACCCTGGCAGACCCGCGCTGGGATTATGTCGCGCTGGGCCATGTCCACAAACATCAGAACATGACCAAAGGCCGCGAGGGGGTGCCGCCGGTGGTGTACAGCGGCAGCATCGAATGCATTGATTTTGGCGAAGAAGGCGACTCGAAGGGATTCTGCTGGGTCGAACTGACGCGGGGCACGGCCAAATGGTCTTTCCGCAGCCTGAGCATACGCCCCTTTGTGACGCTGAAGGCCGACCTGCGCGACAGCGATGACCCCACCGGCGACCTGCTGGATCAGATCAACGCGCGGCCCTTAAAGGACACCGTCGTTCGGCTGATTATCCAACTGACGCGCGAGAACGAAGCCAGTTTTAACGAAGGCGCGATTCGCCAGGCGCTGCGGCAGGCCGATGTTTATCATGTAGCCTCGCTGCGCAAGGAAGTGGAACAGCCGGATCGTGCGCGCCTGGGCGCCAACCCGGAAGGCCTGACCCCCGATCAGTTGTTAGAGCGTTATCTGCTGAGCAAGGAAACGCCGCCAGAGCGCCGCGAAACGCTGCTGGAAGCGGCCCGGCAGATTTTCGATCTGGTGGATGGCGGCAGCGCCGCAGATTAATCTGTGCCCTGCGGAAGCTGCGCCTGGGTATCCGGTTCTACCAGCAGCGGCCAGTGTTCCTCAATATCCTCATACTGGATGGTGACGGTCTCCTCGATCATGTCGCTGGAACCGGTGTCGAAATCCGAGTATCTCACCTCAGACAGCCACGCCTTGGTGATCGTCCACTGGCGGATCGGCACGCCATCATCCACCGCGGTAATCACCAGGGTGCGTGTTGGCCGCACGATATCCGCTTCGGCAGCGAAGGTATCGCGAATCCAGCGATTAAACGGCGCGTGCGGGTCGCGCTGGACCATTTTCTTGATGGTAAAGGGGTCTCTCAGCTTTTTCATAGAGGTGGTGGTCTTCACATCCAGCCTGAACGTCACCAGCCCGGAAACGCCAAAAATACCGGAGACAGGCTCATCATCCAGGGTGACGGTAAACTCGTTGGCGGCCAGACTATCAATGGCCTGGATGCTTTGCGGATCTTGTGTCATAAGGTTCGCTCCTGGTCCTGTGAAACCGTACAGGTTACAAGTATAGGGGAAATTCGAGAAAACGGCAGGTCCTGCCGCGTTCAGGCAGCATTTCTGTGTAACATGGTGTAAACTCAATCTTATCGTATTGGCATGGTAAAGGGGTAGCAGGTTCGTGATTGGTCGGTGGTGGATCGGGGTTGTACTGGCGCTGCTGGTGGCGTGCAGCCCGGCGGCACAGCAGGGGCCATCTGTGCAGGTGCTGCCGACTGTGGCCGCGCTGCCAACAGATGTACCAGAAGCATTCACCATGGAAGCGGCAGAGCGCGTGGCGCGGCTGTTTCTGGATGCGTGGCAGAAAAATGATTTCCCCGCCATGCACAGCCTGCTGACCTTCGCCGGGCAGGAAGCTACCCCGCTGGA
>CAZQIY010000082.1:0-11985 GCA_964593565.1 uncultured Anaerolineaceae bacterium
CAGAATCCCAGCAAACCCTGGTTTATATGTGGAGGGTTATTCTATACTTAAAGCAGGCACCAAGCACAGAAAGGACTGGCCCATGCTCCCGCGCTATCTGCGTACCAGCGACCTGGCCAAAGCGCTGGGCGTCCACGTGAACACGATCCGGCTTTATGAGGAGCGCGGCTATCTGCCACCCATCCCACGCGGCAGGAATGGCTATCGGCAGTACACCCAGCTGCACCTGGAACAGGCCCGGTTGGCAAATCTGGCGCTGAGATGGCCTTATGTCGGCGAAAAAACCCTGCTGCTCAACCTGATCACCCGCGCCGCAGAGCAGGATTTCGGCATGGCGATGGAACTGGCCTATCATTACCTCGCCCGTGTGCGCATGGAACGCACCTATGCCGAATCTGCGGTGGAATTTCTCGAACGCTGGGCGGCGGGGCACCTGATGGATTCCGCCCAGCAGAAGATGCGCATCGGCCAGACCGCCCAGTACCTGTATGTCACGGTGGATATGCTGCGCAACTGGGAACGCAGCGGTCTGATCGAGGTCCCGCGCGACCCCACCAACGGCTACCGGCTGTATGGCACGCTCGAATTTGGCCGCCTGCGCGTCATCCGTATGCTGGTCAAATCCGGGTACAGCCTGATGGCGATTCTGCGCATGCTTCAGCAGTTCGACAGCGGCCAGCGCGATAACCTGCGGGACGCGCTCGAACTCCCCCGCGAAGACAGCGCCAGCGAATATATAGAAGTTATTGCGGACCGCTGGCTGTCTGCGCTGGCAGAACAGGAAACGCGCGCACAGGTCATCATCCAGCAGATTGGCCGCCTGATCGAGATGGTGCATTCCGGCACATAACCCCCGCCCCTGCCCCAACCCTCCACGATGACTCCATCCCCTTATAATGAAGTTGAGCTGGCCGCAGCGCCGGTTTTGCAACCGATACAGCAGAGAGGAAGTCATCTATGGAAAATGTCACCCCGGTTCTGATGTGCAAATCGCCAGGGGAGTCGCGCACCTTTTACGAAGCCGCAGGTTTCAGCATTACCTACTGGCAGGACACCCCCTATTTCTATGGCGCCATCCAGCGCGGCGAGATCAGCCTGCACCTCACCAAAGGCAAAAGCGGCGCGATGTGCCTTGTGCATGTGCCAGATGTCGCGGTGTATCACCGGGCCATTGCCGATGGCCTGCGCGCCACCTATGGCCGGATTCCAGTAGCCGGTTTCCCGCGCATCACGCGCCTGCGGCCCGGGCAGACCCGTTTCCACCTGTTCGACCCCACCGGCAACGATCTGGTTTTTATCAACATGGACGAGCCGGATATAGATTACGACGCCTACGACGACACCCTCTCTCCGCTGATGCGCGCGCTGGATACGGCGGCCTTCCTGCGCGATACCTATACCGACGACAAAGGCGCGGCCAAACTGCTGGATAAGAAGCTGGCCAGACATACCGATGCAGCCCCGCTGGAACGCGCCCGGGTGCTGGCTTCCAGGGCGGAACTGGCGGTGGCGCTGGGGGAGATCGAACACAGCCGGGCGCTGCGGCACGAACTTGAGCAGATTCCGCTTTCTGATGAAGACCGCGAACAATTCCACGATGAACTGCACGCCGCCGATTACCTCGAACGCTGGATCGTGCAGGCAGACGCAGACCCCCAGCCAGCGACAGAATCCGCAGATCCACCGCAGTCCTGAAACGCCGTCAGCATTCCACACCTAACAGGCTGGCTTCACGCCGGCCGTTTGGCTTTCCGCCATGTATAGGCAGACTCACCGGAATCTATTGGACTTTAAACCCATTCTAAATCCCCCGACAGGCCCATGACAGCCTCTCAAACTCATCCTAAAGTCAAAGTAGGGCACGGATGCAAGCCGCTGCATGTACAGCAGCATCGTATGCTGCCACACTGAACACTTCTTCGAAACACCAGCAAATTATCAAACGCCGGGTAACCTGCGTTATGACCAGGAAGGAATCCCGATGACAAAACAAATACTTGTAATTTTGGTTTCAACAAAATATGCCGGTTATATGCTGGCACAGGCAGAAAAAATGGCGCGTGCCTCTGGCGCGGGCATTACCCTGCTGCGATTATTTAATTCTGTGACGGGCAAAGTGCGCAACCGCATGGTCGACCCGCTGGACTGGTACATTCGCAAATTGGAAGTGGAAGCCAACCTCAGCAAAATGGCGGACGGCCTGCGCGCAAGAGGGCTGATGGTGAATACGGTGGTGCTGGAAGGCGCCAGCGCGGACCAGGTGTGCGAGTATGCCCAGGAACAGGATGTCGATCTCATGATGATGGTCAAACCGTCAGAGGCGCTGGGCAACCTGGCCCATGTCCTCATCAAGCACGCCACCATGCCGGTGATCATGCTGCCGGTGGGGGAAAATACACCGCGCCAGGCCAGCGACGAAACAGATTACATCCGCAAAATCCTTGTCCCGCTGGATGGTTCGCAGCGGGCGGAAATTATCCTGCCGGTGGCCAGTTCGCTGGCGCGCGATTGTCAGGCTCAGCTTGTGCTGGCCCACGTGATCCGCAAACCGGAAATGCCCCGGCCTGCTCCGCCCAATGCCGAAGAAGCCGCAGTGGTCGAGCGTATGGTCGAGTTGACCCGCACCGATGCCAACCGCTATCTGGAAAACTGCGCCTCGCGCCTGCCAGGGGACGTGCAGACTCATCTGCTGATCGTCGATGATAACATCGCCGCGACTCTGCACCGGTTGGTCGAACAGGAAAATGTTGATCTGATCGCCCTCAGCGCGCATGGCTATTCCGGCGAGCCGCAGCGCCCCTATGGCAGCGTGGCCAGCAACCTGATTGCCTACTCTACAAGGCCAGTGCTGGTTGTACAGGACCTGCCCGCAGCGACGACCCGGCATGTCGAACCGCGCGCCGTTGTGCGCCCCTCCAGGACGCAGTAGCGCATGACGGTTTCTCAGTCAGAGCAGCACACAACGGCCAGAACGGAACCCGCAGGCACGGCTGAGATAGAACTGGAAGTACTGGCGAGGCAGTTGGCCAGTGTCCAGAAGCAGGTCAGCAGATCACATGGAATTAAGCTGCCCCTGCTGGAATCCCCCGACCAGCAGGAGGCAGTGCTGCGCCGTGCCCAGCAGCATTACGCCTCCATTGCAGAACAGGAACTGACAGTCTCTTATGCTGGCGAATGGCTGCTGGATAACTTCTACATTGTCCAGCAGTCGTTATACCAGATAACAGAGGACATTCCCCGGCGTTTTTACGCGGAACTGCCCAAACTCGACGAAGCGCCGCTGCGCGGTTTCCCGCGTGTGTATGCCGCTGCGCGCCAGCTTGCAGACTGGTTCGTCACCCCGCTGACGCTGGAGCAGATCAAAGGATTCCTGCATACCTACCAGCAGATCACCCCCCTGACGATGGGGGAATTATGGGCGCTGCCCGCCATCCTGCGCGTGGTCAACCTGGAAGACCTGATCTGGTCCGTAGGCCAGCTCATTGGCATCGACGAAGCACGCGAGGTGTTGCGGGGCGATAACCAGCCCGTACAGCCAGCGGACGAAACCCGCATCGCCAACGCCATTATCAACCTGCGCATGCTGGCGACTCAGGACTGGAAAGCCTACTTCGAGGATGTCAGCCGGGTGGAGCAGGTGCTGCGGCAGGACCCCGCCGGGGTGTACCCGCACATGGATTTCGCCACCCGCAACCGCTACCGCCAGATGATCGAGCTGCTGGCGCCAGACACCAGCCACGACGAGGAACGCATCGCCCAGGCGGCAGTTCAGCTTGCCCGGCAGGCGGCGGCTTACAACCACAACCCCGATTCCCGCACCAGCCATGTCGGCTATTACCTGCTGGAAACGGCGGGGCTTCAGCAGCTAAAAGCGGAGATTGGCTACCAGCCCACCTGGCAGGATCGCCTGACCCAATGGCGCACCACCCACCCCACCGCGCTCTATCTGGGGGGTGTCGCCCTGCTGACCGTACTGCTGCTGGTGATAGCGGCGGCGTTCACCACTGCTGTCGGGGGCACCGCCCTGCACATCGTCGTCGCCCTGCTGCTGACTCTGCTGCCGGCCAGTGCCATCGCGGTGGAAAGCATGAACTGGCTCATCAGCCGCCTTGTGCCGCCCACCATCCTGCCCAAAATGGATTACAGCGAAGGCATCCCGGCCGATTACAGAACGCTGGTGGTCGTCCCGGCGCTGCTGTCAGATCGTGACGAAATCGATTCGCTGCAGCAGCAGTTAGAGCTGCACTTCCTGCGCAATACAGACCCGCATCTGGACTTTGCGCTGCTGCTGGATTTTATGGACGCGCCGCAGCAGCACATGCCCGAAGATGAGGACCTGCTGGCCTATGCACAGCGCAGCATCGAGACGCTTAACGAACAGTACGGCACCAGCGAACGCCGCCCCTTCCATCTGTTCCTGCGCGAACGCCGCTGGAATCCTTCCGAAAATATGTGGATGGGCTGGGAGCGCAAGCGCGGCAAGCTGGAAGAACTCAACCGCCTGCTGCTGGACCCCACCGCGGAAACCTCGTTTATCGTCAGCGATGGCAGCGGCGATATGCTGCCACACATCCGCTACGTCATCACGCTGGATGCCGATACGATTCTGCCAAAGGACAGCGCCCGGCGTCTGGTCGGTACGATGGCGCACCCGCTCAACCAGGCCCAGTTTGATGCGGCGAATCGGGTGGTCTGTGGCTACACCGTCCTGCAGCCCCGTACGGAAATCAACCCGGCCACCGCCAGCCAGACTCTGTTCACACGCATCTTTTCCGGCGACACCGGCTTTGATCTGTACACGCTGGCGGTATCCGATGTTTATCAGGACTGGTTCGACGAAGGCATTTACATCGGCAAGGGCATTTATGATGTGGCCGCCTTCAATCGCAGTGTGGCCAGCCGCACTCCGGAAAATGCCATCCTCAGCCATGACCTGTTTGAGGGCCTGCATGGGCGCGCCGCCCTGGTGACGGATGTCATCCTGCTGGAAGATTATCCCCCGCATTATCTGGTACATACGCGCCGCCTGCATCGCTGGATACGCGGCGACTGGCAGCTTCTGCCCTGGCTGATGCCCCGGGTTCCGCTGGCAGATGGCCGCACAGCGCCCAATCCGTTCTCCGTGCTGGATCGCTGGAAAATTCTGGATAACCTGCGCCGCAGCCTGCTGCCCCCGGCGCTGCTGCTGCTTTTGCTGGCTGGCTGGTTGGTGCTGCCGGGGGGCGCGCTGGTCTGGACCCTGCTGGCGCTGGGGGCTTCTGCCATGCCGCTGATTATCGGCACGCTGAACACCCTGCGCGACCTGATCCCGAAAGAGTCGCGCAAATCCATTGCGCCGCGCCTCCAGGTTAACGGCCTGCGCTGGCTGCTGTCGCTGGTGTTCCTGCCGCACGAATCCTACCTGGCGCTGCATGGAATCGCGGTCACGCTCTACCGGCTGATCAGGCGGCAGCACCTGCTCCAGTGGACCACCGCCGCCCGCACGGTGCGCCTGTTCGGCAGCACAGCGGCCTACAGCGCGGTGCTGGAGCAGATGATCGGCAGCCCCATCTTTGCCGTGATTGTGGCGCTGGGGGTGGCGCTGGTCAACCCGGCGGCGTTGTGGGTCAGCCTGCCGCTGCTGGCCTTGTGGGGGCTGTCGCCAGCGGTGGCTCACTGGCTGGGCCGCCCGGTCACGCGCCCGGCGGCGGAACTCACCCCGGATGAACAGGTCGTGCTGCGATCTCTGGCGCGGCGCACCTGGCTGTTTTTTGAGCAGTTCATCGGCCCGGAAGATCACTGGCTGCCGCCGGATCATTTTCAGGAATGGCCGCGCGGCATAGTCGCCCATTACACCTCTCCGACCAATATCGGGCTAATGCTGCTGTCCACGCTGGCCGCCTATGATCTGGGCTACATCGGCCTGCTGGAACTATCCGCCCGCCTGCAGTTGTCGTTCGAGAGCATGGAAAAGCTGGAACGCTACCGGGGTCATTTCCTGAACTGGTACGATACCCGCACGCTGGCCCCGCTGCACCCGCGTTATGTATCGACAGTGGACAGCGGCAACCTGGCCTGCTGTCTGCTGGCGCTGCGTCAGGGCCTGCACGACCTGTCTGCCACACCGATCATGCGGCCGCAGCGCTGGCAGGGCCTTCAGGATACCCTGATCGTGCTGGAAGAAGCCCTGGCGCAGTTCCGCGAGGCACAGACCACCCCGGATGTCGAAAAACTCATCGTCCAACTGGCGAATATCCGCCTGAAGATCAACACCGTCCAGCATGACCCGGTAGCCCGTGTTCAGTATCTGGCCCAACTGTCGGGCAGCACCTGGCCGGAGGTTATCCGCCTGCTGGTCGAGATGCTGGAAAGCGCCAGCGAAAGCGGCAGCGTCGATGTCAGCCTGTTGACAACGCTGCGCACCTATGTCGAGCGCGTCAGCCATCATGTGCAGAACATCGAGCGCGATACCCACATGCTGCTGCCCTGGCTGGCGCTGCTGGCAGAACCGCCCGCCCTGTTTTCCGGCGCTGCCTCGGCAGGGGTGCAGGAAGCCTGGCAGAAGCTGCTGGAGGTGTTCCCCAGCCTGCCCCACATAGGCGAGGTTTTTAACGTTTACCAAAGCGGCCAGCAGCACCTGCGCCAGCTTCAGGAGCAGCTTGCCCAGGCAGACCCCGCCACGCCGGAAATCCACCAGGCCCGGGCCTGGTGCCAGCAGTTCCAGGAGAAGCTGGCAGAAGCATCCACCGCTGTCGAGACCATGCTGGCGGACTTCAAAAAGCTGGAACAGCAGATCGATGGCTTTATCCAGCCGATGGATTTTCGCTTCCTGTTTAACGACTACCGTAAAATCTTCCACATCGGCTATAACGTGACCAGCGAGCGCCTCGACAACAGCTATTACGATCTGCTGGCATCCGAAGCACGCCTGGCCAGCCTGTTCACCATCGCGATGGAGCAGGTCCCCCAGGAACACTGGCTGCACCTGGGGCGCCCCCTCACCCGCATCGACAACCTGCAAACGCTGCTGTCGTGGAGCGGGACCATGTTTGAATACATGATGCCCACCCTGCTGATGCGCAATCATCCGCAGACGCTGCTTAACGAGAGTTACGCGGCGGTGATCAAAGCCCACATGCGCTATGGGCAGCAGCGTAATGTGCCCTGGGGCATCTCCGAATCCGGTTATTACGCCTTCGATGCCAACCAGAATTACCAGTACCGCGCCTTCGGGGTGCCGGGGGTGGCCTTCAAGCGCGGCCTGGCGGCGGATCTTGTCATCGCGCCCTATGCATCTGTCATCGCACTACCCTTTGATACCCAGGCGGTCCTGAACAACGTGCAAGCCCTTCAGCAGGTTGGTATGCTGGGCATGTACGGGTTCTATGAAGCTGTGGATTACACCCCCACCCGGCTGGCGCTGGGGCAGGAACGGGCCATCGTGCGCGAATTCATGTCTCATCATCAGGGCATGATCTTCCTGGCCCTGCTCAACGCCCTTTCGGATAACCTGATGGTGCGCCGCTTCCATGATGAACCGCGCATCCAGAGCGTGGAACTGCTGCTGCAGGAACAACTGCCCCAGTCGGTTGAGTTTCAGTACCCTTCTGCAGAGGATACGCCCCAGCCCACCCCGGGCCACTTACCGATTGATACCGCCTCCTGGACCGTGCCGCCCAACACCCCGGTGCCCCAGGTGCATTATCTGTCGAATGGGCGCTATGGCGTGCTGCTGACAGGCACCGGCGGGGGTTACAGCCAGTGGCAGACCACCGCCCTCACCCGCTGGCGCGCCGATACCACGCTGGAAGACTGGGGTATGTGGCTGTACCTGCGCGACCAGGACAGCGGCCATCTGTGGTCCATCGGCGATCAGCCCACCGATACAGTGGCGGATTATGAAAATGTGGTGTTCTTCCCGCACAAGGCCGAATTTCAGCGCCGCAGCGACGATATCTCCGTCCAGATGGAAGTCACCGTGCCGCCAGAAGACGACCTGGAAATCCGGCGCATCCGCCTGACAAACCACAGCGACACCCCGCGCCGCCTGCTGCTGACCAGCTATGCGGAGGTGGTGCTGGCGCCGCAGGGCGCAGACCAGCGCCACCCGGCCTTTAACAAGCTGTTTATCGAAAGCCGCTATCTGCCCTCCGTCAGCGGCCTGCTGTTCCGGCGGCGTCCGCGCTCTGCGCACGAAAGCCCCATCTACATGCTGCATATGCTGGTGCACGAATCCTCTGGCATGGCAGCGCCGGTCTACGAAACAGACCGCGAGCAGTTCCTCGGGCGCAGCCGCACCCCCGCCGCGCCAGAAGCTCTGACCCGGTCCGATGGGCTGACCGGCACCACCGGCGCCACCCTGGACCCGATCATGGCGCTGGGGCAGGAGATCGAACTGGAGCCGCATGCCAGCGTGCAGGTCGCTTACGTGACGCTGGCGGCGGAATCGCGCGGGCAGGCGACGGCGCTGGCGCGGTCCTATCAGGTCTGGTCAACGCTGGAACGCGCCTTTAACCAGGTGCGCTACCGCAGCGAACTGGAAATGCGCCGCCTCAGCATCGAATCGCCGGATATTCAACTGTTCCAGAAGATGCTGTCTGCGCTGCTGTATCCCCAGCCAGAACTGGGCGCGCCAGCAGAGATTCGCGCCGCCAATACCAGAGGCCAGCCCGGCCTGTGGGCCTATGGCATCTCCGGTGATTATCCTATCGTGCTGGTGAAAATTCAGGATGAAACCGAACTGGCGCTGGTGCGCGCACTGGTTCAGGCCCATACCTACTGGCGCCACCGGCAGATCAAAGTCACGCTGGTGATTCTGAACCAGCGCGACACCGGCTATACCCAGGAACTTTACAATCAGGTGCATCATCTGATTGTGCGCATGGGCAGCGAAATCTGGATCAACCGCCACGATGGCATCTTCCTGCTGCGTGCCGACCTGCTCAGCGAGGATGATCTGGCGCTGCTGGCCGCATCCGCCCGGGTTTATCTGGACGGCCACAGCGGCACGCTGGCCCAGCAGCTAGAGGTGGTCAATCATCGCCCGGTATATCTGCCGCACTTTACCGCATCGCTGGCGCCGGAATTATCCGATGCCACCCCGCCGCTGAACCGGCCAGACGACCTGCACTTTGATAACGGTTTTGGCGGCTTTGCGTCCGATGGCCGCGAGTACATCATCTACTGGCAGAAGCACCAGCTCACCCCCGCCCCCTGGATCAACGTTATCGCCAACCCGGAATTCGGCTTTACCGTGTCCGAAACTGGCGGCGGGTTTAGCTGGGCCGTCAACAGCAGCGAAAATCGCCTCAGCGCTTGGCGCAACGACCCGGTCACGGATATGCCATCCGAAGCGGTGTATCTGCGCGACGAGGAAACCGCCGATATCTGGTCGCCCACCCCGCTGCCCGCCACCACAGACCAGCCCTATCTCATCCGGCATGGCTGGGGCTACACCATCTTTGAACATCATAGTCACGGGCTGAAGCAGCAGACCCGCCTGTATACCGCCCCGGATGCGCCGGTGAAGATCGTCCGCCTCCGGTTGGAAAACACCTCAGATCGTGTCCGCCGCATCACCGTGACTCATTACACCGAATGGGTGCTGGGCACCGTGAAGGACATCACCCAGCAGTACATCATTCCCGATTTCGACTCCGCCAGCCAGACTCTGCTGTTCCGCAACCCGTACAGCATGGAATTTGGCGAGCAGTTCGCCTTTATCACCGCCAATAAGCCCTTCCACGGCCTGACGACAGATCGCACCGAATTTCTGGGCCGCCTGGGCAGCTATGCCCGCCCGGCCGCACTGGAACGAATCGGCCTGTCTGGTGCTGTGCGCGCCGGGACCGACCCCTGCAGCGCGGTTCAACTGCACGTGGATTTGCAGCCCGGCGCGGCGGAGGAAGTCACCTTCCTGATCGGTGCTGGCCCCAACCGCGAGGCGGCACTGGAGGTCGCCCGCCAGTACAGCGACCCGGCACAGGTCGAAACCGCCTGGGAGGCAGTCACCACTTTCTGGCGAGACACGCTGACGACGGTCACGGCGCAGACGCCCGACCCCGGCATGAATCTGATTCTGCCCTGGCTGCTGTATCAGGCGCTTTCGTGCCGCATCTGGGGCCGTTCCGCGCTCTATCAGTCCGGCGGGGCCTTTGGCTTTCGCGACCAGCTGCAGGATGTGATGTCACTGGTACACACCCACCCGGTGCTCATCCGCGAGCATATTCTGCGGGCGGCGCGGCACCAGTTCGAGGCGGGCGATGTGCTGCACTGGTGGCATCCGCCATCCGGGCGCGGGGTGCGCACCCGCTTCTCGGATGATCTGCTGTGGCTGCCCTTTGTCGTGGCCTACTACGTCAGCGCCACCGGGGATGAAGCCATCCTGCAGGAGAAAGTCCCTTTCCTCAAGGGCGCGCCCCTCAGGCCGGAGGAAGAGGAGCGTTACGGCTTTTATGAATCCACCACAGAGACGCACAGCCTGTACGAACACTGCCGCCGGGCGCTGGAACAGGGCCTGACGGCGGGCGCGCACGGCCTGCCGCTGATGGGCAGCGGCGACTGGAACGACGGCATGAACCGCGTCGGCATCGAAGGCCGGGGCGAAAGTATCTGGCTGGGCTGGTTCCTGTGCGCCACGCTGACGGGCTTTATCGACCTGTGCGAGCGCATGGAAGAAACGGCCCAGGCGCAGAATTATCAGCGCCGCCTGGCGGAGCTTAAGGCCGCGCTGGAAGAACACGCCTGGGATGGGCAGTGGTATCTGCGCGCCTTCTACGACGATGGCACGCCGCTGGGGTCATCGCAGAGTATGGAATGCCAGATTGATGCCATCGCGCAGTCCTGGGGCGTGATCTCTGACGCGGCGGACCCGGCGCGCCGCCAGCAGGCCATGCAGTCCGTCCTGGCGCATCTGGTCAAACGCGAGGATCAACTGCTGCTGCTGTTCACACCGCCCTTTGACAAGACCGACCACGACCCCGGCTACATCAAAGGCTATCCGCCCGGCATCCGCGAAAATGGCGGGCAGTACACCCACGCCGCTATCTGGACGGTGTGGGCGCTGGCCAAAATGGGCCAGGGGGCGCAGGCAGGCGAGCTGTTCCAGCTGCTCAACCCGATCCACCACAGCGATTCGCCAGAGAAAGCTCAGGAATACCGCGTCGAACCCTATGTAATCGCCGCTGATGTCTACAGCGTCCCGCCGCACACCGGGCGCGGGGGCTGGACCTGGTATACCGGGTCATCCGGCTGGATGTACCGCCTGGGCATCGAGGCGATTCTGGGGCTGCGCCGCGAGGGGGACTGGCTGAAGGTCGAGCCGTGCATTCCGGAAACGTGGCCGGGTTATGCAATCACCTACCGCTTTGGCCAGACCACCTACCACATCCGCGTTGAAAATCCGAATCAGGTGTGCGGCGGCATCCGCCAGATGACGCTGGACGATGCGCCGCTGGATGATTTTCGCATTCCGCTGGCCGATGATGGCCAGCAGCATCAGGTCGTCATCATCCTCGGTTAGACTTTCAGGAGCAGGCGTGCTAATGTAGAGAGAGGTCTGGTGCATTAAGGGGATTGTTTGAATGCGCAAATGCCTGATACTGGTTCTGATGATGTGCCTCAGCCTGACATCTGCACAGGCTCAGGAAAGTCTGGAACTGAACCAGCTTGCTACTGTCACCATCGCGGCAGACCGCGAAGCACCCAGTCTGATCTTTACCGCCACCGCCGGGCAGCGGCTGAACATCCAGATGGTCAGCATCACCAGCGGCATCTTCCCGGTGTTTACCATCTACACCGCAGAAAACGAAATCCTGCAATATGTGGGCAATCCCTTCCGCAGCGAAGCGCTAGAAGGGGCGGCGGTGATTCCCGTAACAGGCAGCTACCGGCTGGAAGTGTTCAGCGTGGATGCCGCGCCGGGGCAGATTGTCCTGACCGTGCGCGATGCCAGCCCGGACACCACCAACACCTCCACGCCGCCGGACAGCACGCCCATCACGCCCG
>CAZQIY010000083.1:0-11298 GCA_964593565.1 uncultured Anaerolineaceae bacterium
CAAATATCAGCAGGCGTTTTCGATGCGCTGGAATGATGGCATCTTTGCCACCGGCACTTTTGTCGGGCGCTTTAATCACTGGTCGATGGTCGATCTGGTGCTGCTGACCACCCGCTATAAAACCTGAGAGGGCATCGCCCGGCAAGCGTCGCCCTATTCTGTCTCTGTTGGCTGTTTTTCCGTCGCCAGCAGCACGGTGAAATGGAAGGTGGTACCCTGGCCGATGATACTTTCCACCCAGATTTCGCCGCCGTGCCCTTCCACAATACCGCGTGTGATCGTCAGGCCCAGGCCAGTGCCGGGCTGGTCACGCGCCAGCGGGTTCTCGCTGCGGAAGTAGGGGGTAAACAGCCGGGACAGGTCTTCCTCGCTCATGCCGATACCCGTATCCTTCACCGCCACATGCAGCGCCGGGTGGCCGCTGCGGCCGTTGTGCGGCGGGCGATAATCGTCCATCACTTCCGCGATGATCTGAATCTCGCCGCCATGCGGGGTGTATTTGTGGGCATTACTGACCAGGTTGGTCAGCACCTGAATCAGCCGGTTATGATCAGCACGAATCGGCGGCATGTCATCCGGCAGACGCAGGTTGAGGATCTGCTCTTTTTCGTCAAGCTGCGGCTGGAGCGGGCGCAGCGTATTGGTCACCACACTGCGGAAATCCACCGGCGCGAAATCCATGTGGAAGTTGCCGGTTTGAAGCTTGGTCACGTCGTTAAGATCGCTGACCAGGGTGTTCATGCGCTCGATATTGCCCTTGATGGTCGCCAGGAAGGATTCCTGCTGTTCGTTGACTTCGCCGGGGATGCCGCCCAGCAGCAGGTCAGTATAACCTTTGATGGAGGTCATGGGCGTTTTAAGTTCGTGCGCCACAAAGCTGACAAATTCGCTCTTGGAATCGTTGGCACGGGCCAGGTCCACATAAAGCTGGGCGTTGACCAGCGCGATGCTGGCATGTTCCGCCAGGCGCTGTACAAACGCCAGATCCACCAGGCTCAGGCGCGGCTCTGTGTTCTTTTCCAGCACCAGAATCGCGTTAATCTCGCCGCCGGACATCATCGGGATGGTGATCTGGCTGAGGGAATGATGCTGGCCCGGCACCCAGTCCGGGTCGATCCGCACATCCGACGCCAGATCAATCTGGCGGGTGCGCATCACGCGGCTGACGATGCCTTTATCCAGCGGCCACAGGTTGCCCGCCGCCCCTTCCGGCACTTCTTCTTCGCGATAATTATAACGAGCCACAATTTCCAGCACGGGCGGATCGTTGGTGACAATGCCCAGCGCGCCCGCTGTCGCCCCGCTTTGCGAAATGGCCCAGCGCAGCGTGCGCTCTGCCACCGTCCGAATATCCAGCGAGCGATTCAGCTCCACGTCGATTCGTTCCAGCGCTTCCAGTTCGGCCACGCGCTCGCTCAGTTGCTTGTCGGTCATCTGGAACAGGCGCGCATTGTCGATGGCGACTGCTGCCTGCCCGGCGAAGGTCGTCAGCAGGTTGGCTTCTTCCTCAACAAAGACGCCGCGCCCCTGCTTGTTCAGCACCTCCAGCACCCCAAGCACCTGATTATTGGTGATCAGCGGCACCGCCAGCACAGAATGGGTCCGGAAGCCGTTATGAGTCTGTTCGCCGCCCCAGCGGGGGTCGCTGGCCGCATCGCTGACAATGATGTGACGGCCGCTCTTGACCACCTCGCCAACCAGCCCCTGCCTGATCGGGAAACGCTGGCCGACCAGTTCCTCGCCGGAACCAACGGCGATACGAAATTCAAGCTGGCTGCTGTCATCATCCGCCGTCAGCAGCAGCGACCCGGCTTCGGCGTTCAGCATTTCAACAGCGCTCTGGGTAATCAGGTGCAGCAGCTTTTCCAGGTCCTGCTGTTCGCTGGCCAGCCGGTTGCTGATGTCATTGAGGGCCGCAAGCTGGCGGGCGCGCTGGTTCGTTTCTGCGAACAGATGCGCTTTTTCGATGGAGGACGCCGCCAGCGAACTGATGTCGCTGAAAATGCGGAAATGATCGTCGCCATAGGTTTTATCGGCCTGGGTGGTGCTGACGGCCATCACACCGAGCGCCCTCGTCCCGGCCATCAGCGGCACGCCCATCCAGGCTTTAAGCTCCGGATTAACGGCCACAACTGGCGCGCTGCGCTGGTTCATCGCCGTCACATAATTGTTCACCCGCAGCGGCTGCCCCGTCAGCACCACTTCGCTGAACAGGTCGCGGCCAGGCGGCCAGCGCTGATTTTCCTTTTCCGGGTAGCGTTCGTCCTCTTCGAGGAAGAAGGCGAAATACAGTTCGCCCGTGACCTCGTCGCGCAGCGCGATATAAAAATAGGTGGCGTCAATCAGCTTGCTGGTCTGCGCGCTCAGCAGTTCCATCAGGTCATCCAGGTTGATGGCAAAGTTGACGGCCTGCCCCACCTGGCTGAGCACGTCCAGTTCGCGCACGCGGCGCTGTAATGAATCCACCACCTGCGCCCGTTCCGCCGCAATCGACATCTGGCTGATCAGGCTCTGAATAAAGAACAGTTCTTCATGTTCGTAGCGTCCCTTGCCAGACTGCGGCGGGCCAATGCAGACAAACCCCAGCAGTTGATCGCTGCCGCGCAGCCCCAGAATCACCAGCGCGTTCAGAATTTGCAGGCGTGTCCGTTCAGAACGCACCGCCAGCGGCCATTCGCGGTTGGGTTCCAGGTAAATCGCCTGGTCTGTCACGGCCTGGATCAGGCTGCTGTCTGCCGCAAAGCTGATCTCCGTCCGCTGTTCCGCGTCTTCCAGCGCCACATAACTGCCGGACTGCGGCTCTGGCAGGAAGATAAAGATGCCTGTGGGCGCGATGGTCTGGTTCAGGGTCTGCCGGAATTCACGCGCCACCTGCTTCATATCGCGCAGTTGGGCGATAGCGTGGGTGAACTGCTCCACATATTCCTGAAGGTTCGAGCGCCGCCGGAAATAGAGCCGGTCGATCTGGCCCTGAAGAAAGATGCGCACCGGCAGGAACAGCAGGGCGATCACAAAAATTGTCGCCCCGATCAGCAGCGGGTTGTTGGCCGTGACCCCGCCCTGGGTGACGATCAGGCTGGCGCTGAACACCAGCAGCGCATAGCCGCTGACCAGCGCCACCAGCATCAGAAAGTAGGTGATGCCCCGGCTGATGACCCGGTCCGTATCGAAGAAGCGATACTGCAGCACGGCATAGGCCATGCTCAGCGGCGCAGTCAGCACAAAGGGGGTGGCCGCCGATGTGTTGAACGGTACAGCGGTGGTGCTGTACAGGGTCTGCGACACGATGTTGATGAGCCACACCACCACCGGCACACTTGTCAGGAAGATGCCAATTAAAATAGTGTTGCTCTGGTCGCGCACGATGGCGGACACGGCATAACGCCGCTGGTGCAGCATGGCGGCGATCAGAATCAGGATGCCAGCCACCACCAGCATAAACGGCGGGATATTCACCTGAAAGCCGGGCGATGGCGGGTTCTGATGGAACCACAGAAAGACCGGCACCAGCCCCAGACACAGCGCAAAAGGCACATACGCCAGCCAGGGCCAGCGATACAGCAGATTTAAGCGCGTGGGGAATATCAGGCTGAAGGTCGCCAGCGAACCGCCGATCAGCACATTGGCCACCAGCCACAGCGGGATCAACTGGTGGGTGGCGTCCAGATCGAACAGGCCGCCCAGCATGGCCGCCAGCGCGAACGCCAGCACACTGATCAGGCGCGCGGCGGGCTGGTGGGGGCGCAGCAGCAGAATCGCCGCCCCGATAAAGAAGGTTGCCACCGCTGTAACATAGGGCACGATGAAAAAGCCGATAAAATCCGCAACCGGTAATTCGCCTATCGTATAGCGCACCTGACAGGCGGCCAGTGTACCGGGCTGGCTGTTGGGGGGGCAGATTCCAGCTTCCGGCGGGCGTTCAAACTGAATCGTGACGGTATCGCCCGGCGCCAGTTTCGACATAGCCGCGCCATAGCGCTGGTGCACCGCCTCGTAATTCCGGCTGTCGGCTTCGTCGTCCGGATCATAAAGGACATCGTCGTTGATAGCGACGATGCGATCCATCCGCTGCAAACCATTGTCCAGCCCCGGCCACGATTCGCCGCCCAGCGACTGCGAGCCATCCACCACCAGCAGCGGCGTAAACAATACGCCGATGAAGGGGTCCTGACGCCAGTTGAGCGCCAGCACCAGGTAGAGAATCAGCATCAGCGCGCTGATAAGGCCGATAAGGGCTGTTACCCCAATCCAGAAACGATTGATGATGCGTGCACTGGAATCTGAGGCCATGAAGGGTTATTCTCGTTCTACCGGTTTGAATCCTAATTTTATCATAGCCTATTGTACAGCACTAATGAGGCGATTAACGTTGTGTTTTGGCTTGAATTTTGCATTTGGGCAGGCAGGGATTTTTGTTATAATACGTTTGAACGTTGTTATTCCACTGTCCAGAGTTGTGAATGCTTTTCTACTGCTGCCTGCGCCGGTTCGGCCAGGATCCGGTTTTTGCCAGTGTCCCGCCATGCCCGTTGATGAGAATCACCCAACCATGCCTGCCAATGGCTTGAACTGAGTGTGCCAAAGGAATAGAATTCTGGTTGAGGAAGTGAGCAGACTGATGTCGATGGTGAAAGCAGAAAAAATTCCGGGAACCAAATATGTTCGCAAGCCAGGGTCGCATATCCTGCTGACGCAGCAGGTGGGAACTATCGGTAACATTTCCCTCTTCAGCGGCTCCGCATCGCAGGAACTGGGCCAGGAAATCGCGGATTACCTGGGCATCCGGATGGGCCAGTACACACGCACCGTATTCTCAAATGAAAACATCTTCATCCGGCTGAACGAAAGCGTGCGCGGGCAGGATGTCTATCTGATCCAGACGATGGCATCCCCGCTTCATGACAATCTCATGGAGCTGCTGATTATGATCGACACCCTCAAGCGCGACTCCGCCGCCCGCATCAACGTGATTATCCCGTACCTGTCCTACAGCCGGTCCGATAAGAAGGATCAGCCCCGCGTAGGCATCACCGCCCGGCTGATCGCCAACATGATCGAAGTAGCCGGGGCAGACCGCTATATGACGATTGACCTGCACGCCGGGCAGATTCAGGGCTTCTTTAATATCCCCGGCGATGTACTGACGGCGTTTCATCTGTTAAGCGATTACGTGCTGGAAAAGCAGATTAAGGACCTGGTGCTGGTTTCTGCAGACCTGGGCTTTGCCAAAAAGGGGCGCAACTGGGCAGAAAAGTTAGGCACGCCGCATGCCATTGTCGAAAAACGCCGCGTCGATAATAAGGAAAACCCCGAAGCCCTGTCGATTATCGGCGATGTGTCCGGCCAGAATGTGCTGCTGGTCGATGACGAGGTGCTGACTGCCGGCAGCGCCGCCAACGCGGTCGAGGCGGTGCGGGAATATGGCGCGCGCGATGTTTATTTCGCCTTTACCCATGCCCTTATGCCACCTGTTGGCTACGAACGACTGGCCGCGCTCAACCTGAAGGAAATCATCTGTACCAACACTATTCCCGTCCCCAAAGACAAACAGCTCCCCAATATGACGGTGCTTTCTGTGGCGCCGCTGCTGGCCGAAGTGATCCTGCGGGCGCATGCCGGGCGCAGTGTGGGCGAACTCTTTGACGAGTGACCCGGCCGGCTGTGCGGTGTTGTAATAGATACTGTGGTATTGCAGGCAGCTTTTGGGGTGCCTGCGCTGTGATTCAGAACTCCTGAAGCGACCAACGAGCCTCGCGATGCATAACGATTCTTCTGAATTTTCGCTGCGTGCCGTGATTCTGAGTGGCGTTGGCTTTGTCCTGCTGACGGGCGGGATGCTGCTGCTCATTGAGTGGATCGGGCTGGAGCGCATCCAGACGTTTATCCGCGAAGCGGGACCGCTGGCGCCGCTGGCCTATATCCTCGTCAAGGCAGTGACCTACATCTTCGCACCCCTCAGCAGCGGCCCGATCCAGCTTTCCTCCGGCATCCTGTTTGGCTTTGTGCCCGGCGTGACCTATACCATCATTGGCGAGGTGCTGGGCGGCAGCGTCAGCTTTCTGATCGCGCGCCATTTTGGGCGTCCGCTGGTGCGGCGGCTGGTGGGCGAAAAAGGGCTGGTGCAGGTGGATAAATTCGTCAGCCAGCTTGGGGGCTGGCGCGCCCTGATTTATGCCCGCATCTTCCTGGCCGCCATTTATGATTTTATCAGCTATGCCGCAGGCTTCACGCAGACCATCACCCTGCGGCAGTATGTCCTCATCTCGTTTCTGGTGGGCCTGCTGCCGACGGGCCTGTTCGTCGCCGTCGGGGCCAGCCTGGCCACCAGCCCGATGATGGTACTGGTGATTTATGGCGTGCTGGGTCTCGTCACGCTGATTCCGCTGGCCATCAACTGGTGGCGCCGCCGCGAAGCTGACCGCATGGAAGAAAATCAGATTAGCTGAGGCTGTGCCACCGAATAAACTCGACAGCACAAAACAAGCAACCCCACCGGGCACCAGCCCGCACACCGGTTCATGCGTTTTTCTAACGAGCCATTGAACTCGCTATGATATAATTGCGAAGTTATAAAGAATCTGGGCGATTGGGACACTATGTTTAAGAAAGTAGTCAAGACAGTGCTGGGCGACCCTATCGAGCGGGCGCTTTCCAAATATCGCGCTGAAGTGGAGCGCATCAACGCGCTGGAACCTGCCATGCAGGCGCTTTCCGATGATGGCCTGCGCGCAAAGTCAGAGGAACTGCGGGCCACCCTGCAGAACGGCGCCAAAACGGACGACGTACTGCACGAGGCGTTTGCCCTGGTGCGCGAAGCCTCGGTGCGCACCACCGGCCTGCGCCATTATGACGTGCAGATGATTGGCGGGCTGGTGCTGCACGAAGGCAAAATCGCGGAGATGAAAACCGGTGAAGGTAAGACGCTGGTGGCCACCCTGCCGCTGTATCTCAACGGCCTGCTGGGGCGTGGGGCGCATCTGGTGACGCCTAACGATTACCTGAGTAAAGTCGGTTTGCAGCAGATGGGGCCGATCTATCATCTGCTGGGGCTGTCCGCTGCGGTGATCCAGAATGCCGCTGGCAACCCGGATTCCGGATCGTTCCTGTACGACCCGGACTATGATTCTGACGACGAGCGCTTTCAGAACCTGCGGCCGATTTCCCGGCGCGAAGCCTACCAGTCCGATATTCTGTACGGGACCAACAACGAATTCGGCTTCGATTACCTGCGCGACAACATGATCATGGAAACTGACCAGCAGGCGCAGCGGGAATTGTTCTATGCCATCGTGGACGAGGTGGACAACATCCTCATCGACGAAGCTCGTACCCCGCTGATTATCTCCGGCCCATCCGATCCGCCTTCAGATTACTACAAGATTTTTGCGGATATAATCCGCCGGTTAAAGCCAAGCAGCCCGGACAGCATCGACGCCGAAGAACCGGACGGCGATTTTGTGGTCGATATTAAGGACCGCGTCTCGTACCTGACCGAGGCCGGCGTAGAAAAAGTCGAGAACATTCTGGGCATCGACCAGCTTTTCCACCCGGATCATGCAGAGATGATCCCCTACCTGGATAATTCGCTGCGGGCCTATACGCTGTATCACCGCGACAAGGAATACATCGTCGAGCAGGGCCAGGTGGTCATCGTCGATGAATTCACGGGCCGCCTGATGCATGGCCGCCGCTTTTCTGAAGGGCTGCACCAGGCCATCGAAGCCAAGGAAGGGGTGCAGATCCGCCGCGAAAATATGACAATGGCGACTGTCACCTTCCAGAACTTCTTCCGCATGTACAAAAAGCTGGCCGGCATGACCGGTACAGCCCTGACCGAAGCGGAGGAATTCGAGAAGATTTACAACCTGGAAGTGGTCGCTATCCCAACCAATGTGGCGGTGATCCGTAACGACTACGAAGACCTGATTTATGCCACAGAAGCGGCCAAATTTAATGCCGTCATCAGCGATATTAAGGACTGCCAGCAGCGCGGCCAGCCGGTGCTGGTGGGTACAGTCGCTGTCGAGACTTCGGAGCGCCTGAGCAAGCTGCTGACCAAGGCCGGGGTCCGGCATGAGGTGCTGAACGCGAAAAACCACGAACGCGAAGCCACCATCATCACCCAGGCAGGGCGTTCTGGCGCGGTGACGATTGCTACCAACATGGCCGGGCGTGGTGTCGATATTCTGCTGGGCGGTAATCCGGAAGGGCTGGCGCGCGAGAAGCTGCGTAAACAGGGCATCGAAATCACCCAGGCCACCGACGAACAGTGGGAAGCCGCCCTGAAGGAAGCCGAGATCGAATGTGCCGAGGATCGTAAAAAGGTGCTGGAGGCCGGCGGTCTGCACGTGATCGGTACGGAACGCCACGAAGCCCGGCGCATCGACAACCAGCTTCGCGGGCGCGCAGGCCGCCAGGGCGACCCCGGCGCATCGCGGTTTTACCTGAGCCTGGAAGACGAACTGATGCGCCGTTTCCAGGGCGACCGGGTCAAGCAGTTTATGTCCTGGGCCAATATCCCCGAAGACGAGCCGATTGAGCACAAGATCATCACCCGGTCGATTGCCCAGGCGCAGGTGCGGGTTGAAGGACATAACTTCGACATCCGTAAGCGCGTGCTGGAATATGACGACGTGGTCAACAAGCAGCGTGAATATCTGTACCGCCAGCGGCGCGAAGTGCTGGCCGCAGAGAGCATGCGCGACCAGTACCTCAAAATTCTGGAAGAAGAGGTCATCAACACGCTGGATCAGTTTATCGGCGACGAGAACGACCCCGAAAGCTGGGACCTGGACACGCTGTACCAGCAGTTGTTTACCGTCTTCCCGGTGCCGGCGTCCATCACGCCGGAAACCATGCAGGGGCTGTCGCTGGAAGAACTGGAAACCCTGCTGGTGGATGCGACCATCGAGGCCTATGACGCCAAAACGCAGGAACTGGGCGAACTGATGCCCCGCGCCGAACGGTTCGTCATGCTGAATACGATGGACAACTTCTGGCGCAGGCATCTGACAGACCTGGACATGCTGCGCGAAGGCATCGGGCTGATGGCGATTGCCCAGCGCGACCCGCTGGTCGAATATCAGCGCGCCGCCTTTGGCATGTGGGAAGACATGCAGAATCAGATTCGCGTCAAAGCCGCCCACGACCTGCTCAACGTCAAGGTTCAGGTGGCCCAGCAGCAGCCTGTGCGGCGCAACCTGCAGGCGGTGCGGCCCGGTGTGAGCAACGGCGCGGCAGCCAGCAAACCGGAAACGGTGCGCAAATCCACCAGGGAGAAAATCGGGCGCAATGATCCGTGCTGGTGTGGCAGCGGCAAGAAGTACAAGCAGTGCCACATGAAGCAGGATCAGCGCGAACGGCGTGAACGTATGGGGGCCGATTAGGGCGTTTGGCCTTTCGCAGCAGACCGTTTATAATCTGCCGCAGCCGACCCGTGCCGGGCGTGGCGCGGGGTCGCCCCAGAAGTAAACGTGGTTGCCTGCCAGGAACAAATGATGAACCAGACTGACCTAGATTCGCAGTTGATGGATGATATGGACCCGCGCCTGCTGGATTTTTTGCAGACGACGGTCAATTCGTTCATCAAGTGGGACCTCATCCGGTTTTTTTATGACAACCCCCACGCTGCCGATACTGCCGCCAATATTGCCCGCTATATCGGGCGCGACCCCCAGACTGTGGAAACAGAACTGGCTGGCCTGGTAGAGGCGGGGGTGCTGCGCCAGAACGATGTGCCCGGCGCACGCATTTATGCCCTTTCCAGCAACCCGGAAGTCCAGGCGGTCGTGGAAAATTTTCTGCGCGCATGTGGAGATCGCCAGTTTCGCGTCAAGGCGATCTACCACGTCATCCGGGCGATGCGTTAAACGCGGCATGACGGCTATCAGCCTGAACCAGATTCTGCTGCTTTACATCTGGTTTCCACTGGCAGTGGTGATTGCCATCATGATGCTCATCGCCCGCTTCTATCAGAATTTCTCTGGTGACCAGACTTATTACCCGCTGTACCTGATTCCGCTGGTGCTGTTTGGGGTCGCGGCGGTGCGTTATGCCAGCCTCAACCAGATCAGCGGCGACTGGCTGGGCGATGCGCTGTCTGGTGTGGGCGGCAGCGTGCTGATCATCCTCAGCGTGCTGCTGTATCACCGCATGACGACCGGGCGCGATGACCCGGAGGAGGGGCCATGATTGACCGGGCGCATCTGGTCGTGGGGCTGGTTGGCCCGCTGGCGATCTGCATCATGTTTATCGTGCTGGGTCTGCTCAGCCGCCGCCTGGGGCGTGTGACTCGCAGCCGCCCCTATTACATCGGTTACTTTGCTGCCGCCCTGCTGGTGAGTATCAGTCTGGGGGTGCGGGTGCTCAGCCTGATCCTGGATGCCGGCGCCGCGACCCGGCTGGCGGAAAACCCTCGCCTGCTGCTGGTCGCCACCAGCCTGACCGCTGTCGGAGTCACGCTGGGCGTGGTGGTGACGTGGCGTTACTGGAGCTGGCTGCTGGCGGAACGAGGCTAACCCCCATGCTGAAAATCGGAGACATCCGCGTCTACCGCATCAACGACAGCGATTACTGGGTCGATCCGGGCGGGCCGTTCGGGCTGGTGCCGCGCGCGCTGTGGTCGCGTCACTTCCCGGTCACGGAAGATCATCTGGTGAAGATGTCCAGTAATGTGCTGCTGGTGCAGACCGGCGGCCAGAACATCCTGATCGACACCGGCTATGGTCACAAAATGACGGACAAGCAGCGTAATATCCTGCGCCTCAGCCGCCCCCAGGGCGACCTGAGCGACGGGCTGGCGCGGCTGGGCCTGGCGCCGCAGGATATTCATCTCGTCATTAACACCCACCTGCACGCCGATCATGTTTCCGGCAACACCGCCTATGATGAGGCGGGCCGCATCGTGCCGGTGTTCCCACAGGCAGAATATGTCGTCCAGCGCCGCGAATATGAGGATGCCTGCCGCCCCAACGAGCGCACGCGGGCCACCTACCTGGCCGAAAATTTTCAGCCGCTGGTGGAAAGCGGGCAGATGCGCCTGCTGGAAGGCGATACCGACCTGGCGCCGGGCGTGCGCGGCGTGGTCACACCGGGACACACCCCCGGCCACATGAGCATCGTGCTGGAAAGCGCCGGGCAGGTGGCGGTGCAATTGTGCGATATGGCCACCTATGCCGTGCATTTCGAGCGCCTGGGCTGGATGACGGCCTATGATGTCGAGCCGCTGGTCACGCTGGAAACCAAGCGCCGCTGGCAGCAGTGGGCGCTGGAACATGACGCGATCCTGTTCTTCCCGCA
>CAZQIY010000084.1:0-11190 GCA_964593565.1 uncultured Anaerolineaceae bacterium
CGGGACGAAGAAATGCTGGTGGCTGACGAGTATCGTTAAGCCGATGCGTGAAGAACTGGCTGATCTACTGGGCATCTTCCGCCGTCAGCCGATGCAGTGGAAGGATAAGTTCCTTGCCGGTGATGAAATCCCGTTGTGGTGGCTGGTGGATCAGTATGAAGCGAAAGGCAATGAGCGTATGGCAACCACGCTCAAGAGCCTAGCGGCGCACGAAAGCTGTAAAGCGCTGGTTGAGCGGCTGGGATTGCCCAAGACCACCATCCACATGTTGAGGCGAAACGCCCACGTGGCACTGAATGAAGCTTATGGCTGCACTGCATGAGAGCAGCCGTTTTCATTTCTGGCTGGCGATTGCTCACCAGCCAGTTCTTGTTTTGTGAGAAGTGCAAAGTGTCAAAACAACACTCAAGACGCGCTTCAAAGAGGGTAACTTCCTATTCGTTACGCATAAAATTCAGATAGATTATATCATTAAAGAAATATATTTTGTGTGGGAAACAAAATGTTTCCTGAATTCCTTAGAATGAATGCAATCTGGGAGGAAATATGAGCTTTGAAGCGGAAGAACGCAGACAAAAGATGACGGAGCTTCTCCTGGAAGCATTCCCGAATGGCATCACCACAACCGGCCTCGCAGAGCAGCTAGGGATTACCCGGCAGCAGGCTCTGAAGGATATTCGACGTTTGCAGGAGACAGGCGTTGATGTCGAAGAAGTAGAAGGACGCACCGGATATGTGATTGATCCCAGACGGCATATATTGCCCCTGCGGTTAAACCAGACCCAGGCGTGGATGCTTTATCTGGCAATGCGCCGCCTGGTACGTGCCCAGATGGATCGTCAGCCGGCAGTACGTGGGCTGCTGGTGCGGTTAACCGGCGCGTTGATGCCAGAAATCGCGGATCGCCTTGCGAATGGCCCTGCTTCTGAATCAAACCACATGGGGGATGAATTCCGCATACTAACCGATGGCTGGCGTGAAGATCGCTGTGTGGAGATCAGTTACAAGCCGCTGAACCGGGCGCTCTCGCGCCACCTGATCGCCCCTTACTGGTTCGAGCCTGCCGTCTGGTCAGATTCCACTTACGTGATTGCCGGTATTGTCCTGCGCGATGGCATACAGTTAGCAACCCTCAAACTGGAGCGTATTCAGTCGGCGCGGATAACAGGCACAGCTTTTGACCGGCCCGACCCCGACCTTGTGCTGGAACGCTTGCAGGATACATGGGGCATCTGGATGTCGGAAGAACCGCAGCAGGTGCGTTTGAAATTCCATAATCGCCAATGGCAGCGCCTGAAAGAATCGCGCTGGCATCCTTCTGAGCGTCTGACCGAGATGGACGATGGCTCAATCCTATGGGAAGCACTGGTTGCTGAACCGCAGGAAATGATGCCCTGGATTCGTGGCTGGGGGCCAGATGTGGAAGTGCTCACGCCGGAACCGCTGCGGCAGGCGATTGCGCGGGATGCCGAACGCACCGCGCACCTGTATGGTGTCACACTGGACGATAGCTATTTCTAGAATGTACCCGTATATGGATCGAGTGCAGCAGGAAAGCACCTAGTTTCAATATCCTTTAGAACGGGCAGAAGGAAGGTTAACACATTCACCACCCATAAATCAAGGTGCTGGTTTGTTCTGGGGTTCTAATTAGCCCCGTTCCGGCCATGCTCAAAACCAACTTGCTGTCCAATTCAATGTCCGGTACTATCAAGTAATCTCGGTTTTGAGTACAAAAGGAAAGTACCTAGAATGTTAAGGAAAATTTGGAACCTGTTTAGGCGAATCGAGAAATGTGAGCAACAAGTCCAAGAACTCAAGATACAGCAGCGGCGAGACTTTAGCGATCTTGTCGAACGAATCAACGACAATAATATCCAGAATCGATCAGATTTGAAGCGCTTTGAGCAATTATATCCTCAGAAAGATTTCGAGGATGACGAGGAAGAAAACGATGATGGATAAGACACCTGACTCCCTCCGCGCGTTTCAGAAACTGACGCGAGACTATGCCTTGCAGGGCAAAAACATCGTACTGCAAGCACCAACCGGGGCAGGTAAAACCCAGGCTGCCATCCAACCTGGCTTAATGGGCTTTGAGCGTGAAACCGGGGCCTATCCTCAGCAAATGATCTATGGCACGCCCATGCGATCCCTGACTACCAGCTTTTTAGATCTTTATCAGAATATTGCCCGCAGCAGGCTTAAATGGCTCAACAATGAATGGCAGCCGACCATTCAGACCGGCGAGCAGCCCGAAGATAACCTTTTTACGGGACAAATTATTTTTGCAACGGTTGACCAGATGCTGGCGAGCTTTTTAGGCATCCCCTATGGTGTTCGATCCAGTCTGGATAATATCAACAGTGGAGCCTTCATGGGCAGCTATCTGGTATTTGATGAGTTCCACCTCTACCCCACGCAGCAGATGATGCTCACTGTCATCGCCATGCTCAAGCTGGTAGAAGGCATTAGCCGGTTTACGCTCATGACGGCGACTTCCTCCCGCACGCTGCTGAACGCGCTGGAGCAGCATCTCGGGGCGACCATCATCGCGGATGCGCCGGATACCTCGGTGACGGAGGGCCTGTTCTCTGATATTGAACACTTGAAGGACCAAAATCGCATCTGGTCAGCGCATGAGGAACCGCTGAATGGACAGCATGTCAAGGCGGCGCTGGACGACTTCGAGACGGTGTTATGCGTCTGCAACACAGTGGATCGGGCGCAGACGGTTTACAGGGAACTGATGAAGTCCGGCATCCCGGCAGATGTGGATTACAAGCTGCTGCACTCGCGGTTTTATCAGGCAGATCGCCAGCACAACGAGCGGGCGGTTCTTTCATGGTTAGGTAAGAAAAACGACGAGAGCTACACCCCACAGGATGGCAAGCGCAAGGTCATCATTGCGACGCAGGTTGTCGAAGTGGGCCTCGACATCAGCGCCCAGGTGCTGCTGACCGAAGCGGCTCCAGCATCCAGTCTCATCCAGCGGGCAGGACGCTGTGCGCGGGGCGGCGGCGTAGGTTATGTGCGGGTTCATCAACCGCCAGCCGACGAGAACAATCAGCCGAATTACGCTCCCTACCTCGATGATGGCCTACTGGAAGTCTGCCAGCGAACCTGGGCTTCGCTGACTTCAGACGATTTTGGCAACGGTTTGGGTGTCACTCTGCGCTATGAAGGCGAGCAAAAACTCATCAACGAAGCCCATGCAGAGCATGACAAAGCGCTGGTCGATGGGCTTGGCAAGAAGATCGAAACGCGCATAGACGAAATTATTGGCTGTATGCGCAGCCATGATCGCGGGAAAGTCCCTTCCCTGATCCGCAAAAATTCCAGCACCCGGCTCTACATCAAGGCTGACCTGAAACACAGCGACCTGACCGAACGACATTATGAACTGGATGGCTTCAGTGTGTCGCAAGGGCGCATTGCACGCGAAATGGAAGCGTATCAGGAAACTGTCCAAGCAGATTATTACATCGCCGCCGGGCAGGTCATGACAACTGAAGAAACCGAAGCCGATTTCCAGTCGAAGCCACAATACAAATGGGAGCTGCTCAGAGAACCAAAAGATGTCTGGGGAAACTGGCTGTTTGCCGTGCATCCCGCTGCGATCAGCTACGATTTAGAATGTGGCTTAAGCTGGCAACCAGAGGCCAACAACCCGGCGCAGGAATCCCCCAAAGTGCCGCGCAAGCCCTACGAGCCAATCGCCTATGATCCTGATACCTATGTGCAGCATATCTCCGGGCTGATGCAGGCTTATGAGAAGAAGAACAGCGCAAAGGGCTATCCCCTGTCGCTGCGGGAAATGTACCATTATGCGCTGATGCAAACTGCCCGCCGCATCGACCCGCAAATCACATGGGAAACGCTGGATCGTTATATCCGCCTGATGTTGGCTCTGCACGATGTGGGTAAATTGAATCAGACATGGCAGGATTGGGCGCAGGCACGGCACAAATTATTTACCGAATATTATCCCGATGCGGCGGCAAGTGTCCCGGCGGATGGCACGCCGCTGGCGCATACTGTCAAGGGCAAGCAGAAGTTCTCCACCGAAGCCGATCACGAAGCCTTTGAGGCAGACTTTTTCAAACGATTCCGAGGGAAACGGGGACCCCATGCCGTTGAAAGCGCCGAAGCCGCCCGCAGCATCATTATGTATGTCGTGGGGAATGATCCGCGCTGGTACGGCATCATCTCGACCGCCATTTGCCACCATCACACCCCATCTGCCGATTCCATTCGGGATCAGTTTGTTCTGGTCAGGAATGGCAGACAGGCCATTATTGAAGGGCTGGCAGCCTGTGGCTTTGACCCGGCAGAAGCGGAACATCTTGGTTCGCTGGCGAATGATAACTTCCGACTGCCTGCCAAAATACTGAGAAACGGCATCTCTACCACTCTGCCCCAATACAGCAATTTTTTCAGCGGCTTTATGTACCTGCTCTTTGTCAGGCTGCTGCGACTGGCTGACCAGCGGTCCAGCGAATATATACACGGCTAAAGGAGGCATTATGCGATTATTTGTAGACAAGGATACTGACCTGATGCGGTCAACGTTTATCGCGGCGGGATTGGCGGAACTGCTCTATTACATTCCACCCACCAACAGCGGGCAGCAGGTGACGATTAAAGATATGGGAAGCTGCTATATCATCAGCAGCACCCTGTCGTTTGATGCGCTAACCCAATATGTTGAGCAGCGTGGTCTGCCCTCGCTGCTGCCAGCGATCACGAAATCCCTGACGGCATCAGAGAAAAAGCTGGTGGAGGGTGGGCAGCCTGTAGAAGACATCCTGCTGAAGTATATTCCGCATGGCTATACTGGGAAAATTGTCAAATATGTTGATCACAAAGCCGCCTTTGACATCTGGCGCAAATATCGCCCGGCCAAGGGTGCTGTCCATGAGGAAGGCGCACCTAACCCCCCAGATGCTGACTTCCCGGTCTGGGCGCATCTTTGCTCTTACTTTGGCAAGGGGTCGGCCATGCGTGCAGGCTATCCAACTGTGCTGCATAACTGGCATGCTCATGTGGCTGACCATAAGGCGGCAGTCCATTTATGGCAGTTGATTTATAACTGTTATGGTGTCTTCCCCAACGAAGTTGACCACGCGCAAGCTGTGTGGAACGAACATTTCCTGAACGAACTGCAATACCCGGATTATCCACTGGCGACCACCATCAGCACGCTGGCGATTGTCTCACCCTCAACCAGCAAGGGTATATCGGCGGCAAGTGGTTATAACCTGCTGACCGAAGACACACCGAACACCTTCTGGTTGGAGATGTATTTTGCCTTTGTGGGCTTCCTCCAGATAGCCATGCCGTTTACGCTCGACCGGGATGTGCTGACATTCTACCCTCTGCCGGATGATATTCAGCGGCAGCCCTTGCGTGATCTGATCGAGGCGTGGCGAGATTCGGCCAATGTCCGGTCGCTTTACCGCCACTCGAACAACATGCCACGCGCCAAGCTGGACGTGCTGGGGCAGATCACGTTTTACCAGAGCATGGTTGAGTATTTTATCAGCGGTTATAACGATGGTACGCTGCTGCCCGGCATGTCGTTGAACAACGTTTCCGGGCTGGTGGGCTACTACTACAAAGACATTTCCACACAAATCCCCTTCGATGAGACTGTTTTCAGCGTACCTCCCTGGCTGCATCAGCAGCCAGACATCGACCTATTGGAAACTGCCGAGGGTGTGCTCAAGGCACATTATGAACTGTTGGATGCCATTAGGGGGCGTCCGCCTAAATACCAGATGACGGCTGATGAAATGCTGCTCATCAACTTATACAGACGCTATCTGACACGGGGCAATGCTGATGACTGGATCGACTTTGCCATCGCCTGCGGGCAGTATCGATTCCGCAACATGACGGAAATGGGCCGCCTGCCTACCCTGACGATTGAATTATTTGAGGAGAGTTTTCCTATGCAGAGCAACTCATCAGACCGGGTGGATTACCGCCCCATTCTTAATGATAACGGATTCAAACAGATTGCAGAGGCCATCAGCTACTGCACCAGCTACTCGCGTTATATGCGTGATGTGCGAAAAGACAGAACGTTCCCATTCAGGCCGCGACACGGTCTCGGTGATGATCTGCTGCGCAATGCGCATAATCCTGAGCTGTTTCTGGAAGAACTGAGCCTCTTTGTGCATGACTATCGGCGCGAAAGCATCAGCGTACAGGCACAGACCCGACAGACGCGCACCGAAATCACGCCGGATGATCTGAATAGCGTTGTTGAACTGGTCGCAATTTATGGCAGTCGGATTGTCGCACATCTGCTGGTGGCATCCGGTTATGCCGCACGCTTCGGCAGTTCACGCAGCAGTGAGAATACCCAGTAACGATCACTTTTTTTCATGAAGGAGCAAAAAACAATGGCAGACATCAAGACTCTTTCGCTGGCGTGTCGTGTGGTAATGGACATGCACGCACTCAACAACGAAGGCAACGAAAGCAACCGCCTGATGACCCGGCAGGTGGGTATCGTGCGCCCGGTGTACGACGAAAACGGAGTCACTATCACCTACCGGCGCGATGTGGTCAATGCGATCTCTGGCGACATGAACAAGCACATCTTTGCCGATGCCTTTCGCAATGTGGCGCTTGATATCGGCTTGCCCCTGAATTATTACTCGCAGGCGCTCGATCCAGCGCGCATTATGGCTGACCCGGCATTTGAGAACTGGGTCACTGGCGGCGGTGATAGCAAAAACAAGCCGGAGGTCAACGCCGTTATTGACCAGCTTCTGGCGTGTTCGCTGACGGATGTCTGCGGCATTATGATTACCGCCGGCGGGCAGTCCATCAAGCGCAAATCAGCGGTGGAGTTCGGCTGGACGCTGGGCCTGCCAGAAATTACGCAGGTCGAAGAATTCACTCATGCGCGGCACGCCATCAACCGGCTGAGCCGCACCAAAGTAACGTCCACATCCAGTACTGAGGAGAAAGCCCTTGCCGCTGCCGAACGCGAAAGCAATCTGGGGCAGATGATCTTTACCCGGCCAGCTTCATCCGGCGTGTATGCCTTTGTGGCACATCTGGACGTAGCTGCCATTGGCTTTAACGATTCCACCCAGGAATATCCCGAACATGTAACCCCGTTTAATGCATCCGAACAAATACCCATTGACCGCGCCGGGCGGATGCGGGCCGCCCTCATTGCGCTGGCGCACTCGGTTCTGCATCCCAAAGGTGCGCTGACTTCTACGCAGTTCCCGCACGTGGTGGATATTGAAGGCTTTATCAGCACATCCACTTCAGCCGCAGCGGCCCCGCTGATCAGCCCACTGGATGATGATTTCATCTACCGGGCGTCCAGAACCGCCGAACTGCTGAACACCCTACATGGTCAGCAGGACGCTGTACATATACGCGGCTTCCGTGGTGGTGAGCAACTTCTGGAAGAAATCACATCCATCGTCACCAATAACACGCCCGGTCAGTATGTCAGGTATTGATGATGTGGATCAAACTCGCGTGGGAGCCAGTTACCACATTTGAACTTCGCCCCTCCAACACAACCAAAACCGGGGGCAAGTCGCTGCTTGTCCCCACGCCATATGCCCTGCGTATGGCGATGCTGGATCGTCTGATCCGGCTGCGCAGCCTGCAATTCGGCAAAGATATTTTCCCCATTGTGCGCGACGCCGGGATTTTGATGCATCCACCACTGGCAATGGCAGTTAATCGCACATTCCAGAAAATTCTGCGCCCGCCCTTCAAAAATGGTGAGTGGAC
Source organism: uncultured Anaerolineaceae bacterium (assembly GCA_964593565.1). GTDB lineage: Bacteria > Chloroflexota > Anaerolineae > Aggregatilineales > Phototrophicaceae. The sequence goes on from CAZQIY010000084.1 coordinate 7,774, forward strand.
ATCGACAATCGCCATGCGCGAATTCTGTCAACAGGTCGGCTGGCTGGAAATTATCCTCGCGGTGCCGGATGACGCCGCAGATGATCTCGTGGCCGCTGCAATCGGCATCAACTACTTCGGCCAGCGGGGCAGTTTCTATCAGCTTGTACAGTGTGAAGAAGCCGACCATGTCCCGGAATCCTTCATTGATGTCACCCAGCCTTCTGCCAACTTTGGGCCGGGGTATTTGCAACGCATGGATGACATGCTGCCGGAGGCCACATTTGACGATGTGAATGTCTATAACCCGCGCGCGAAAGGCGGACGGCACTCCTACAATGTCATTCTCCCCTATCAACTCGCCCATCACGCCGCGAATCATACCGTGTGGGAGCGAAACGGGGTGTCGCCATGATCCCGGTGACACTACTGCACTTTCAAATCAAGGGCGAAGCCGATTTTGATGCCACCAAGGTCACGGGATCCAACCTGCGCGGCGCGCTCTATGCGGCACTGCGCATTATGTATGATACCGATGACCCGACCCGCACACCAGCAAGTAAGGATCAGAATCCGGTAGGCTGGCTGCTACGGCTGGAAGATGATACTTTGTCCGGCGGGAAGGATGTTCCACGCGGCATGGCCCTTCGACCTTTGACTGCTACATCGGACTGCTCATTTGGCATCACCCTCTATGGGGAGGCCCGCGACCTGATTCAGACAATTGCCTCGGCTGTACCAACAATGGGACAGCTGGGGGTTGGCCCAAAACGGGGCAAATTCAGCCTCATCCGCATCACTGCTGTAGATTTACTGACCGGTACACAGCAGATGCTCTGGAGTGACGAAGGGGCAGTGTCTGCTGCTGCGTCTGAAGAATTGGCTGTCGGCCCGACCTGGACAGTGGACGCTGAACGTCTGAAAATTCACTTCCTGACACCTACCCGTATCATTTCTCAGGGGCATTTGTGCCATGAACCGGATTTTCAGGTATGGTTCCAGCGCCTGCTTGAGCGCATTCGCACGATCAGCGCCATCTACACCGACGAGCCAATATGGGTTCCGTTTCGTGATCTGCTGGCCGATGCAGCGAAGGTTCGCATAGTGGAAGATCATACCTGCTGGGTTGAGGGCTGGTCAGGCTCAAGGCGGGACGGCATGGTGAAGCCGCTGGGCGGATTTGCCGGAACCGTGACCTATAGTGGCGACTTCGGCCAACTGATGCCCTGGATTCGCATGGGACAGGCCCTGCAAGTCGGCAAAAACACGGTCAAGGGCTGTGGCTGGTATCGTATTGAATAGCTATCTTAACCCAGATAACACGTACAATCAGGACAACGGGAAACGGAATGTTTCCCGTTGTGTTTATAGTGGGTGGTCAATGCCCGTTTGTGATGGAGCGAGACACCATGCCACTGATCGACAACCTGATAGTTTCGGATTATGGCGCGTTTATCGGCCTGAAGGGGCGGCGAATTATTGTCACGATACCGGAACAAGCCGCCGTTGATGCGCCACTGATGCACCTGCGCAGCGTACAGGTATTGACCCGTTCAGCTTCAATCAGCGCGGCTGCGCTGGCCGCCTGCTGTCATCATGGTATCCCGGTACATTTTATTGATTCAGTAGAAGGGAATTATGCCAGCCTACTCTCCCCCAACCTGACGACAGTGATGGCAAGCCGCCGTGCCCAACTGCGCGCCCTGGAATCCAATCTCGGTGTAAAAATCGCCGTCCAGATGGGAAGTGGCAAGATACAGAGTCAAATCACTAATCTTCGTTATGTCGGGCGTCGCCTTGAAGGGGAAGTTGCAGAAAACTTCAGGATGGCACAGCTTGATCTGAGGGATTGTCAGGCGCAGATGGAAGCGCTTCAGGCAGAGCGCATCATCGACATCCGGGCCGAGATCATGGGGGTTGAGGGCCGAGCAGCGCGTATTTACTGGGATGCGCTGGGGCAGGTACTGGCGGGTGATTATCCCTGGCCGGGACGCGCCGGGCGTCATGCCACCGACCCGATCAACAGCCTGCTGAATTATGGTTATGGCATCCTGTACGGCGAGATACAGAATGCGCTTGTCATTGCTGGCCTTGAGCCGTATGCCGGGATACTGCACACCGACAGGGCAGGCAAACCGGGCCTCACACTTGACCTGATTGAAGAATTCCGTGCCCCTGTGGTTGACCGCACGGTTGTCGGGCTGGTCAATCGCCGGTTCGTGGTGGAACAGGATGATACAGGACGCATGACCCGCGAAACGCGCCGCTCGTTTGCCGAACATATCCTCTCGCGGCTGGAAGCACAGGGGGTTTATCAACGCAAGCGTTATCGTCTCCGCTCGATCATCCAGATGCAGGCGCGCCTGCTGGCGGCAGCCTTCCGCGAAGAAGAGACTTACACCAGTTACACCGGGGGCTGATATGATGAGGCTGCTGGTGTTTTACGATATACCCAATGACCGGGTGCGGACAAAAGTCTGCGATATATGCGCAGATTATGGACTGGATCGACATCAATACAGCGTCTTTGGTGGCTGCTTGATGGCTCGTCAGATACGCGCACTGGCAAAAGAACTCCGACAGCAGATGAAGACTGACGGATATATCTTCATCCTGCCTGTCGCCAGTACTGAGTGGGAAAAGCGAATTGAGATCGGGAGTGCAATACATGAGTGAGCTTTTACAGGTCGATACGGATCATTATTGGCGCATCAACGAACTGAAGAATTATATCTACTGTCCGCGTATTGCGTATTATGCCCTTTGTCTGGGGCTGGATCGTAATACAGCTGTGGCTCAGGCAGGGATCGAAAACGAAGCTGAAGCCAAACAGCGTATGAAGCGACGCAAACACGCCCTGCATTCAGTTCATGAAGGCGTGCGCCAGTTCGATGTCATGGTGGTCAATCATGAATTTCAATATCTGGGCAAAGTCGATGAAGTTGTGGAAACTGAAAGCGGTGTGTATCTGGTGGATTACAAGGACACCGAGCGCGATTATGGTTACTGGAAACCCCAGATGTGCGCCTATAAGCTGGCTGTCGAAGCATCGAATAAGACGGTTTTGGGATGTTATATTTATGTCATCCCGGAGAAATGTTATCAGGAAGTGGAAATCAGACCGCGTGACCAAACCGGCATTATAAAAGTGTTGCGCGAAATTCAGCAGATGGTCGCGGCGGAAATCTGCCCACCGCCTACCCCGCACTGGAAAAAGTGCCAGACCTGCCAGTTTGAGCGCTTTTGCAATGACGTTCTGTAATTTTCGTTATATGAAACTCTGCCCCCTTTTGCGACAAAAACCGGGTTTCATTTTTTGAGGTGCTACATGCATAAGTTTGCCTGTCAACAGCAATTCTGCGCCTTTAATACAGGCGTTTTAGGGCGTTTTAATCTACTTGAGGTCACAAATGACCTTTTTGTGTTATGATTGTAGCG
>CAZQIY010000085.1:0-9403 GCA_964593565.1 uncultured Anaerolineaceae bacterium
CTGCGTTTCTGCATCACCGCCCCAGGGCACTCATGAACAGAAAGCGATATTCCTCACGCCGGATTCAGCGCATTCATCACTGGTTGGCACCGCGTCTATCCCCGATAATTTCCCTAAGGTTACGACCACACACATTCGGGAGGCGCTGTGGATGTAGCAACCTGTCATCCATCTATGGAAGTTACCGCTGCGTCTGCGGGCGCCGTCCTGCTGGTGGGCAATCCCAATGTTGGCAAATCCGTCATCTTTAACGCCCTCACCCGGCGCTATGTCACCGTCTCCAATTATCCCGGCACCACGGTGGAAATCACCGAAGGCGCCCTGCCAGATGGCCAGTCGATCATTGATACCCCCGGCACCAACAGCCTGACCAGCGCCAGCGACGACGAGCGCGTCACGGCGATGCTGCTGTTTCGCAATCTGGACGACCTGAGCGCCGTGATTCAGGTGGCGGATGCCAAAAATCTGCTGCGATCCCTGCTGCTGACAGTCCAGCTTGCAGAGCTTGGCGTGCCGCTGCTGCTCAACCTGAACATGCTGGACGAGGCCCAGGCCAGCGGCGTAACCATTGATACCCGGCGGCTGGCGGAACGGCTGGGAATCGATGTCACCGCCACCATTGCGATTCAGGGCGTGGGGCTGGAAGCTCTGACCGGCGCCATCGGGCAGGCGCGGCCCACGCACTGGCAGGTCAGTTACGAACCCGCCGTCGAGCAGGCCATCCGCGAGGTGGAAACCTGGCTGCCCCCGGAGACCAGCCACCGGCGCGGGATCGCTGTCTGGCTGCTGTGCGGCGACGAAGCCCTGGCGACCCGGTACCGGCTCAATGGTGCGCTGAGCGAGCTGCGGCAGCGGCTGGCGCAAACCTACGAACGGCCAATGCGCACCATCATCGTCAACCAGCAGATGCAGGCCGCGCAGTCGCTGGCGGATGAGGTCATGACCGTGACCCAGCGCCCTCAGGCCGCGTTTCATCAGCGGCTGTCGCACTGGATGATTCATCCGCTGTGGGGGTGGCCGCTGCTGCTGGGCATCCTGTGGCTGGTTTACAAGTTCGTCGGCGAACTGGGCGCGGGGACTCTGGTAGGATTCATGGAGGAAACCGTTTTTGGCACGTGGATCAACCCGCTGGCCACCCGCATAATCGACGCCGTGCTGCCCATCCCGCTGATTCATGACCTGCTGGTGGGCGATTATGGCGTCATCACGATGGCCCTGTCTTATGGGCTGGCGCTGGTGCTGCCCATCGTCACCACCTTTTTTATCGCCTTTTCCATCCTCGAAGATTCCGGTTATCTGCCGCGCCTGGCCATCATGTTTAACCGGGCTTTCCGGCTGATGGGCCTCAACGGTAAGGCCGTGCTGCCGATGGTGCTGGGGCTGGGCTGCGATACGATGGCCACCCTGTCCACCCGCATTCTGGAAACACGCAAGGAACGCATTATGGTCACCCTGCTGCTGGCGCTGGGGGTGCCGTGTTCGGCACAGCTTGGGGTGATTCTGGGCATGCTGAGCCAGGTCGGTTCCACCGGCGTGCTGATCTGGGGGGGCGTTGTCGCGGGGACCATGATGCTGGTGGGGCTGCTGGCGGCCAGATTACTGCCCGGCCAGCGCAGCGATTTTATCCTGGAACTGCCGCCGCTGCGCCCCCCGCACCTGGATAACATCCTCATCAAGACGCTGGCGCGGCTGGAATGGTATCTCAAAGAGGTGCTGCCGCTGTTTATCGTTGGTACGCTGATCCTGTTCGTGCTGGATACGACCGGCGCGCTGGTCATCGCAGAGCAGGCCGCCGAGCCGCTGGTGGTGGGGCTGCTGGGCCTGCCCACCGCCGCAACCGGCGCGTTTCTGATCGGCTTTCTGCGCCGCGATTATGGCGCCGCAGGCCTGTTCGCGCTGGCGCTGTCCGGCCAGCTCGATGCCCAGCAGATCATCGTCAGCCTGGTTGTTATCACGCTGTTTATCCCCTGCATCGCCAATGTGCTGATGATTATCAAGGAATATGGGGGACGGGTGGCTGTGGGGGTCGTGCTGACGGTCTTTCCGCTGGCGTTCCTGGTGGGGGCTGTGGTGAACGCGGCCCTGCGCATGCTGCAGATCACGCCGTAACGATTGTGTAGAGAAAGGAAACGCCATGCGCTGCCCGCTGTGTGGTTACGAATTTGAAATCAGCGCGATGTCCTGCCATTCATCGTGCGCCTTTAATGAAAGCTGCGGCATCATCTGCTGCCCCAACTGCGGCTATCAGATTCCCGATGAACGCAAATCGCGCCTGGCGGAAGCGCTGCGCCGTATGCTGGCCCGCCGCCAGCGCCACCAGCCAGACCCGGAGCCGGTGCGCCCTCTCAGCAGCCTGAGCGCAGGTGAATCTGGCAAGGTCGTCGCCATCCAGACCGATAATTATGCCCGTATCGAACGGCTGAACGTCCTGGGGGTGATGACGGATGCGCGGGTAAAAGTGACGCAGACCCGCCCTACGTATGTCCTGAATGTCGGTTTTACCGAATTGTCGATAGAGCGCGACATCGCCGATGATATTCTGGTCGAGGTAGTCGAGCAGCCGGCTTAGCCTGCCAGAATCTGGCTGATTTTCTCAATCGCCCGGGGGATGGCCGCCTGTACAGGGCCGGAAAGCGCGTCGCCCAGTTCAAAGGTTTCCCCTGCAATCGTCACCAGCCAGGCGGGCGGGCAGGCTCCATACAGATGATGCGCCAGACGCAGAATCTCCGGCGGGTGCAGCGCGTGGGCCTCGCCAATGGCGCTGGCCGGCTCAATCTGCTGCACGGTCACACATCCGGCAGAGCCATCGATACAGGCATCCACAAACACCACCTGCTCAGACTCCGCGACGGACTGGGCGATTTCCGGCAAAAGCTGATGCACGCACACCACAGCCACCTCAGAGTCGCAGTAACGCGGGGCGAGCTGGCTGGCAATCCACCAGCCCACCCCATCATCCTGCCTTAAGGTATTGCCATAACCGACAAGCAGCTTCATCCGCGCTGTACCGTATCCAGTACTGTGCCATCCGGCGCTTTTAGTTCAATGTGCAGCGGCATCTGCCCGATGGCGTGTGTCGAACAGCTCAGGCACGGGTCAAAGGTACGGATCACCGCCTCCACCCGGTTGAGCATGCCTTCCTGAATGTTTTCGCCTTTGACAAACCGCTGCGCTGTTTGCAGCACGCCCCGATCCATCGCCATGTTATTGTGCCCGGTGGCGATAATCAGGTTCGCCCATGTGATCAGCCCGTGTTCATCGGTCCGGTAATGATGCAGCAGCGTGCCACGCGGCGCTTCAGAAACACCCACGCCATCAAAATTATTGATGCTGGCCAGCGCCTGCACATGAGTCGAAAGGATGTCCGGCGTGTTCAGCAGTTCCTCGATCTTCTCGATGCCGTACAGGATTTCGATCAGGCGCGCATAGTGGAAGTAGAACGAACTCTGCCGTTCCTGCCAGTCCAGCGACTGAAATTCCTGCAGCGCCCTGTCCGCCAGCGGCGTCCCGGCACAGGTGGCCATATTCAGCCGTGCCAGCGGCCCCACCCGGTAGATGCCTTCCGGATAGCCCAGCGGCTTGTAAAACGGCGACTTGAGGAATGAATGCTCCTCTACGGCCTCACCAATCGAGTCCCTGTAATGAAGCGGGTCGATGTCTGTCACATGCTGGCCTTCAGAGTCGATGATGCGCAGCACCCCGTCATAATGCTCCAGCGAGCCATCGCGGCCAATCAGCCCCATATACATGGTCGGGAAATTCGCAAACACGCGAATTTCCTCGCGGAACTCGTCGATCAGCGGGACGAACCAGTCCAGCGACTGCACGGCGATCTGTTTCACTTCGGCAATATCCGCCAGGATCAGATCGCGCGCGGTCTCGGTCAGCGGGCTGCTGACGCCGCCAGCAACGACCCAGTTCGGGTGGATGCGCTTGCCGCTCAGCCGTTCGATCACCTGCTGGCCGAACTGGCGCAGACGTACCCCGCTGCGGGCCAGCGCCGGGTCCGCTTCCAGCATGCCGAACAGGTTACGTTTTGCCGGGTCAGCATCCATGCCCAGCATCAGATCAGGCGCGGAGAGATAGAACACGCTCAGCGCGTGCGACTGCACCATCTGGGCCAGGTTGAGAATGCGGCGCAGGTTCACCGCCGTTTCCGGGATGCGCACCGCCAGCAGTTCATCGCAGGCTTTGGACGATGCCACCAGATGGCTGACGGGGCAGATACCGCAGATACGCGCCATCAGGGCCGGCATCTCGCGGAACGGGCGCCCCTCCGCGAATTTCTCGAAGCCGCGCAGCTGCGTCACATGGAAATGTGCGTCTGCGACTTCGCCCGCATCGTTCAGTACAATGGTGATCTTGCCATGACCCTCGATGCGGGTAACGGGGTCAATTATAATTGTATTGCGCATGCCAGTCTCCTAACCGAATCGCGGTGAAAAATCCGGGGTTTTGCCATCCAGAACTGCCAGCAGCACATCCCGGATGAGGGGCGCAGGCGGCGGGCAGCCTGGCAGGAAATAATCCACCGGCACATAAGTATGCACCGGCTGAATTTTCGGCAGCAGTTCCGGCACAATCAGGGTAGGCGGATGCGGGTTGACATCCGCATTTTCGATATAGGCGCGGGCCTGCACCGCCTCGACCGGGTAGCGGTTGCGCATGGCGGGCACATTGCCCGTAATCGAACAATCGCCCATCGCCAGCAGCAGGCGGGTGTGCTGGCGGATTTTGATGATCTTGGCGCGGTCTTCCACACTGCTGACCCCGCCCTCTACCAGCGTCAGGTCCACCATGTCCGGGAAAGTCTTCAGATCAACCAGCGGGCTGTACACCAGGTTCACCCGGTCGGCCAGGTCCAGCAGCACCTCATCAATATCCAGAAAGGACATATGACAGCCAGAACAGCCATCCAGCCACACGGTTGCCATCGTTACCTTATCGGCCATCATCCACCTCACGCATCGTCTTGAGATAAGGCAGAAATCCGTCGTCCTTGACCATCTCGCCGCTGGCGCGGGATTTCTTGAACAGCGCGCCGGTGGGGCACACCTGCACACATTTACCGCATTCAGTACAGGTCGGAGAGCCAGCCCAGGGGGTGTTCAGGTCCGTAATCACGCGGGCATTGATGCCGCGCCCGGCCACATCCCAGGTGTGGGCGCCTTCAATCTCGCTGCAGACCCGCACACAGCGCGTACACAGCACGCAGCGGTTGTGGTCAAGGCCATAACGATAATGCGACACATCAACCGCCTTATCCGGAAATCGATAATTCAGCCGCGAATGATCGACCCCCAGGCGCTCCGCCAGCCATTGCAGTTCGCAGTGGCCGTTGGCGACACAGACCGCACAGACATGATTGCCCTCGACAAACAGCATCTCCAGGATCATGCGGCGGTAATTGTGCAGCCGTTCGCTGTCAGTAGTGACCTCCATGCCTTCCTCAACCCGGGTGGCACAGGCAGGCAGCAGCCGGTTCGTCCCGGCCACTTCCACCAGGCACAGGCGGCAGGACCCCACCGCGCTCAACCCTTCCATGTTGCACAGAGTCGGGATAAAGATGTCATTTTCCTGCGCGATTTCCAGCAGCGTTTCATCCTCGCGCGCGCTGACATCCTTGCCATTAATTTTCAGTGTCTTAACAGACATCCTTATTTTCCTTTCAGGCCGGTTCCGGCACCGGGGCGATACATTGCAGATACTCGTCGCGGAAGTAGCGCAGCGTGCTGACCACCGGGTTCGGCGCGGACTGGCCCAGCCCGCACAGGCTGGTCTGGCTGACCATCTCGCACAGGTCTTCCAGCAGTTGCAGGTCTGCACAGGTCGCCTCGCGGTTGACAAACCGAGTCAGCAGGTCAACGATCTGGGCGGTGCCCACGCGGCAGGGAATACATTTGCCGCAGGATTCATCCATACAGAATTCCATAAAATAACGGGCCACATGCACCATCGATGACGTATCATCCATCACGACCATGCCGCCCGATCCCATAATTGACCCCAGCTTGCGCAGCGACTCGTAATCAACCGGGGTATCCAGGTGTTCCGCCGGGATACACCCGCCAGAAGGCCCGCCGGTCTGTACAGCCTTAAAGGCGTGCCCATCCGGGATGCCGCCGCCAATCTCTTCAATGATCCGGCGCAGGGGGATGCCCATTGGCACTTCGATCAGCCCGACCTGGCTGATCTTGCCCGACAGCGCGAATACCTTGGTGCCCTTGCTCTTTTCCGTCCCGATGCTGGCAAACCAGGCGCTGCCCTTACGGATGATAGGCGCGACATTGGCGAAAGTTTCCACGTTGTTGATCAGGGTCGGGTAGCCCCACAGGCCGCTTTGCGCCGGATACGGCGGGCGCGGGCGCGGGTTGCCGCGCTGGCCTTCAATCGAGGCCATCAGCGCTGTTTCTTCGCCACAGACAAACGCCCCGGCCCCCAGCCGCAGCTCCACGCTGAAGCTGAACGGCGTGCCCAGGATATTCTTGCCAAGCAGGCCCATTTTTTCCGCCTGCCGGATCGCGCGTTTGAGTCGTTTGATGCCCAATGCATATTCGGCGCGGATATACACCACCCCTTCATTGGCGCCCACCGCATAGGCGGCAATCGCCATGCCTTCGAGGATGCGGTGCGGATCGCTTTCCATAATACTGCGATCCATAAATGCGCCCGGGTCGCCTTCGTCGCCGTTGCAGACCACATACTTGGTCGCGGAATTCATCTTGGCCACCGTGCCCCACTTCAGGCCGGTGGGATAACCCGCGCCGCCGCGCCCGCGCAGGCCGCTGTCGGTCACTTCGCGCAGCACATCCGCAGGCGACATTTGCGTCACGGCCTTAATCAGGGCCTGGTAACTGCCCTGCGCCAGCGCGGATTCGATTTCTTCCGGGTCCAGCTTGCCGGCATTTTCCAGCACCACCAGTTCCTGATACTGGAAGAACGGGCTGTCCCGGCGCAGTTCAATCCGCGACACCACGCCTTTGCCCAGATGATCCAGTATCTCGCCGGAATCTTCCGCTTTCACCTTCTGGTACAGCACGTCATCCGGCTCTACCGCGATCAGCGGCCCGGCCCCGCACAACCCCAGACAGCCTACGCCGTTCACCTGGCACTGATGCTCCAGGCCGCGCGCCTTGACATCGGCTTCGATCTGGGTTTTGACTCGCTCGCTGCCCTGCGAGATGCAGCCCAGCGCTGTACAGACATTGATGCGATGCGCGAACGCCGCATCCTTCGCCCGCCGAACCTGGGCGATTCGCTCCAGTTCTTCACGATCCATTGCTGATGGTCTCCCTTACGATTTCCACCACATTGTCGGCGTTCAGGCCGCTGACAACCTCGCCATCGATGACGGCCACCGGGGCCTGCCCGCAGCCGCCGACACAGTGAGCCGTAAGCAGCGCAAATTCGCCATCCGGCGTGATTTCCCCCTCTTCGATGCCATAGGCTTCGCTGAGCGCCTGGACCATCTGGTCGCTGCCTTTGATGTAACAGGCCGTGCCCAGACACACCACACAGTTATGTCTGGCCGGGGGCTTCAGGCTGAAGAAATGATAAAACGTCGCCACCCCATAGGCTTTGCTGAGGGGCACATGCAGTTGATGCGCCACAAACATCAGCGACTCATCATCCAGATAGCCAAAAGCCTCCTGAACCGAATGCAGGGACTCAATCAAAGCCTGCGGCGTATACCCATAGCGCCGCATGGTTGCATTGACAATGCGCCACCGCTTATCATCTGAAGGCGGGGCGATTTCCGTCGTTTTCACCATCAGTTTCTCCACATAAATGTTCTCTTACATTTATTGTGGCAGCAAACCGGCAAAGCTGGGGATTACAACCGTCAGGGGTGTTCGTGAAATATGTCACAATATGTGAGAGAATCCTTAAGAAAACGGGGGGTTCAGCCGCTGCTTACAGGTGGGCCAGGGTCATTTCCGCGATCTGGCGCAGGGCGGCCCGCAGCGCGTCCGTCTGATGCACGGTAAAGGGAATTTCCACCCCCATCAGATAACGCGCCAGCCAGTGCGGATCATCCGAATAGCAGCGCATCCGGGTATCTTGCCCTGCGACATCCAGCAGCGCCATCGATGCGGGGATATACTCAGACACAGTGGCCAGCGGCGCATGCAGAATCACCTCAAAGGCATGGACGCCGGGCATCTGCGCCAGCGCATCCAGCACGAAGGTCTGCGTGTCAACAGCGGCTTCGTGATAGGGCTGCTCGCTGCGGGCTGCCTCCTGCACGCGATCCAGCCGGAAGACGCGGTGGGCCTCGCGCAGGTGACAGTACGCCGGGGCGTACCATGCCCGCCCGTGCAGCACCACCCCATAGGGCGAAATCACGCGCCGGGTGGCGGCACCCCGCGCAGACCGGTATGTAATCGTCAGGCAGTATCTGTTGAGGGCGGCCAGGCTGAACGCCATCAGCCACTGGCTGGAAATGGTGTTGATCGGCGACAGGTCCAGGCTCAGGAACTGGCGCAGCGCCTGCGATCGCTGCCACAGTTCATCCGGCAGCACCCGCTCGATCTTCGAGGCGGCGCTGTCTACCGCCAGCGCGGGCACCGCCTTTAATTCACGCATGAGCAGCAGCCCGGTCATCACCGCGACAATCTCATCCTGATTGAACATCAGGGGCGGCAGGCGAAACCCGGGCCGCAGCGAATAGCCGCCATAACGTCCGCGCTCGCTGTCAATCGGGATGCCAATATCGCGCAGCATGGTGATATAACGGCGAACGCTGCGTTCTTCCACCTCCAGCACCCGGGCCAGTTCCTGCGCGCTGACCTGTTCGCGCGATTGCAGCAGTTCAAGCACAGATAGCAACCGGGTCGTCGGGTTATACATCACACGCCTTTCTAAACAGGACCGATCCTGACCGGAAATCAGTATACAGTAGAAGGGAAAGTGTGTCATAGTTCAAGAGAGGCAAACCAGATCATGACCATTACCCGCTTAAACCCGGACAGCCTGCACAAAAATCCGGCCTTTACCCAGGTCGCCGTCGTCGCGCCGCCCGCCACCCTGATCTATGTCAGTGGACAGAATGGCGTCAACAGCCAGGGTGAAGTGGTCGGCCATGATATCGCCAGCCAGACGATCCAGGCCATGAAGAATGTGACCGCTGCGCTGGAGGCGGCAGGCGCTGGCCTGCCTGATGTCGTGAAGATGACCATCTATATGGTGCAGGGGCAGTCGCTGCAGGAAGGATTCGCCGCATCGCAGAAGCTGCAGGACCTGCAGACACACCCGCCCACCATCAGCGTGATTGTGGTCGCCGGGCTGGCCCATCCGGATTTTCTTGTTGAAATCGAGGCGGTGGCGGCCATCACCCCCGGAGGGACATCATGAGCGCAGAGACTCCGGTTGGCAAAACCAAAAGCCAGGGATGGGAAATCGG
>CAZQIY010000085.1:9503-11165 GCA_964593565.1 uncultured Anaerolineaceae bacterium
CATCAGTATTCATCACGAATGGCTGCAAAACGCCAGCCAGCGCGAAGCCATGCGCGCCCACTGGACGGCCCTTCTTGACCGCCTGAGAACTATCAGCAGCCCATAAAAACTGTACATCTGTACAGGTAAAATGCTGCCCTTCTGCACATTCACGCCATCTCGTTTTTCCCGCAAAATGAACCTTGTTGCCGGGCATGGGTCCGGCAGCATAAAGCGGCACCAGAGAGAGGGTAAGTAAAATGTCAGATACCAAGCATGTTACCAGCTATGGTGAGGCAGCTGCACAGGCAGTCGATCCGCAGGCAGTTTCCATTCCACATCTGCGGGCTGTGGTTCGCGGGCAGGTAATCACCCCGGACGATCAGGCGTATGATGCAGCGCGCGCTGTGTTTTATGGCGGCATTGATCGTCACCCCGCGGTGGTCGTCCGTCCGGCAGATGCGGATGATGTCGCGCAGGTGGTCTTGCACGCGCGCGAAACAGGCGCAGAACTGGCAGTTCGCAGCGGCGGGCACAGTATGGCCGGGCACAGCGCCACCGAAGGCGGCATCGTGCTCGATCTGTCCGCTATGAAGGAGATTGAGATTAATGTGGAAGACCGCACCGCATGGGCACAGGCCGGCATGACGGCGGGTGAATATACCATCGCGACGGGCGCGCACGGCCTGGCTACCGGGTTTGGCGATACCGGGTCCGTCGGCATTGGCGGCATCACGCTGGGCGGCGGAGTCGGGTTTCTGGTGCGCAAATACGGCCTGACCATCGACAGCCTGCTGGCGGCAGAGATCGTCACGGCGGATGGCCAGCTTGTTTACACTGATGAGGAAAATCACCCTGACCTGTTCTGGGCGGTGCGCGGCGGCGGCGGCAACTTCGGCGTGGTCACGCGCTTTAAGTTCCGGCTGCACAAGGTCGATCAGGTCGTGGGCGGCATGCTCATCCTGCCGGCCTCGCCGGAACTGCTGCTGGCGCTGATGGAGGAGGCCGAAGCCGCGCCGGAAGAACTGTCCATGATCATCAACGTGATGGTCGCGCCGCCCATGCCGTTTATCCCCAAATCCCATCACGGCCAGATCATCACGATGGTGCTGCCAGCCTATGCTGGCGATATCGAGGCCGGGCAGCAGGCCATCGAACGGCTGCGGGCGCTGGCCACCCCGATTGTGGATATGGTGCGGCCTATGCCCTACACCGGCCTGTATCCGCCGGAGGAGGCGGGCGAAGGCATGCATCCCATCGCGGTGGGCCGCAACCTGTTTCTGGATTCGTTCGGCCAGCGCGAGGCAAACATCATTTTTGAGCATCTGCGCACCTCAACCGCCATGATGGCCGCCGCGCAGCTTCGGGTGCTTGGCGGAGCCATGGCGCGGGTGCCGGCGGATGCCACCGCCTTTGCCCATCGTTCGCGCCGCATCATGGTCAACACGGCGGCGCTCTATCAGAATCCCGAAGATGCCGCGACGCACGAGGCCTGGGTATCTGAATTTGCGGCGGCGCTGAAGCAGGGCGAAGGCGGGGCCTATGTCAACTTCGTCGGCAGCGAAGGCCCGGACCGCGTGCGCGAAGCCTACCCCGGCGCCACCTGGGACCGGCTGGTCGCCGTCAAGCGGCGCTACGACCCCACCAACCTGTTCCGGCTGAACCACAATATCCCGCCCACAG
>CAZQIY010000086.1:0-10494 GCA_964593565.1 uncultured Anaerolineaceae bacterium
CAATCCTTTTCTTCCCCCCCGCCTAAACCCGTTTGGGTTATTTGGGTTATCTGAGGAAAAAGGCAGGTGTTTCTGTGTTTGTTCAACTGCTCGCTTCGCAGTCAATGACATTACCAGACAGGGTGTGGCCGTCTGGCCGCTTGTGTTTATGCGCTTGTCATCTCATGGAGCCTGAGAATATTAACAGAGCGCCCAGGGCCTGTCAAGACAAATTTCGGGCAAATGCCCGAGAAATTCTGATCAGTTGTCTGGTGATCTCTGTCTGGCTGCGCAGGGCAGGTGATGCCCCGTTGCTGGCAGCGAACAACCGACGGTTGTTTTATTGCTGCGAGCCTGAATATCATACCAGGCGACCTGCCCAGTGTCAAGGCTTTTTCAAGGCTGTCTTTATGCAGCGGCAGGCTGAAATCAGAACTCGCTGCGGCCCTGCAGCGCCCGGGTCAGCGTGACAGGATCGACGTATTCCAGATCACCCCCGACAGGCAGGCCGCGCGCCAGACGGGTGATTCGGATACCCCGGGGTTTCAGTTCACGCTCGATGTACATCGCCGTTGCATCCCCTTCCATGCCGGGGTTGGTGGCGATGATGATTTCCTGCGTGTCGGTTTTCTCCACACGCTCTACCAGTTCGCGAATGCGCAGTTCATCCGGGCCGATGTTGTTGACCGGGGAGATGGCGCCGTGCAGCACGTGATATTTGCCGTTGTAGACTCCGGTGCGTTCCAGCGCCAGCACGTCCAGCGGTTCTTCCACCACTGCGATCATGCTTGCGTCGCGCTTTTCGTCGCTGCAAATCTCGCAGGGATCGGTGACGGTGATATTAAAGCAGACGGAGCAGAATTTGGTCTCCGTTTTGAGGTCGCGCAGGGCATCCGACAGGTTCTGGCTGATCTCATCTGGTGCGCGCAGCAGAAAATAGGTCAGGCGCGCCGCGCTTTTGGGGCCGATGCCGGGCAGCCGGGCAAAGGCTTCGGTTAATCTGGTGACTGGTTCCGGAACCGCTTTGCTCATGGTGTGACTTTCTTTCTGAACCCTTTGGGCAGTGTGGCGCCTGCGGTGACAGACAAAACACGGCCTACCCAGGCAGACCGTGCTCGCGAATTTACCCTGAACGATGCAGCAATATTACCCCAGCAGACCACCCAGGCCGGGCATGCTGCCCAGGTTGCCGGTGATCGATTCCATCTTTTCGGCAGCCATCATCTGGCTCTGTTCCACCGCCTGGTTGACCGCCACGACCAGCAGGTCCTGCAGATCGTTCAGCCATTCCTCGTCTTCCAGATCGAGCGCATCCTTATTAATGGTGATGGACTGCACGCGCTGGTGCCCGGTCATCACGACGGTGACGGCGCCGCCGCCAGCGGATACCTCTACGGTTTCGGTTTCAAGCTGCTGCTGGGCCGCCGCCATATCTTCCTGCATTTTCTGAATCTGGCGCAGCATCTGGTTCTGGTTGGGCCGTTTCATGATCGAAAGCTCCTCATCCTTAGTTTGCGTTCCTGTTTGCGTTACTCTTTGCGTTCGTTCCTTTTATAAGGGCTGACCTCGCCGCCCAGTTCGCGGGCTTTGGCGATCACCGGATCATCGGTTTCGATCTGCCGGGTCGCTTCGGTCAGGACAATCTGAACGCGCAGGGGTACATGATAGACGGTGTACAGGGCTTTTTCCAGCGCTTCCCGCTTGTCTGTCGCGTTCAGTTTTTCGCGAAAGACATCGTTGGGCACGCCCAGCACCAGCACATTGCCTTCGACGCCCTGCACCTGGGCATGTTCCATGAGCGCAGGCACAAAGGAATTGTACTGCTTGGCGACGCGCTGCACCTCCAGCCACTGCTGGCGGATCGTGGAGGGCGGGATGGCGGCGGGGGCATCCGGGTCGGCGGCAACTTCGGGCATCTCTGCCGGGGCAGGCGCCGGGGCGGCGGGGGCTGCTGGTGCCGACGCAGCAGGCGCGGCCACCACTGGCTCCGGCGCGCTGGTGCTTTCGACCAGGGCCAGTTCCAGCGCCAGTTGGGGCTGCCATCCCCCGCGATAATCGTTGACTGCTTCATTAAAGATGCGCAGCGCCCGCAGCAGCGCGGCCCGGCTAATCATCCCGGCCTGCTGCTGGATCATGGCGCGGTCCTCCTGCGACGCTTCGACCAGGTCGGCGCTGGCGGTCTGGGCCAGCAGAATGGCGCGCAGATGCTCAATCACCTGCTGGCCATACTGGCGCGGGTCGCTGCCGGCATCAATGGCGCTGTTGATAATTTCCAGGCCATAGGCGGCATCCTGCTCGATAATGGCTTCGACCAGTGCGCGCACAGCTTCCGTGCTGGCCGTCCCCAGGATGCGCTGGGCCAGCGCCAGGGTGATGTGCTCCTCCGGGTCCGTCACGATCTGATCCAACAGACTGATGCTGTCGCGCACGCTGCCAGTCCCATGCCGGGCGATCAGTTCCAGCGCGGCGCGGTCAATCTTCAGCCCTTCGTTGTGGGCGATCTCCTCCAGCCGGTCCGCCACCATTTGCAGCGGTACACGGCGGAACTCGAACGGCAGACAGCGGCTTTTAATGGTGGCCGGGACCTTATCAATTTCCGTCGTCGCCAGCACAAACACGGCATGCGGCGGCGGTTCTTCCAGCGTTTTAAGCAGCGCATCGAAGGCGTTGCCGGTGAAGCGGTGAACTTCATCAATAATGTAGACCTTGTAGCGGCCTTCGCCGGGCTGGAAGGCGATTTTGTCGCGCAGGTCGCGCACATCATCGACGCCAGTATGGGTGGCCGCGTCGATCTCGATCAGGTCCAGGTAGCGGCCTTCGTTGACAGCCAGGCAGGCCGCGCATTCGTTGCAGGGGTGCAGGTCGAGGTCTTCGTGGGTGCAGTTGATGGCCTTCGCCAGCAGGCGGGCGGTGGTCGTTTTGCCCGTTCCACGCGGCCCACTGAACAGGTAGGCGTGGCGGATGCGGCCCGATTTGAGCGAGTTTCGCAGGGTGCGCGTGATATGCTCCTGGCCGATGACATCTTCAAAACGCATCGGCCGCCAGGCCAGATACAGTGCTTGTTTGGGCACGAATGAGGACTCCTCTAAACGTATGTGCTACAGTTTAACATCCCTGGAAAAGCGCGGCAACTGTCCGGACGGGTTGATTATTTTAACCTTTGCGCCCCTGTTCCGAGCAGCGGCGATGGCAGGCGATCAGAGGTCCAGGGGGCGTTCGCGCAGGGCCAGCACAGCTTCCGGCGCGACGTGCCCGGCGTGCAGATCAACCGCCGCGCGGGCCTCGTCGTTGATGTCGAGCGACGGGGTGCTGGCCAGGCTTTCCGTCCCCAGATACACAGGCACCTCATGCTTCAGATACAGTTCGAGCGGCATACGGCCGCAGCGCAGGCGGACATTGCTGCGCGGGCAGTGCACCACGCGGCTGCCGCTGGCCTTAATGCGCTGTACATCGGAATCATCGACGTGGATGGCGTGGATCAGCAGCGGGTGGAGCGCCAGCGCGCCCAGGTCTTCCAGATAGGCTACCGGAGATTTGCGCGGTGACGACAGCGGCAGGCCCATGTCCTGATACAGTTCCGCCAGCGGGCCGCTGTTATGCCGCAGCCAGTCATCCTCTGCCTTGCTTTCGGCAATGTGGATGCACAGCGGCAGATTCTCCGCCTGTGCATAGGCCAGCGCCTTTTTCCATAGTGCGGGATGCACGGCATAGGGCGCGTGCAGCGCCAGCCCGATGCGCATGCCGTTTCTTTCGTGCGGGCGCGCCTCGTCGATGACGTAACGGGCCATCGCCAGGGCACGATCTGCCTGTTCCGGGAACTGGCCCGCCACCTCGACATAGACGATGCCCTGCAAACCGGAAGCCAGCAGCGGGTGAATGCTGGAGCCTGTGGAGGACACATCCGCGATGTGGGTGATGCCAGCGGCGTGCAGCGCCTCCAGGCCGGCATCAACCGCCTGGCGGAATTTGGTTTCAACAAAACAGGCCATGCCAGAAAGCGTGCGCCGCTGATGATCTACGGCCTGCATCCATTGCAGAAAATCGCGGCCCTGGGCATCCGGGCACAGATCCGCCAGCCAGCCAAGTTCCAGGTGTGTGTGTGCGTTGGTGAGGGTCATGATTGAACTCCTGAAAAGAGGAATTTACCGCAAAGAGGCCAGAACGCAAGATACATTTCTGCCGGCCCTTGCCTGCCTGCTTACCAGTGCGGCGCATTTTCTACCTGAACTATAACTTATATGTCAGAAAATTTGTTCTAATGTGTGTTAGCATGGTATGTCCCGTTAGGATTCTGTTACGCAAGGTGGCATCGATGAGGAAGGATGTGATCGCAGAAAAAGTCTATGGCTATATCCGCACCTATTTTAAGCAGCATGGTTTTGCGCCCAGTCTGCGGGATATTTCTGAGGGATGCAGCATGAGTCATTCCAACGTGATCCGGTACCTGGACAAGCTGGAAGCACAGGGGCTGATCAGTCGGGAACTGCGCAAACCGCGCAGCATCTCCCTGCTGGATGAGCTGGATGAGGGCGACGCATGAAAGCTGGCGGGCAGGCCGGGCCGATGATGGCGCTGACTTGCCCGCCGGGCGCTTCTGTAGCACAGGGGGAAATCAGGACGGGGTGCTGTCGGATGGCTGATCTGTGCTGACGCGGCTGAAGGTGGTCTGAATGCCTTCGATAAGCCGCTGCTTCTGTTCCGGGGTCAGGTTGGCTTCCGGGTGAGTCAGGCGGTAGGCCGGGGGCGGCATGACATCGGCCTGAATCATGGCGATGAGCAGATTCATGTTAATGGTGTCCAGCGGCTGTTCGGAGAAGTTGAGGCGGGCGCGCCCCTCGTTGACATTGCGCGCGGCGATCCACGACAGCGGCGCGATGCGCATATACAGCGGGTACTCCGTTTCGTTACTGTGGCAGGTGTAACAGACAGTTTCCATGATGTGGGCGGTTTCTGGCGGCGCCCACTGGATTTCATAGCGCACCGGTGGGTTACGCGGGTCCATCATGGGCGCAAATTCCCAGACCGGCAGCGTCTGAAGGGCGACGAACACCAGCACAAGGCCGCTGCTGCTGATAATCAGTAACCGTAACGTTTTCCAGAACTTCACCCGGCTCCCTCACTCGTTGCATTAACACACTCTCCAGACCTTAATCTTAATTTACGTTTTTCACAATAGTTGCAAAGTCCTACAACTGGTGGGCTGGCGAATTAAATTTTGTGAAGCAGTTTCAGAAAATCAGAACATATGTTCACCATCAGCAAGAACATCTGTGCTATAGTAACTTCATCGGGACGGCACACGCGCAGCGCGGACGGCAACATAACGGAAGTGACTGAAGGCCGTGAACCGCCAGGGCAACCGGAGGGTGAGTCTGCCGGTGAGGTTCCGTAAATTCGACACAGGGGCGAGTGAACAGCCGATACTCGCCCCTGGTTGAGTCTCCCGATGAAGCGAAGGAAGCACAGAAGCACAAAGGAAGGGCGGTCATCATGCGGTACAGCGATGAACAACGGCAGGCGGCGCTGGATTGTCTGGCGGCGAACGAGGGTGATTTCCGGCGGACCAGCCAGATGGTGGGCGTGCCGGCGGGGACTCTGCGCAAATGGGCGCAGCGTGTGCGGCGTCAGCCTTCCCGCAAAGACGAACTGGCACAGGTGCGGGCGCAGTTGGCGGCGTACCGGCAGCAGATGCAGCAAAGCCCGCCGCCGGAAGATATGGTGGAACGCGGCGGGCGCTGGCTGATGCTGAACATGATTGAGGATGCGATCCGGCTGTCGGAATCGATGGAGTCGGTGATTGATGAGGCGCCGCTCAACCAGCGGGCCAGCGCGCTTAACCAGTTGGTAGACAAGATCATCAAATTATCGAAGGAGTTACCCAGAACCGGAGAACAGGTGGTACGTGTTGAATTCATCGACCCAGACGGTACAGCTCATCAAACCCCATACTGGGCAAGAGGCCATTCTGGCGAATGATAAACGGTTTAAGGTGGTGGCGTGCGGGCGGCGCTTTGGCAAAACAGAAGCGGGCAAGCTGGCGCTGCTCTGCGCCTTTCTGACGGGGGAACGCTGCTGGTGGCTGGCGCCGACGTACCAGACGGCAGGCCAGGTGTGGCGCGATCTGCGCGGGTTGTGCGCCCGGCTGCCGGGGATACGCATCAACGAGGCGGAGCGGCGGATGGACCTGCCGGGCGGCGGAATGCTGGCGATCCGCAGCACGTACTATGCCGATCATCTGCGCGGCGCGGGCCTGGACCTGGCGGTGCTGGATGAAGCGGCCTTTATGGAGCCGACGGTGTGGCCGGAGGTGGTGCGCCCGATGCTGCTGGAACGGGAGGGGCGGGCGCTGTTTCTGAGCAGCCCCAACGGGCGCAACTGGTTCTGGGGGCTGTACCAGCAGGGACTCGACCCGGACAACCCGCACTGGGCCGCCTTCCGCTTTACTTCCTACGATAACCCGCTGATCGCGCCGGGGGAGCTGGACGACATCCGTCAGATCACGCCGGAGCGGGTGTTCCGCGCCGAATATCTGGCGGAGTTTGTGGACGATGAAGGGCAGGTCTTCCGGGGGATTCGTGAAGCGGCCACCGCCCTGCTCGATGCGGAACCGGTGCCGGGGCGACGTTATATCGCCGGGCTGGACTGGGGCCGCCACAACGACTTTACGGTGATTGCGATCGTGGATGCGGGCAGCCGGGAGATGGTGGCGCTGGATCGGTTCCGGCAGATGAGCTGGGCGCGGCAGCGCGAACGGCTGATGGCGATCTGTGCCCGGTGGCAGCCCGCGATGATCTGGGCGGAGGCCAACAGCATCGGCGGGCCGAACATCGAGGCATTGCAGGCGGAAGGGCTGCCGGTGCGCCCGTTCCACATGACGGCGCAGAGCAAAGGCCCGCTGATTGACGCGCTGGCGCTGGCGATTGAAAAAGAGGAAATCGCCCTGCTGCCGGACGAAACGCTGCTGAACGAACTGGCAGCCTACAGCATGGAGCCGCTGGCGGGCGGCGGTTATCGCTACAGCGCGCCTTCCGGCCTGCACGATGATACAGTGATCGCGACGGCACTGGCATGGCACGGCGTCAAACGCGGCAGGGTCGGGGTGGATTTTGTGTAACAGCGCGCCGGACAGGTAAGGCTGGGTGTGCTGGTTGCAGCTTAACAACGGCGGCGGGGCATGACTGCCGGACCTACGGGGTCGCGGTGGTGATGACCTGCGGCCTGTATGGCTGTCCGCGTCTGCACCACACAGGCCAACCGCGTGCGGACGGTATCGCGAGGCAGCCGCCATTTTTGCCCTGCCCAACAGCGGCGCTCTCATTCAAATCCAATGTTTGGCGGTTAAAGTGCGGGTACGCTCCTGATGAGCGAATAACGCGGAAGTGATGTAAGGGTAAGGTCATGATGATGATGCAGGGCAAGGTCGTGGTGATTACCGGGGCCACCGGGGGAATCGGGCTGGTGACGGCGCGGGAACTGGCGGCGCTGGGCGCGACTGTTGTGATTGTGGGCCGCCGCCCGGACAAACTTGAGGCCACAGCGGCGGAGCTTCGACAGCGGGGCAGCGGAGTGATACATACGCTGCGGGCTGATCTTTCCAGCATGCGTCAGGTGCGGGCGCTGGCGGATGCGTTCAGGCAGCAGTTTGGCCGGCTGGATGTGCTGGTGAACAACGCGGGCGGGGCCTTCAGCCGGCGAGAACTGACGGAGGACGGCTACGAGCGCACCTTCGCGCTCAATCATCTGAGCTATTTTCTGCTGACGAACCTGCTGCTGGATGTGCTGAAGGCCAGCGCCCCGGCGCGGATCATCAACGTGGCGTCTGATGCGCATCGCGGGCGGTGGCTGGATTTTGACGATCTGCAGAACGAGCGCGATTATGGGCCATCCGGGCTGGGGGCCTATGGGCGCTCCAAGCTGGCGAACATTCTGTTCACGCGGGAACTGGCGCGGCGGCTGGAAGGCAGCGGCGTAACAGCCAATGCCGTGCATCCCGGCGCGGTGGCCACCGGCATCTGGGGCAATACCGGCGGGCTGGTGGGCAGGCTGATCGGCATGGTGGCGCCGCTGTTCATGCGAACACCAGAACAGGGCGCGGACACCGTGATTTATCTGGCATCGTCGCCGGAGGTGGAAGGCATCAGCGGGCAGTATTTTATGGATCGTGAACCAGCGGCACCCTCCGCCGCCGCCCAGGATGACGAGGCCGCGCGGCGTCTGTGGCAGATCAGCGCGCAGATGGTCGGGCTGGTGGAGACGGCCACCGCCTGAAAGCTCAGGCACTGGCGGGCTGTACGGCCTGCCCCACCCGCGCATAGCGCCAGCTAATCCAGCAGGCCCAGGGAAAGATGGCACCGAGCAGCAGCGCCGCCGTCAGAAAGAGGTTTTGCAGCGTCCACCCCTGCTCGATGAGGGCGAAGGCCAGCAGCGGCCCGGCGGCGGCCCCCATATCCCCCAGCGTAATCATGATGCCGAGCAGGCGCCCCCGGCGGTTGTGGCCGACGTAATCGCCCACCAGCGCGGTGGTCTGGGTCTGGAGGATGCTGGTGGTGACCGCGCCCAGCAGCAGCCCCAGCACGACCAGCAGCGCATCGCCAAACGCCAGCATGAGCAGGGCGATAATACCGGCTGCCAGCGCCGGGACGATCACCATCCAGCGGCTGCCCAGATGATCGGACAGGCGGCCAGACACCGGCGCGGCCAGCAGGCTGAGCAGGTCCTTGCCCGCCGCGACGAAGCCGGTCAGCGTGGTTAACGGCACGACCAGCAGCCCCAGCACCAGCGGCGTTTCGACACGATCCTGAAGCAGCAGGGCCAGCACCGCCCCGATCATCCCCAGAAAGATGAGCCAGTTCAGCCCGGTAATGATGATGGCGGTGACCAGCGGCGCGAGGATGGCGCGGATGCGCGGCGGGGGCGCGCTGGTGGCGGTGCGCTGGGCCGCGACTGCCGCCGACGGACGAGTCTCCGGCAGGAACAGGAACCACATCACCCCGGCCAGCAGGCCGCCGCAGGCAAACACCGCAAAGGTCGTCTGGTAGCCGAACTGGTCGGTCAGCAGACCGCCGAACAGCGCGCCGCCGACATAACCGGCGAAGGTCCACATATGAAAGCGCCCCACCAGCCGCCCCCGGTTGGCGTCGGTGCTGATATCCAGCACAGCGGCATTGCCCGCCAGCCAGAACCCGGCCCAGGCCGCGCCCCACAGCAGCCGCCCGGCCAGAGTCGGCCAGAAGCCGGTGACGACGTACATCAGCGCCGCCGTGATGCCGAATCCCTGAGACAGCAGCAGCACCGGACGGCGCGGGATGCGCTCGATGAGGACGCCGTAAGGGCCGTTGAGGAAGATGCGAATCAGGCGGTTGGCGGACAGCATCAACCCGACGTTGACCAGCAGGATTCCAGCATCGGCGGTATGGGTAGGCAGCACGACATACAGCGCCAGATCGGCAAACAGGGCGATGGCCGTGCCCAGACCCAGCAGCAGCACAAACGAATCAGACGAACGGACGGGGCGAATGGCAGACAACATGCGGCTTTGATCTTAACGTGACTTAACAAGAAGGGAGATTATGCGCCCGGAGGCCGGGCCGCGCAAGCGCCAGCCTGCCGGGACAGCGTTTTAAGGGAGAAAGGCTTCATCTACCGGCTGACCATCCCAGACGGCCGGGCGTTCCAGGCCCAGGCTGTGGGCGATGGTCGGGGCAGTATCCAGCAGGGTGATGGGGCTGGTGATCTGATGATTGTGGCGGATGTTGGGGCCGTTGAGCATCCAGATGATGGTCATATCTTCGGGCGAATCCGTGCCGTGCATATGCTCGTGGCCGCCGTGATCCGACATGACCATGAGGGTGTACTGGTCGCGCAGGTGGTGTTCTTCCAGCGTGCGCAGCAGCGCGCCGATATGCTGGTCGCTGGTCTCTATGGCGCGCAGGTATTCCGGCGACATCCAGCCGTAGGCGTGGCCGGCCATATCGACATCGCCCAGGTAAATCACCAGAAAATCCGGCTGTTCGGCTGCCAGATGCGCCAGCGCCATGTTCATGACCAGGCCGTCGTTATCGCGGCCAAAACGGTAATGACGGTAATACCCCACTTCGAGGCTGCCCGGCTTTGCCAGGTCGCGCAGTTCTTCCCAACTGCTGAAGAAGGCGGTGTGCAGGTCGGCTTCGGCGGCCACTTCGAGGATGCTGGGGAACTGCGCCGCAGAGGGCAGGTACACGTTGTCATAAATGCCGTGTTTTTCTGGCAGCACGCTGCGAAACATGGTCGTGTGGCAGGGCAGGCTGATGCTGGGCAGGATCGACTGCCCCTGCCAGCTATAGGCGCCCTGCTGCCAGATCGAGTCGATGTTGGGGGTGGCGGCCTGGGCCAGACCATCCGGGCGACAGGCATCAACAATGGTCAGAATGAATTTGGAGGGCATGGGTTCACGTCCTGGGTGCGGTAAAAATCCTGCGCTTATTATGAGCCGCCGCCCCAGCCCATGACAAGCACCAGCCCGGGCGTGGGCTGGTG
>CAZQIY010000087.1:0-9664 GCA_964593565.1 uncultured Anaerolineaceae bacterium
CTGCAACCTTTGCGCCAGTTCATGCGTAAAAGTCATAGCGGGAATAGGTGGCCTGATGGGCCAACCATTAATTTTATACGTAATTCTTATAGAACTTTCGTTCTATTTCCATCGTCATAAACGCGGAAATATGATATGATTAACTGGACGTAAAGTCGGTATATACCGAATCTGTCGTGTAAAGTTTTTAAGGATTGAACATGTTCGACGACGACCTCGAACGCGACGACGAGTTCCTCGATGATGAGGATGAAGAAAACGACGACGATGAATCATTAGGTCGTTCCAGGAGTCGCCCGCAGGTCAGGCCGTTTTCATCAACGGGGCCAGGGAGCACTGGCGGATCTGGCAGCACCGGAGGTTATGGTTCTTCGTCCCGCCCTGGCAGCACAGGCGGACCCAGCGGGTCGCGCAGTACGTCTAACCTGCCCGGCAGCCGCCCTGCTGCGCCCGGGGGTTATCAGTCCCGCTTTGGCACCAGCGGCAGCGGCAGCGGATCTTCCGGGTCTGGCAGTTCGCGGCCCGGCAGCCCGCCCGGCGGCAGTTCATCGCGCCCCCCTTACAGCGGGGTGATTGGTGCGCGCCGCGATAACGATGATGACGAGCAGCCAGAAGAGAAGCGCGAAGAACGGCGCTCGTTTGGCACCAGCAGCTATTCCGGTTCTGGCAGCTCATCCAGCAGCCCACAGCGGCCCGGC
The DNA here is from genome assembly GCA_964593565.1 of uncultured Anaerolineaceae bacterium. Lineage (GTDB taxonomy): Bacteria > Chloroflexota > Anaerolineae > Aggregatilineales > Phototrophicaceae. Next base: position 699 of record CAZQIY010000087.1, read on the forward strand.
AGCAGCCCGTTCCGGTCCACATCCAGCAGCCCGACCAGCTCCAGCAGCAGTTCCAGCTCGACCAGTTCGAGCAGTAGTTCCAGCCAGAGTCAGGGCGCAGGCGGTTTCCGGTCGCGCTTTGGCGGCAGCAGCGGCGGCGATAAAAAACCGGATAAGCCCAAAAGCAGCGGCTCAGCTTCCGGCAGCAGCGCGCTCAGCAAGGGGCTGGGTAATCTGCGCTCTAAACTGCCAGGGAGCGGGGGCGACAAAAAGCCCACCTCCAGCCCAGGCGGCAGTCGCCCTGCCAGCGCCCCTAAAAGCGGCGGCGGCAGCAGTCCGCTGAACGCAGTCAACCAGAGGATTGGTGACCTGCGCGGCAAGATGCCATTTGGCAAAGGCAAGAGCGACAAGCCGGATTCCGGACGTGGCACGGCGACAGGCGGCTTCGGCAGCCGTCCCGGTACAGGTGCTGGCACGACCAGTTCAGGGGCGGGCGCTGCGGGCGCCTCGCGTTTTGGCAGTCGATCCTCCGGCAGCACCAGCACCAGCAGCAGCACCGCCGCGCGCAGCAGCAATGCAGGCGCAGCGGGGGGTGCAGTCGGCGGTCTGCTGTCAAAACTGCCATTTGTAGGCAAGAAAGACGACAAGCCGCGCACGGCGACCACCCGCGAAAAGCTGGAACGCGCCAGCAAGGCGCCGCGCATTGACGAACGCGGCCTGACGCTGGACAACAAACTGGATATTCTGGGCGTGGCCCTGGTGCTGGCATCGCTGGCGATGTTTTTCAGCAGCATGTCCGCCACCAAGGGGCAGCTTACAGAAGCGATCAACACCCTGCTGTCACAGTTATTTGGCATCGGCGCGCTGGCTGTGCCGGTGGTGATGTTTGCCGCTGGCATGTGGCTGATTATCCGCCACTTTGGCGAGGAAGCCCCGGTGCTGGACCCGGTACGGGTGGGCGGGGTTGGCTTGCTGTACATTGGCGCGCTGCTGTTGTTCCAGTTTATGGAATCCTTCAACCCGGCCTATGCCGGAATCAACCTGCGCAACCCGGAAGAGCTGCGGCTCCAGCTTGAACTATCGTACATGCTGGGGCGCGGCGGCGGCTGGCTGGGTTCAGAAATTTACTACTGGCTGGTGACGAACTGGTCAGAAGCCGGCATGGTCGTCTTCATGATGGGGATGTTCATCATCGGCTTTATGCTGCTGCTGCGCATCACCGCCGCAGAACTGGCGATTTTCTTCATCAGCCTGTGGCGCAGCTTTGTGGATGCCCAGCGGCGCCGTTCTGAAACCCGCGAAGCACGCGCCCGGCTGCGCGCGGCGGAACTGGCCGCAGCAGCGGAATCGCGAGTCAATATCAGCAAACCAGCGGCGGCAGAACTGCCCGGCGGCGCATCACCGGCGCTGCCTGCCACCACCGCCCCCGGCGAAGAACCGCGTCCGATCCCCATTACAATGGGCGGGCGCACCGTCACGGCGGTGATGGGCGATGGCGATAGAGAGCAGGTGGCTGTGGGTGGCCAGCAGCAGGGCGCGGCAGATAGCAAAACCGGATCTGTGGCGGCGCGTCTGCGCGGCGCGGTCCCCCTGCTGGGGCGCTCCTCCGATAAACCAGAGATAGATACCGACACTGACAGCCCGCGCAGGGCAGGCGGTGTACTGGGCGGCCTGCTGAATCGTGGCGCATCTTCGGGCAAAGCGGACGACAAAGCGGACACGCCAGCGCAGCAGCCGGCATCCGCCACGCCTCCGCCAGCCCAGCCAGCGGCGGCCTCTGTGCCGCCAGCCAGCAGCACACCGGCGGCGCCCGCATCACCGGCCCCGCCAACGCCCGCTCATCCAGCGGTACAGGCCAATGGCACAACGGCCGCTTCAGAACCGGCGCGCCTGGGCGATCTGGTTGGCGGCAGTCGGGAGAATGCCGCCTCGTTTACACGTCCGGCAGCGCCAGCGGCTTCTGCCAGCAGCACCACGTCAGCCACCCCGGTACATCAGCAGCCGGCGGCCCGGCCCGTGCAGCCGGATATTGACGACGAGGACGAGGCCGGTGAAGATGAGGAACTGGGCATCCGCGCACCGGCGCATGCAGGCGCCAGCGGTGCACAGCCCGGGCGACCCTCCCAGTCCCAGAGCGTGTGGGGGCGGCCCACGACACAGCCCGACAGTTCACCACAGAATCTGTCGCTGGACGAACGCCGGGAACGGCTGAATGCCCTGCGCAGCGGCCGCACGGCGCACCCGGCCCAGACGCCTGACCAGCCGCAGACCCGCGATGGCGATGGCACACCGCCGCGCCAGCCGCAGCAGCCGGCCGCGTCTGTGCCTGCAAGCTCCGCGCCAGAAGCCGCCCCACCCCAGCGCCAGCAGATCGTCTTTACCCGTGACGATGGTCAGGGTGATGGACGTGGGGACGGACGCAGCGACGGCCAGGGACAGAACGGCGCCACCAGCCGCCCGGCACAGCCAGCGGCCTCACCCGCCTTTGGCAAACCAGCAGGCCCGCCGGTGGCTTCCTCTCCGCCGCCGCGCAAGCGCCGCGAATGGAAGGTGCCGGATTATCGCTCGCTGCTGAGCACCGGGTCCGAAACAGACTTTGATCGTGAAGTGCTGCTGCGACAGGCGCGCACCATTGAGGAAACGCTGCAAAGTTTTGGCGCGCCGGGCCGCGTGGTAGAAGTCAACACCGGACCAGTGATTACCCAGTTCGGCGTCGAACCGGATTATCTGGTCAGCCGGTCTGGCAAGAAGAGCCGTGTCAAAGTGGGCGCCATTGCCCAACTGGACAAGGACCTCCAGCTTGCCCTGGGCGCGAAATCGATTCGTATCGAAGCGCCGGTGCCCGGTAAGGGGTATGTCGGTATCGAAGTACCCAACGAAGAACCGTCTATCGTCAGCCTGCGCGACGTGATGGAATCTGACCAGTTCCAGCGCATCAAGGCAAAATCGCCGCTGGCGCTGGCCCTGGGCCAGAGCGTGGATGGCACCCCCATCTCCGCCGACCTGAGCAGCATGCCGCATCTGCTGATTGCCGGGACCACTGGCTCCGGTAAGTCGGTGCTGGTAAACGCGATTATCTGCGGCCTGCTCATCAACAACCCGCCGGATCGCGTCAAGTTCGTGATGGTCGACCCGAAACGAGTCGAACTGACCGGCTACAACGGCATTCCGCATCTGGTCGCGCCGGTGGTGGTCGATCTGGAACGTACCGTCGGCGTGCTGAAGTGGGTCACGCGGGAAATGGACGAGCGTTACAAGCAGTTCAGTAACGCCGGGGCGCGCAATATCGAGGACTTCAACAAGCACGTGCCCGCAGACCGCGAACCCATGCCCTATATCGTCGTGATTATCGACGAACTGGCCGACCTGATGATGATGGCCCCGGATGAAACCGAGCGCGTCATCACCCGTATCGCGGCGCTGGCCCGCGCCACCGGCATCCATCTGGTGATCGCGACGCAGCGGCCTTCGGTAGATGTCGTCACCGGCCTCATCAAAGCCAACTTCCCGGCCCGTGTGGCCTTCGCCGTGGCCGGCGGCATCGACAGCCGCGTTATCCTGGATCAGCCCGGGGCGGAGCGTCTGCTGGGGCGTGGCGATATGCTCTACCTCAGCGGAAATTCGCCGGCGCCGCTGCGTTTGCAGGGTGTGTGGGTATCCGAACCGGAAATCACCAACATCACCCGCTACTGGAAGCGCCAGAACGCCGAGCAGCCAGAGCCGCACATCATCAAATCACTGGCGGTGGATGACTCCATCGCGGAGGAAGCGCGCGAAGTGCAGCCCGCCAGCGGCAACCGCTTCGCGCAGCAGGCCGCCTTCTGGGATGATGACGACGAGGGCGACGATGTTGACCTGCACGACCGGGTCAAGGACGAGCGCGACGAGCTGTATGATCAGGCGGTAGAGATGGTGCGGCGGCTGAACAAGGCCTCTGTCTCGCTGCTGCAGCGCCGTCTGCGCATCGGCTATACCCGCGCGGCCCGGCTGATCGACATGATGGAAGCGGAAGGCGTGGTCGGTCCGGCACAGGAAGGCAGCAAACCGCGTGAGGTTCTGCCGCCCAAAGCCTGACGCACATTCTATTGCATATCGCACAAACAAGGAGCGGAAACACCGCTCCTTTTGATTCTGAGTGATGCGCGCATGGGACACCGAAATAAAAACAGCGTCCACCCGAAGATGCACGCTGCGGCCTGTAGCGGATAGTTCCCGTTTAGGCTGTGTTGGCATTGGAATAAAATGCCCTGCACGGGGATTTCACCTTCAGTCGGCTCCACCGCCCCCCTCGGTATCCCTCAGGGAGAAGGGGAGAAAAGTTTTTTAAAGTCCCTCTCCATGAGGGAGAGGGATTTAGGGTGAGGGCCGAAGCGAATCTGTGATGAATCTGAAATGTCAACAGAACCTAGGAGGTGGCGTAGGAATACAGGGCCAGCGTATTGCCTTCTGTGTCCTGGATGGTGGCGTAACATCCGGCCTGACCCATCGAAGTTTTCTGCGCCAGGATTTTGCCGCCTGCCGGTTCCACCAGGGGCAGACACCGGTCCAGGTCGTCCCCCGCGTCCAGGTAGATAAAAACACCCTTGTCGCCGGGTTCAAAGTTCGCGGTCTGGTTGATGGAAATGCCGACTTTAGATTCCTCATCATACATCAGCGTCACCGTGCGCCGCACGCCATCATCGCTGATGTGCCCCTCGACGCCAAACAGTGTGCCATAGAACTTCAGGGCGCGCTCGATATCGCGCACCGGAATTTCAATCCAGACTGGACGCAGACGCAGTTCCATATCCTTCTCCTTTGATCTGGAATACTGACATAAGAACATATAAAATGATACGATCATATGTTCTATCTGTCAAGGCAAAAAAAGGCGGAAACAGGAACTTTCCGCCTCGTTTGCTGCTTATTCGTGGGTCGGGATCGTCGCCGGGTCGATAATGCCCTGGGGCGTTCCCTTGCGGATCGCCAGCTTCACCTCGCCGATGGCGCGGGTCACCTGAATGCCGCGCGGGCAGGCCGGGGTGCAGTTATAGATCGTCCGGCAGCGCCACACGCCGTTCGGTTCCGCCATGATATCGAGGCGCTGCTCAGAAGCCTGGTCGCGGCTGTCGAACAGGAAGCGGTGCGCCTGGACAATCGCCGCCGGGCCGACATATTCCCCATTAGCCCAGAAACTGGGGCAGGAAGTGGTGCAGGCGGCGCACAGGATGCAGTTGGTGGTGTCGTTAATCAGGTCCTTGTCCTGCTGATCCTGCAGGCGTTCGCGGCCATCGGCAGGCACCGGGTCGTTGTTCACCAGGTACGGCATCACGTGCCGGTACTGTGCGAAGAAAGGTTCCATATCCACGATCAGGTCTTTTAACACCGGCAGGCCGAGAATCGGCTCTACCTGGATTTTTGACCCCACATCGCGAACCAGCAGCTTGCAGGCCAGCGCGTTGCGCCCGTTGATACGCATGGCATCAGACCCGCAGATACCGCTGGAACAGGAACGGCGGAAAGCGAGCGTGCCATCCTGCTCCCACTTGACGCGGTGCAGCATTTCCAGCACGCGGTTGGTTGGCTCTACATCCTGCAGCACAAATTCCTGCCAGTACGGCTTCGGGTTACTGCCTTCGGGGTTATAGCGTCGGATTCTGAAGGTTACTTCCATCATATGTCCCTGAGATATCTACGCAGAGAGCAGCGCTGTGCCCTTCTGATGATTACGATGTTTGCTAGTAAACGCGCTCTTTCGGCGCGAAACGTTTATCCACCGCTTCTAACGAGCGATCCACCTTTTTGTTCACATTCAGCTTTAACGGATGCGCCGCCTTCGGGTAAGGATCGGTGCTTTCGGTTTCCACCAGGGTATGCACCAGCCAGTTTTCGTCATCACGCTGCTTATGATCGTCGCGGCTGTGCGCGCCCCGGCTTTCGGTGCGGTTGATGGCGCTCACCGCGGTCATATGCGCGATATCCAGCAGACAGCCCAGTTCCCAGGCTTCCATCAGGTCGGTGTTATAGATGCTGCCCTGATCGTCAATGTACAGATCGTTCATATAACGATCACGCAGTTCCACCACCTTGTCGATGCCTTCCTGCATGCCGGTGGCTTCGCGGAAAACGCCGACCTTATCCATCATCACATCCTGCATCTGCTTGCGCAGTTCGCCAGGACGGCTGCTGCCTTTGCCGCTGCGGATGCGGTTAAATTCGGCCTGCACCTGCTCTGCCGGGTTCGGTGGCAGGGGGATCAGATCCGCCTGTTTGACAAATTCGGCGATCTTCTTGCCGCCGCGCCGCCCAAACACCACCAGATCCACCAGCGAATTGGTGCCCAGGCGGTTGGCCCCATGACAACTGACACAGGCGCATTCACCGGCGGCATACAACCCCGGCAGCACCGTCCAGTTTTCGTCAATCACCACTTCCGCATCTACATTGGTGGGGATGCCGCCCATGGCATAATGGGCAGTCGGCGCAATCGGCATTGGCTCTGTCAGCGGGTCTACGCCCAGGTAGGTACGGCAGACATCCAGCGTTTCGGCCAGGTTTTTGGCAATGTAGGAATTATCAATGCGGCGGCTTTCGCCAGCCTCCGCCAGATAACGATTCACGGTTTCTGGCCGGATGTCGAGATGGACGTAATTTTTGCCGCCAATGCCCCGGCCATCGCGAATTTCAAGGAAAATCGCCCGGCTGACTACATCGCGGCTGGCAAGGTCCTTAATGGACGGTGCATAGCGTTCCATAAAGCGCTCGCCATGCCGGTTGAGCAGCACGCCCCCCTCGCCCCGGATCCCTTCTGTTAGCAGCACGCCCAGGCCATACAGCCCGGTGGGATGAAACTGAAAAAATTCCATATCCTGCATCGGGATGCCGCGCCGGAACAGAAGCGCGGTGCCGTCCCCGGTCAGGCTGTGCGCGTTGCTGGTGACCTGCCATACACGGCCCCAGCCGCCCGTCGCGAACAGGGTCGCCTTGCCATGAAAGATGTGGAATTCGCCCGTACCAAGCTGGATCGCCACCGCGCCCACGACAGCGCCCTGGTTCATGATAACGTCCACCACCTGATATTCATCGAAGAATCGGACGTTGTTCTTGATGCACTGCTGGTACAGCGTCTGCAAAATCATATGGCCGGTGCGGTCCGCAGAATGGCAGGCGCGGCGCACGGCTTTTTCGCCAAAGTTGCTGGTGTGCCCGCCAAAACGCCGCTGGCTGATCCGCCCATCCGGGGTACGATCAAATGGCAGGCCCATGTGCTCCAGTTCGATGACGGCATCGACAGCTTCTTCTGCCAGCACCTTCACCGCGTCCTGGTCCGCCAGATAATCGCCGCCTTTAACGGTATCGTACATGTGCCACAGCGGCTTGTCTTCTTCCAGGTTGCCCAGCGCCGCCCCGATGCCACCAAGCGCTGCACCGGTGTGGCTGCGTGTAGGGTACAACTTGCTGACGACGGCCACATCTGCACCCCCCTGGCTGGCATAGAGGGCAGCCATCAACCCTGCGCCACCTGCGCCAACGATGATGGCATCAAACTGATGTGTCTGCATAATAACCTGTTACTCCTCACATTCCTGTGTTGTGATGGTGGGGAAAGGCCCCACCGACATTTCCGTTTTAAGGGTGCAAACCGGCGGCGGCTTCGCGGGCCATTTCAATTGCCGTATCGTCAATCGATCCCAGCAGCGCGCCCATGCCCAGCACCAGCAGCGTCACCGCGCCGATCAGGCACAGATAGACACTGGCCCGCCGCAGCAGGGGGCTGTGCATGGTATAGTCTGTCAGGATATAGCGCATACCGTTAAACCCGTGTATGACGGCCAGCGCCAGCAGGAAAAAATCGTAGACGCGCCAGATAGCCACGCCGCCGATGAGCAGATTCCAACGATTGGCGACAAATTCCACCGATGTACCGGACTGGTTGATAATGCCCCCGGTGCCGACCACGACATGCCCCTGGGCGGTCAGGTCAAACACGCCCTGCAGGATATGCATCATCGCCAGATGCCCGAACACCAGCGGCAGGATCAGCACCCCGCTGATGCGCATGAACGACCACCAGAAACGCTCGATGCTGCTGCCAGAGTTCCGGCCCACCGTTTTTGTTTCGGTATCGCCAGCGATCAGCCCGTGAATCACGGAGTAAAGCAGCGCCACTACCGCAGCGATAACAAAGCCTGCCAGGAAAGGTACCTGGCCCGCCAGCACATCCGCCAGCGGCAGGACGGGTTCGCCGCTGCCATAAAATTCCAGCACATGCCCAAACATCAGGATAAACACAGGCACCAGAATGATGGCCGTGACGATCAGCACGATGTAGGCGGCGCGGCGCTGGTAGGGCCACAGATGCGGCCGGTTATCCAGAAACGCGATGCGCAGGCCGTTGATGGCGTGGTAGACCACCGCCGCCACCAGCGCAAATTCGCCCACCGTAAACAGTGGAGATTGGTAGGTAGCAATCGCCTCGACGTATAATTCGGGGTAGAACACCGCCCAGGAGGTGTCGATGACATGGAGCGTCAGAAAAAGGACCACCCCCAGGCCGGTCAGGCGGTGCAGCATCCAGCTCCACTGCCCTACCACTGCACCTCGGTAGCGCAGGGTTTCGGTAACGGTAATAACCAGTGAAGTCAAAGTAACTCACCTCCTCGGATGGGAAACGTCCTGTTGATCCTCACTAAAAGCTGAAAGGGCTGTTTTGAGTCTGAAGGAAATTCAGGAGCAACCCGAACTCGCAAACGAGGGTATATTTCTGAGACTCAGTCCTGAAAAGGGCTTATACAGCCTTTCTGGCGGGGATTATAGCACTGTGGTAAATGACCTGCAAAGCCAATTGGATTTATGCCACACAGAGGGCGGCAGGCCCACAGCAACTATCACTTGACACCCTGCACGGCGGGCTATACAATGCGCATAGAGATATGGGCCTGTAGCTCAGCTGGGAGAGCGCTACAATCGCACTGTAGAGGCCAGGGGTTCGAATCCCCTCAGGTCCA
>CAZQIY010000088.1:0-5481 GCA_964593565.1 uncultured Anaerolineaceae bacterium
CCCCCGCGCCCAATCGTTTACAGCCCTCTAAGCTGAATCTCTGGGAACAACCGTCAGAGTCTGGTATAGTGGCTGTCAATGTGCCGCTGTTCACAAACAGGCCTGCCAGGGACGACACGGAGCCTGGCCTTTCTGTAGAATCCCCGGTTTTAAGGCCCCAAAGCGGAAAAGACGACAGCATTCTTAATTGTAAAGTGGGTCATTATGCGAATCAGACTGTTATTTATCTTATGCCTCGGGGTATTGCTGGCGCCGCTGCACGCCCAGGACGACACCCCCGACGACATCCCCCCCGTGCTGATTACCGGTGTCTGGGCGCGCCCCGCCCTGATGAGCACTGGCGGAGTCAGCAAAGCCTATATGACCATCGAAAACACCACAGACTCCGCCCTGCAGCTTACGCATGCGGCCGCCTGGGGCGCGGATGAAGTGCAGCTTTATGAAACCCAGACCAACGGCGGCGAGGTACAGATGCGCCACCTGCCCGCGATTGATCTGGAACCGGGGGCGGCGGTCGCGCTGGAACCCGGCGGCCTGCATCTGATGCTGCTTGGCTTGCAGCGCGACCTGAGCACCGGCGATGCGCTCAGCCTGGAACTGACCTTCGAGCAGCCGAATAACGGCGAGGCGCTCACGCTGGTGGTGGGGGTGCCGGTGCTGGATGAAGCGCCGCCCGCAAGCGATTTTGTGGTGCTGGATGCCTGGGCACGGCCTACCGCCCTGGAAAGCGGCGTACAGGTGACGCCACAGGCGGGGATGCACGAACACCCGGTCCACAGCCATCATGAAGGCGTGCACGACCTGCTCATCACCAGTGAGGTGACCGCTGTTTATCTGCGTATGCTCAACCGGGGAACCGGAGATCACCTGACAGGCGCGCTGGCCGATGTGGCCGGGGTGGTGGAAATCCACGAGACGCAGATGCAGGACGGGGTGATGCGGATGCGCCCGACACGCTCTATCGCGCTGGAGGCGGACGAGGTGGCCGTGCTGGAACCGGGCGGGCTGCATATTATGCTGATGGACGTGCAGCGCGGGCTGGTCGCTGGCGATGCGATTATGGTGACACTGCTGATGGAATCCGGACTCGAGCTGCCGGTGGCGGTGCCGGTGCGCAATGGTCCGGGCAGTTCATAAAGTGTGAGATGTGCGAGGAAGATCATGCGACGATTCTACTGGATTGGGCTGGTCCTGGCGGTGCTGCTGACTGCCGGGTGCCGTCAGCAGGCCCAGGAAGCTGAGGATTCTGGCGTGACGATTGACCTGCGGACAGAGCCGGAAGAAGCCGCCGTTGGCGAGGCAACGCTGATCGTCACCGTCACAGACGCGGCAGGCAGCCCCATTACCGACGCCGATGTAGCCGCACGGGGCGACATGAATCATGCCGGGATGGTGCCAGTGCTGGGCGAGGCGGAAACTGCCGAAGCCGAAAATGGCGAATATACCATCCCCTTTGAATGGACGATGGCCGGAGACTGGTTTGTCGAAGTGACGGTTGAACTGCCGGACGGCGCCACCGTGACCGAAACCTTTGACCTGTCCGTCATGGCTGGCGATGCCGAAGCGATGCCGGATATGGACATGGGCACCGACGCGGACATCGATGCTGATTCTGGCATGGAGGGAATGGCGGAAGGCACGCTGATCCCTGAAATGGAAGTTGGACCGGAGTAAGTTATGGCTGTACGAGATCAGGCGCTCTATCGCCCGAAAACCCTGTTTGATGTTCTGCAACTGCCGCTGATCGGGCGGCTGCTGCGCTGGCGCTGGGGGCGGCTGGTGCTTCAGATTCCGCTGCTGGTAGCTGCTGTGCTGCTGGTGATTGATGGCTTTACCGGGCCGCAGATGGCGGCGCGCAACCTGGCGACGGTGGCGCCCTGGGTGCATTACCGGGGGCTGGTGGTGCTGGTGCTGCTGCTGGCGGGCAACCTGTTCTGTATGGGCTGCCCGTTTACGCTGCCGCGCACCCTGGCCAAACGCCTGAGCATACGCGGCAGGCGCTTTCCGCAGGCGCTGCGCAACAAATGGGTCGCCATTGCCGGGTTGTTTCTGATCTTTCTGTTGTACGAATGGCTCGATCTGTGGGCCAGCCCCTGGCTGACGGCCTGGGTGATCGTGGGCTATTTTGTCGCGTCGTTCGCGCTGGAAGCCCTGTTTACGGAATCGGCCTTCTGCAAGTATGTCTGCCCGCTGGGGACCTTCAACTTTGTGTACTCGACCGCCGCGCCCACCCAGATTGGCGTTAAAGACCCGGACATCTGCCGCACCTGCGTCGGCCGGGAATGTGTCAATGGCAGCTATGCCCCCCAGCCGCTGATCCGGCTGGATGATATTGGCGATGGCCAGCAGAAGGAAGTGCGGCATGGCCCGGAAGGTACGCTGGGCTGTGGGACGCTGCTGTTCGCGCCGCAGATCAAAAGTAATCTGGAATGCACCATGTGTCTGGACTGCGTGCGGGCCTGCCCTCACCAGAACATCGGGCTGATGGCGCGCCGGCCCGGGCGGGAACTGCTTCAGCCGGGGGCGTGGCCGCAGCGCTGGGATATATCGCTGCTGGTGATTCTGCTGGCGGCGATGGGTCTGACCAACGCCTTTGGCATGGTGCCGCCGGTGTATGCGCTGCAGCAGTGGGTGGCAGAAACCCTGAACCTGCACAGCGAACTGCTGGTGCTATTGATTGTCTTTGGCGTGCTGAGTATTGCGCTGCCTGTGGCGGTGACGCTGCTGGCGGCGTCGCTGGCGCGCCTGCTGACGAACACCACGAAGAAGTATTCCCTGCGCGAGATAGTGGCCGCCTTTGCCCCGGCGTTTGTGCCGGTGGGCCTGGGCGTCTGGATCGCGCATTATACCTTCCACCTGCTCATTGGCCTGTGGACGATTATTCCGGTGTTTCAGGAGTTTATCGGTTTGCAGGGCGAATGGACTCGCTTTGGCGGGGTGACAGACATGGAGATCATCAGCGTGGTGCAGTTAGTCGGCATTGTAGGCGGGCTGCTGTGGAGCCTGATGATTGCGCAGCGGACAGCATTCCGGCTGTACCGGCGCGAAGCCGTGTTCGGACTGCTCCCCTGGGCACTGGCGCTCATCGCAATCGCGGCCCTTGCCGTGTGGATATTTGGTCTGCCGATGGAGATGCGGGGTTCGGCATTATTCAGTTGAACAACGCGACCTGCCAGAGATTATCATCACCCGGTTACATTCTGCACAAACGGCAGCGCGAAGATGATGATAATCAGCAGGGCCAGCATGATTCGGGTGGCCGTACCGACCAGCGCCCGAGGCTCTCCTGCTAACATGGAACGCATCCTCCTGCGGATTCCAACGTTATGGGCATTGTAATCTGCAATTGTTGGAATCACGTTGGTTCTTTAGTCCCGGTTCGGGGTGAGGGATGTCATATGCGGCAGCCTCACCCCGCCAGCCAGCGCTGCAGCGCCATGATGCCGTTGAGGTTGCGTTCAAATTCGCTCTGCGTCTGCGTTTGCAGCTCCACATCTGCCGAGGGGATGCCCTGACCATCCACCCACGAAGCCGCCGTGCCGGTGACGGGATAGGCGCTGAAGACCTGCCCATAGGTGTAGCCGGTGGCCTGCCCCAGAATCTGCGACATCAGCATCGACCCATGATCGCCGTTGCATTCCCCGGCGAAGACACCCCCCGCCGCGCTGTGATAGAACAGGGCCAGCGCCGGGCGCAGCTCCTGGACAAAGGCCGCCAGCGCCAGCGTTTCCGGCTCTGAAAATGGACGCTCGCCCGCGTTAACAAACTGGTCGCGCCAGCGCGCCTGTGGCGACCATTCACAATCCCAGTTGCGATTGAGATCGACCCGGTTGGCATTAAAGCGGCCCGCCTCCGTCTGGCCGTGCAGCAGGCCGTCCGGGTTGGCCACCGGCACGAACACCAGCGCCATGCCCGGCAGGATGTCCTCCGGCGTCTGCTCGAAATGCGTTATCAGCTCGTTGATGAGCGTCACCGTGTTCTGTTCCCAGCCGCCATGCATGCCGCCCACCAGCAGCAGCGCGCGCGGCCCGCTGCCTATCTGCCGGGCAATGATGGCGCGCCCCTGCACTGAATAGCCGATGATCTGTGCGCCCGGCGGCAGGGTAGGGCTGGCCTGTAACAGCGGCGTGAAGATCGGCCCGGCCAACTGCACCGGCGTGAAGACTGGCGGTGGATCGTCCGGGGTGGGCATCAGCGGCGCTTCTGGCGGGGTGATGCTGCGCGCCAGGGGGGTAGGCTGTAAAATCCCCGGCGGCGTGGGCGATGCCAGCGCTATTTGTTCAGATTCCAATACTAAAGGCGCGGTTTGCTGGCATCCGATGCTGGAAACGAGTAAGATGATAGTCAGGAATATAAACATTTGCATTTCTATGGGTCGGAGAGCATGATGACTGCACGATTGTGGCACCTGTTCATGATCGTTTCCCTTTTCCTCATTGCTGCCTGCCAGCCACAGTCCCAGGAAGTTGGTGAACTGCCGACGCTGGCGGTGCTGCCCAGCCTGACTCCCAGCGATACACCCACCGCCACACCGCTCTCGACGGATACACCCACCCCGACAGCGACGGATACCCCAACACCGACACAGACGTTTACGCCGACGGCAACAACGACAGCCTCATGGACGCCGCGGCCCTCGGTCACTTCTACCGCCACCCTGACCCCGACCAGCACGGTGACTCCATCGCCGCTGCCGACGGACACGCCCACGCTGACCCCAACGCCGGATACGCCGCAGATCACGGAGTTTATCAGCAGCAGCACCAGCGCCGCGCCCAATACCAATGTGACTCTGCGCTGGTCCGCCGCCGCAGATATTGCGCGCATAGATCAGCTTAATCAACAAGGGGCGGTTGTGCAAACTTTTACGGTGCCGCCAGTGGGCGAACTGGTGGTCAATGTGCCCGGCAACCTGGGGCGGCTGGTGGTGTACCGGCTGGTCGCGCTGCGCGGCGGGCAGGAAACCCAGCGCTCTGTCCCGATTCAGATCACCTGCGCCATCGCCTGGTTTTTTGGCAACGAATTTGTGCCCCCCAACAGCGGCTGCCCGGTGGCGGTGGGCGCGGTGGCAGATGGCAAGTTCCAGTCCTTCGAGCGCGGCGTGATGATTTATGTGACGGCCAACGGCCTGGATCGCATCTATGGGCTGCAAAACGACGGCAGCCGCTACATCAGCTATGTCAGCGGCTGGGAAGGCACCAGCCTGGATTATCCATCGGCGCCTGACGGATTCCGCCGGCCTTCAGAGGATTTCCGCTGGGCCTTCATCAACACCCTGGCGCCAGTTGGCACCTGGCAGGATGCGCTGGGCTGGGCTACCGCCCAGATCAATAAGGACGCACGCACTATCCAGTATGAGGACAGTGGGGCGTTTTATATCGACAGCCCCATCGGAATCTATCGCTTTTCCGGCGGCGATGCCGGCACCTGGACCAAGATTCGCTGATGCGGGGTACTAGCCGCGTGGCTTCAGCCCGCGGC
>CAZQIY010000088.1:5581-9290 GCA_964593565.1 uncultured Anaerolineaceae bacterium
CGCGGCTTTTTGATAACAACGCCATGCAGGACTAATTCCCGCGCAGGTCCGTAAAGCCCAGCTCGATCATCCAGGGGCACAGGATCATCTCGCCGGAGGTATCCGGCAGGGGGAGACCATCCTCCTGGGGCAGGCCGTTATAGCCGCGCAGATAACCAAACGGGCCGTCGATCTGGTCACGGGCCGCCTCAGAAAGTTCCTCGTCGCCTACAGCAATCGCGTGAATATGGATGGCGGAGCCGGGATAGAGTTCACCGGTATCGCGCAGCCAGGCGGCAAACCCGGCGATACGCAGCGCCCGCAGCATGCGTGGGATTTCGGCCTCCATCACGCGGCGCGTCACCGGCTCGCGCACGGAAAGATCAACCGCGCCGCCGCCATCATGCGTGCCAAAGCTGGCCGCCACCCGCCCGGGGTTATAGCTGCCCTGCACCAGCGCCTGCCGAAAGTCAAAGATCAGCAGCCCGCCCAGCGTGTGATAAACCGCCGTCGCGTGGTCCAGCATGGCGACGGTGCGGGCGTTCAACTGCGCGAAATCCACCGTGAGGATGGTGTAATCCTCTGGCGGGGCCTGGCACAGCGCCAGCGGGTCCGCCGCTGCTGCCGGGTCCAGCGGGAGCGTCAGCGGTTCCAGCCAGTAACGCTCAGTGGCTGGATCGCCTTCCGCCGTCCAGCCCTGCAGGTCTTCCAGCGCGACATGCCACCACAGATAGCCATCGGCACACTGCGGCTCCTCCAGCACTCTGAACTGTTGGCCGGGGGATAGCTGGCCGATCACGCCGGCATCCAGCCCCGGCGCCGCCCGCAGGTTGTTGGCAGACCCCGGCCCCGGTTCTACCCGCGCCCGGATATCCGGCGCCAGGCGCGCAGGCAGCGTGCAGTCCTCATCCGCCTGTGCCCGGGCCTGCGCCGCCGGGAATGTCATCAGCAGCAGACAGGCCGCCAGCAGCAGCCCGGCCCTAGCGGCCATTGTCCGCCGTGGGGCTGGCCTTGTCCGCATCACGGTCATAACGTGCCTGCACCGTCAGGGCAATGCCGCCGCGTACCTTAAACGCGCCCACCACCTCGCACCAGATCGGGTCCAGCGCCGCCACCAGATCATCCAGAATCAGGTTGGTGACATGCTCATGGAAGACGCCTTCATTACGGTATGACCACAGATACATCTTGAGCGACTTGGATTCGACAATGCGCTCATCCGGCACATAACGGATCGTCAGGGTGGCAAAATCCGGCTGGCCTGTCATCGGGCAGACACAGGTAAACTCATCAGTTTCCAGCGTGACGGTATAATGCCGCCCGGGGTGCCGGTTCGGGAAAGTTTCTAACTGGCGCACTGGCTCGCGCACGGTGTTGCCCAGTAGAGTCAGATTCTGAGTGTCGTTTTCACTCGTCATCAGGGTTCATCTCCTGCTTAATCATCAACCCTCTATTCTTTCATATTCCGCCCGATTTTCGTAGGGGACAGGTTGACGCAGGCGGAATAATTCCATACAATGTAACAAATTTCACAAATGTGAGAAAATGGGTATGGCACGAGATTGGAAATCACTTGTAGATCGTCTGCTGGAAGAAGCACAGCAAACCGGCCAGTTGAACGACCTGCCGGGTGCTGGCCGCCCGCTGAATCTCGACAATGATCCGTATACGCCTTCCGACATGAAGCTGGCGCACAAACTGCTCAAGGATCATGATCTGCTGCCGGAGTGGATGCTGCTGGGCAAGGATATCGAGGCGCTGCGCGAACGGCTGTTAGACAACATGCGCCGGGGGGTGCGGGCCTATCAGGGGGCGCTGGCGGATGCCGCCCGCAGCGCGCAGGCTTTCGACAGGCGCCAGCAGGCCGAAACCACCTGGAACCGCGCCGTAAAAGCCTACGAGGCCCATGCCGAAAAACTCAACCGCGAGATTTTGCGCTACAACCTCAAAGTACCGCAGGGGATTCCGCAAAAGGCACTCTTTGATGTGAATCGCGAGATCGAGCGGCTGTTTCGATAAAAGATAGCGCCGCCGCTAAAAAACGACGCTATCCTGAGAAATCGGGTGATTAACGATCTTCCTGGACGGTTTCCGGGGTATCTTCCGGGTTTTTCTTCTTGCTGCCATCTTCCAGCCCACGACGGAAGTTCGCAACCGCAGAACCCAGTTCCCCGCCGATGCGCGACACGCGCCCGACACCGAACAGCAGCAGCACAATCACCAGAATAATAATCAATTCAGTTGGACCAAGACTCGGCATTTGAAATCCTTTACCTTACTAATTTGCCTGCCTATTATAACACCTACGGCGCGTAATGTGGCAAGTTTCATTTCGGCTTGTCTGCAAAACCGGGTGTTACGCCACACCACGACGTACAGACCAGAGCCTTATCCTGCCATGCTGCCACGATATAAGCGGTGTTGGCGATGGCCTGTGCCACGGCAAAGGGACGGTCAATATTGCGCAGCACCAGCGGCAGCATGGCCCGGTAGGTGCCGCCATGCCCCACCAGCAGGATTTCAGCCGTTGTGCCGGCATACTGTGCGACCAGCGAGTCGATAAAGGGCACAAACCGCCGCTGAATATCCACAAACGATTCGCCGCCTTCGGGGCAGGTTTCCGGCCTGTCATCCACCAGCCAGGCACGCCACGTCTGTTCGTGGATGGCCCAGCTTACCGGGTCGCGCTGGCCTTCCAGCACACCGCAGTCATATTCACGCAGCGCATCGCTGATTTCATAACGCAGCCCCCTGGCCCCGGCCACGATCTGCGCGGTTTCCAGGGCGCGCTGCAGCGGGCTGGTGTAAATATGAGTCAGCGGGACATCGCGCAGCGCATCCACCAGAGCATGGGCCTGTTGGCGGCCTTTTTGCGTCAGTGGGTGCTGGTAGCCCCGGTTGGAAATGACCCCCTGCACATTGGCTTCGCTTTCGCCATGTCGCGCAAAATACAGCTTCATGGACTGGTCTCCTGCGCATCGTGCCGGGGATCGACATGCGCAAGAAAGCGCAGCAGCAGGTCATTAAAAAAGGTCGGGTTGTCCTGGTTGGCGTTGTGCGACGCATCTGGAATCACGACCAGTTCCACATTCGGTTCGCTGGCGGCCCAGGCTGGCGCCTGGCGTTTGACGCTGCCGGTATTGTCCTGATCGCCATGTGTCAGCAGCAGCGGTACGTCAATGCGATGATCGGGCAGGCCCTCGCGCCGTACCGCCTGTGTGACGGCCTTCCAGATGGTCAGGAATTCGCGCCGGTCAAACTGGCGCACGACTTCCAGTGCATAGGCCTGAACCTCTGGCCGCAGGGCGGTGCTGCGGGCGACCACCCCGGCCAGATGATTGTAGGGCCACAGCCGGAACATGGGCAGCGTGGCCTGTAACGCCCAGATTTCCCACAGCGCATAGGGCAGGGCGATACTGGTCGCGCCGATGATGACGATGGCCCGCACCCGTTCCGGCTGGCGCAGATACACATACTGCGCGATATACCCGCCCATCGACTGCCCCACCAGCACCACCTGATCAACCCCGATGGCATCCAGAATGGCGATCAGATCAGCGGCACAGTCCTCCAGCGTGAATTCCGGCGCGGGCCGGGAACGGCCATGCCCGCGTGCATCCCAGCGCAGGGTGCGGTACTGCGGCACCAGCGCGGCGATCTGGGGGTCGAACATGCGATGATCCATCGTCGCGCCGTGCATCAGCACCACCAGGGGGCGATCTTCCGGCCC
>CAZQIY010000089.1:0-9209 GCA_964593565.1 uncultured Anaerolineaceae bacterium
CCAACAAGCCTTTTTCTCCCTCTTCCTCCCCCACACGCTTTTGTTTTCCCCGTTTATGCTTCTGGATGCTTCTGGCAGGGCGCTGAAAGTCCTGCTACACTTGGCTTATGTCCGGGACGCTTTCTCCACAACCGCCCGCCTCGCCTGAATGGATGGTAGTTTACATCACTTACTACATCCACGAGGCCCAGATTGTTGCTGGCCGCCTGGAAGCGGAAGGAATCCCTGCCCTCATTCATCAGGAACCCGGCGCCAGTGCGATGGGGATCCATATAGGACGCCTCGGAGAAATCAAACTGCTGGTGCGTCCTGACGATTACGAAGCCGCCCTGGTGATTCTGGCCCCTGTGGAACCGGATTCTCTGCCTGATGACGCCAGCAGGATCATTTTTGACGATGATGAACCCCAGGAATGACACATTAACGGCTGTCCCTGGCATCCGGGTCGGACATATCACCCACGCCGAAGGCGGCACCGGGTGCACCGTGGTACTGTGCCCGGATGGTACGGTTGGGGGGATAGATCAGCGCGGCGGCGCGCCCGGCACCCGCGAAACTGACCTGCTGCGGCCCATGCATCATGTGGAAGTCGTGAATGCTGTATTGCTTGCGGGCGGTAGCGCCTTCGGGCTGGCAGCGGCCACCGGCGTCATGCGCTATCTCGAAGAACAGGGCATCGGCTATCGCAGTGCTGCCGGGCATGTGGTGCCCATTGTGCCTGCGGCGATCCTGTTTGATCTGTCTGTGCTGTCCTCGAAGATTCGCCCGGATGCGGAAATGGGTTATGCGGCCTGTCTGGCTGCCAGCGATTCTGTCGTGCCGCAGGGGTCCGTAGGTGCCGGGACGGGCTGCCGGGTGGGCGCTGTCTATGGCAATGCCCGGTCCACCAAAGGCGGTATTGGCTCTGCGGCTATTTGGATTGACGAAGAAGTGGTGGTCGCGGCGCTGGTGGCGGTCAATGCGGTGGGGGATGTGCTGGATGAGCAGGGCGGAATCCTGGCCGGGGTGCGCCAGTCTATAGAAAGCAGTGAATTTGTGGGTATGTTAAACGTGCTGCGTACCCTGGCGCATGATCGCATTCCGCCAGCAGGGCGAGAAAATACGGTGATCGGTGTGGTGGCCACCAATGCGCGCCTGACAAAAGAGCAGGTGAACAAGCTGGCGCAAATGGCCAACAGCGGCGTGGTCCGCGCCATCAACCCGGCGCACACTATGTTCGATGGCGATACCATGTTCGCGCTGGCGACAGGCGCCGTGCCGGCCAACGCGGATGTAGTGGGCGCGTTCGCTGCCGAAGCGGTGACGCAGGCGGTGCGTAACAGCGTACGGATGGCAGCTTCTCTGGGAGGCGTGCGGGCGCTGCGTGATCTATAATAATGTTAAGGACTCTGTTGTAAGAATTAACAATGTTTTAGCAAATCCCTGCTATTCTTCAACGTGTTAACAGAGTTCATTGAAAGATGGTGTATGGCCAAAGTTGTGATCGTAGAAGATGAGCAAACCCTGATCCGTAACCTGGCGGCCAAGCTGCAGGATGACGGTTTTAAGGTGGCTACCGCGACAGATGGCGAGGAAGGGCTGGAAAAAATCCGCTCGGAACGTCCTGATCTGATTGTGCTGGATATTATGCTGCCGCGCCTGGATGGGCTGAGCATCTGCCGCATTGTGCGCAATGACACCTCGCTGTCGCATGTGCCCATCATCATGCTGACGGCGCGCGGCACTGAAGTTGATAAAATTATCGGGTTGGAAAGCGGCGCGGACGATTATATTGTCAAGCCGTTCAGCCTGGGCGAGTTTCTGGCGCGGGTACGGGCGGTCATGCGGCGTGCCCCGGGCCGGCCTGTCCCTCAGGATGAACTCACTTCTAACGATCTGCGGCTTAGCCTGACGGGGCGCCGCCTGTTTAAGGACGAGCGCGAAATCTCCTTAAGCAACAAGGAGTTTGACCTGCTGGCCGAACTGATGCGCAACAAGGGCGTCGTCCTCTCGCGTGATCTGATCCTCACCAAGGTGTGGGGGTACGATTATTTTGTGGATAAACGCACGGTGGATGTGCATGTGCGCTGGCTGCGCGAAAAAATCGAGGATGATCCTTCCAACCCGACCCGCATTGTGACGGTGCGCGGGGTGGGCTATCGCTTTGAAGGCTAGCGCAGCGGCGCTGGCGGCATAACTGAGCTTCAGGATAGATGGCAGACATGCAGGCACAGGATAAAGCCGGGTCGCTGCTGGTACTGGCGGCGGCGGTATTATGGGGCACCACCGGGACCGCTCAGGCGCTGGCGCCGGAAGGTGCGCACCCGGTCAGCGTGGGGGCGCTGCGGCTGGTGCTGGGCGGGCTGGCCCTGCTGCTGTTTGCGCTGGCGCGCGGCATCCGCCTGCAGCTGCATACCTGGCCGCGCAGTCCGGTGATTATCACCGGGGTGGCGATTGCAGCTTATCAGTTGTGCTTTTTTGGCGGCGTATCCCGTACAGGCGTGGCGGTTGGCACGATTGTTGGCATCGGCAGCGCGCCGATCATGGCGGGGGTGCTGGCATGGTGGCTGAATCGTGAGCGCCCGGGCCTGCGCTGGCTGGCCGCGACCGCCCTGGCGGTGATTGGCTGTACCCTGCTGCTTGTCCCCGGCCATGATATGCACATCGACCTGCTGGGGGTCGTGCTGGCGCTGGGGGCCGGGCTGTCCTATGCCCTTTACGCACTGTTCAGCAAGCAGCTTTTGGCATATTATCCCCCTGATGCAGTGATGGCCGTGGTTTTTTGCCTGGGGGCGCTGCTGCTGCTGCCGCTGCTGTTTCTGGTGGATCTGCGCTGGCTGGGCGAACCGGCCGGGCTGCTGGTGGTGCTGCATCTGGGGCTGGTCGCGACGGCGCTGGCGTATGTGCTGTTTGCGCGCGGCCTTATGACGGTGCTGACGGCCACGGCGGTCACGCTGTCGCTGGCAGAGCCGCTGACCGCCGGGCTGCTGGGGGTGCTGGTCGTCGGTGAGCAGTTGACTCTGCTGGCGCTGGTGGGCATCCTGCTGTTATTTGGTGGGCTGGCTTTACTTTCTGTCCCTGTCCCTCGTTTCCTAAAACTCAGGTTTACCCTATGAATTCTCTTGAATCAGATCAGAAAACGATTGAAGCGCTGGAAAAGCGTCTGCATGAACTGGAGCGTCAGGCGGCCTATAACGAGGTGCTGCTGATGACGATGGCCAACTGCGCCTATAACGCGCTGATTGTAATGAATGAACGCTTCGAGATTCTGGCAATCAACAGCCGGGCGGAAGCATTGTTTGAACGCCAGCGCCCTATAGGCCAAAAGCTGGCTGCTGTGACTGGCTCGGCAGAACTGGATGCGATGGTGGCGGATGCGCTGGCCAACCGCGAAGAAATCCTCGAAGAACAGGTCCGCATAGACGATGATATTTACCGGGTCTGTACCCAGGTGGTGATGCGCGATGGCCATACCTTTATCTGTCTGGCGCTGGAAGATGTGACCGAACTGGTGCGCCTGAATCGTGCCCGGCGCGACATGGTGGCCAATATTTCGCACGAACTGCGCACCCCGATTGCCAACATCCGCCTCATTATCGACGATCTTTTCCACGAGACGGAGAAGCCCAAGCGCAAAAAGAGTATCAGTTCTATCCATGCCATCGCCCGTGAAACCGACGCGCTGTTGTGGATGGCGGAAGAACTGCTCGATCTGTCGATGATTGAATCCGGCCAGGCGATTATGCGCATGATCGAAGTGCCGGTCCGGCAGATTGTCGAGGATGTGATCGAGCGGATGTATGACCAGGCGGAGGATAAGGACCTGGACCTGGCGCATGATGTCTCTAAGCATCTGGTGGCGCTGTGCGACGAAGATAAAATCCGCCGCGTGCTGCTGAACCTGATTCATAACGCGGTGAAATGGTCACCACCCGGCGAAACCATCTCTGTCAGTGCGCAGCGCGAAGCAGATGAGGTGATCATCAGTGTGATAGACAACGGTCCCGGCGTGCCGGAGGAATTTACAGAACGTATCTTCGAGCGTTTTTATCAGGTCGATGCGTCGCGCTCTGTGGGGGAAGGGACCGGGCTGGGGCTGGCCATCTGCAAGCATATCGTCGAGGCGCATGGCGGGCGCATCTGGGCGGACAGCAACGCCAAACACAGCGGCGGCCGCTTCCACTTTACATTGCCCGCCGGTGAACACGACGCTCAGGCCTGAGCCTGGCCAAAAGTCTGATAGAATTCCTGCAAAAAGCCTGTTATAATAATCACAAATCCAATAAGCAAACCTTCGGGGCAGGGTGGAAGTCCCTACCGGCGGTATGGTGTAATAGCTACACCAAGCCCGCGACCCGTGTCGCCAGTGGGTCTGACTGGTGCGTCATGGCTGAACATTCAGCCGTGCCGGTGGATCTGGTGCAAGGCCAGAGCCGACGGTTATAGTCCGGATGGGAGGAGGTTGCAGCGCCAGCGGCTGGATGATGCCTGTTGTTTCAGGTTGTCCGGTGCTGGCTATATGTCAAAGCGCGAAAAATCAGGCAGGCGTGTTTAACGTCGTGTCTGGTTTATTTGACGCCCCCTCTGCCCCGTTGAGTTCTGTCAGACGACGGGGTTTTCTATGCAGGATACACTGGTCTCTACACGGCATACATTAAAAACAGGCTATCGCCAGCACGGCAGGCCGCTGCTCCGGCGCGCCGCCCCGGCGGCGATTTTCCTCGCAGTGCTGGCGCTGTGGCAGCTTGTCACGGCGCTCAAAATCTACCCGGCTTTTATTATCCCACCGCCGCTGAGTGTGGCGGCAAAATTCCAGGAAGTGCTGCTGGATGGGCGCCTGTGGGCACATACCCAGGTGACGCTGTCCGCTGTGCTGGCCGGGCTGGTGATCGGGCTGTCGGTGGGCGTGGTGCTGGGCTATGCCATCGCCAAAAGCCCGCTGCTGGAGCATGTGCTGGCCCCGGTGATTATCGCGCTGCAATCCACCCCGATTGTGGCGTATGCGCCGCTGCTGGTGATCTGGTTTGGCAGTGGGACGACCAGCAAGGTCGTCACCAGCGCCCTGATCGTCTTCTTCCCCACCCTTATGAACACCGTTGTCGGCATTCGCACTGTGCCGCAGCCGCTGCGCGACCTGATGCGTTCGCAGCGGGCCACACCCTGGCAGACCTTTCTGCTGCTGGAGGTGCCGGCGGCCATGCCAGTGCTCATCAGCGGGCTGAAGATCAGCGCGACGCTGGCGGTGATCGGGGCGGTGGTGGGCGAATTTATCAGCGCGCAGGCCGGTCTGGGCTTTCTGGTTACTTTTGCGCGCAACCAGTACGATACCCCGCTGGTGCTGGTTTCGGTGATTACGCTGGCAGTGATTGCCCGCACTCTGTATGGCATGGTATCGCTGCTGGAACGGCGCGTGCTGTCGTGGCAGCGTCGTTCTGCGCGGCGTTCCTGATTCTTATCTTCCACCAAGGAGGCTGGTTGATCATGCGACGTTTATTCACCCTGCTGATTCTGCTGCTGGTTATTACGGGGGCACAGGCCCAGCAGCAGCCCCAGGAAATACCATTTTTTCTGACGTTTGTGCCAAACGTTCAGTTTGCACCGCTGTATGTCGCCATTGAAAAAGGCTACTTTGCAGAGCATGGGATCGTTTTTGCACTCCAGTATGGCGATGAGCCGGATGGCGTCAATCTGATCGCGGCGGACCAGTACAAGTTTGGGGTCATCAGCGGCGAGCAGGTGATCCAGGCGCGGGCGAACGAACGGCCAGTGATCTTTGTATATGAGTGGTTCCAGCAGTACCCGGTGGGAATCGTGGTGCCGGATGACAGCGGGATTGAGTCTGTGGCGGACCTGGCGGGGCGCAGAGTCGGCATTCCGGGACGATTCGGGGCCAGTTACAGCGGTCTGGTGGCGCTGCTGTCTGCTTCTGACATGGAGGAGAGCGATATTCAGCTTGAAGCCATCGGGTTTAACGCACCGGAAGTGATGTGCGTGGGTGGGGTCGAAGCCGCTGTGGTGTACATCAACAACGAGCCGCTGCAGATCGAGCGCCGGGCCGAAGCGGGCGACTGCGGCAGCATCAACGGCATCCGCGTGTTCCCGGTGTCCGCCGCCGCAGATATCGTCTCGAATGGGCTGGTCACCAGCGAGGCTGCCCTGCAGGATGACCCGCAGTTGGTGCAGGCTGTCGTCAGCGGATTTGACCAGGGACTGCGCGACGTGATTAACAACCCGGCGGAGGCCTTTTTACTGAGTGCTGTGCATGTCGAAGGGCTGCTGACCGATGAGCTGGCCGCCGCGCTGGAAACTGAGGCGACACAGCAGGCGGAATTCCTGGCCGATGGGCCGGATCGTCAGGCGATTATCGAAAGCCGCGCGGCCATGCGCCAGCGCCTGGGCGAACAATTCGACAATGACGCCTTGCTTCAGTTCGATGTGCTGCTGAACACCATCGAGTTGTGGGATGCGGAGCAGCTAGGGGTATCTGATGCGGACTCGTGGGCGACGACGCAGGACGTGCTGATGGCGATGGGATTCCTCGAAGCGCCCATCGACCTGACTGCCGTGTTCACCAACCAGTTTGTAAGCCAGCCTGAGGAATAGCCCTGTGCGGATCAGTATTCGCAACCTTGCCGTGACCTATGACATGCCGGGAGGGGAGACTCTCCCGGTGCTTGGCCCGCTGACGCTGACGATTGAATCCGGCACGTTTGTCTCTCTGGTTGGCCCCAGCGGCTGTGGCAAAAGCACCCTGGTGAGGATTCTGGCCGGGCTGCAGCCGCCCACGCGGGGCGAAGTCTGTCTGGATGACGCGGTGATTAAGGAGCCATCGGCGCGGGTGGGGCTGATGTTCCAGGAAGCGAACCTGATGCCCTGGCGGACGGTGCGCGATAATATCGCTCTGCCGCTGGAACTGGCCGGGGTCGATAAGCCGGAGCGTTATGCCGCTGTAGAGCGCCTGCTGCCCGCGCTGGGGCTGGCGGATTTTGCGCTGGCTTACCCGGGGGAGCTTTCCGGTGGCATGGCGCAGCGGGCCGCCCTGGGGCGTGTGCTGATCCAGCATCCGGCGGTGCTGCTGCTGGATGAACCCTTCGGCGCGCTGGATGCCATCACCCGCGAACAGATCAGCTTTGACCTGCTGCGTATGTGGGCGCAGCACCGGCAGACGGTGCTGATGGTCACGCACGATATTAACGAGGCGGTGCTGCTTTCTGACCGGGTGCTGGTGATGACTACCCGGCCCGGCCAGATCGCGCTGGATGTGCCGGTTGAACTGCCGCGCCCGCGCCGCCTGGAAGACATTTATACCGATGCCTTTGTGCATACGGCGCGTCAGGTGCGGGCGGCCATCGCGCACTGACTGAACTGGCTTAAACGAACTGGCTTAAAGGCGGTTCAGCCGCAGCGTCATGCCGAAGGTGCTGCCCTGGCCGGGGCTGCTGCGCACATAGACATCGCCCCCATTGATTCTGGCAATGGATTTGACAATCGCCAGCCCCAGCCCGGTGCCCGGCAGGTTGCGTGTGCCCGGAGCGCGATAAAAGCGCTCGAACAGTCGCGTCTGATCCTGTGGGGGGATGCCGGGGCCATTGTCCGTCACCTCGATATGCAGCATCGGCCCTTTGGCAAAGGCTTTAATGACGATTTCGCCCCCTGTGCCAGTGTACTTGATAGCATTATCCAGATAATTCAGCACAGCCCGGTTAATCAGGTTGCGATCTGCATTGAGCAGCGGCAGGCCTTCCTCGATATCCAGCGTCAGTGTGATGTCGCTGCTTTTGAGGATTGATTTCATCAGGTGGGCGGCTTCCTGAATGACATCGGCGACATCAACCTGCTGATTTTCGATACCATAACCGCTTTCGATCTGTTCCAGGCGCAGCACATCCTCAATGAGTCCCTGTAGGCGGGCAACGCCGTTCTGGGCCAGGCTCAGCAGTTCTGCGACGGTGGGGTCAGCATCCTCAATCATGCCGTTCATCAGCTTGAGCGAATTAATGGTGACTCCCAGCGGGCTGCGCATATCGTGCGCCGCTGCTGCGATAAACTGTGCCCGCGCCAGTTCCGCCTGGCGCCGGTGGGTGACATCGCGAAAGACGATGACCCAGCCATCCGTTTCGTCGTTCTGCTCGACCTGTTTTTCCACATACACCGGCGATACCGTAATAGAGAGGGTCTGGCCGCTGTCGAGCGTGACCTCGAAGGTTTCTTCGGTGGAGCGTGTTTCCAGCGCCCGCAGCAGTAGGTCGCATACTGTTGGATCAATCGGGATTTCCCGCAGCGGCGTTTTCAGGATCGCACCGCGCCGCATGGCGAACATACGCTCCGCCTGCTCGTTGACATGGCGAACCCGGCCTTTCTGGTCTGTGGCGATGATGCCATCGGTGGTGGTATCCAGAATCGCCTTGAGGTTGTTTTCGCTTTCCAGGGTGGCTTCGTACAACTGGGCGTTGCTGAGCGCGATGCCGACCGTATCTGCGATAGCCTGCAGCACACCGACGATATCTTCATCAAAGCTGTCTGCTTTACTGCTCATGATGCTGAGGATGCCAATGATGATGCCCCGGGCACGCATGGGCGCCATTACAATAGAGCGAAATTCCTCCTCCAGAAAGCTGGGCACGGCAAGCTCTTCGCTGCCATCCAGATGGTTTTCGAGAATGGCCTGATTTTTCTTAAGCACCCGCCCGGACATGCCCTGGCCCAGGGGTATGCGCATCGGGCGTTCGTTCAGGTCGCGGGACCAGCCCCGCTGAGCGCGAATCACCACTTCCTGCGCATCTTCATCAATCAGGCTGATTCCCCCGGCTTCTGCCTGGACAATCTGCAAAACCACATCAAGCGCGGTATTAAGAATTATATCCAGATCAAGCGACTGGCTGACGGTGGCGGCGACGGTGTTGATTGCAGCCAGTTGATCGACACGCCGCTTGACTTCCTGCGTAAGCAGTTGATTTTGAATGGCCAGACTTGATAAATCAGTCACAGGACAACTCGCGAATAATTGAAGACGTATTACCATTACTGATCATATAGACTTGTGCAGTGTAATGCAATTCCAGATCACCTTACGGTACTTCGTGCGGCCTGAGGCGGTGTGGGAAAGGGCATTATTCCACCGGCAGCAGAATAAAATCATCCGGCACCGGGGCGCCTGCCGGGGTGGTGGCCGCCAGCCGCTGGCTGCCATCGGATTCCAGCCAGCCCACCCGAATCTGCCAGCCTGTGGT
>CAZQIY010000090.1:0-9012 GCA_964593565.1 uncultured Anaerolineaceae bacterium
ACACGCCCGTGCTGATGACGATCTTCAGCCCGCTGACACAGGCGCGGCACCTGGCAGGCAACGACCTGCTGCTGCAGCATCTGCGGACGAACCCGGACCGCGTGCATACCGGCCTGAATGTGCTGACTGAAAGCACGCTGCGGTTTATCGACGAACTGCGCCGGGTGCCGGTGGCGGGCATCTTCTATGCCATCCAGCACGCCAGCTATGCTGTGATGTCGGCTGAGGAATATCAGGCTTTTGGCCTGCCCTACGACCGCAAAATCATTGAATCGCTGCCGGGGCACTGGTGGTTTAACATGGTGCATTTTCATGGTCAGGCGCCCATGTTCCAGTTCGCCTCGCAGTTCAACGTACAGTCGATCAACTGGCACGACCGGGATACGGAACCCGACCTGACCAAAGGCCGGTCACAGATCAGCGGGGCGGCCTGCGGCGGGCTTTCGCAGTGGGAGCATGTGCATAACGGCACGCCCACCACCATCCGGGACGCCGTGAGAGAAGCTATCAGCCTGACCAGCGGGCGGCGGTATATCGTTTCGACGGGGTGTGTGACGATGGTGACTTCGCCGCTGTCGAATATCCGGGCAGTGCGCCAGGCTGTTGAAGGCATGGGAGGCTGATATGCCACTGAGAGTCATTGCAGGAACCGCTAAGGGCCGCCGCCTGAAGATGGTGCCCGGCGATACCACCCGTCCGGTCATGGATCGCGTTAAGGAAGCCTGCTTCAGCATCATCGGGCGACAGATTCAGAATGCCACCTTTCTGGACCTGTACGCCGGCACCGGGAGCGTGGGCATCGAGGCGCTCAGCCGGGGCGCTGCCAAAGCCGTGTTTGTCGAGATGGACAAAAAGGCTGTCCAGACGATCCAGACCAATCTACAACTGACCAACCTGGGGGAACGCGCCATTATCCGACGGACAGATGTCCTGAGCTTTCTGAAAAAGCCGTTCGGCGCACCTTTCGACTTCGTCTATATTGCGCCGCCACAATACGAAAACCAGTGGCTGACCACGCTGAAGACACTGGATGAGCATCCTGGCTGGCTTGCAGCAGACGCTACCGTCATCGTCCAGATCGACCCGGCTGAACAGCAACCGGTCGAACTCCAGCACCTGGCCGCCTATGACGAACGACGCTATGGCAAAACGTTACTCTGGTTTTTCGGCCCGCCGGAGGCTCTAGACGATGAGGAGTGAACCTGTGGTTCAGTTACCCCCACTCGAAGCGATTGCCAGCGAGGTGATTGAAACGTTCGAGATTAAAGTTCCGCCCATTCCCATCGAAAGCATGCTTCAGCATCCTGTGGCCGGCATGTGGGATGAGGTCGATATTGCGCGGCTGTCTGTTGGGTTTTTAAACGTGAAGAGTCCATATTCGCCGCGCATGTCTCTGGCGCGTCTGCTGGCGCGTCACATCGTCAACAGTGAATGGGGCGAGGCCCGGCAGATGAAAAATATCGTCAAAACCGATGAAACAATCCATGCCTTTGCCCGTATGCTGATCATGCCGTTCGGCATGGTCGAAGCGCTGAGCAGCAGCGCCCGCAACCCAACCACCATGAGCTTTCATTTTGAAGTGCCGGAAGAAGATGCCAGCCTGCGCCTTGGCGAACTGGCGGATTATCTGGAATGATGCTCCCTGAGCGCTGCACGCGCCAGATTCAGTGCTTCGTCTGACGAGTGCACCTCCCCCGTGACCTGTGCTTCGCGGATACGATCCAGCAGCATGCCAACCAGCGGCCCACGCGCCAGGTCCAACTGCGCCATCAACTGGTTGCCATCGACCAGCACCGGCGGCGCCACCAGTTCATCATAACGTTCATAATAGGTGTGCAGCAGCAGCAGCAGGTGTTCGACCACACCCAGCCACGCATCCTGATTCAGTTCGCTGGCTTCTATCCCCAGGTAACCCGCCGCCGCCAGCAGGCACAGATCCACCCCGGCTTCGCCTGTCTGCCGCCAGAAGCGATGCAGTTCCAGCGGCGACTGCACATCGACCTGCAAAGGCTGCTCAAAATGGCGCACGATGCTCACCAGACGATCACGTTCTGTGTTGCTCAGCCGCAGGGCCTGCGCCCGCGCGCTCGCCTGCTCCGTGCCGGATTTTCGCAGCACAGCCGCCAGCACCAGCAGCGCCGCATGCGGTCTGTCGTTGGGCCAGCGCTGGTCCAGGTGTGTCTGCAACTGACGGCGGTAACGATCAAACTGCATGACCAGCATCCCCACCCCGAAAGTCGCGCCGGTATGGTCGGTGCGCCTGGGGCTGATGGCAAGGAGCAGATGATTCAGCTTTTCGATGATTCCCAGCGTTTCCTGCCAGCCATCCGCATAATCGCTGCTGCGGGCCTCCTGGTTTTTCAGATCAGCCGCTTCGGGCAGCACTTCGTTCAGCAGCCCCAGCGCCTCTGCCACACGCAGGGCCGTACGCGGCTTGCTGACCGTCAGCAGCTTGATAAATTCATCGCGCAGGCGTTCGGCGGAAATTTCCGCCAGAGATGCCCCCGCTGCGCGAACATCACGCAGGGTCTGCGCCTCGATATGCATGCCAAGCTGAACACTCTGGCGCACCGCCCGCAGCGCCCGCAGAGGGTCATGTGTCAGGGCCGCCGGGCTGCACTGGCGCACCAGCCCGGCCCGCACATCCTGTTCACCCCCGAGGGGGTCTATCAGCAAACGCACGTCCCCCGTCAGATCAACCGCCATCGCGTTGATTGTAAAATCGCGATCCGACAGGTCCGCCAGCAGGTCCTCCCCACGAAAGCGGGCCACATCAATGATGAGACGGCCTTGCGGGGTATCCACCAGGGTACGGCCCACATCGCGCTCGGCATCCAGCACAAAAAAATCTCCACGCAGGGCATTCGCCAGGCGCCGCGCCAGCGCAATACCGCCGCTGGCAGCCGCAAGGTCAATATCCGTGACCGGGCGATGCAGCAGCGCATCGCGCACCGCACCACCGACGATGTATACCGGCTGCGGCGCATCCGCCACCATATCCTGCAAATCATAGATCACATCCGGCCAGACCAGCGGGCGATAGGGTTCGTGGGGGGCAAGCTCAGTCATTCTGCAATCTATCCAGATCTACCACACCGACAAAAGGCAGATTGCGGAACTTCTCGTCGAGGTCCAGGCCATAACCAAAGACGAATTTGTCCTCAATTTCAAACCCGGTGTAATGAATGGGAATCTCGATGGTGCGCCGGGACGATTTATCCAGCAGCGTGCACAGCTTCAGGCTGGCGGGGTGGCGTGCCAGCAGCACATCCATGACAAAGCGCAGCGTGTGGCCGCTGTCGATGATGTCCTCCACGATCAGCACGTCGCGGCCCTCGACCTGCGACTTCAGGTCCATATCAATGCGCACCTGGCCGCTGGATTCGCGCACACCTACGCCATAACTTGAAATCGCCAGAAAGTCGATCTCATGAGGCACGGTGATATGGCGCATCAGATCCGTCAGAAACATCACCCCGCCTTTCAGAATGCAGATCAGCAGCAGGTTTGTACTGGTGGCATAATCGCTGGAGATGATGCTGCCAAGTTCGGCGATCCGCTGTTGAAGAGTCTGATCGTCGATCAGGACTTCCTTGAGGTATTTTTCGTAGGGTTGGGCCACGCCTGCCTCTCCGTCTGTGCGCAATGCCGCGAAGTGGAGCACATGCCGGCGGCATGCGCCCCGGGTCCGTTAGTCGAATATGATCTGAACAGCCAGACGCCCCAGCAGTATCTCATCGCCCCGGTGAAGGCGCGTCGGGTGATATGGCGCCAGGCGCTCCCGCTGCAAAAAGGTGCCGTTGGCACTGTCCAGGTCTGTGAGATAAAGATAACCGCCTTTCAGTTCCAGCCGGGCATGCCTGCGGCTGACGCCGCGTTCTGTGGCGCCCAGGTGCGTCAGGTCAACATCAGGCCGTTCTCCGGTACGCTGGTCAAAACGTCCCAGGATCATCTGGGGGCGTTCCGCACTGAAGTGAAGCGGCTCCTCCATCCCGCGTATTACAAGAGCAATACTGTGGAGGTCGTTGATCAGGCTGCCATCGTCCTGCTGCTGCGCCGCCTCCAGGGCGCGTTTCACCCGGTTCACCCCGCCGGGCACAATCGTCGTTTCGTTACTCAGCAGCGGCAGGATTTTCGACAGATCCAGCGGGGCGGTCTTGCCTTTTTTGATATCAGATGATTCATTCTGATCGTTTTGATCGTTCATTTTCTGTTTGATTGTTGTACACTGACAGAAAGTTTACTCGATTAGAAGTATATCATACGTAGAGCAGTGCCATGACATCAATCACCCGTGCCCAACCGCGCGCGACGATTCGCGTGACCTTTGATGACGGGCTGGTGCTGGAAGGCCCCATTAATACCACCATAGAGCAGTTCGTCAACACCGCCTGCGAACTCCACCCGGAGCGTTACGACTGCCCCGCCATAGGCGCGATCCTCGATGGGAAACTGCGGGAACTGGCGTATCCGCTGCACCGGGATGTCACCATCGAACCTGTGCTCCTGTCCAGCAGCGATGGCGGGCGCATCTACCGGCGCTCGCTGGTGCTGCTGCTGACGACGGCTATTGAGGAATTATGGCCGGGCACGAAGGCGGCCGTCAGCTATGCGGTGCCGGATGGTGGCTTTTACTGCCAGCTTCTCAACCGGCCGCCGCTGACGGCGGAGGAAGTGAACCAGTTATGCGAGCATATGCAGGATATTGTCGCCGCAGATGATCCGATCACCAAACGGGTGGTCCCGCTTGAAGAAGCCAACGCCCTGTTTAAATCGCGGCAGGACAGCGACAAAGTGCGCCTGCTGGAACAACGCACCCGCAGCGACCTCACCCTGTATAAACTGCGCGGCAGAGAAGATTATTACTATGGCTATATGGTGCCTTCCACAGGCTACCTGAAAGTTTTCCGCCTGATCCCTGCGGACAGCGGCTTTATTCTGCAATACCCGCGCAAGGAAAGCCCCAACGAACTGGGCGAGATTACGGCCTATAAAAAGCTGACTCAGGTGTTTCAGGAAACGGATCACTGGCTGCAGCGTATGGGGGTGGAGGATGTGGGACGCCTGAATCGCATCGTGCGCGAAGATCGGGTCCATGAACTGATTCTGGTGGCCGAAGCCCTGCACGAACAGCGGGTGGCACGCATCGCCAGCGAAATACGGGCACAGCACGAGGCGCAGGGGGTGCGCGTCGTGCTGATCGCGGGGCCGTCCTCCTCTGGCAAAACCACGTTTTCCAAGCGGCTGTCGATTCAACTGCTGGCGCATGGCCTGCGCCCGTTCACGCTGGAACTTGACAATTATTTTGTGGATCGCGAATTAACCCCGCGTGACGAAAGCGGAGAATACGATTTTGAGTCGCTGTATGCCATCAACCTGCCGCTGTTTAACCAGCAGCTTCTGGAACTGATCGGCGGCCAGGAAATACGCATGCCGCAGTTTGATTTTTTTACCGGCAAGAGCATGCCGGGCCGGCTGGCGCGCCTGAATAAGGATCAGATCATCATTATTGAAGGCATTCATGGCCTGAACCCGAATCTGGTGCCGGATGTGCCCAGGGATGCCATTCACCGCATTTACGTCTCTGCGCTGACTCAGCTTAACGTGGACTGGCATAACCGTGTGCCCACCACCGATGTACGCCTGCTGCGGCGCATCGTGCGCGATGCCCGCTACCGGGGTTACAGCGCGGCAGATACGCTGCACCGCTGGCAGAGTGTGCGTCGTGGTGAAAAACGCTACATCTTTCCATTTCAGGAAAATGCGGATGTGATATTTAACTCCACCCTGGTGTATGAGCTGGCGGCGCTCAAGCCGCTGGCAGAACCGCTGCTGCTGCAGGTGAAATATGGCACGCGGCAGCATATCGAGGCCAACCGCCTGCTGTCGTTTTTGAACTGGGTGCAGCCGCTGAACACAGAGCAGCAGGGATATATTCCGGATACGTCGCTGCTGCGAGAATTTATCGGCGGTTCCAGCCTGCAGGATTACCACCCCTACCGGCCCGGCGAAACCAGCAGCCACGAACTGCCGGAGGCAGAGTCGTAAATCCGCCTCCGGCCACTGCCTTCCTGTACGCTAGATCACCTGATGATGCGCCTGCAGGCTGCGCACGCTGAGCGGCTTGTCCTGTAAGGCGCGGATGCCCTGCACGGCCGCTGTCGCCGCGCTGAGCGTGGTCAGCACGGGCACGCCGTACTGATAGGCGGCGCTGCGCATCTGTGCCCCGTCGATATGCGCCTGCTTGCCGTGCGGCGTGTTAATCATCAGGTCGATCTGCCCCTGTTTCAGCGCATCGAGAATATCGGGCGTGCCTTCACTGACCTTGTTGATCGTCTGCACGGGCAGGCCGACCAGTTCCAGCACGCGCGCGGTGCCCTGGGTCGCCAGCAGTTGGAAACCCAGCTTGTGGAAATCATGCGCGATTTTGACTACCGCGCCCTTATCGAAGTCGTTCACGGTAATCAGCACGGTGCCGCTGGTAGGCAGAGTCGCGCTGGCCGCCACCTGCGATTTGACAAAGGCATGACCAAAGCTGCTGGCATGGCCCATCACCTCGCCGGTGGAACGCATCTCCGGCGTCAGGCGCGCGTCCACGCCGGGGAATTTCTGGAACGGCAGCACCGCCTCCTTGACGAAGAAGCCATCGACACGCGGTTCTTCGAGGAAGTTCAGGTCAGCCAGGGTCTTTCCGGCAGCGATCCGGGCGGCATAACTGGCCAGCGGGTGCCCGGTGGCCTTACTGACAAACGGCACCGTGCGGCTGGCACGCGGGTTCACTTCCAGCACATAAACCACGTCGTCCTTAATGGCAAACTGGATGTTAAACAGCCCCTTAACGCCCAGCGCCAGCCCGATGCGCCGCGTGTGTTCGCGGATAATTTCGATATGATACATGCTGATCTTGTAGGGCGGCAGCACACAGGCAGAATCGCCGCTGTGGACCCCGGCTTCCTCGATGTGCTGCATGATGCCGCCGATGGTGACGTGTTCACCATCGCACAGGGCATCGACATCCACTTCAAACGCATCGTCCAGGAATTTGTCGATCAGCACCGGATGGCCTGACCATTCCACATGCTCATCAAGCCACTGGCGCAGGCTGTCATCGTCAAAGATAATGGCCATGCCGCGCCCGCCCAGCACATAACTGGGCCGCACCAGCACCGGGTAGCCGATCTGATTGGCTGCGGCCAGTGCTTCCTCCCGGCTGAGGGTAGTGGCGCCGTCTGGCTGGTGAATATCCAGCGTGCGCATCAGCGCGTTGAAGCGTTCGCGATCTTCCGCCAGGTCAATAGTTTCGACAGATGTGCCCCAGATGGGCGCGCCAGCATCCGCCAGCGCCTTGGCAATGTTGAGCGGAGTCTGCCCGCCGAACTGCACCAGCACGCCATCCGGCTGCTCTCTGTCGATGATGTTCAGCACATCTTCAGCCGTCAGCGGCTCGAAGTAGAGCCGGTCCGCCGTGTCGTAATCCGTGCTGACGGTCTCCGGGTTGCAGTTGACCATGATGGCCTCATACCCCATCTGCCGCAGCGCAAAACAGGCATGCACACAGCAGTAATCGAATTCTATGCCCTGCCCGATGCGGTTCGGGCCGCCGCCCAGCACAATCACCTTTTGCTGATCTGAGGGCTGGGTTTCGTCGTCTTCTTCGTAGGTCGAATACAGATAGGGGGTATGCGCCTCAAATTCCGCCGCGCACGTATCCACCCGGTAATAATTGGGCGTGACGCCCAGCGCCTGGCGGTGCTGCCGGACAGCCACTTCATCCACACCCAGAAGCTGCGCCACATGCGCATCGCTGAAGCCGTACCGCTTCAGCTTGAGGAAGTCGGCCTTATCCAGCCGGTCCAGGGTCAGTTTTTTATGAATGATGGTCTGCTGGATGCGCATGGTATCGATCATCTGGCGCACAAACCAGGGATCAAAGCCGGTGTTGCGGACGATCTCATCTGCCGGGGTATCCTTATACATGGCCGCCGCCACCTGGAACAGCCGCTGAGCAGTGGGCACACGCAGCGCTTCCGCCGGGACATCCTCCATTTTTGTGCCGAAACCCATCACCCCAATATCAAGCGCCCGCAACCCCTTTTGCAGTGCCTCCGGGAAAGTGCGGCCAATCGCCATCACCTCCCCTACGGCTTTCATCTGCGGCCCCAGCACCTTATCTACCCCGCCGAACTTCTCGAAGTTCCAGCGCGGGATTTTGATCACGATGTAATCCAGCGATGGTTCAAAGCTGGCGGGGGTCACGCGGGTGATGTCGTTGGGAATCTCATCCAGCCGGAACCCTACCGCCAGCAGCGCCGCGATCTTGGCAATGGGAAAGCCGGTGGCCTTGCTGGCCAGCGCCGACGAACGCGATACACGCGGATTCATCTCGATCACATATACATCGCCATCATCCGGGTTGATGGCGAACTGCACGTTGGCGCCGCCGGTGGCCAGCCCGACACGATCCAGCACGGCCCGCGACATATTGCGCAGCCGCTGCATTTCCTTGTCGGTCAGGGTCTGGGCCGGAGCCACGGTGATGCTGTCGCCGGTATGCACGCCCATCGGGTCGATATTTTCAATCGAACACACCACGACAAAATTGCCGCTGGCGTCGCGCATCACTTCCAGTTCATATTCTTTCCAGCCCAGCAGGCTCAGATCGACCAGAATTTCGTGAATTGGACTCAGCTTCAGGCCGCGTTCTGCCACAGTGCGCAGTTCATCTTCGTCATAGGCCACGCCCCCGCCAGACCCTCCCAGCGTAAACGAGGGCCGCACCAGCACCGGATAGCCCAGCTTCTCCGCGACCTTAAGCGCATCTTCCACAGAATTGACCACTTCGCTCTGCGGTGATTTCAACCCGATTTCGGTCATGGCGTCCTTGAACAACTGCCGGTCTTCCGCCAGTTCAATGCTGGTAATCGACGCGCCGATCAGTTCGATGCCGTACTTATCGAGGATGCCACGTTCGCGCAGTGCCAGCGCCAGGTTGAGCGCGGTCTGCCCGCCAAC
>CAZQIY010000091.1:0-8664 GCA_964593565.1 uncultured Anaerolineaceae bacterium
ATGAAAAACAGAATTTAACCCCATGCAAACCCCATGCGCACGAGAATGGAATTTCGGGTTAACAGGGGCAGAATTGGGAAATTTACCACAAGCGTGGAAATCTGCGGGCGGGGCTGGCACAATAAAAACAGTTCAGCGCCGGGTTTATCTGGACGGCCATCCAAAACCCCGACGCTGAAACTGTGTATCCTACTGGAATCCTAAGCCGGATTCCGCTTTTACGCAAGGAGGTTCCATGCGTTTTCTGAGTACAGTCATGGTGGTGCTGGTGCTGCTGGGGGTGGCACTGGTCCCGGCGGCGGCGCAGGATGAGGTGCTGACGGTCTATTCTGGCCGCAGCGAAAGCCTGATCGGGCCGATTCTGGCGCAGTTTACCGAAGATACCGGCATTCAGGTGCAGGTGGTCTATGGTGGTACGGCAGAAGTCGCCAACCAGATTCTGGAAGAAGGCCAGAACAGCCCGGCGGATGTATTCATCGCGCAGGATGCCGGGGCGCTGGGCGCGCTGGCAAAGGCGGGGCTGCTGGCGGCTCTGCCCAACGATGTGATGGAACGGGTGGATAACGCCGCCTATAAATCGCCGGATAACCTGTGGGTCGGCCTTAGCGCCCGTGCCCGCGTGCTGGTCTATAACCCGGAAGCGCTGGCAGCGGCGGGGCTGGAACTGCCGCAGTCGATGCTGGACCTGACGGGCGAGCAGTGGCGCGGTCAGGTGGGCTGGGCGCCGACCAACGCTTCGTTCCAGTCGCACATTACGGCGATGCGCGTGCTGCTGGGCGATGAGGCCGCGCAGGAATGGCTGGCGGGCATGGTCGCCAACGAACCGCTGGCCTTCAGCGGCAATTCGCAGGTGGTCGAGGCGGTCATCAACGGCGAGATTCCGGTGGGGCTGGTGAATCATTATTACCTGTACCGCTTCCTTGCCGAAGACCCCGGCATCACCACGACCAACTATCATTTCCCCGGCGGCGATATCGGCGCGCTGGTGAATATCGCCGGGGCGGGTGTGCTGAGCACCAGCGATCAGCCCGGCCTGGCCCAGCGGCTGATCCTGTACCTGCTGGGCAGCGATGCGCAGACCTACTTCGCCACCGAAACCTATGAATATCCGCTGGTGGCGGGGGCGGCGCCCAGCGTGGACCTGGTCCCGCTGGATGAGGTGCAGGTGCCTGCCATCGACCTGAGCGACCTGGATGATTTGCAGGCCACGCTGGAAATGATCGAAGACAGCGGCGCGCTGGATGAATAAGCCGCGCTGACCTAATCAGCAAACAACACAGGGGCATGGCTGGCTGTGCCCCTGTGCGCAACGTAACGGATTACGACGGAACAGAGATTGTTATGCAAAAAGCCGCACCCATCGTCACCGCACCCTCGCCCGACCTCGACGCCGGGCCGCTGCGTTTTCTGCCCCGGCTGCGCCGCCCCTCGCTGCTGCATCTGTTTGGCGTGGGCGTGGCGCTGCTGATGCTGCTGCCGCTGGCGTATCTGCTGCTGCGGGCTGCTGGCGCCGGGCAGGAGGGACTCGATTACCTGCTGCGCGAACGCACAGTGCAGATTGTGTACAACAGCCTGGTGCTGGTCATCACCGTGACAGCCGCCGCCGTGCTGATCGGCGTGCCGCTGGCGTGGCTGACGGCGCGTACCGACCTGCCGTATCGCCGGGTGTGGCTGGTGCTGGGCCTGCTGACGATGGTGATTCCCTCGTATCTGGGCGCGGTGACCTATGTGGCGATGTTCGGGCCAAAGGGGATGCTGCAAGGCTGGCTGGAGGTGCTGGTCGGGCTGGATCGCCTGCCGGATATTCGCGGCTGGTTTGGGGCGTGGCTGTCGATCACGCTGATTACCTATCCGTTTGTGGTGCTGCCGGTGCGCGCCGCGCTGTTAAACGCCGACCCGGCGCTGGAAGAAGCCGCCCGCAGCATGGGACTCAACCGCTGGCAGGTGTTCCGCCGCGTGACTCTGCCGCAGTTACGGCCTGCGCTGGCGGCGGGGGCGCTGGTCACGGCGCTGTACACTCTCAGCGATTTCGGCGCGGTAGCCATCATGCGCTATAACGCCTTCACCCGCGCCATCTACCTGCAATATACCAGCTCGTTCAATCGCGAACGGGCGGCGCTGCTGGCGCTGGTGCTGATCGTGCTCACGCTGGTGCTGATCTATCTGGAACGGCGCGCAGCGGCGCACAATCGCAATTATCGCATTGGCACGGGCACCCGCCGCCAGCTTAAGACAGTGCGCCTGGGGCGCTGGCGCTGGCCAGCGCTGATGTTCTGCGGCGGGCTGGTCAGCATCGGGGTGCTGGTGCCGCTGTTTGTGCTGGTCTCGTGGCTGACGGGGCGCGTCATGGTGGCGGATAACCTGCCGGTGGATATGCAGGAACTGACCACCACGACGGTTTCTGTCAGCGCGGTGGCGGCGGTGGTGGTGGCGCTGCTGGCCCTGCCCATGGGGCTGATGGCGGCCCGTTCGCGCTCACGGCTCAGCCGCTGGCTGGTGGGGCTGTCGTATACCGGCAACGTGCTGCCGGGCATTGTCATCGCGCTGGCGCTGGTGTTCTTCGCGGCCAATTATCTGCCTGCGTGGTACCAGACCATGCCGGTGCTCATTATGGGCTATGCCATGCGCTTTCTGCCGCTCAGCCTGGGGGCCACGCGCAGCGCCCTGACGCAGATCAACCCCCGGCTGGAAGAAGCGGCGCGCTGTCTGGGGCTGCGTCCCTGGCAGGTGGCGCTGCGGGTGACGGTGCCGCTGGCGCGGGCTGGCATTCTGGCGGGGGCGGCGCTGGTGTTCCTCAGCGTGATGAAGGAACTGCCCACGACGCTGGTACTGGCGCCGATTGGCCTGCGCACCCTGGCGACGCGCATCTGGACCGTGCATACCGAAGCCATGTTCGTCCTCATCGGGCAGCCCGGGCTGCTGCTGATGATCTTCTCCGCAGTCGGGCTGGCGGTCATCCTGTGGCGCGACCAGCAGCCAGCAGGCGGCTTTAACCCGCTGGTGAACCCGCTGCTTCAACCCGTGATTCATCGTTCCCGTCGAGTCAAAGCCTGGTGTCTGGCCGTACTGCTGCAAATCCTGAAAATCTGAAAAAACGCCAGTGGCGGGCGGTGGCCCTGCCGCCAGAGCATGGAAGCTGGAATTTCTGGCTGGAGCCGGTGCTGCTGGGCCTGCTGGTGGCCCCTTCCCTGACCGGGGCGTGGCTGGCGCTGGGGTCCTTTGGCGTGTTTTTATTGCGCCAGCCGCTTAAAATCTTGTGGAGCGACCGGCGGCGGGGGCGGCGTTACCAGCGCACGCGCCAGGCGGAATCCTTCGCGCTGGCCTATGGCGTGATGGCGGCGCTGGGGTTTGGGGCCGCCCTGCTGACCGCGCCGGGCACGGAATTTCTGATTCCGCTGCTGCTGGCGGCGCCGCTGGTGCTGGTGCAGCTTGCCTTTGACCTGCGCCACGACAGTCGCAACCTTCTGCCGGAGGTGGTGGGGCCGGTGGCGCTGTCTGCCATTGCCGCCAGCATCGCTATGGCCGGCGGCTGGGCGCTGGTGCCGGCGCTGGCCCTGTCCGCCATTATCATCAGCCGGGGCGTGCCGACGGTGTTTTATGTGCGCGCCCGTCTGCGGCTGGAAAAAGGCCACGCGATCAACGCCGTTCCCTCAGTGGCGCTGCATGTGCTGGCGGTGCTGGCCCTGCTGGCGCTGGCGAGCAGCGGACTTGTCCCCTGGCTGTCGGTGATCGCGGCGGTGATCCTGCTGCTGCGGGCGGCCTACGGTCTGTCGCGCTTTCGTCGCCCGGCCCTGCCTAAGCATATCGGTGTGCAGGAGATTGTTTTTGGCCTGCTGGCTGTTACAATGGCGGTGGTGGGTTTTCGCTGGCTTTAGCCGATACTGCGTTTTTATAATGTAACGATTCGCCGTGCGCAGGCTGCCCCTGGGCGCGGTATGGATGCTTATGACCTATACCCTTCAGTGTACGCATCTTCGTAAAACCTTTGGCCCCATCGTCGCGCTGGAAGATTTTCATCTGGCGGTGCGTCCGGGCCAGTTGGTCGCGCTGCTTGGCCCCAGCGGCTGTGGCAAAACAACAGCGCTGCGGCTGATTGCCGGGTTCGAGACGCCCGACAGCGGCGAGATTCGCATCAACGGCCAGCTTGTGGCCGGGAACGGCGTTTTTGCAGAGCCGGAAGCCCGCCGCGTCGGGATGGTGTTTCAGGATTACGCCCTGTTCCCGCACCTGAATATCGCGGATAACATCGCCTTTGGCCTGCGCACAGACCGCCACAGCAAACAGCAGCGAGTCAACCGCCTGCTGGACCTGATCGGGCTGGCGGGGGCCGGGGCGCGCATGCCCCATGAACTTTCCGGCGGGCAGCAGCAGCGGGTGGCGCTGGCGCGGGCGCTGGCCCCGGAGCCGGATGTGCTGCTGCTGGATGAGCCATTCTCGAATCTGGATACGGCGCTGCGGGCGCAGGTGCGGGCCGATGTGCGCGCCATCCTGCGCGAAGCCGGCACGACGGCGGTCTTTGTCACCCACGATCAGGAAGAAGCGCTCAGCCTGGCCGATGAAGTGGCGATCATGCTGGCGGGGCGCGTGGTGCAGGTGGCGG
Organism: uncultured Anaerolineaceae bacterium; assembly: GCA_964593565.1. Taxonomy (GTDB): domain Bacteria; phylum Chloroflexota; class Anaerolineae; order Aggregatilineales; family Phototrophicaceae. The sequence goes on from CAZQIY010000091.1 coordinate 4,601, forward strand.
AGCCGCAGCAGCTTTACCGGCGTCCGGTCAGCAAGGCGGTAGCGGCCTTTGTAGGCGAGGCCAACTTCCTGCCGGGCGAGGCGGGCGGCGCTCATGTGGACTGCCCGCTGGGGACTATGCCGCTGGCCGATCAGGCGCATGGCCCGGTGGATGTGCTTATCCGCCCGGAGGCGCTGCGTCTGCGGGATGCGCCGGAAGGCAGTGCCCGGATCGTCTGGCGCGAATTTTACGGCCACGATCAGCGTATTGGCGTGGCGCTGGCGGATGGCACGCTGCTGGTCGCCCGCGCAGATTCAGAGCAGGTTTTCACGCCGGATCAGCGCGTCGAGGTCAGCGCCGCCGGGCCAGTGCAGGTGTTTGCCCGAAACCCGGTATAATAACGTACATCTGTTGGTGACCTGTATCTGGCTGATGTCTGTGCGCCAGCCTTTTGCCTCTGTGCTGCTGGGTCCTGTGCTGCTGCTGCTGGTGTTGTTCGCGGGGCTGACCCCGCTGGCCGTTGCGGTGGGACAGGCGCTGCCCCCTGCCGGGATGCTGGCCTTTTCTGTCGCAACCCGCACGCAGGCCGAATGGCAGATCATGCTGCTGGATATGCGCACGCGGGCGGTGCATCCGGTGGCGCGTTATGGCTGGCGGGTGCCGCTGGTGCTGGAATGGTCGCCGGATGGCACGCGCATCGCCTATGCTACCATCGGCATGCCCAGCGACATCCACATCTTCGATTACCGCACCCTCCGCACCACCAACATCACCCGTTCCGCAGCCGATGATCGCCACCCCATCTGGTCGGCGGATGGCACACGGCTGCTGTTTTACAGCAAGACCGGCAGCGACTTTGAAATCCACACCATCGCGCCGGACGGCGGCAGCCTGACCCGGCTCACCACACATGAGGGCGTTCTGCCGGCCTTCTCGCCGGATGGCACGCAGATTGTGTTTACGTCTACGCGAGAGCATAACCTGTTCCTGATGAACGCCGATGGCAGCGGCCTGCAGCGCATCACCGACGAGCCAAGCCACCACCGCCGCGCCGTGTGGTCGCCAGATGGCAGCCAGCTTGCCTTTGTCGATCATATCCGGGGGGAGACTCAGTTCATCTACACGATGGCGACGGCCTGTATGGGCACAGATGACTGCCCGGCGGTGCTGGCGTATCCCGGGTTTCGCTTTCAGGGGATGCCGCACTGGTCGCCGGATGGCCGTTATGTGGCTTTTGTGGGGCAGATGCCGCAGGATGAGTCCGATTCAATTTACCTGCTGGATGTGCAGCAGGACCACCAGCCGCGCCGGCTGGTAAGCGATGTCTTTTATACCTACTCTGAACAATGGGCTATGTGGTCGCCGGACAGCCGCGCCCTTGTTTATGCATCGCGCAGCCGCCCCGGCCTGTTCATGGTGGATGTGGTCAGCGGACAGGTGGAGCAGCTTTCCAGCCTGCCCGCCCGCTATCCGGTCTGGCGGCCCTAATTACAGCGCCGCTTATACCGATGCCTGCGCAGCAGCGGGCATAGCATGCCGCTGGACAAAGCGCGCCATCCGTTCCAGCGCGGTCTGGATGTTCTCGTAGCTGGTGGCATAGCTGGCGCGGATGAAGCCCTGCCCGCTGCGGCCAAAGGCGTCGCCGGGCACCACCGCCACCCGTTCTTCCAGCAGCAGACGCTCGCAGAATTCCGCAGACGACATCCCGGTCATGCGAATATCCGGGAAGGCATAGAACGCGCCGCCGGGTTCAAAGCAGGTCAGCCCCATGTGGTTGAAGCCATCCACGATCAGCCGCCGCCGCCGGTCATATTCTGTTCGCATGCTGTACACCGCGGCCTCGCCATGCAGCAGGGCTTCCAGGGCGGCTTCCTGGCCCATCGTGGGCGCAGACATGATGAGGTACTGGTGCAGCTTGCGCATGGCATCCAGCAGTTCCGGCGGAGCCAGCACATACCCGATGCGCCAGCCAGTCATGGCAAAGGTCTTGCTCATGCCGCTCATGATAATGGTGCGTTCGGCCATGCCGGGCAGGCTGGCGAAACAGACATGCTCGCCAGTGTAAACCAGCCGCTCGTAAATCTCGTCGGAAATCACGACCAGATCATATTTTTCCGCTACCGCCGCAATCTCCAGCAGGTTCTGGCGGGAAAGGACCGCCCCCGTGGGGTTGTTTGGGTAGCTGATGAGGATCGCCTTGGTGCGCGGGGTGATCTTCGCTTCCAGACTGGCCCCGGTCACCTGAAAACCATCCTCGACGTAAGTATCCACCATCACCGGCACGCCCCCCGCCATTTCCACAGCGGCGGCGTTGGCGACGAAACAGGGTTCCACCACCAGCACTTCCTCGCCGGGGTTGAGGATGGCCTTGAGCGCCAGGAACATCGCCTCGCTGACGCCCACCGTGACCAGAATCTGATCCACAGGGTCATAGCGCAGGCCGTACAGCCGCTGGACATACTGGGCGATGGCTTCGCGCAGTTCGTACAGGCCGGCATTAGAGGTGTAATGGGTGTGGCCGTTCTGCAGGCAGGCCATGCCTCTGGCAGCGATATGGGCCGGGGTGGCAAAATCCGGCTCTCCGATTCCCAGGCTGATGACGTCATCCATGGTGGCGGCGATGTCGAAATAGCGGCGAATACCGGAAGGACGCATATTCTTGACACTCTGGGAAACGAAACTGCGCATGTAGGCACTCCTTACTCTGTTGTCTGTGTCTCTTTGGTAAAAGACAACATGCCTATGATGCCGGACTTTGTGAAAAAGGCGGTAGACCAGGGTTCACCAATTTGTGAAGGATTTCTCCGACAGACTGTACGAAAAGTGCTACAATGGAGACGAATCGAACTGATGTACTGATTGTACGAGGTTGATGATGAACGATGTCTTACTGTTAGTGCTGGGGGTCTGTGGTGCTGTTCTGGTGATCGGCCTTGTTCTGCTGGTGCTGGGCTTTACCGTGTTCCGGTCGCTGATTCCCGGCCTGCTGGATATGGTCAACAACGCCGGAGGCATCTTTGAAAGCGATGAACCCGCGCCCAGAACCTCCTCGCGCACCGGGTCGCGCCGGGCCAGGCTGAGAAAGCCGCCGGAACCACTGGATTTTGAAGCGGCGCTGGCGCGGCATCGTAACGAGCCACCGCCCGCCGGCAAGGTCACGATTGAGGCACAGCATATCGATTCAAACCGCTTTGGCGTGAACACCAGCACGCCCATTTCTGGCCGCATCATGCGCGATGGCCGCTATCGCCGGGTGACCGGGGGCACGCCGGGCCGCGAACGCGACCAGGATTTCCGCCGCGTCGATGGCAGCGGGCCTTCCGTGCAGGCTGATCTGCCACCCGCGCCCAAACCGGAACGTTTGCGGCGGCGCAAACGGCGCGATACGCGCAACGAGGATGAAATTTTCGGCGGCATGCTGGATGAGGACGGCGACGGCAACCTCGATTTTTAGGCGGTGGCCAGCGGACCGGTCACCAGCCAGCAGGGGCGTTCTGCTGCGCGGCCCACAGGATCAGCTCATCTTCAATCGCGCGCCGGATGTCCAGCCGCTGCGCCGGATCATAGCGCACGGTCAGGCGGCGCTCCTCCGGGGCCGGCGGTGCGCCGTTGTCCTGGTAAAAGGTGCGGAATTCCTGCTGGATGCGGCGGTAATATGATTCAGGGTTGAAGAAGGGGAGCTTGTAGGCGAGCGTGCGCGTGCCCAGCACAATATCCACCGCGTCGGGTTCGGCCCGCAGCGCCCAGATGCCGATCATCCCCAGCGTGTCGTAGAAGTAGTAGCCGCGCGGCTTGTGCCACAGCGCCACCCCCACCCACGCCACCGGCAGATAACCCCGGAACACCCCCGGCCCAAAGCAGCTAATGGCGCGGTGCTGGGCCTGCTGCTGGTCGTCCAGAAATCCCCAGGCGTTGACATCATCCAGGGCCTGCCCCAGTGCGTCGTTGGGCTGAGGCGGAGCATGGTGCAGGCTGCGCTGTTTGATCTGTTCCTTTAAATCGCGATACCGGCGATTATAACGGTGATAGCGGCTCATGATTCTGAAAAAATCCAGAACATATTTTTCATTACTATACCGCATTCG
>CAZQIY010000092.1:0-2630 GCA_964593565.1 uncultured Anaerolineaceae bacterium
CTCATGCATCCTGTTGTTAGGATAAAATCTATCCGTCTTTAGGAATGAGTAAGTAATTGCGCCCATAGTCGTAGGCGAAACAGCAGCATACATCAAAGCAGGTTTTGTTCATGGGAATAACACTGATTACAGGTGGTAAAGGCTTTCTCGGCGCGCATCTGGTCGCCCGCCTGCAGGCCCAGGGGGAGGATGTGCGCGTTCTGGCGCGTCCGCCCGCCGGGCAGGCTTCGGCCAATGGCGAGGATCATGTCGTGTGGGGCGATATCCGCGACCCACAGGCGGTGGATCAGGCGATGGAGGGGGTCGATACAGTATTTCACCTGGTATCGAACTTCCGCAAAGGCGGCTCAGATAAACACGAAGCCCACGCCATCAATGTGGATGGCACGGTCAATGTCCTGCAGGCGGCCCACAAACACAACGTCAGGCGGCTGGTGCATTGCAGCACCATCGGCGTGCATGGCTCTGTGCTGGAAATCCCGGCCAATGAGCAAACCGCCTTCAATCCCGGCGATCTGTACCAGGAAACCAAGCTGATCGCGGAGCAGAAGGTGTGGGATTTTTACCGGGAAACCGGACTGCCGATCAGCGTGGTGCGGCCTATCTCGATGATGGGGCCGGGGGACCGCCGCATGCTGAAGCTCTTTAAGGGCATCAAAAAAGGCACGTTCGTCATCGTGGGCAAGGGGCAGGCCTACTTCCAGCCCGCCTATATTGACGACGTGGTGGATGGATTTCTGCTGTGCCGCGACCATGAAAACGCGGTGGGCGAGGTGTTTATCCTCGGCAGCGAGGAATACGTCACGCTCAACGAACTGGTAAGCACCATCGCGGATGAACTGGGGGTCCAGCCGCCGCGCATTCGTGTTCCCCTCACCCCGGTGCTGTGGGCGGCCAGCCTGTGCGAAGCGGTGTTTGTGCCGCTGGGGGTCGAACCGCCGCTGCACCGGCGCCGCGTCAGCTTTTTTCAGAACAACCGGGCCTTTTCCATCGACAAGGCCAAAAGTATGCTTGGCTACCAGCCCAAAGTCTCGCTGCGCGAGGCGCTGCGCCGCACGATCCACTGGTATCAGCAGCAGGGCTGGATGTAAGTATCAGGAGAATTCTATGGCCTCATTCGAGCAGGAACGTTCCATCGAAAAAGATTCGGTGATCCGAAAACTGAGCAGCGAGGAACAGTCCGCGCTGAAGAAGTATCAGACATTTTTCCTCGGTTCAGACAGCCTGGGCTACATGGCGAAATACGAACTGCTGACGATGCTGTTCGGCCCGCTGCCCGGCGCGCTGGGGTTGTTTCTGCGCAAGCAGTTTTACCCCGGCCTGTTTAAGCATGTCGGTTCTGGCGTGGCCTGGGGGCGCAATATCACGCTGCGGCACCCCGGCAATATCTGGATCGGGGACCGGGTCGCTGTTGATGACGACTGTTTTCTGGATGCCAAAGGCGCGGGCGAGGCCGGCGTCCATATTGGCAGCGATGTGCTGGTCGCTCGTTCGACCATTATTCAGGCCAAGACCGGCCCGATCCGCATTGGCGATCACTGCGTCATCGGCAGCCAGTGCCAGTTCAGTTCGGCCGGCGGCATCGAATTTGGTCAGCATGTGATGCTCGCCGGACAGAGCTATATCGGCGGCGGGCGTTATCGCATGGAAGACCTGGACACACCCATGATGGAACAGGGCCTGTATACCAAAGGGCCTGTGGTGGTGGAGGATGATGTATGGGTTGGCGCAGGAGCGATTATCCAGGATGGCGTGCATATTGGACGCGGCAGCGTGATTGGCGCGGGCGCGGTCATCAGAGAAGATGTGCCAGCGCACACAGTGGTCGTACCTCATCAGCGGCTGGTCATGCTGCCGCGCCAAAAAGGCGATGAGACAGGGGAATAGAAGGTAAACACATGGCAGATAAAGGCAAAATCGAACAAACCATTTACCGGGCCATCGACGAAGTCAACATGCAGATGTCGAAGGACAAGCGCCTGGAAAAAGCGCCGGAAACCGTGCTGTACAGCAAATCCGGCGGGCTGGATTCGATGGGCATTGTCAACTTCATCGTGCTGGTAGAGGAACTGCTGGAAGAGGATTTTGGCGTCACTGTCAACCTGGCGGATGAAGCCGCCATGGCCCGCGAAAACAACCCGTATCGCACCGTCAACACCCTGGTCGATTACGTAGCGTCTCTGGTCTGAGCGTGGAGCAGCGAACATGAGCAAATATACTGGCGTAGCGATCTCGGATTTTAATGTAGAAAACTTCGCGGGGTATATCAACAATGACGAACGCGGGCCGGAAGCTGAGGTTCAGGTCGCGCCGTTCGGTCAGGTCGCGCAGATCCTTATGAACCCGCAGCACGAGGTCTGGCAGGGTTCGCCCGATTTCGCGCTGGTCTGGACACGGCCCCAGGGCGTGATTGAGAACTTCAACCGCCTGCTGAATTATGAAACGGTGCCGCTGGATGACCTGCTGGCTGAGGTCGATGTCTATGCCGCCCAGATTCTGGCGATGGCCGACCGGGTGAAGTTCGCCTTTGTGCCGACCTGGGTGCTGCCCACCTATAACAAAGGCCTGGGGATGCTGGATATGCGGCACGGCCTGGGCATCAGCAGCGCCCTGATGCAGATGAACGTCCG
>CAZQIY010000092.1:2730-8114 GCA_964593565.1 uncultured Anaerolineaceae bacterium
TGGGAAAACCTGGCCCTGGGCGGCCACGACGCGCTGGGCGAATCCTTCGTGCACTTCCAGCAGACGCTCAAGGCGTTTACGCGGCGCGGCATCGTGCTGGGCATCGTCAGCAAGAATGAGGAATCCGTCGCGCTGGAAGCCATCGAAAGTCACCCGGAAATGGTGCTGCGCAAGGATGATTTCGCCGGCTGGCGCATCAACTGGAACGACAAGGCCCAGAACATCATTGATCTGGTCGAAGAACTGAACCTCGGCCTGCAATCCGTCGTGTTTATCGATGATAACCCGGTAGAGCGCGCCCGCGTGCGCGAGATGCTGCCGGAAGTGTTCGTGCCGGACTGGCCGCAGGAAAAGATGCTCTACACGCAGGCGCTGCTCAGCCTGCCCGGTTTTGATAACCCCACCTTCAGCGCCGAAGACGCCGAACGCACCCGCATGTATGTCACAGAGCGCCAGCGCACCGAACTGAAGAAACAGGTCGTATCGCTGGATGACTGGCTGGCGACTCTGGGGGTGGAAGTAAAGATCGAGCCGCTGAACGAGGCCAATCTGGCCAGAACGGCCCAACTGCTCAACAAGACCAATCAGCTTAACCTGAGCACGCGCCGCCTGACCGAAGCAGAACTGCACGACTGGGCCGCGCAGGAAGGCCACCAGTTGTGGACGTTCCGCGTGGGGGATAAATTCGGCGAACAGGGCCTGACCGGTATCCTGAGCGTGGATGTGCAGGGCAGCAAGGCGCAGGTGATCGACTTTATCCTGAGCTGCCGCGTGATGGGCCGCAAGGTCGAGGAAGCGATGGTGGCGACAGCGGTGGATTATGCCCGCAGCCTGGGCCTGGAAGAAGTCTATGCTGTGTATCTGCCCACCAGGAAGAACAAGCCCTGCCTTGATTTCTGGCTGCGCTCCGGCTTTGACTATCGCGAAGGGGAGAACAGCTTCCACTGGGCGGCGGACAAGGCCTATCCCTTCCCCAGCCAGATCAGAATTGAAAGCCCGGAGGCGGTCGCTTCCTGAATGCTGGCGGCACCGCAGACAGGCACAAATGCGGTTTGAGTCTTATGATGATGTAAGGCTCAGACCGTTTTTATGACAACGCGAACGAACAAAGAACACATTACATCGAGGTTGACTATGGCCGGAAGAATCCGGAAACAAGAGAAGATGTCCACAAGGTTTCTGTTCTCTATCTTCTCGGAGGGCAGCGCCTTTTTGCTGTTCCTGCTCCTCATCATCGGCGCGCGCATCCTCGGTGATGAAAAGTTCGGCGTGTTTTCCTTCGCGATGGCGTTTGTCAATGTGGTGGGCTTTATTGCGGATGGCGGCCTGCGGCTGGTGTATACCCGCGTCGTCGCCCGCGATCCTTCGCTGGCGGAAAAATACCTGGGCAATATCCTTTCGCTCGTTATTGTGTTTTCCAGCGTGACCTTTGTCGCGTCGGCCATCATCATCAACCTGCTTAACGAACCGGCCGAAGTCAAGCTGGTGGTATACATACTGGCCGGGGCGGAGATTCTGCGGTTCGTGCTTTATGTGTTCCGCTATGTGTTCCGCACCGCAGACCGCTTCGACCTGGAAACCGTGCTGGTCACTTCAGAACGGGTGCTGCTGCTGGTGCTGGGGGTGGCGGCCCTGCTGATGGGCTATGGCGTCATCGGCCTGACGATTGTCTTTCTGGTGATCCGCATTTTTGACTGCATCATGGCGCTGGTGATTACGGCGCGCACGGTGGTGCGGCCCTCGCTCCGGTTTGATTTTGCGCTGTGGGGGTCGCTGGTGCGGCAGGGCATCCCGTTCATCCTGTTTGGTGCGGTCGTCCTGCTGCTGTATCGCATCGACAGCGTGCTGCTGTCCCTGCTGCGCAGCCATGCCGAAGTCGGCTGGTACAACGCGGCTTACCGGCTGGTGGATGGCTGGTTCTTTGTGCCGCTGGTGCTGTCGAGCATTCTGTATCCCTCGTTTGCCCGCTTTTATGACCAGCGCGACAGCCTGATTGAATATTACACACGCGGCATTAAGTATGCTCTGGCCGTGTCGATCCCGCTGACGCTGCTGGGCAGTATCGCGGCGGAGGATGTCATCATCCTGATTTATGGCGAGCAGTATCGCAGTGCAGTGATTCTGTTACAGGTGCTGCTGATGGTGCTGAACTTCTCCTTTATTCATGAAATCGGCAGTCATTTCCTGGCGGCGATTGATCGTCAGATACAGGTGTTTTACTTTTCCTGTGTCGCTCTGGGCCTCAATGTCGTCCTCAACCTGATGATGATCCCCCGCATGGGCGCGGCAGGGGCAGGCATCGCCACCGTGATTGCCGAGATGGTCTTCGCTTCACTGATCACGATCTATGTCACCCGGCTTGGCTATCCGCTGCCCTATCTGAAGCTGATCCTCAAACCCCTTGTTGCAACGGCCATCGTGGGCGTCATCGCTTATCTGTTTATGGATTCGCTGATCCTGCTGGGGGCGTTCTCGCTCGTGAGTTATGTCGCCATCCTCACGCTGCTGTCCTTCTGGGATGAGCAGGAAATCGCCCTGTTCAGGAAGGCATTCCTCAGGGCGCGAGGGTTCGTCGCCCGCTGATGCCCGACGCTCCAGCGGCACCCGGAAACACGATAATTTTCAAGCCAGGTGTGCTGATGTGCTTTTACCGCTAGAATCTGGGGTGAGCGCTTCTCCACTGCGCCAACAGGCCCCAGGGAGGTGATGATGAGCAGCAGCGATCTACTGCCCACCCCAGCGACCTCAGCGCCAGTGCACGTGCTTCAGGTACTGGATAAGCTGGGCATCGACGGCGCCACGATTCATGGCGTCACCCGCGCCGTGCTGGACTGGATTCCTGAATTTGACCCGGCGCAGTTTCAGTTTACGATATGCAGCCTGCGCGCCCCGGATGCGTCCGATGCGATTGTGCAGGAAGCAGGTCTCAGAGTTGTCTATCTGAACAAAGGCAAATTCGACCCGACCACCCTCTTCAGCCTGCTCCGGCTTATCCGGCAGGAACGCCCCCATGTGCTGCATCTGCATGGCTTTGGGGCCAGCACCTTTGGCCGTCTCGCCAGCCTGCTGACCGGCACGCCCAACATCGTACACGAACATGCGGTTTTCCCCGGCCAGCCCGCCTACCAGATCATGGCGGATGCGCTGCTGTCCCCCCTCACACACCGCGCCGTCGCCGTTTCCGAAACGGTGCGCCAGTACATGATTGAGGATCGCAAAATCAGGCCGGAGCTGCTGCAGGTGTTTCATCCCGGCACCCGCCTGCGCGATTTTCAGCATCCCGGCCCGGAAGCGCTCCAGGCCACCCGCGATGAATTTGGGCTGCGGCCGGATGCCCCGGTGATCTGTTTTGTCGGGCGGCTGGCGCCAGAAAAAGGGGTGACGTATCTGCTGGAAGCCTTCACCCGGCTGCTGCCCGCCGTGCCGGATGCCTGGCTGCTGCTGGTGGGCGACGGGCCGGATCATGACCGGCTGGCGCAGATGGCGCAGCAGTGCGGGGTGGCGGACCGGGTGATCTTCACCGGCTACCGCGGCGACGTGCTGGCGCTGATCGGCATTTCGCAGGTGATGGCGATTCCGTCCTTTCCGCAGGCATCCTTTGCCGAAGGCGGGCCAACCACCTTTCTGGAAGCGATGAAGATGCGGGTGCCGGTGGTGGGCACACCCGTCGGCCTGATGGCGGAGGGCATCCGCGATGGCGAGACCGGCCTGCTGGTGACGGCGGCATCGGCGGAACTGCTGGCCGAAAAGCTGCTTTATCTGCTGCAAAACCCGGACGAAGCCCGGGCGATGGGCCAGCGCAGTTGGGAAGTCTGCCAGCAGTATTCCCTCGAAAATACGGTGGCCCGGCTCAGCGCGCTTTACACCACCCTGGCCGCCAGCACAGGCTAATTGTCTACTGCGGTGTACAGCCGCATCCCGGTCCCATAAAAATCCGTCGGGATTTCATAATCCAGCGTGTAGCGTTCGTGAAAATCTGCCTGCGTTTCCAGGCCCAGCCGCACAAAAGCCTCCATCGTCACCAGATATAGCGGGGCCGTATCGTAGATAAGCCGGGGCGGGATGGCATAATTCTGATCTTCCACGATCAGGGCCGGGTCCGCAGGGTAATAGGCGCTCAGTTCCGGCGTCACCAGCCCGACAGTATCAATGATCGTCGCACCGCTGAAGTAGCCTATCGCGCCGATGTCTGCCGATGCGACCCGCGTTTGCGCCGTCACGCCAAATTCATCGCGCAGGCGGGCGGCCACCTGCTCGTAATACAGTTCGATCTGGTGCCAGGCCATATCCGGCGCGGGGCGCTGTGGGCCATGATCGGGTGTCAGAGTCCATCCGGTTACAGAGGTAAGAATCCACAGCAGCGAGACCGTGGTGGCAAGGGCTGTCGCTGGCAGGCCTTGCCGCGCACGCAGCGCCGCCACGACACGCCAGACGCCGATAAGGATCATCACCATCAGCGCGGGCAGCGGCGGCGCGGTATACCAGCGAAAGATCAGGGGATTCGCCACCGAAAACACGACCAGATACAGCCAGGGATACAGAGCGAACGGCAGCAGGCGCGGATGCTGGCGGACGATGTAGCGCGTGCCCACAGGAATCAGGATTAAATAGATCACTGTCATCAGCATGGTGCCGGCGCTGCCCAGCAGTTGATATTCCGAAAACGGCACGATGTAGGCCCGGATGAGGGCTGTCAGTGCCGTGCCGGACGGCAGTTGATAGGCGACAGTCTTGGCAGACAGCGAATTGGGCACAGGCGACCCAAAATAGGCCCAGGCGAACAGCAGCCAGGGCGTCACCACCAGCAGGCCCGCCAGCCAGGTGCGCCAGGGGATGCGCCGCAGCAGCGGTTGGTCACGGTGGTTCAGCAGGGTTTCGCCAAGCTGGTACAGCAGCAGCGGCCCGGACCACAGCACTGAATCAATGCGGGTCAGAAAGCCCAGGCCTATACACACCCCCAGCCAGACCGGGCGATCCGTCATGAAACAGTAGACGGCGGCCACCAGCCACAGGATATTCACGGCGGTTTCCATGCCGCCCACCGCAAAGGTGACACTGACAGGCGACAGCCCCCACAACACCCCCGCCAGCGCCCCCACCCACAGGCTGCCGGTGATGCGATGCAGCAGCAAAAACAGCAGCGCCGACGTGGCCGCAGCGGCCACAGCGCCCACCGTCAGCGCGTACCAGGGGAAATCCTGCCCACCGGTCAGCGCGCTGATGCCCGCCATCAGCAGGGTATACAGCGGCGTGGTGGTGCCCAACGTGCGCACACCGGGGTTATAGACAAAGCCCTCGCCCGTGACAAGATTGCGGCTGTAGCGGAAAGTGATAAAGGCATCATCAATGGTGCGCGGCCCCGGCAGCACATGCGCCGCCAGCGC
>CAZQIY010000093.1:0-7152 GCA_964593565.1 uncultured Anaerolineaceae bacterium
GCCGCCAGTATCAGCAGCACCGGCGCAAACGGCACCAGATAGCGCGTCTTGTAAAAGCCAGCCAGCCACGCCAGCGCCGCCATACCGCCCACCCCCAGCCAGAAAATCGCCAGCAGCGGCAGCACCCGCCCGGCACAGCGGCGCACCAGCCAGACGGACCCCGCCAGCAGCAGTACCGTCAGGATTAACCCGGCGGCGCCTGCCAGCACGCGATGGCTGAGCAGAGTCGCTGTAATGGCGAACAGTGCGCTGACCGGCTCTGTGAAATGCGCCTCACTGATATCCGCCCCCAACGAACGCCCGGAGCGATAAACCGTCCATACCGCGCTGGCATAAGGCAGATACAACAGCCCTGCCCCGGCAAATGCTGCCAGTCCGGGCGCCAGCGCGCTGATACGGCGCTCTCGCCGGATGAGCCAGCTCACAAGCACCGCCAGCGCCAGCACGACAGCCACCAGCGCCCCGACGATATGCGTCCCGGCGGCCATCAGCCCGGCGGCGGCGGCCCCGGCCTCCCAGAGTGTGCGGCGTTTCCGCGAAAGGTGCGCCTCAATCACGCAGGCCGCGCCAGCGGTGCTGAACAGCGCCAGCAGTGTATACATGCGGATCAGATAGGTGCTGGAGATCAGCAGGGGCGCCGCCAGCCATAACACGCCGCCCATGACCGCCGTCCGCCAGGAAAATAAACGCCCGGCCGCACGCATGACCAGCGCCCCGATCACCACATCAGCCAGGATATTCATCAGGCGCAGGGACAGCAGACTTTCCCCCGCCAGCCCGATCCATCCTTGCAGCGCGACAAAATGCAGAGGCGGGTGAATATCCAGTTCCAGCCTGTTCAGCCCCTCCAGCAGCGTGGAGGTATCCAGCCGGGCCAGCGACAGGCTGTAACCGTCGTCACCTTCCAGCCCGTGATAATCGTGCAGCGCAGCCCGCAGCCAGAACCCCGCCAGCAGGATCAGCGCCAGAACAAGAACCTGACCCCGCCGCTGATGTCCCCTAGTCAGAGTCAAATCGTGTCCCTAAGGCCCTGGGTGGATCGGAACGCAAAAAGGTTCGCATACGGCGCTGCACCGGCCCCGGCATCACCCGCAGCAGGCGCTCAATCGTGCCGCTGCTGACCAGCACCAGCGTCAGGATCAGCAAAATCCAGGGCAGGCCGTTGAGCAGCACAAAGTTAAACTGGATCGTCTGGCCAAACAGCACCAGCCCATTGGTCTGAATATCGGAGGACACCGCCCGCAGCGCCGCGAACAGATAAGCCCCCAGCACCACCCGGAACGGATGCCAGCCGCCAAAAATCACGATCACCAGCGCGATCCATCCATCCCCCCGCATGGCCGGCGGTGTGGTCCATCCCGGTTTGAAATGCAGCGAATACGCGGCCCCGGCCAGCCCGACCAGCGCGCCCCCCAGGATGGTATACAGATAGCGCAGCCGGTTGACCCGCGTGCCGCGCGCAAAGGCCGCCTCCGGGCGTTCACCCACAGAGCGATGCGCCAGCCCTGGGCGTGTGCGAAACAGCCAGAACCACACCCCGATCACAAGCACATAGCTCAGGTAAACCAGGATGTTATGGTTAAAGAAAACCGGCCCAACCACCGGAATTTCATTAAGCAGCGGAAACGGCCAGCGGGGGATCTGTGGGCCGGGCACGCGGGAATACTCCTGCCCCAGAAACTGCGCCAGGTCCGCCGCCAGCAGCGTCAGTACGAAACCCACCGCGACCTGATCCTGCCGCAGTTCGATATTCGCCACCGCGATTATCAGAGCGATCAGCCCGCCAACGATCATGGCCGCCAGCACACCAATAAGCAGGCTTTCAGTCACCAGTGCGGCCACAAACCCGACCATGGCCGTCAGGATAATGCTGCCATCCAGCGAGAGATTAATCACCCCGGCGCGTTCGGTAATGGTCTCGCCAAGGCTGGCAATGACCAGCGGGGTGGCATTGGCTACGATACGGCTCAGGGTGATGAGCAGTTCTTCATTCACTGGATAACCACCTCATTGCTGTGTTCTACCGGTGTTGTGGGCTGCGGCTGTTCATGCGGGCTGCTGGCAGCGCTGGCATTACGTTCTTCAAGCCGTTGTCGCAGGCCGCTGAAGATCAGAAACATGAGCACCAGTGTGCCCTGAAGCACCCCCGCCAGCGAAGCATCCAACTGCATCGAAACGCGCAGGCGTGTGCTGCCTGCCAGAATCGCGGCAAAGGCAAACGTAATGATGACCACCCACACAATGCGCATGGACGCCAGCAGGACCACCAGCAGCCCCAGAAAGCCAATCCCCCCGGCGGCCAGCGGGCGAAAGCTGCCATAGGTGAACAGCACCCGGTAAGCGCCGGCAATCCCAGCCAGCATGCCGCAGACAATAAAGGCACTCATGGCAATGCGCGCCGTCGGCACGCCCAGCAGCAGCGCAGAGCGTGGGTTCCTGCCGGTGGCCTTAAGCTGCAGGCCCCAGCGCGTCCGGTTGAGCAGCACAGGCACAGTCACAAGCGCCACCAGCGTCAGCGCCAGTGCCACCAGGCTGATCGGCAGGTCTTCGGACATGGCAGGCAGCAGGGCCGCCTTGGCAAACGGTTCTGAAGACTGCGCGCTGCCACCTTCCGGGTACCAGGGGCCGGAAACCAGATAGATCGCCCACACGCTGGCCAGCGAATTGAGCGCCATGCCCCCAAAGATTTCATGGACCCCCAGCCATACCTTCAGCGCGCCAACAATGGCCGCCCATAACATCCCCCCGGCAGCTGCCAGGGCAATTTCAATGACAATCATCAGTGGGGCCAGCGATTCGGGCAGTGTAATGGTCAGGGCGCCCCAGCTTGCAAAGATGGCCCCCGCCAGAATCTGCCCCTCGATGCCGATGTTCCACAAACCGGCGCGAAAGGTGACAATCAGCCCGACACACACCAGCGTCAGCGGAATCCAGAAGCTGATGACGCTGGCAAACGACCGGCTGTTGCGAAAGGCCCCCTCCCAGATGCTGGTTAGCACATCAAGCGGGTTGCGCCCAACAGACAGCACCAGAAGCGCTGCAATCAGCAGGGAAACAAGCACTGGCAGGATGGCGAATATAATCTGTAAGCTTCGGTTTTGATTGTGCACAACGACCCTCTAACGCTCAAATTCCCCGCCGATGAGATGCCCCAACTGCTCTACACTGGTTGCAGCCGTGTTGGGCACCTCATGGATATAGCCCGCATAGAATACCAGGATTCGATCACTGTACGCCAGCAGTTCATCCAGCTCTGGCGAACTGAACACAATCGCGGTGCCGTGCTGTCTGCGCTCCAGAAGCTGCTGCCATATCCACCGGGCCGAATCGACATCCAGCCCACGTGTTGGCTGTTCCAGCAGCAGCAGCCGGGGCGAATCCGGCAGCAGTCCCATCAGGACACGCTGCTGATTGCCGCCGGACAGCTGTTCGATGCAGTCGGTAGGCTGGCCGCGCACATCATAACGTTTGATGCGCTCCTGTGTCCGCTGCCGGACCTCTGCCCAGTTGATCACCCGTGTACCATGCGTCACCAGCGCCATATGCTCCGTCAGGGTCAGCCCGGCAATCAGCCCTTCTTCCAGCCGTCCTGCTGGCGTAAACACGATGCCCCGTCGCAAAAATCGACGATATGGCTGTCCGGTCATCTCCCGGTCGTCTACCAGAACACGGCCATTATGAACCGGCGCCAGCCCGCAGGCCGCACGCATGAACAATTCCTGGCCGCTGCCATCCAGCCCCGCCAGTCCGATCACCTCCCCGGCCTGCACATGCAGGTTCAGGCCGACCATATCGAGGCGCTTATCGCGGATATGCAGATGATCCAGCACCAGCACCGGCCCGCCGATCATGGCTGCCGGACGCGGCTGTGCCGGCATCTCCTGCCCAAACATCATCTGAACAAGCCGGGCCTTCGTCTGGCTGATCACGCCGCTGCCAGCGCTGCGTACATCCGGCATGTCCATGCCGCCCACGTTCTGGCCGCCGCGCAGCACCATCACAGAATCGCACAGGTCGATGACATCCTCCAGCTTGTGCGATACCAGCAGCACGATCAGCTTTTCCTCATGGGCCAGCCGGCGCAGCGCCTCGAACAGGATCTGTTTCTGTTCGGCAGAGATGCCTGTGGTAGGTTCATCGAGAATCAGGGCTTTGACCCCCAGCGCGAGCAGTCGTACGATTTCCAACTGCTGCCGCTGGGCAATGCTCAGGTGTTCAATGGGGGTGTTCGGGTCAAGCTGGAACCCGAACCGCCGGGTATAGTCGATGAGTTCCTGTTCTGCCTGCCGCCACCGGGGCAGAAAACTGCCACGACGCCCGTACAGAAAATTTTCCAGGACTGTAAACGCGCCTACATCCAGCGGGTCCTGCTGTAACATGCCGATGCCCTGCGCGATGGCGGCCTGCGGTCCGTTGTAATGAACAGGCTGCTCGTCAATCCAGACTTCCCCGCTGTCTGCGGGTTGGTAACCGGACAGAATTTTCATCAGGGTGGATTTTCCGGCGCCGTTTTCACCCAGAATGCCGACAATCTGTCCTTCGTGAAAAGTGGCGTTGATGTTGTTATTGGCGTGGACGCTGCCAAAATGCTTGTGGATGTTCTTTAGCGTAATGTTCATAGGTTAACAGCATGAAACGAAATGGGGTGTCTGCACAGACACCCCATAAACAATCGCTGCCTTTATCTATTCACTTGCTCCGGTCATGCCTTCCAGAAGCTGCGGCAGGAACCAGACATCGAGCAGTTCCACAGGCTCCCCTTCAGCAGCCAGTTCGGTACCATCCTGCAGGTTAAGCGGCCCCTGCCACAGGAAGATGGTGTCTTCGTTGGCTGTGTCAGTCGAGTATGCCGCCAGTTCCTGATAGAAGGCATCCAGTTCGTCGGTGATGTCTTCCGGCAGGCCTTCGCCGCGCACAAAACCGATGATCGAGGTATCCGGGCTGTTGATGTCTGCCCAGTCTGGTGGCAGCCATTCCCAGGCCTGCTCCCAGGTGCCGTTCTGGACCTGATTAAGGGTGTTCAGGTAGGCTGGGCCCCAGTTGTAGTAAGCCGCACCCAGGCAGGCTTCGGGGGCCTGGCTGCAGCCGTTGATATTGCCATACGGCACTGCAAACACGCGCTCACCTTCTGCCGCGCGCCGCCCTGCCACCTGAATCGCCTCGGTGGTATCAATGCCGGAAATAATGACATCAGCGCCATTATCAAAAAATTCGTTTGAAACTTCTGTCGGGTCCAGCGTCACACCGGGGATATTGAACCAGAACCCGATCCAGGTGACGGTAAACGCCAGATCATCCGGGTTCATGCCCCGGTAATTTTCGTAGCAGTAACGCGCACCCAGGTAAGAAGACGCTGCCAGACGGCGGGTTTCAGGGTCGATCAGCGCGCCCAGGTACCCGATGCTGCCGGTTTCAGTCGCCAGGGCGGCTGCGCAGCCAGCGATAATGCGCGGCGCTTCCATCAGGCCGTTGAAGTTGCCCACATTCGGCGGCGCATCCTCTTCCAGCGCGTTGCTGCCGGTGATGTTAATAAACACAACATCCGGGAAAGCCTCTGCAACCGTGTTCGTATCCTGCTCGAACGAAGCCGAAGTTGTAAAAATAACCTGTGCGCCTGCGTCCACCATATCCGTCACCACACCCATCAGCGTGGCATCCGGCGAATCCGCTTCATTCAGGCTCTCGAAGGCCAGCATCGTGGCGCCCGGCATTCTTTCCTCGACATACTGTCCGGCTTCATAATGGGACTGACTCCAGCCACCATCATTCCTGGGGCCGACCAGTACCACTCCAAAAACTAATTCCTCATCCTGTGCGGCCGCTGGCAGGGCCAGAAGCGCCAGGAGTGTCAAAAGCAGCAGGAGCAAGGGGATTTTTCGGCTCATCGGTTGTTCCTTTGTTGTTTATTTGCACCGAAAAAGAGTTTATCGAATCGTCAAAATCCGGCAAGTGCTAATTGTGACTAAATCCTGCAGCCTCTGCTTGGGCATTCAGCCCAGAAGCCGCTGTGTACATTTATGATGAGCTGCTCTCCGGCGTCACCACGTCGCGCTTGTGCCAGTTATCCGCGAACAGGTTAAAGTGAACTTTCTGCCGGGGGTTGGCCTCGCACACTGCTTCATCCAGCGTCACGCCCAGCCCTGGCCCCTGCGGCAGCCCAAAGTACCCATCAATGACTTCTGGCACGCCCGGCGCCGCCGCCTTGACATAAGCCTCCGCGAAGTCGTTAAAATGCTCCTGAATCTTGAAATTGGTGGTACAGGCCGCCAGATGCAGTGCCGCCGCCGTCGACACTGGCCCGCCGACGTTATGAGGCGCGATCAGCATATAATAAGCCTCTGCCCACGCCGCCAGCTTCTTGGTGTTCATCAGCCCGCCCATATGCGTAATATCCGGCTGGATAATATCCGCCGCCTGAAGCTCAAATAATTCGCGATATTCATACAGCGTGTGGATGCGCTCCCCGGTGGCAACAGGAATTCCCAGCGGCGCCACGGCGTCACTCACCTTCTTGAGCGCTGCCAGATTCTCCGGTGGCACCGGTTCCTCAATCCAGCTCGGTTTGAAGGGTGCCAGATCACGCGCGATTTCAATGGCGGTAGCGGGATTAAAACGCCCGTGCATCTCGATAAAGATATCCATATCCGGCCCCACCGCATCGCGCACCGCTTCCACCAGCTCGATCACATGATTCTTTTCGGCCCGGTCAAGCTCATAAAAACCCGCCCCGAAAGGATCGAACTTCATGCCGCGATAGCCTTTTTCCACCACCTTCTTTGCAGCCGCGTGGAATTCCTGCGGGGTGCGTTCTACGGTGTACCAGCCGTTGGCATACGCCTTGATCCTGTCCCGAACATTCCCCCCCAGCAGCCGGTACACAGGCTGGTTGAGCGCCTTGCCCATGATATCCCAGCAGGCAATCTCGATCAGGGCGATAGTGGTCATGACAATCTCGCCAGCGCGCCCAAAATCCTCACGATACATGCGCTGCACCAGCTTTTCGATGTTGAACGGATCATGGCCGATGATGTAACGCGGCGCCGCTTCGCTCAGATACCCCAGTACGGCATCTGTCCGGTTGAGCACGCGGGCCTCCCCCACACCGCTGATTCCTTCGTCAGTCTCGACTTTGACGAAAGTAAGGTTTCTCCA
>CAZQIY010000094.1:0-6461 GCA_964593565.1 uncultured Anaerolineaceae bacterium
ATAGCATCGATTGGCAATATTCGATGACCGATGCGCTTGGCTCGGTGCGTGGCTATGTGGATGTCAACAATTCGGTACTATCCAATATCAACTACAGCGAGTATGGCGTGCCGGATGATGCTATCATCGGTCCGGCCTTCACTGGCGAGTGGCGCAGCGGAAATGAGACGAAGTATCACCGAGCGCGTCATCTTCACCCTGGACTGGCTACCTGGCTGAGCCTTGATCCATTTGAGGGAACAGTGCAGCGTCCCATGAGTCTCAATGGGTACTCCTGGGTGGAAGGGAATACACCAAATAGGGTAGATTCAAGTGGCGAACTATCATGCGGATGTCGGCAATATATCAATGATTCGAGGGCCTATATTGCATGTAACAACGGTTATAACACTTTCTACTATAATCGTTCAGATGCAGCTCGTGCTGCGTGGAATTTATCAAGACGTGGAGCCGCCTCTTACCCTATCGCACCAATTCCTGCATATTCTGCAATGTTTATATCATTAGCACTTTATGCAGGTGGCTACCCAATGACGAAGGCGGGCCCAAATGATAATGACTCGGATTTAGGAATTGATCGAGGCTGGCGTGCGGCGGTCAGGTTTGGCCTAATTTACGCCAATAGTGTGTGGCAAAATCACAATAACCGCAACTCCTATAATGCCGCAACAGATAATCGTCTCATTGGATATGTGTATGGTTCATCTGAGGCACGACCTCGGGGTTTCTCTACATCAACATCAAACCTAATACGGGTTAATGTCGATCAAGTGGTTGACAATCCAAACACCAATAGAGCTGTAGTAAATCCAACAAAACTACGATCAGTAATACATGAACTAGCGGGAGTCCAACAAGGCGATTATCTCTTTATCAACTCTTCAGACCCTCAAAATCCTAGCGCAAGCAATACGCATGGATACATTGTTGTTGGCAAAGGAGCTGCACTAAAGTGTGATAGTCCAGCACTTCGTTCAATTCATTTGATAAATAACGTGATTGGTGCTGATGCCAGAACCTTAGAGGAGTTCTGGGGTGTTTATAGTGGTATTCCTTACGTGGCAGATTGGTCAGGTAAAAGCCAAAGACGAATTGTTCCATTCTATTGCTCACAACCTGAATTCAACCATACCTACTGGGAATTTATATCTGTGCCTGGCAGCATCTTTATGCTTTCGGAGCTTTCCTTTGCCGGTGCAGGCTTCAGGGTAACCACATCCGGGAATATAGTAATTCTTTAAGGCAGGGATGCTCATTCATTATGTTCAAGCAGACTAGAAGGCTAGTACCCCTATGTTTCATCAACCTGTGTATTGTTATGTCCATCGGTCATGCAGGTGGCAAATCGGATGCGCCGCTCCTTTATTATTATTCGACTATAGAAAACGCCTTCGTGATTGAGCGAGGTGATGGGAGTGAGCAGCGAATATTAACGGAATTTACAATTCCCCAAGACTGCTATGCCTACGATTATTGCCACATTTCGGGACCAGGATGGTCGCCCTCAGGTATGTGGTTTGCATGGACAGTACAAAACAACGCTCGACTTCCGGTTGAACAAGCAACAGTTAACATTGTTGATCGAACGGGGAACCAACGATTGAATCTTGAACAACTTAGAGGAGTTGAAAGTCTTCAATGGTCACCAACTAATGACCTGCTACTCATCGAACGCTATACTGCTGAGGAAAGTGGCTATGAATACTACTTGTGGAGGTCTACGTTACAAAATCCTCAGCTTTGGCTGAAGCACGATGGCTCATCAATGATGAAATGGCTTCCCTCTGGAGACTACCTGGTAGTTTATTCTGTTCAAGGAGATGAAACCAATTTGGAGGTGTTTGATACGGAGGGAGCTTTGGTATGGAGGCGGGTTGTTCATCCTTTAGTGGACGCAACTAACTCCGCCTTCTGTGTTCCCCAATGGTCAACCAACGATACAATTGCCTATATAGCTCCAAACTCTGCCCTAATATTGGAAAATCTATCCGATACTATACAGTATGAGTTTGATTTTATAGATAATTATCTTATTCACATCGATTGGGATACATCAGGTGAGTATGCAATAGTTTATTCAAATGACACCTGTGACTACACCAGGGGGAGCTACAATCTTTCGCTGATTTCACTTCCTGACCAAATGATTCTAAATCTATCACCATCAGCCCGTCTGCTTTTGAACTCCTGCTTCTTTTGCCCTTCTACGGTATGGGCTGAAGGTGGGAGGCATGGCGTTTACTTTGACCAGCAGCTACATCCCTTTACTGCTTCTCCGTTAGAGATATACGATATAGATATTTTATCTAACCCAGACACATTTGTATCTGGAAATTTATGGCATTGGTTTAACGACGATGTTCTGGCATTTTACGATGCCCAATCGCTAGATGTCCCAACGATATCCGTTTTCAACTTCACAACGGGGGTAGTGAATAACTTATTGTCCAGCGGCTCAACTGTACACAACTTCTTCATTTCCCCAGAAAACGGGTATATCGCCCTACCTAATTACTCTGAGTGTAGAGGAATATGTATTGTCGATATTCTTGAGCGAGAAGAATACCGGATAGAATCACTGGATTATGGTATAGAAGAAGTATTTTGGGACCCTACAGAGCATTGGTTCTTTTTCTTGGGCAATCCTATAGGAAACAGTCGTCAAGTGGGTATAGCCAAAACAGACGGAACAATTGTGAGGAGATTGCCAGATTGGTACGATTTAACCAGCTCATCGGGGTTTGGCTGGATGCCTGCCGAACTCTCTTAAGATGGTTCACCCCCGCTACAATAAAGTAACAGTTGCTCCCAGAAATTGTATAATGGAAGTAAACCATGAAGGAGATTGTGCATGATGAGTACGCTCGAACGCGAGGTGATTGAGAAGTTTCATCAACTGGACAAAGACGCACAGAAGCGCGTGCGCGAACTGATCGTTCAGGAGACAGATTTGACGGGACAGGCTGATGCATCGGCGTTCGATTACGATGCATGGTTCCGCGGTGTTGAATCCTTGCGAGATGAGATACGAGCCAGTCATGGGGATAAGCTGCCTCCTATGGATGTCGTGGGTATCCTGCGCGACATCCGCGACGGTGAAGATGAATGACCGTCGTTGTTGATGCCAATATTCTCATCGCTTTTGGTCTATCAGATGAACCTCTGCATACCCAGGCAAACCAGATTTTGGCCGCATGGAAAGCGGCAGGAACACCTCTTGCAGCCCCCCGCTTGTTTCGATCAGAAATCACCGCTGTGGTGCGTAAGGTGGTCTATCAGCAGCGTATCACGCATGAGCAGGGACGCGGGATGCTGGCTCGGCTTTTGCTTTTGCCGGTTGAATTTCATGAAGATGACGCTCTGTTGAAATCAGCGTATGAGCTGGCTGAGGAATTCAATCGCCCTCGCGCCTATGACGCGCAATATCTGGCATTGGCGCAGCGCTTATCCTGTGAATTCTGGACAGCTGATGAGCGCCTGTTCAATGCTGTGAAGGATCAGTTTCTCAGCATCCGCTGGCTGGGGAATGTAGCACCCTAGCCCAATCCTCGACATTCCCCTCAAAATGTCCTCTTTTCCCGCGCTTTTTGTAATTTTGACTCGGCATCTGTCAGTTTTGACGGGCTGAAACTGTAATCCTACACAGGTTTGCCTGCCTCACTTTGATATGCTGGTTTCATCGGTCAGACATGGAGTGAAACCCGATGCACAACCAGCATTTTGCTTTTACCCCTGATGAAGCCCTCGCTTCTGAATTTTTGGCTCTTCCGCGCTTTGATATTGTTGGCGAACTCAAAATCGTACTTGAAAACATCGTTTGAGCCTGGATTCTGGCAACTTTTGCCTCAAAAAATCCTCTTTTTCAACTCGTTCCATAGGTTCGCCAACAACATCGCTTTATGTAGAATCTGGTTCCTCGTGGAGAGGAACCTGATGAATGTTGCCCTTTTCGCGGGTCATTTCAACAACACCAATTGATATGATCTGCGAAGTTCTACACGAATTGCGGAAGAGCCGAATTTTTACCAGTCCCGGATGAAAAATTTCATTCCGATTCTGAAATTCTACAGCTATTCGGCGATCCAGTTTTGATATGCTGAGCGCATCAACGTAGAACAAAAGGTCATGAACTGTGATAGACATTCAGAATTTCCCACAACACCGGCAGGCTGAAATACTGCTTTGCCAGACTGTACGATTGCCAAGCGAAAACCGGAGTATTTCAGGGGTTGCGGGGTGCTGGTGTGATAGCCTGAGTACACATGTAGCGCGAGAGGTGATGCAGTGAGTAGCCCGATCAAACCACCCGAACCGCCGTTGAAACGTGAACACAGCTTCAGTGTCCGGCTGACATCGGTCGAGCGCAAAGCGATTAAGCAGCTTGCCCAGCAGATGAACGTCTCGCCGTCGCATCTCGTGCGTCATTTCCTGATGCAGGCTGTCGAGTATTACGCCAATCATAAGGAGCGATGATGCCAGCACCGAAGAACACACCACAATCAGATGAGTTTGAGCGCTTCGACGAGGCCCAGCCCTTCCTGCAACTGCTGGCCGACATGCTCAACCGCCTGGTTAGAGAGCAGGCTGAGCCAGAAGACGAGACCGCCGAGGTCGCCGAAGAAACTGCCGGGTAGTTGCCTTATCTAGCAGTCTACCCGCATAATCACGTTACTGAACGTAGGTTCAGCGAACGGATTAAACAGAAAGGATGGTTATGAGAGCAGCAATTTATTCCCGTGTTTCGCACGAAGAGCAGGTCGAGGGTTGGAGCCTGGACGCTCAGCACGAACTGTGCATGGCACTGGTGCAGCAGCGGAACTGGTCGATTGCGCCCCAGCACATTCACTTTGAGCCAGGGCGATCTGCCAAGACGGATGCCCGACCTGCCTTCCAGCGCATGATGCGGCAGGCACAAGCTCGACAGTTCGACTACATCATCGTGCATAAGCTGGATCGCTTCAGCCGGAGTCTGAGCGATGTCGTTAAGAACGTCGCTTTGTTGAAGAAAGCAGGCGTCGGGTTGGTATCCGTCTCCGAACCCTGGGTGGATACTACGACACCGCAAGGCGAGTTCATGCTGCATCTGTTTGCGCTGCTGGCGCAGTGGGATAACCAGAACCGCGCCCGCGAAACGGCCAAAGGCAAAGCCGCTCGCGCTCGTGCCGGGTTCTGGAACGGGACGCTGGCGTTCGGTTACACAACACTCAAGTTTTTGAAGTGTGAGCTGCTGGCTTTCGGTGAGCAGTTTGAGAAGAGTGAGATCGACCAGGAAGCGTACATCCGGCACACTCGTCTCATCGAGGATTACATGGAGCGCTGGACGCACATGACCGAAGGCGATGCCATTCCACACCTGAAGAACAAATATGGTGTCATCCTCGCCTACGAGATGTACTCCATTGGCAATGTCTCCGATCATGATGTGGCAGTGGGGCTAAACGAAGAAGGCTATCGCACCACCGGCAACTGGGGCGAAAATCCCTTCGAGAACGACACCGTGCGCCCGATGCTGCAAAACCGCTTCTATCTGGGCGAAACGCAGTACAAAGGCGAATGGCTTCCGGGCAGGCATGAAGCCCTCATCTCAGAAGAGTTATTCCAGAAATGTCAGGAAGCGCGTGCGAGGCGTCGCAGCCGTACACCCCGTAAGAAGTCGAATAAGCGGGTGTATCCACTGTCGCGGCTGGCCTTGTGTGCCCAGTGTGAGCAGCCCTTGCGTGGTCAACCGAACTGGCAGGATCGCCGCTACTACCGTGCTCCGAAGCGTGCCGACAGATCATGTTCTGGGAGGATGATCCCAGCGTTGGAGGCGGAACAAGCCGTGCTGGAATACCTGGCGCAAATCAGGCTGCCAGTCGATTGGCGTGAGCGCGTATTGGAACTCAGCCAGGTGAAGCGCGGCGATACCGAGAGCTACGAGACCAGGAAGACCCGGTTGGAGAATCGCCTTGAGCGGTTAAAGACACTCTACAAGCTGGGCGACATTGAGCAGGCTGAATACATCACCGAGCGGGCTGATATTCACAACAAGCTGGAAGCCTTGAAACCATCGCAAGTGCCGGAGATGGAGGAAGCTGCCGCCGCATTGGAGCAGATCGGGACACTCCTGAAGCGGGCAAAACCAGAGGAGCTGGAAATCCTGTTTCATTCGATGCTGACGACGGTGTATCTGCACCATGATTATCCGGGATATGTGGTGGGGATTGAGCCGAAGCCGTTTCTGAAGGAATTGATGGACATTTCTATGCTGCCGACCTGGAAGCCGCCGCAGGGTGTGGAATTAGCAATGGACGGTGATGATGACGACCCGGAACCCGATCCTGATGGTGGCGATCAGGGAGGAAATCGGAATGAGGATGAAAGGGAGTTTGTCTGGTCGGGAAATAACGGTATAATGACGCATGTAGACGCAGGTGAAGATCATCGGGTGGCTGTGACTGGTACAATCCCCGTCGCTCCCG
>CAZQIY010000095.1:0-6200 GCA_964593565.1 uncultured Anaerolineaceae bacterium
AATGCCTGTTGGATACTCAATCACCCGCTGCCCGGTGTCAGTTTTCAGGTTCAGTGTGCCCATATTCCACCACAGCACCAGCAAAAACAACGCCCCCAGCACCGAAGCAAGGACCCTGTACCCCGCCCTGCCCTGCCGTGCTGGCTGCAAAATCTGCTGCTCTGGGTTGATCGAATCGCTTTGCGCAGCATCACCCGGCCTGTAAAGCAGCGAGGGCATCATGCGCCGCAGGCCAGGCAGCCTGGCCGCCGCCAGACGCACATACTTTTCCAGCGCATCCATCCACTCCGGCAGGAAAAACAGGCTGTAGCAGATCATCATGATGGCCGAAAAATTGGGAATCGACATAAAAACGCCAATGCCCGCATGCAGCATGACCCCCAGCAGCAGGCCCAGTTGGCGCAGGGTTGGCTGCCAGACCGGAGAAAACACGAACAGCAGAAATGCGCCTTCCATGACCAATGTAAAGTAGGTCAGGTAAACAAGCATGCCATAAGGCATCGTCTGCATGAACCATTCCCCAATCGGGTTAACATACAGGCTCATTTGCATGCTGTAAAACAGCGCATTGCCGGTTGTCCACGCCGGATACTGGACCTTGATCAGGAAGCTGAAGATGTACACCAGCACGAATTGTAACTGCAGCATGCGCACCGGAAACGCAAAGATCATGCGCGGAGAGGACTCCGTGTCGCCTTTTCCGCGCCGCCGCAGCGCATCAACCGAGTAATGCTCGCCCGCCGGGACAAACATCAGCCAGAAGCTCATCACCCGGAAAACAGTATCTGCGGCTGACCCAACAAACAGATTGCGCTCCAGAAATGACAGCACAAACACAAAATTGAGGATCGTCACCAGGCGCGTTCGATAGCCGATGATCATCAGCAGCAAAACCACGACCCATAGACACAGCAGCGCATAGACCATCCAGGTCTCGTTGAACATATCCAGTAGCGTAAACCGCTGTGGGTTAGAAATCCGGCTCATGGTTTCGTGCGGCAGAACACCATGATTTGAATAAAAAATGTCTACCAGAAAAAACTTGAGCAGCGTATCCTTCAGCAGCCACCCGGCAAACAGGATTCTGAACAGGCTCAAGGGGCGGCTGTCAAGCTGGCCAAACCAGAATTCCCGGCGAAAAAAGTTGAAGTGTGGGTGCAGGTGTTTTGTGGTCATAAGCATCACATCATGAATAAATATGGCCCTGCTCTAATGACAGAGCCAGAAGCGAGACAGTGTGACGATGCGCCTTAAACAGGCAGCCCATCGTCGCTGGAAATACCCGGCCCGATATCGATCACACCGTAGGATTCACATTCGCCTGTAATTTTGTTGTACTCCTGTCCGCCCGGGCAGATAACCACATCTGTACCGGGCAGGCTGCGCGGCGTATCGTCGTCGTCGGATTGTTCCAGGGCTGGCCCCACCGGGATGCAGTCCTGGAACGTCAGCGAGTTCGGTCTGCCGTGCTCGTCATAGCCGGTAAAGATGAAGTGGGCATCCTCTGCGCCTGTCACATAGGCGTGGATATACACCGGCCCATATGTCCCCATGCCTTCCGCTGCCAGCACAGTTGCGCCAGTCTCTCTGGCTTCCTGCACAGCGGCATTGATTGGAGCTGCTGGCACGAACCACAGCACCTGTCCATGCATATCCAGCAGGCGGAAACCACCCTGTTCCAGGTCCGGGTAGTGGTTAGTCGGGTTAAAGTCCTGATCGACGCAGTAGAGCACATCGCCGCCAAAGTGGCTCACGAGGTTAATTCGGCCGTCCTCTGGCAGCGCGTAGGCGACCTTTGCAAACAGGTGGGACATGATGCTCACCATAACCAGCGTGAGCGCGAGTGAGATCGTTAATTTCCTGAACATACAGAAGCTCCGAATCCACTTAAAAGTGATCATATCTGGCAAGAGCGGGTGAATTAAGGCTGGACCATTTGCAGGCAGGCCTGCAACCTCTCGTTTTTAACCAACCTGGCTCTGCCACATGACAGAGCCAGGAACATTTCAGTATGACTACAGGAACTAAACAGGCAGGCCATCGTCACTGGAAATACCCGGGCCAATATCGATGACACCGCTGCCGTCGCTTTGGTCAACGACACACTCACCATCAACGATTTTATAATCCAGGCCATCATCCGGGCAGGTGATTTCTTCCGGCGGGGTGTTATCGTCGTCAGACGGGTTGTCGTCAGACGGGTTATCGTCGTGCCCGTGCCCATGTCCATGCCCGTGCCCACGGCCGCGCCCGCGATCATCGTCCCGGCCGTGCCCACGCCCGCGATCGTCGTCCCGGTCGTCCCGGCCATGCCCGCGATCGTCATTCCGGTCGCCACCGCGCCCGCGATCGTCATCCCGGTCACCACCGCGCCCGCGATCATCGTCCCGGCTGTCCCGCCCGTGGTCACGTCCACGATCATTATCCCCGTCATGCCGTCCCCGGTGTTCCGATGCATGGTAGCTCTGCCCAAGGGCAACCTGAGAAAATTGCACCGACATAACACCCACCAGCACAAAAGTGAGCGTTAATGCAAGAAATAAACGTTTGATCATTTTCAACCTCCCTGTTTTGTTATGATCGAATGTGTTTTGCAGTCGAACGTCAGCCACGTTCAGGTCGCAACTTTCCTTATCATACGGAGTACCCGTTACCCAATCGTTATTTGTTCGTTATTCCGGGCCTGTATGCTAAGATTCCATCCTTGCAGAACAGATCTGGATTACGCTACGGGATCATTTATGTACGCGATAAGCCTGTGGGAACAAATGCAGCAGCGCCTGGGGC
Organism: uncultured Anaerolineaceae bacterium; assembly: GCA_964593565.1. GTDB lineage: Bacteria > Chloroflexota > Anaerolineae > Aggregatilineales > Phototrophicaceae. The sequence continues at coordinate 2,788 of CAZQIY010000095.1, forward strand.
GGCACTACGTCCGGTTGATGGGCGATATCGACCGCATGTACCAGCAGGGCGGGGCTGCCAGCATTCAGGCGCTGGCGAGCTTTCGGGAGGAATGGGAACAGGTGCGGTTACTGTGGGACAATCTGCTGCTGAATGATGACCGGGAGAGCAGCGCCATCTGCACCGGGCTGGCCGCTGCGGTAGAAAACTGCCTGATGCTGTGCCTGACACCGGCAGATTATATTGCACAGCTTGAAGCGACCCTGCGGCACGTCAGCGCCGCGACACCGCAGCAGCATCTCTCCATCCTCTATCAGCTTGGCGAGGCACATCACACAGTAGGCGATAATCCCACCGCGCGCAGCTATTTCGATCAGGCGCTGATGCTGGCGCTGGCCCATGATGATAAACAGTACATCAACCGCATCAACAACGCCATTGCGCAGCAGCTTTACCGTATTTCCCAGTTAAAGGAGTCGATTGCCTACAGCGAGCGGGTGCTGGATGCAGCAAGCGGCGCCAGCGATAACGAACGCGCAGACGCGTTCAGATGCATCGGGCGCTGCCTGCTGGAACTCATGCACTACGCGCAGGCAAAAACAATGTTTGAAGCAGCAGTCCAGTGTTATAAACAGGCGGATAACCTGTTAGGGACGGCCAGGGTCTACAATAACCTGGCATTAGTCGCCATGTACACTGCGGATACACGCAGCGCCCGTGATTATCTGGCGCAGAGCCTGAGCATCGGCCAGACACTCAGGCACCACAACCTGATCGCTGATGTGATGAACAGCCAGGGAATCCTCGCCCGCCGTTCTGGCTATCTGGATGAAGCGATGTATTACTACCAGCAGGCGCTGGAACTCAATGAGATGACCGGGAACAGGTTTGGGCACAGCCAGATTCTCAACAACATGGGAACCATCATGTTTCATCAGAAGAAATATGACCGCGCCATTCCTTATTTTGAGCAGTCACTTGCCATACGCCTGTCCATCAATGCGCGATCCGGCGCCGGTTCATCGGTGGGCAACCTGTGCCAGACCGTGAACCAGCAGGGGAACTACAGAGCCACCCTGGTCTACCTGTACGACAACCTGAGTCTCATTCGCTCTCTGGAAGTTGAGGTCAAGCCAGTGGCACGTACCATCGCCCATGCGACACGCGCCCTGTCAGAATTGCAGTGCAGGGATGTGTGTTCGATGGTTGAGCTTGTGGGGTTTATCCGGGCAAATCAGCATCTGGATGCCGAACTTGCCAGTTTTATCGACCCTGCCGAAGACAATCTGCGCCCACAAATCAATGAGGCGGATTATCTCGAATGCCACAACAAAGGAGCGCGCCTTTCCTTTGCAGACAGCCTCACGCTGCTGGAATCGCTGGTGGCGGCGGTGCTTTCAGATGGCAAAGAGTGATTGTGCATGCCGGACCAGCAGCGCATGGACCTGAAAACGCCCGCTGCCAACCGGCTCCATCAACCCGCGATTCACCAGCAGGCGGATCGACTCCCTCGGGTCCTTAACCTCCCAGATAGCGGCCAGCGTATCGGCAGAAAAGGTCGCCGGCTTAGGCGCGAACAGCCCCAGAGAGGCAAAGCGCAGGCGGTTGACCTCGTCAAGCCGGTTGGTGCTTTGTGCCAGCAGGGCAGAGATCGTCGGCGTTATCTCGCTTAGCGGATCAGCCCGGTCCACAGGTGCTTTGGCTTCCAGCAGGGCGACCCCCTCACGCAGGTCCGCCAGCAAATCCGTAATCCCCCACCCCATTTCAAGCTCTGACTGGAGCAAACGTCCGGCAACCTGTAATGCCAATGGAAGCCCTTCAAGATCATGAATCAGTTCCAGCATCTCGTGCGGGTACGCAGCAGTCACATCCGGGGCAAGCTGGCGCATCAGATGCATGGCCGAATCGTCGTCAAGAATGTCGAGTTTATAGATCGCCTCCGACGCCACGATCACATCACGCGCGATATCGTTCATCCGCGTGGTCACCACCAGCGCAGACTGCTCATCGCCCACATGGAACCAGTGCAGTGCTTCGGCGGTCCAGATATCATCCACAATGAACAGGATACGCCGCCCGCGCAGGGTAGTGCGCAGCCACGTACTGATCTCTTCCAGGCTGCGTTCGGCCTGATCATCCGCCATGCCCAGGGTGTGTGCCCACTTGCTCAGGATACCAAGAATATCTGCATGTTCGCCCAGCGCGGCCCACAACACGCCATCAGGAAACATCGACACGGTCTGTGTATCGTGGGCCAGCAAGGCGACCAGCGCGCTTTTGCCCACGCCCGGCCATCCCTGAATCGCCACGATGCCGCGATTTCTGGCTGCAAGCTGCGCATTCAGCAGGCTGCGCACCTGGCTCAGGTCATGCTCGCGCCCGACAATGCCTTCTGGCCGCGCAGGATATACCGCCACCGGAAAAGCTGGCGCATCAATCAGCCCTTTTGAGGCATCGTGCGGACTGCCCTCCTGCCGCTCGATAATCTGCTGGTACAGGTCGCGCGTCTCCGGTTCCGGAAAAATCCCCAACTCATTATCCAGCAGTTCAACGCAGATGTGATACTGGTTAATGGCGGCAAACGGCTGGTTGGTCAGCAGGTACAGCCGCATTAACAGGCGATGCGCGGCCTCATCCAGCGGGTTGATGCTGACAAGCTGCAGGGCAAACTGCGTCGCCTGCTCATAAGCGGCCCGGTCCATCTGATAGTCAATAAGCTGGTTGAGCGCTGTTCGCATGCTGGCTTCCACGCGCTGGCGCTGAAGATTCTGCCATGCCTCAAACTCCGGGGAATCCGACAGGTGAATCCCGGACATAAATTCACCTCTGTATAACGCCACGACATCGGCCAGCTCTGCAGCAGAGGGTCTGGTTTCACGGTGAACAAGCTGAATCAACTGGACCGCATCCACCCACAGATCAGGATGCGGCGCCATGCTGACGGTTAATCGCGAAATCTGGAGATAGTCCGGCGGCAGGATGCTGCGCACTTTAAATAAATTCTGTCTCAGGCTTGCCAGCGCCCGTGCCTGCGTATTCTCCCCCCAGAAGATCGCCGCCAGCGACTCCCGCGAATGCGCGCTGCGCTCACAGGCCAGATAGGCAAGCAAGGCAAGCACTTTTGCACCTGTCCCCGGAACACTTTCGCCATCAATTTCGATGACGGGTGTCCCCAATAAATGTAATTTTACTGCCATAATCAGACTCCATTCCTGACGCAGCAGGCCGCATAGTCCGGTGGTTCATGATGTCGCTGCATTAGAATCGTAGCCCAGATTTGTTCGTCTGTCTCTAAATTACAGGCATCTGGATGTTAACCAAACCGGCGCGGTGATCCCCGGATAAGCTGCGAATCAAAAATCCCCTTGCATGCAGGCAGGCACGCAAGGGGATTCCCCCCTTCAGCGGCGCTGAAAATCCCCCCACCGCCGCTG
>CAZQIY010000096.1:0-5875 GCA_964593565.1 uncultured Anaerolineaceae bacterium
TAGCGCCATCGTAAATATGCTCATCAGGCGCATCGGGCACGGGCTGTGCCGGGGCCGCCTCCTGGTTCTCGATCACAGTCGGCTGATCGGCCTGCGGTCCGGTATAGGGCGTGACCGGCGTGCTCGACAGTACGTTCGGGTCCTCGAGGACGGTGGGCGCGTTGTCCGGTTCTGGCGGCGCGATGTAAGTGGCTTCGTGATTCTGCACCTGCGTCGACAGATGATCCGCCTCGGTGGCGTCCGGCTCCGGCGTGGGCGGCGGGGCTGCTTGCTGCGGCACCGCTTCTGGCGCGGTTCCCTGCTCAACTGCCTGGCGCAGATCAGCGGCAAAATCGCGCGGGTCCTCATAGCGCTGGGCACGGTTGTCTAATGCCTTCTGAAAGACCGCATCCAGGGCGCGCAGGTCCTTCCCCAGCAGATCAGCGGGCAGCTCTTCCAGCGGCACGCTGCTGGGCACCAGCCATTCGCGCTTTTTGATGCGGTCTGCAGCCATCATCTGCGGCATGAACGGCGTGGCCTTCAGGGTTGGCCCGTCTTCTGGCCGGAAGATGGCATGGCGGCCAAAGAGAATCTCGTACACCAGCAGCGCAAAGCTGTAGACATCGCCCTGTTTATCCGGGATACCATCCCAGGGCATATAGAGCTTGGTGCCGATATTCGCCTGCGTTTTTTGCAGGTCAGCTTCCGGCAGCGCCACGCTGAAATCCAGCAGGTAGGGGTTTTCTGTGCCGCTGACGTTGGCCGGTTTGATGTCGCGGTGGATGATGCCTTCGCGGTGGGCAGCATAAAGCGCCATCGCCAGATCGCGAACGATGTTAAGGCGGTGTGCCAGCGGAATCCTCAGTATATCGCCGGATTTAATCAGCCGGTCATACGACAGGCCGCCGATGAACTGCATCGCCAGGTAGGGGCGCTCGTATTCCAGGTCATAATCAAAGATGCTGGGGATGTTGGGATGATTCTGCAACCGCTGCAGGGCTTCGATCTCGCGCTGGAGCCGGGTGAAATGCTTGGAGACATTGCGCGAGGTCAGTAACTGCGGGTTCATCAGCTTAAGCGCGACGGTCTTGGTGCCGTCGTTAGCTTTCCAGACTTCGCCGGAGGCTCCCTTGCCCAGTTGTTCTTCGAGGATGTAATTCCTGATCTGCATGCCGGGAATCAGCGGCGGTTGTTCTTCTGTCATGGGCTGCCTCGCTGCTGTCTAAAGTCGTGTCATGCCGGGGTCGAAATCATCCGGCACGGTATAGCCGCCGCCGGATGGCAGATGAAGGCGCACCCGCACCGCGCTGCCAAACTGGACGACGGTGCCGTCGTAAACGCGGCGGGTTTCGCCCTGGCGCAGTTGTTCTGCCCCCTGTGGGGTGACGATGAATGTGCCGAAGCGGCTGCCAATGTCCTGAAGATAATATTCGCCGGTCTGTGGGCTGCCGCGCAGCAGGGCATGGCTGCGGGAAATACTCTTTTCATCCAGCGCCACCAGCACATTCTGGGCTTCATCGCGAAAGCGCCCAATACGAAATTCTGTGCCGGGGAAGTCGATCACGGTGCCGGCAGGCAGACCGCTTTCTATCACCATGCTGGCCTGGGTGGTGGTGGGGGCCGGGTTGTCGATGATCGTATCATCGCTTTCATAGACAGCAGGCGGCGGCGCGGGCTGGGGCGGTGGTGGCGCGGGCGGCGGCGCGCTGACCTGACGAGGACGCGGGCCGGGCGCGGCCACCAGCCACAACCAGTACACCAGCAAAAACACTGTGATAATGCCAAAAAAGCCGGGCACGATCCAGATCAATAGTTGGCTATCCAAAGACACAACATAAACTCCTGTAAGGATTTTTAAGGTCTGTTCTGCGGCGTGGTTTACAGGGCAACATGGCAAACTTGCCCCCACCCCTTATTTACGAGTATATGTCAAGATAGCGTACTAATGCTATATTTGAAAATGAAGCATTTCACACTGACAGGCCAGCCGGGGGACGTTGGCAGCCATGATCGACAGCACACACTATGTCGAAATCCATCTGATTGACCAGAAAACCCAGCAGCGCACGGTGGTTCAACTGGGCGGGTTGCTGGAACATGGTCAGGCAGAATGGGTTCTGGATCAGACCGGGGTGGATTACAGCCGGTTCCGCTTTGTGGGCGATAACAGCCAGGTACGGCTGGAATATCTGGAAGGGGACAGCACGGTGCTGGTGGATGGCGTGGCGGTGAGTAAATCCGCACCGATCCGCGATGGTTCGTCCCTGCGCATTGATGATGAGGCGTTCCGCTGCGAACTGCGCCAGCAGCGTTACGACAGCACCGCGCCCAGCCTGGATGCGGGCTGGATGTCGATTACCGGGTCGGTGCGCCCGCACAACGAGGACGCGGTGGGCGTGTACCAGCAGCCCCCTTATGCGCTGTTCGCGGTGTCGGATGGCGTGGGCGGCGCGGAAGCCGGGGAGATCATCAGCGAATTTGCCATCACCTACCTGCTGCATGTGTTTGATAAATATCTGGGGGCACAGACGGACTGGGCCAGCGTGTTTCGCACCGCTGTCAAGGCCATCAACGACGAAGCCCGCCGCTATGCCCGCGACTTATCGGCCCAGGTCGGGCGGCCGGTGCAGGCTGGCTGCACCCTGACGGCGGTGGCCATTTCCGGCTGGGATGCCCAGATTGCCCACGTGGGCGATTCGCGCCTGTACCTGCTGCACGAAGGCCAGCTTCAGCAGATCACCGTCGATCATTCCACCTTTTCCAGCGACCGAACCGGGCCGGTGCGTGCCTCCGCTGTCGATGCCGGGCGCACCAAACGCAATGTTTTAATCAAAGGCATCGGCAAGAGTGATATGATCGAACCCGACCTGAAGCGCCTGCGCCTGGCCCCTGGCGACAGGCTGCTGCTGTGTTCGGATGGCATGAGTGATCGCATCGACGCGCCGGAAATCGCCGCGCTGCTGAGAGATATGCCGCCCCAGAAACTGGCGGCGCATCTGGCAAAAACGGCGGACGAACGGCGCAGCGGCGATAACGTCAGCGTGATGGTCGTGCATGTGAACGCCGCCGGTGTACAGGTGCAGCAGGCGCAGCCCGTGCCCCAGCAGCGTGCCTTTATCGGGCCACAGCCCCAGCCCCATCTGCCGCAGATAACGAACACCGCCCCCCAAACCTACAGCGCAGATACGGATACGGGCGAACAGCGCCTGCCGCTGCATATTCTTGTGCCGCTGGTGATCGTAGTGCTGCTGGTGGTAGGCGGGCTGCTGCTGGCGCGGGGCGGTGGTTAATCATCAAGGAGACAGTATGTTTTTTGGGAAAAGGTTGATTGCAATGCTGAATACAGATGCAGCCTGGCTGTCGCGTCATGGGCGGCGGGCTGGTATGGCCCTGTTGCTGCTGCTGATGCTCACCCTGGGCGGGATGATGCGCGCGCAGGACAGCGCCGGTGCCAGCGTCTATACCTATGGCTGCGTCTACGATGAAGCCAGCCACACCCTTCAGATTCGCGCTGTCCTGACGGATAGCGACAGCGCGCCGCTGTTCGTGGACAGCGTGAGCGTGCCTAACCTCGACCTGCCGGAAGGCAGCGCCACCATCCAGCGGGTGGAGGAACGCCAGCCGGTGCGCATGATCGCCGTGATTGATACCACCCGCTCCTATCCGGTAGAGGCCATGCGCGACACGCTTCAGGACGCCATGCAGAATTTTCCGGTGCTGGATGAGCTGGCGCTGGTGACCTTCAATGACCGGGTTTCGCCGCTGCTGGGGCCGCCCACCATCGAAAAACTGGCGGTGATTGACGAGTATCGTGACCGGATTGTGCCCGGCGGCGACCCGCAGGCCGGAATCGCCGTACTGTATGATGGTATCCTGACCGCGCTGCGCGATGGCGTGGACCCGGCCAGTCCGCTGCGCCAGGTGGTGCTGGTGCTGACGGATTCGCCGCACCGCAACGAACGCTCTGACACCACCGAACGCGATGTAATCGAACGGGCGCAGGCCGTCAATGCGCAGGTGTACGTCATCGCGTTTGATACGATTCAGGACACGCCGGATTTTGAAGTGCTTGCAGAAATCGCCAGCGCCACTGACGGCCACCTGTGGACCTATGGCCAGAACGAAGGCGACGATAAATCCATCGGCACGCTGACGGACCAGATGCGCGATATTCTGGCCAGCTTTCAGCAGACGCTCGACAGCGAATACCTGATTACCATCAGCGCGGACACGCTGGAACCCGACCCCAGCACCCTGACCGTCCCGCTGGAAGTGGTCGTGGGCAGTGGGGGGCAGCAGGTCGCCCTGGGCACGTTTGACTGCGTGCTGCCGCTGGTCGATCACAGCATCGCCTTTACCAACCTGACCAACAACCTGTTTATCATGCTGGATCAGCAGCCCTTTGTCATTGCCCCACCGGTGATTGATTCGCCGCTGGCGGAGGACGAGCGCGAAACCCGCCTGTTCCTCAACGACAGTACGGCCCCGCTGCTGGGCAGCACGCTCAGCCTGGATGATCCAATTGTGCAGGATGCCCTGCTGCCGGCGGATAACCGCCTGCGCGTTGAACTGTACGACATACGCGGCGACGAACCGCAGTTGCTGGCGGTGGATGAAGTGACCGGCATCAACCTCCAGCGGCCTCTCAGCCTGTCCGTCGAGGGCGATTCGGAAACGGTCAGCGGTGAAACCACCTTTGTCGCGGTGGTGGATGGCGGCGTTGCCGTGCCGGAAAATCGCGTGGTGCGGTTTGGCGTCCATGCTGGCGATGGCGAATATCAGCGGCTGCTGCCCACCAGCCCGGACCTGATCGACGGCGAGGCGCGCCTGACGATTGACGACATCAACGCGCGCACGGCGGAATTGTTTGGCGAGGACGCGGAAAACCTGGAAGTGATCGCCTATATCGATGGCAGCGCGCCCGATGGGTCCGATGCGCTGTTCGTCAGCGATCCGCTGCCCATCACGCTGGATGCTTCCGCTGTTGACGTGGTTTCGGAACCGGAAGCCGTGGAACCCGCCCCGGACAATACGGCGCTGGTGATTCCGCTGGTGGTGGCCGGGGTGCTGGTGCTGGTAGACCTGATCCTGCTGCGGCAGATCCGCGCGGCGCGGGTGCGGCGGCTGATTAAATACCCGGACAACCGCGAACTGCCGCAGAATACGCTGCGGGTCACGCTGACGCGCGACGGACGCCACCAGATGTACACGCTCACCAAACAGACAATGAGCGTCGGGCGCGGGTCCTCCAACGATATCAACCTCAGCGACGATACCAACATCTCGCGCGAACATGGCGTCATCATGTGGCGGGGCGGGCGCTGGTATTATGCCAACCGCAAGCCGCAGGCGAAGGTGAGTATCGGCGGTAAGACGCTGCGCGGTTACCGGATGCGCGAACTGACGGACAACACGCAGATGCAGATTGGCGATTACACGCTGGTCTGTCATTATGACACCGAAGCCGACCCGGACAGCCTGCTGCGGACGCAGTTTTAAGGCCCACAGCCTGCACTTCACGGAGATGATGACTGATGCGCATAGCAACCAGCCTGGCGAGCGCCGTTGACCATTACACCCTCAACCTCAGCAGCGAGGTAACTGTCGGCCAGATCGCCCGTTATCTGTCGCAGCAGGAAGCCTATCTGGATGTCAGCACGCTGGAGCGTGCCCGTCCGCTGGAACCCGGCCAGAGCCTGCAGGATATTCATATCCAGACCGGGGACCGGCTGCTGATCTTCACCCAGAAGCCGGAGCCAGCCCAGCTTGCCGAAGCGCTGGCCCCCGGTGATACCATGCTGAAGTTTTCGCGCGGCGACTTTGAAGTGACCTCGCGCAGCCGCAAGCAGTTACTCATTGGCCGGCACCACCCGCCCAGCGGCGTCAACCCGGATGT
>CAZQIY010000097.1:0-1611 GCA_964593565.1 uncultured Anaerolineaceae bacterium
CCGGTTCAGCCATCCGCGCCTGCTGCTGATTCACACCTGGGCCTTCGTGGTCGCGATGACTGCGACCTGGGCGTATGGGCTGGCATGGCGGTTGTGGTCCTACCGCGAGAATTTCATCCTGCCCGTGCTGGTTGGCGTGGTCTGGGGCGCGCTGCTGGCGCTGCATGCCCTGCTGCATTACTGGCGGTCTGCGGCCAGGTCCGAAAAGCGCGAACTGGCGGTTGAGGACGAGATGCGCCAGTTTATCGAAACGCACGGCGCCGGCGTGGACGATCAGACTCTGTTCGATATGCACCGCCAGTTTGATGCAGACCTGCAAAAGCAGGGCCGCTGGTCGGTGGCGCTGCTGGCTTTTGGCCTCATCAACGCGGCATCGTGGCTTATCTCTGCGCAGAATATCGGCTCATCGTGGCCGTTCCAGACGACGCTGCCGTTTGCGGTGCTGATCCTGGGCGGGGTTAATCTGTTTCTGGCATGGCAGCAGCGGCGCGAGAGTGGGAGTCGTGGCTGGCTGTCTCGCCTGCCCATGCGGCACCTGTACGCTTACGGGTTCGGGGGAATTGGCCTGGCGCTGCTGGGGTCGCTCCGGCTGATTAACCACTGGGATGCGGAAAATGGCATTCGCGTCTGGGGCGTGGTGGTGCTGCTGCACATCCTCTGGAGCGTGCTGCTGTCGCCGCTGGCGCAGCGTGTGGTGCCCGGCGCCGCCCAGCCTGACCAGTACAGCAAGCGCAAGGTCGGCAGCAGGCTGGCGCTGGCCGATGATGGCGAAGTGCTGGACATTGTGGACGGCGACTACGAACCGCCGCAGGTTTCCCGGCAGCGGTTTTAGTGCAATCCTAGGTGCGGGTGTTGCGCGCCTGCCATTCCTGAATAGTGGCCGATAAAAAGGCGCGTACATCCGCATCAGTAACATCGCCCACGCTGTCATAAAATACCCCATCCACCTCGATAGCCACGCCGCCATCCGGCGCGGAATGAACATGGATGCTGCGCCCCTCGTACTGCGGCGTATGGTTCAGTTTGTGCTGCAAATAGGTCTCAATCGCCTCCGCCAGATTCAGTTCCGGTACGGGGACAAATTCGGTTTTCTGGCGGCCCAGCAGCCCGGCGCGTTTTTTGACGACCTGAGGTTCATCCTCCAGACTGAAGCGCGGCAGATCACCCGGCATGATGCCGCCGGGGGCGGGCGGTGGCGGGGCCAGCGGCGGGGCGGCAGGCGTGTCTGATGGCAGTTCTTCGGCTACCAGCAGGTCGCGCAGCGAATGCGGGGCGCTGTCCTCGTCAGATGGTTCTGGCGCTTCTGGCTGCTCTGGCTGAGGGATGGCTTCGTATGCCTGGGGCCGGGGCGGCGCGGGCGCGGCGGCATCCGGGGTGGATTTTGGCTCCGGACGCGGCGCATTCTTCACCACAGGCGAAAATTCGCGCATGACTTTGAGAAAATTATTGCGGAAGGTCTCATCGCGTGATAGATCGCGGAAGGCGCGGTCTCCCATCTGGACAATCAGGCTGCCATCCACCACATCGCGCAGAATGGTCACCACCTCCACCGCCTGGGCGGTGCCGCCATCCGCCAGGCTGACGCTGAAGGTATCGCGCCGGGTGGTGCGG
>CAZQIY010000097.1:1711-5677 GCA_964593565.1 uncultured Anaerolineaceae bacterium
CCGGAGCCGGAGCTGCCGGGGTGGGCACTGGTGCCGGTGCAGGCGCGGGTGCTGGTTCCAGCGCTCTGGGCACAGGCGGCTGATTCACCAGCAGGTCCAGATCTGGCAGATCATCCATGCCGGCGCTGCTGCTGGCTGTGGAAGGCGGCACCGGGTCCGCCACCAGAGATGCTGATGCAGGCGGCTGGTCGCGCCGGGTGCGGGCGCGGATAATCATAAAGGTGATGGTCACCAGCAGGACGCCGCTGCCACAGAACATGAGGATCAGGCCGACAGGAAGCTGTTGGAGAAAATCCGTCAGGCCGGAGCTTGCCTGGGCGATGATAAAATTCGAGAGACCATTCGCGTTCATAGGGTTGTTACCGCTTACTCATCGGACAGGATAGGGCTGGCAGTTGGGGCAGTAATGCGTGCCCCGCTGTGCCACACGGATTTTGTCAATGGGGTGTCCACACCGGGCGCAGGGTTCGCCAGTGCGGTTGTAGACATAAAAATGCTTCTGCGATTCGCCCGCGGTGCCATCCGGCTTGCGATACCAGGTCACGCTGGCGCCTTCGTAACGGATGCCGTCCTGCAGCGCGGCGCGCACTGTCTCGTACAGCCGGGCGGTTTCGGCCTCCGTCAGTTCGTGGGCCAGCCGCAGCGGGTGGATTCCGGCGCGGTGCAGGGCTTCATCGGCATAGATGTTGCCCACCCCGGCGATAAAGGTCTGGTCCAGCAGCAGGGCCTTGATGTTGCGCTGCCGCCCCTGCAGACAGGCGCGAAACGTATCCAGCGTAAAGCTGTCCGCCAGCGGTTCCGGGCCAAGCGCGCCGGTAATCTGGCTGAGGTCATCGGTCAGGTAGACCCGGCCAAACTTGCGCGGGTCCGAAAAGCGAAGCTGCCGCCCGCCATCAAGCTGTAAGCCGAAATGCACCCAGCGGTCCGCATCGTGGACGGCCTGATCGTCGGTGACGTACAGCCGCCCGGTCATTTTCAGATGTACCACCAGCACATCATGATCAAGCTCGCACAGCACATACTTGGCGCGGCGGTTGACCGCGCGAAAGGTCTGCCCGGCGATGCGCGCCGCGAATTCGTGCGGGTCCGGGCTGTGGATAATCCGCCCCCAGTCGTACCACATATGCTGTACGGTGTGTCCAATTAAGGGTTCGCGCAGGCCGCGTACCACAGTTTCCACTTCTGGTAGTTCTGGCATATTTCCAGTTTAATCCTGTTTTACAAACTTTGCCTGAAGGTCGTGTAGGGAAATTGTACGGGTGCCAGCGGGGGAATGTCCAGCGCAGGATTGTGGACGAATACGCGGCGGCCAAAGACTACAGCCTTCATCAACAAAAATCAGCTTTCCGGGGGCGGGCACAGTGGTATAATCTACTCCTATCCTACACCTGATGATCTGGAAGCCCTATGTCGCAGCAAGATTTTGTGCATCTCCACGTTCATACGGAATTCTCTCTGCTGGATGGCCTCAGCCGGATTGATAAACTGGTGGGCCGGGCCAAAGACCTGGGTATGCAGTCGCTGGCGATTACCGATCATGGCACCATGTTTGGCGTCATCGACTTTTACCGGGCCTGCAAAGCCGCAGACATCAGGCCGATTATCGGTGTGGAGTCCTATCTGGCGCCGCGTTCCATGCAGGACCGCGACTCTAATCAGGACCGGCGGGCATTTCATATGCTGCTGCTGGCAAAAAATCAGACGGGTTACCAGAACCTGCTTAAGATTGCCAGCACCGCCCAACTGGAAGGTTTTTATTACAACCCGCGCATTGACCGCGATTTTCTGGCAGCCCATGCCGAAGGGCTGATCGCGACCAGCGGCTGCCTTGCGGCTCAGATTCCGTCCATGATCCAGGCCGGTAACGATGACCAGGCCCGCGAGCTGATCGGCTGGTATCGCGAGGTGTTTGGCAAGGAGAATTTCTTCCTCGAACTCCAGCAGCACGACATCCCGGAACTGGAAGCGGTCAATAAGTGGCTGGTTGAAAACCGCGATTATGCCGATACGCCCTTTGTGGCGACCAACGACGTGCATTACGTGCTGGATACGGATTATGACCCGCACGATACGCTGCTGTGTATCCAGACCAGCGCCCTCAAGGGCGACAGCAGCCGCATGCGCATGTCTGACCCCAGCTATCATCTGACTTCTCAGCAGGAAATGTGGCGTTACTTCGGCCATATCAACAACGGCGAAGCCCTGAAAAACACGCTGCTCATTGCCGAAATGTGCGAGGTCGATCTCGACCCCAAAGGCTATCATCTGCCGGTGTTCCCGGTGCCGGATGGCTTTACCGCGGATACCTACCTGCGTTATCTGTGCGAAAAAGGTCTGCGCTGGCGCTTTGGCGACGACGCGCTGCAGGACCCGGTCCTGCGCACCCGGCTCGACCACGAACTGACCATCATTCATGATATGGGGTTCGATACCTACTTCCTGATCGTGTGGGACTTGTGCGAATATGCCCGCGAAGCCGATATCTGGTGGAACGTGCGCGGCTCTGGCGCGGGCAGTCTGGCGGCCTACAGCCTGGGTATCACCAATATCGACCCGATCCAGAACAGCCTCATCTTCGAGCGTTTTCTGAATCCGGGCCGTGTCAGCATGCCGGATATTGATCTTGATTACCCGGATGACCGCCGCGCCGAGATGATTGATTATACTGCGCGCAAATATGGCGAGGACAAGGTCGCGGCGATTATCACCTTCGGGACGATGGGACCGAAGGCGGCGGTGCGCGATGTGGGCCGGGCGCTGGGGGTGCCGCTGGAAATCGTGAACCAGGCCGCCAAGCTGATCCCGCAGGAACCCAAGCCCAAACCGCTGATGCACTATGTCGAAAGCAACCCGGAACTGCTGGACCTGTACAACAGCAGCCCGGAAGTGCATCAGGTCATTGATACGGCCAAAGAACTGCAGGGCGTCAACCGCCACGCCTCGACCCATGCCGCCGGGGTGATCGTCGGCGATAAGCCGCTGATGGAATATATCCCGCTGCACCGCCTGACCAGCAGCAGCGATAACAGTTCCATCCGGGCCGTGACCCAGTTCCCGATGGAAACCTGCGAATCAATCGGCCTGCTCAAAATCGACTTTCTGGGCCTGTCCACCCTGACGATTCTGCGCAAGGCCTGTGACCTGATCGCGCGCTATCATGATATTCATTTCAACATGAGCAACATCCCCTACCGGCATGAGATGGTCGCAGACGATCCTGAAGTGACCAGCATGCTGGATGAAGCCTTCGAGATGATGGGGCGGGGCGAGACAATCGGCGTGTTCCAGGTGGAAAGCGGCGGCATGCAGCAGATGCTGCGCGGGATGCGCCCCAAACAATTCGAGAACATCATCGCTGGCATTTCGCTTTATCGCCCTGGCCCGATGGATTTTATTCCGCTGTACAACCGGCGGCTGCACGGGGAGGAAGAAACCGAATATCGCCACCCCAAGCTGGAACCGATCCTGAAGGAAACCTACGGCATCCTGGTGTATCAGGAGCAGATTCAGCAGGTCGCCAGTGAGTTATTCGGCTATGAACTGGGCGAAGCGGACCTGATGCGCCGCGCGGTATCCAAGAAAAAAGAGAAGGACCTGCTCAAGCACAAGTCGATCTTTCTCGAACGCGGCCCACAGAATGGCATTGATGCTGAAGCCGCCGAAAAAATCTTTGATGACATCGAATTCTTCGCCAACTATGGCTTTAATAAATGCGTCGTGGGCGAGACAGAAATTATCGACGCCGGTACCGGACGGCTGGTGAAGGTGGTGGATCTGTACGAAGGCCGTGCCAGAGTGGAACAGACTCTTAGCCTGAATACAGTCACACTGCGCCTGCAACCTGCGCCGGTCACCGATGTGATGTTCAACGGCGTTAAGCCTGTTTATCGCCTGACCACCCGCACCGGGCGGCAGATCACCGCGACAGCCAATCATCCGTTTTATACCTTTGATGGCTGGCGCATG
>CAZQIY010000098.1:0-3401 GCA_964593565.1 uncultured Anaerolineaceae bacterium
ATGACCTGGCTGGCTGCTGCGAAACTGATTTTACGCCCTGTCGCCCCTGTGGACTGGCAGCAGCGTTCGGGCGTTCCGGTGCGCGCCTGGCTGCTCGACCAGATGAGCGACTCGCTGCGCGCCATGGCCCAGCCTGACGATGGCCGCCTGCCCTACACCGTCTCTGGCCTGATGAATCTGCCGCGCGGGCGGGTGATCCACCTGCACCCGGAGATGACCTGCGCTGTCCGCCTCACCACCCTGGATGACCAACTTACGGATTGGCTGTGCAGCGACCTGCTGCCACACCTACCGGGGCAGATCATCCGCCTGCACGAAGCCGCCTTCGCCGTAGAGCAGGTGATCCTGGATGCAGCTTCTGACCCCTCTACCGGGCATCTGCAGGACAGCAACCTGATTGTTGATGGCGCATTAAAACCCACGCTCAGCCGGACGATCACGCTGGATTTTGAAAGCCCTACCGCATTTCGCAGAAGCAGCACCACGCTGGCGATGCCGCTGCCAGAACTGGTCTTTGGCAGCCTGCTGCGCCAGTGGAATCGCTGCAACGGGATACAGCTTCCGCCCGAGGTGGTCACCTTTACTGCCGAGTGTATCGCCGTAAAGCGTCATCGACTGCACAGCTATATGCTGTTTTTCGATGGCAGTGATTATCCCCCCGAAACAGGCACGACAGGCTGGTGTCAGTATGTCATTACCACCGGCGATCTGTACTGGCGCGGCGTTGTTCATGCCCTGGCGGCATACAGCTTATTCGCCGGAGTCGGCATCCGCACCGCAGTCGGCATGGGACAGGTGCGCTTACATCAGACAAAGGAGAACACTTTACCATGAGTCATATTTTCATTAGTTATGCGCATGATGACGGATCCGTTGCTAATAAGTTGGCGAATGATCTGCTTGATAAAAACTATTCTGTCTGGATTGACAATCTCAATCTGTCTGGTGGCGCAAATTGGGAAGCCGATATTATGCGGGCCATTGATGATTGCAGCTATTTCATCATTTTATGGTCCGCAAACATTGAAGGTTCACTTTATAGCCAAAAGGAGAAAGAGCGTGCGGTGCAGGCAAACAAGCCTATCATCCCTGTTATCATATCAGGTGATGAGGGCCGCATGTGGGATGACATTAAATCGTTCCAGTATATTGATCTGCGAAATTATCGAGCAGGTTTTGACAAACTCATCCAGCGCATACCGTTAGCAGATGGTGTCCAGTCTCCACCTGATATAAAGGGCCTGATTAAACAAGGAAATATGAAGTTTAACAGTGCTCTTCGCTTGTATCGCTCTCGGCTGTCTTACGGCGTTAATGATAACGATGCGGTTGGCTTACTAATCGAGCGTTCTGAATATGGAATCCAGTCTTTTCTTGTGGGCCGCCGCGCGCAGCTTATTAAAAAGCCAGATAATATTCAGGTGTTTCTGAATTTCAGTGGCAACATTGACAAAGACCGCTTTGAGGATTATCTGGAATATACTGCTGAAGTACATCCAACCCTCTGGACGGTTCTTGTCAGAGGACCAATCACGTCCACCCCCAGAGGTTTACAGTACATACTTCCTGATGATAAAAAGGTTTGGGAGATAGCAGCTCAGCTCGCCTGGCGTGCTATTGGTCAGGTAGGTGCGGAACATATCCCTCTCCATTTGTACATGAACGCGCCAGTTGCGCTTGGGGCGGGTTTTTGTGCAATGGAACACTTTCGGCGAGAAGTCTTTATTTACCATACCAACTTCACCCCGAAAGAAGCAAAAGACCGTTACTTTTTAGTCTATCAGTTTTAAAAGATAGTACGTATTGTTCCTGGCGGAAAGGTAAATCCTGGATCACACCAGCAGGTGCACCACACATGAACCTGACACAGCGGATTCGCAGGCGTTTTCTCAACTTTCTGAAACGTTACTTCAACCCGCTGATCCGCAGGATCGCCAACAGCGGGTCTGGTCCTTTTGCGCTGGTTCAGCATGTGGGGCGGCGCAGCGGCAGGCTGTACGAGACGCCGATCATCGTACAGCCTGTCGATGATGGCTTCGTCTTTGAGCTTACCTATGGCCCGGAGGTGGATTGGTACAGGAACATAGTGGCAGCCGGGCGCTTTACCCTGCGCTGGCACGGCAAGGATTATGTGATTAACCGGCTCGAACCTATGGATGCGGCAGTCGGCCTGGCGCACTTCCCGCTGCCAGCCAGACTGCTCCTGCGCGCGCTAAAGCGGCAGCATTTCCTGAAAATGATCGTCGAGAATGCCCCTGCAAACATTCACCCGTCTGCATAATCGCTCGGGAAGTTTAATCGGCGGCCACATCGTGCCCAGCATGATACCGCCTGCCCAGTAAGACAAAGCCGTATGTGATCTTGCCCCGAGGCCGGAAATCGCGATTTCACCCCCTTCAGCCGCGTCCAGACGCGAAATCGGGTAATCTGGACGTGTAGGGCAAACGAGGGTCTCAAGAGAGGCTTACCCCTTCGGGGGATTGACTGGGAAAATAAAAAACGACCATCGTGATTATGGTCGTTGGAGACACACCTTCCCCCCTCCTCAATGCTGCGCCTCTGTAACTTCTCGGCCTCCCTTTACCCACCATCGGGAAACAACAGAATATTCAGGTTGATGCTGCTGCTCTCGCAATGGATACAGAGAAGTATCTACTGTCATCAGGTTGATCATCCGACAGCTTGTCTCTGTGTTTGTCCATCAGGCTCAGTGGTAGAATCCACACTACCCTTAAGTAGAGCTGACTGGCTGCGCGCCATGCATGCCATCCAGCATATGGCTTTTGCCTGCCGAAAGGTAGTTTAACAAAAGTATATTCGGATTATCGGCTGGACGGATGCTCCTTAGCCAGGCCGCGTTTGCTCGAAAGAGCGCGTCGTAAGTTTTCCCGGAGCCGCAGTGCGGTGACGGCATCCGGCAGCCAGTCATCCTAATCCGATATACCATCCCCGCCCCAACACTCCGACTGGGTGGTGACAGGCCCGGGCAACTTCCCACACAACGGCGGTTTCAAACACGGGCAGTACGTCAAGGTTCACCATGACATGTACCGGGGGGCCAGGCGGCATCTGCTCAACCGCTACACGGTGCGGGATCACCGGCTGGTAGATAACGCCACAGGGGTGTATTCATCTGAAACGGCGACAGCCCCGGTACGAAAGGCGGATACGACTATGCCATTTCTCGCGGTAAGAATGCTCATCTGATCAGGCTTATTTAATCTAAAATATATGTTGAGATCGGTGCTGAAAGAGGTGGACGCAGCACATCGTAGACTAAAAACTCAGCTCGGCTGAGATCAAGTACGCCATAACTGTCTGATGTACCTCCATCAGATTGCGTAAATACTGATCCCGGATTTAGTATCCATGTCTCATTCACCTTCTGACATAGCACATGA
>CAZQIY010000098.1:3501-5634 GCA_964593565.1 uncultured Anaerolineaceae bacterium
GTTTCTACTGAGGGTGAATCATGGTTGCCCCTGACAGTCGTAATGCTCCGATCACGAATTAAAGCGATCACCTCATCAGGTTGAGTGCCATACCCTGTTAGATCACCAGCGCAGAGTATCTCGTTTACGTTATGGACCGTTTCCAATCTGTTGATTGCAGAAACCAATGCTCCGTAATCCGCGTGAATGTCCGAAATAAGACCAAGCTTCATATCTCAACCTCTTTCGTTACAGAGCAGTCTATACATCTTAAACTATCATCGCCACATCCAGTTACGGCTCACACAGAGTCAAAAACCGTCTAAGAAGCTAAGATCACAATTGTGAGGGCGTTGGGCGGCTGCAGAAACCACAAAACCTGTGGTACACTTGTTCTAATCTGTACAGAAGAAGTATCTGATAATCACTATAAAATTCTTCGGCTGACAGGGATAGATTCCAAGGCTGCGGTGGTTGGATGCCGCGCCGTGTAGAGAAAGGAAACAGACATGGCTAAAATCGTGTTCGGAATGAATCAGTCGCTGGATGGCTACGTCGATCATACGGAGTTTGCGCCGGGTCCCAGGCTCTTTCGTCACTTTATTGAGCAGGCTCAGAAGCAGGCGGGCAGTATCTATGGCCGCAAAATGTATGAGATTATGCGCTACTGGGATGACGATTATCCTGAATGGACTGCGGATGAACGTGCTTTCGCGGCGGCGTGGCGGAACCAGCCGAAATGGGTTGTCTCACGCTCTTTGAAGTCGGTCGGTCCCAATGCCACTTTGGTTGAGGATGACCTTGAGGGAATGATCCGCAAGCTGAAAGCTGAGCGCGATGGAGAGATCGAGGTTGCTGGTCCACACCTGGCGCAATCCCTCACCGATCGAGGTTTAATTGATGAGTATCGAATCTACCTGCATCCTGTTGTGCTTGGTCATGGCACCCCATATTTCGCCGGATCCCGGCCGCGGCTCCGCCTTGTGACTCATGAACAGATGGGCGAGGATGTGCTCAGGTTGACCTACGTTCCTGCTTAATGATCACTCTCAGGCAGAAAGAGGGAGCGTATCAGGTGTTATTTTGAAGCAATCTCACCCAATACAATCCCTTCTTTTCTTCATCACGACGCACCTGGAAATCATCGGGGTAGACCGCGAGGAACTTCAACAGGCTCTTGTGCTTTTTTCTTTCGATCCGAGGTGTAGCATCGTATTCCCGGATCACACGCTCATGCAGAGTCTCTAGTTGATCCTCGGCAGCCATAAAAGCCATTATGGATTGCTATTGTTCACCAGGAGCAGCGACCCTATTTAGGTTGTGGATGAACACTAAACCTTCTTTGCAAACGAAGTGAGATGGAGTAATCTCATGAGCAAGGGAAGTGAAAAGAAGCTGGCGCATCGTCGGTTACAGATGCTGGAATTTGCCGAAACTCTGGGCAATGTCAGCGAAGCATGCCGCAAAATGGGGATCAGCCGGACGCAGTTCTACGCGTACAAGCGCCGCTATCAGGAGCAAGGACTGGAGGGTCTCAAAGACCTGCCACCTATTCACAAGTTCCACCCGCAGACCACAGCGCCGGAAGTGGTTGACCAGATCATCGAATGGGCCTACAAGCAGCCCACCTGGGGCTGTGAGAAGATCAGCATCAAACTCAGGCAGGCCGGGACGCGCTTGAGCGCGGTCACGTGCAGGACATACTCAGCAAGCACGAGCTGGGCAGCCGACGGCAGCGTTTGTTCGCGGCGGAGAAGCGTCACCTGGCGGGGGAGATCGAGCTGGATGCGCAGGTGATTGCGGCTTTGGAACGCAACAACCCGTGTTACCGCGAACGGTACATCGAGAGCAGTCGTCCGAGCGAGCTGCTCAGTGTGGACACCAGCAAGATCGGGGAGTTACCCGATGGGACGAAGATCACGCTGCACGCGGTGGTCGACACCTACGGCAGCTACGCCTTTGGCCTGCTGCATAGCAGCAAACAGCCTGAGGCGAGTGCCTTGCTGCTGCACAACGACGTGTTGCCTTTCTATGCGCTTCATGACTTGACCATCGAGACGATCCTATCCGACAATGGGCGCGAATTCTGTGGCACACACGCCCATCCCTATGAGGTCTTTCTCGCCCTCAATGACATTGAACACCGGCGCACGC
>CAZQIY010000099.1:0-4892 GCA_964593565.1 uncultured Anaerolineaceae bacterium
TCTACGTGTTTAACATCTCCAGGCCGACGGTGATGCGCTTGTTGATGCGGCCTTTGCTCTTGTAATCCACAATCTTCAGCGGCCCGACTTCGCGGGTGTTGGCCACATGCGTTCCGCCATCCGCCTGAAGGTCCAGGCCGATAATCTCGACAGTGCGCACTTCGGTAATGCCTTCCGGCAGCAGGTTAATTTTGGTGCGGATCAGGTCGGGAATCTGGAAGGCTTCCTCGCGCGGCAGAATGCGGACTCTCACATCGCGCGCGGCCTCGACTTCGGCGTTGATGGCCGCTTCGATCTCTGCGACCAGTTCCTTTTCCATGCGCTCAAACTCAAAATCCAGCCGGCCCCGCAGCGGCTCCATATTGCCGCCGGTCACGCTGGCCTGATAATCGCGCCAGACCACGCCGCACAAAATATGCATAGCGGTGTGGGTGCGCATCAACTGGTAGCGACGTTCCCAGTCAATGATGCCCTGGACTTCTGCGCCCACCGACGGCAGTTCCCCATCGATGACGTGCAGATTGCCCCGCAGCACCTTCGAGACCGGGTACACCTGACCATCCACCACCAGCCGCCCGGTATCATGAGGCTGTCCGCCACCGCCGGGATAAAACGCGGTCTGATCCAGCAGCACGGCATGCTGCGCCTCGTCCACAGCGGCCACCTTTGCCAGGAATTCCTGAACATAACTCTCGGTCTGGTAGATCAGTTCGGTCATGAAGGGTCGTCTCCAATATCAGCGCGCATGCGGATCTGCAAATGGCGTCCGCCAACTTTCTCCCAGAACCGGAGGGCATCGGCATTGGTGGCCGCGACATGCCACTCATAATGTTTCAGTCCGTTTTCGCGGAACCAGCCCACCAGGGCCTGCACCAGCGCACTGCCGATCCCGCGCCCGCGATAGGCTTCCTCGACGAAAATATCCGCCAGAAAGCCGCCGGACTCGTGCTCGAACATCTCCGGCAGCAGATCCACCACCACACCCAGCACATAACCCACGATGCGCCCGTCTTCCTCTGCGACAAAGACCCGGGTATGACTATCCTCCATCCGGTCCCGGATGCGGCGGGCATACAGGCTGGCGCCTTCCAGCGTCGCCCTGGGCATATCCTCATCGAGGCTCTGATGATAGGCCACCAGCTTTTCCCATAATTTACCGATGGCCACCGAATCACTCATTATGGCTGGTCGAATCATACCTTCATCCACAACACATCCGTCAACTGTGTCCCTCCTAATGCTCGCCAGAATGCCTGCTCTACCGGCGCGCGGTGCGCTGTGTATACGATAAAGCGGCTGAGGCCCTGTTCGGCAAACCACTGGCGCACCGGTTCAAGCAGCCTGCTGCCCAGGCCGTTCTGGCGGCTGTGCACCCCGATGGCCATATCCAGGATGACGCCGATGCGGGCAGGCAGCAGCCCGGGGGCCGCGTCATCCGCCCTGGCGATTACATACCCCACCAGAGTCTGCTCGTGGATGGCGACAAACAGAGCATAATCTGGCGCCGCCAGCCAGCCACGCACCGCCCCGGCCCATACCTCCATCGCGTCCGGCGCCAGGCGCAAACGCGGGTCTGTCTGCTGAAGAATGAGTATTTTTTCGTGCCACAACAGCGCCATCGCGGGAATATCCGCTTCCGCTGCGGGCCGGATTACTGGAACAGGCATCGCACCTCACTTACGGGGGACAGCATAGCATTGTCAATCCTACAAATCAAGCGCATCAGGTACAATATACCATCATGGATCGAGTTATCGACATACCCGCCGAAGACCTGCCCTACTGGATGCGCCAGGCGCGCCGGGGGTGGGACTGGGGCTTTCTGCTGGCGCTTAGCTTCGCGGTGCTGGCGGCATGGCCGTTTATTGTGCGCCCCGGCCTGCCGCGCACCAATGCCAGCGAAAATTATGTGTTTATGGCAGAGGATTATGCCGATGCCCTGCGCGAAGGGCGGCTGTATCCGCGCTGGTCGCCCAACGTCCTGGGCGGGCTGGGCGCCCCCATCCCCCACTATTACCCACCTGCCGCCCCCTATACCGCCGCACTGATCAAAGTGCTGTTCACCAACGATACGGTGCGGGCGGTTCGTATCACGTTCGTGCTTGGCTTTGTGCTGCTGGCGGCCACCACCTATCTGTTTGTGCGGCGGCGGGCATCCGCCGCTGCCGGGCTGCTGGCCGTCATTCTGGTGCTGTATACCCCCTACACGGGCAATATCGCCCCTTATGTTCGCGGGGACCTGGCAGAATTTCTGGCGCTGGCGCTGGTACCGCTGCTGCTGTGGGCGGTGGATCGTCTGCTGGTGGATAACCGGCCTGTCGATATAATGATGGTGGCATTGGCGATCAGTGCGCTGCTGCTGGCGCATCCACTCACAGCGGTGGTGGCGGCGGGCCTGTCGCTGCTGCTGTTTATCCTTCAGCCCCGTGCTCTGCGGCAGATCAACGGGCTGCTGGTGCTGGCAGGGCTGGGCCTGGGGGCCGCACTGGCCGTGTTTTACTGGCTGCCTGCGGTGCTGGAATATGATCTTGTGCAGTGGGTACAACGCGCCTCTCCACCGCGAGTCATGCTCGGCAACCTGTTCGCCCCGCTAAAACCAGTTGACCTGAGCGCGCTGATTCCGCGCACGCAGCTCACCCTGGGCAGCGCGATTGTGCTGGCGGCGCTGCTGGCGCTGTTCGGTTTGTGGCACACGCGGAAAAATGCAGGGTTTCACCTGCTGTTCCTTGGGGCGGCCTGCCTTCTGATCGCCCTTGTCACCGGGCTGCTGCCGCAGCAAGTATGGCTGCTGGGGATCATCAGCCTGTGCCTTGCCATTGGCAGCAGCGGGTTGGTGGCGCTGAGGACCCGGCTGCCGCAAAAATGGCGCAGGCTGGCGCTGGCGGCCATGATGACAATGCTTCTGATTCTGTCGCTGCCGGTGTTACAGGTGCCGCTGTGGCCTGCCACCTTTGGCAGCGTTGAGCCTATTGATCAGGTGCTGTATGAACAGCAGGGGGCCGGCATCGCCGTGCTGCCACCGACCCTGCCGCTGCCGCTGCCCCTGCCGGAGATTCCATCTGTCAACCGGATGCTGATTTCGGGTTATGAAGTGGGCAACATTAATAAGGTGGTGTTCCCACAGCCCGCCAACCGCACCCAGATCAACCTGATCAGCCACGAAACCCACCGCGACCGCTTTCAGGTATTTTCCAACGCCAACACGCCGGTCAGCTATCTGACGGCCTATTTCCCGGGGTGGCAGGTCACCGCTTCCGGCCAGCCACTCATCATCCAGCCAGATGAGCAGAACCTTATCCGGTTCAATCTTCCGCCCATGAACGGCGAACTTGTGGTGATGCTGGGGCCAACCCCGGTTCGCCAGACTGCATGGCTGATCAGCAGCGGCGCGTTCCTGCTGATTCTGGTCGCTACCGCGCGCCGGATCAGTGTGCAGGAGGAATATCTGCCGGAAACCACGTACCTGAGCGCGGCAGAAATGCGCCTGCTGATGCTCATTACGCTGGCCTTCGGGGTGATCGTAACGCTCTTTACCCGGCCCGCCTCACCCATGAGCCTGTACGAGCGCCCTGGCTATGAACTGGCGGATGCGCAGCCGCTGCGGAATCCCACCAGCGCCGGCCTGGAAGCGCTGGCCTATACCATGAGTTCGGCCAGGCTGCGCCCCGGTGATCACGTGCAGCTTACGCTTTACTGGCAGGCGCTGCGCACCCTGCCGGGCGATTACCGGGTGCGGCTGCAACTGCTGGACAGCAGCGACGGGACTCGGTGGTATCAATCCGACTTTCGCCCACCGGGCCATTATCCGATCAGCCGCTGGCGTACCTATCTCTACGTCCGCGATTTTTATGAGATTCCGCTGCCACAGACGATGCGGCCGGGCAAATACGACATCACCGTCGAAGTGTTTGATTGCACCATCACCTGCACCGGCGCGAACCGCCTGACGTTTTTCAGCCTCAGCGGTCAGAATATCGGCCAGAACCTGACCCTGCCTATCGCTGTTGAGGTGATAGAATAGAACGTGCTTGTGCTGGCTTTATGCTGTCAGTACAATCAACCGCACAGGTTTTCGAGCAGATTCGAGTAGAATGGAGCAACCATGCAGACTGAAGCAAACAACGTACAGGCACTGGTAGGCCAGGCCTGGGGGCATCACCGGGAAGGCCACCCAGAGACTGCGCTGGCAGAATTCCAGAAACTTGTCCGGCAGTACCCGAATGATATTGATGTTAATTATGGCCTGGGCCTGTCGCAGAAACTCACCGGCCATACTGAAGAAGCGATTCAGTCCTTTAACCACACGCTTAAGCTTATCGACGAGAACCAGAACACCCGCACTGCACAGCAGGCAGGCCTGCCGGACGAGGACAATGTTCGGACCCCGGAGGATGACCGACTGAATATGCTCCAGCGCATGACCAAACAACGGCTTTCAGAGCTGCAGACAGCCAGTAAGAGGGCATGATGAACAAACGCGAGCGCCTTGAGAAAACCTTTGCCGGAGAGGCCACGGATCGCGTCCCTGTCGCCCTGTGGCGGCACTGGCCGGGTGACGATCAACGCGCTGCGGACCTTGCCCGTTCTACGGTGGAATTCCAGAACACCTATGACTGGGATTTTGTAAAAGTCACCGCAGGCAGCAATTATTCTGTCACCGATTACGGCGTTCATGATGAATGGGAAGGCAACCTGGAAGGCACCCGCAAAACCGTTCGCCAGGTCATCAGCCGTTCGCTGGACTGGACGGATCTGCGCCCGCTGGACCCGACACGCGGCTCTTTAGGGCGCCATCTGGAATGCCTGCGCCTGATCCCGGAAGGGCTGGACGATAAGGACACGCCCGTGCTGATGACGATCTTCAGCCCGCTGACACAGGCGCGGCACCTGGC
>CAZQIY010000100.1:0-4796 GCA_964593565.1 uncultured Anaerolineaceae bacterium
GCAATCGCCGTTCGTGCGCCTTGAGAAGCGGTGCTACACCAGCGCTCTAATCTGGGTTAAAATGGGGGGCGACTCTATGGCTTATAGCGCTTTTTAAGGAACTGAAGACGATGGCATTGCAGATTTACAATGTCCTGGGACGCGAGAAACAACCCTTCGAGCCGCTCAACGAAGGTCACGTGAACATCTACGTCTGTGGGCCAACCGTGTATGATCACGCCCATATCGGCCACGCCAAAACTTATGTCTCCTTTGATGTCGTGGTGCGCTATCTGCGCTACAGCGGCTATGATGTGCTGTATGTGCAGAACCTGACGGATGTCGGCCACCTGACGGAAACCGAATTTGGTGAGGACAAGATTCTGGCCAAGGCACGGCAGATGCAGGCCCTGCCCATGCAGATTGTCGAAACCTACGCCCGCAGCTATTTTGAGGATATGGACGCGCTGGGGGCACAGCGGCCGGATATTTCGCCCCGTGCCAGCGCCCATATCCCGGAACAGATCGAGATGATCGAGGAACTGCTGCGCAAGGGCTGCGCCTACGAGGTCGAGGGCGACGTTTACTTTGACGTGTCCTCGCACGATGCCTATGGCAAACTGTCTAACCGGGTGCTGGAAGAACAGGAAGCGGGCTGGCGCGAAGGCGTGCGTGCCGAAAAACGCCACCCGGCAGATTTTGCGCTGTGGAAAAAGGCCGATCCAGAACACATCCTGCGCTGGGACAGCCCCTGGGGACGGGGGTATCCGGGCTGGCACATTGAATGCTCTGCCATGTCGCGCAAGTATCTGGGCAAAACCTTTGATATTCACGGCGGCGGCATCGACAACATCTACCCGCACAATGAAAACGAAATCGCCCAGAGCGAGTGCGCCAACGATGCCGAATTCGCCCGCTACTGGATGCTGGTCGGCAGCCTGATGGTACCGGATGCTGAAGGAATCCCCAGCAAGATGTCCAAGAGCCTGGGCAATTTCGTCACCATCAAGGACGCGCTGGCCCGCTACCGGCCAGAGGTGGTGCGCATGTTTGTCCTCAGCGCCCACTATAGCAATCCTGTGGTCTATCATGATGAGTCGCTGGTGGCGGCCTCTGGCGGCTGGGAACGGCTGTATGGGGCGGTGCGTCTGGCGCGCCAGTTGATGAACACCGCGCCAGAATCAGACGAGGGCAATACCTTCCTGGCCCGCCTGGATAAAGCCAGGGACGACTTTAAAGGGGCCATGGATGACGATTTTAACGCGCCCCGCGCACTGGCAGTGCTGCAGGAACTGACGCGAGAAGTCAATACGCTGCTCAATAACGGGGCGACGGTTGGCCTGGGCACCCTGCAGGCCATTAACGACACCTATAACGAACTGGGCGGAACGGTGCTGGGCATTATCCCGGCCACAGATGCCGCCCCCGGCAGTGACGGCCAGCGCGAAGCCGGGCTGATCGAACTGCTGGTGAACCTGCGGGCACAGGCGCGGGCCAATAAGAATTACGCAGAAAGTGATCGTATCCGCGATGAACTGGCCGGGCTGGGGGTGATCCTGGAGGATGGCCCCAGAGGTACAACCTGGCGGGTGGAGTAAGGGCATGACCGACTTTTTATATGGTCATTGGGCGGTAACAGAATGCCTGCGCGCCGGCCGGCGGCATATCGAGCAGCTTCTGGTGACCGAATCCGTCGATGAAAAAGGGCGCATCGGCGAAATTGTGGAAATGGCGGAAAAGCGCGGCGTCAAGGTGCGCCGGGTGCCGCGCCGCATCATTGATGACCTGACTGAAGGCGGCAGTCATCAGAATGTGGTGCTGCGCACCGGGCCATATCCCTATACCGATCTGGATCAGGCCTTTGCCCTGGCACAGCAGCGCGGCGAAAAGCCCTTTTTCATGCTGCTCGATCTGCTCAAGGACCCGCAGAACGTGGGCAGCCTGCTGCGCGTGGCGGATGCTGTCGGCCTGCACGGGGTAATCATGCCGGAACGGCGCAGCGCCTCGATTACCCCCGCTGTCGTCAACGCCTCGTCCGGGGCGATTGAGCATCTGAACGTGGTGCAGGTCAACAACCTGGTCAACGCCATGAAAGAATTAAAAAGCCGCGATGTCTGGCTGGTTGGCCTCGATATTGGCCCGGATGTGCCGCCCATTGACCGCACCGACCTCAATATCTCGCTGGGGCTGGTGCTGGGCAGCGAAGGCGAAGGCATGCGGCGTCTGGTACGCGATACCTGTGATATGCTATTATCCTTACCTATGCGCGGTCAGGTCGCCAGCCTGAACGTGGCAACGGTAGGGTCGATTGCCCTGTACACCGCATGGCAGGCACGCGGGTGGCAGGGATGGGAACACGCACTGGTTCCCGGCAAGTCCTGATTTGTTGCTGCTACAACAAAGGTCTTTGATGATGATAAACGATATCCTGAGCGAAACGCAAAGCAAGATGCAATCCTCTCTCGACTTTTTTGAGGAAGATCTGCAAGGTATCCGCAGCGGAAGAGCCAGTACCGCGCTGGTGGACCGGCTGAAGGTGGATTATTACGGGCAGGAGACGGAACTGCGGCAGCTCGCCAACCTGTCCACACCAGAAGCGATGCAGATTCTGATCCGCCCCTACGATAAATCCGCCCTCAAATCCATCGAGCGCGCCATCCAGCAGGCCAACATCGGCATTAACCCCAACGTGGATGGCGAGGTGATTCGGCTGAATATGCCCCCGCTGACCCGGGAGCGCCGTCAGGAACTGGTGAAGTTTCTGCACAAGCGTATGGAAGATGCGCGGGTGACCATCCGCAACATCCGGCGCTCTGCCAACAGCGACCTGGAAGAATTTGAAAAAGAGAAGATGATCTCTGAAGACGAGAAGAAGCAGGGCCTGGACGAAGTTCAGAAACTGACGGACGACTTCATCGCACGCATCGAGGAAAAGGGCAAGGCCAAAGAGCAGGAAATTCTCGACGTTTAGGCAGCGGTCCGCAAACGAGTTCTAGAAAGGAGTGGCCACGATTCTGCCCCTGGCAGAATCCGCCATAAAAACGCATGGTCGCAACAGTCACCGACACACCAGATTCCCAGCTAACACTCCCGGAGCGCCTGCCCCGGCACGTCGCCATTATCATGGATGGCAACGGCCGCTGGGCCAAAGCGCGCGGCCTGCCCCGCACCGAAGGTCACCGCCAGGGCACTGAAAATCTGCGGCGCATCCTGCGGGCGGCGGTGGAGTTCGGGGTGGAGATTCTGACCATTTATGCCTTCTCTACGGAAAACTGGAAACGCCCCCGCGCCGAAATCCGGGTACTGCTCAGCATTCTGGAAATGGTCATCGACCGCGAACTGAACGAACTGCACCAGGAAGGCGTGCAGCTGCGCCATATCGGCGAGCTGGACGGCATCCCGCCCGCCCTGCAGAAGAAAATCCACACCGCGCGCGAACTGACCCAGCACAATAACAACCTGATTCTGAATGTGGCCTTTAATTACGGCGGGCGCGACGAAATTGTGCGCGCCGTGCGCCATATCGTGCGCGATGGCATCTCGCAGGAGCAGATCGACGAAGCACTGATCAGCAGCTATATGTACACCAGCCCCCTGCCAGACCCGGACCTCATCATCCGCACCAGCGGCGAAATCCGGCTCAGCAACTTTCTGGTGTGGCAGGGCACCTATTCCGAATACTACTTTACCGACACCTACTGGCCGGATTTTGACCGCGAGGAATTTCTGAAGGCGCTGATCGAATACAGCCACCGCACCCGTCGCTTTGGCAAAACCGACGAACAGCTTGGCCCGGACGAAGAACATTAACCAGTCTCACAGGCTGTTAAGTCGACAGCCGCTTTGAAAGCGCGCTATAATCTGCTTACCCGATAGTTCTGGAGGCTTTGTAGTTTCATGTTCGATGACGTTCGCCAGGTGACGCAGACGCTGAGGGAACAGCAGTATATTGCGACGGATGAAATTTCAACGGTCATGTTCCTGGCTTCAAAACTGGAGAAGCCTCTCCTGACCGAAGGCCCTGCCGGGGTCGGCAAAACCGAACTGGCCAAAGCCTGGGCCAAAGCCACCGGTAAATGTCTGATCCGGCTGCAATGTTACGAAGGGCTGGATGAGAGCCGCGCCCTTTACGAATGGGAATATGCCAAGCAGATGCTGTATACCCAGCTTCTGCGCGATAAACTGAGCGATCTGCTTTCGGCTGCGGATACCCTCAGCCAGGCGGCGGACCGGCTGGCAGCGGAAGAAGATGTCTTTTTCTCAGAACGCTTTCTGCTGGCGCGCCCGCTGCTGCAGGCCATCACCGCAGATGAGCCGGTGGTCCTGCTGATTGATGAAATTGACCGCGCCGATGCCGAATTTGAAGCCTTCCTGCTGGAAGTCCTCAGCGATTTTCAGGTCTCCGTGCCGGAAATTGGCACCATTGTCGCCAAACATCAGCCCACCGTGGTGCTGACCAGCAACAACACCCGCGAACTTTCCGAAGCGCTGAAACGCCGCTGCCTCTACCTGTTCATCGATTACCCCAGCCACGAGGCCGAACTGAACATCGTGCGGATGCGCGTGCCGGAACTCAACAGCCGGCTGGCGGAGCAGGCCGTGGGGCTGGTGCAGAGCCTGCGCCAGCTTGACCTGAAGAAAAACCCCAGCGTTTCCGAAACGATTGACTGGGCCAAGGCGCTCGTCATGCTCAATGCCGATTCGCTGGATAAACAAACGCTGGAAACCACCCTGACCGTGCTGCTGAAACACGAAAGCGACGTGCAGAAAGCCCGCCGTGCCATGAACGGCGATTCGGATTCTGCCCGGCGCTCGCG
>CAZQIY010000101.1:0-4740 GCA_964593565.1 uncultured Anaerolineaceae bacterium
CCACACCGCTGATTCCTTCGTCAGTCTCGACTTTGACGAAAGTAAGGTTTCTCCATTTGGTCCCCAGGATAATCGGGGTGACGTTGGTGATTTTCATTACTGCTCCCTGTATGTTGTGCATGAATGCTTTTTGTGTGAGTCTATCCTGTGTGTGAGAAGTCTGCGACTGTTGAGGGCTGGATCATTTCTTCTCATTTTCCTCGATTGATTTTGTTATTGACTACACGAAACAAATCAGCTTACCCCGAAGCGGTCTGTTACATTAGCGGCTGTCAGGGTAGAATGTGGAGTGCCTGTGTAATCGTTTGTCCGGGTGTCGAGGTTGCACCAGTTCTATGTTTACACGTTTTTTCCTGTCGATCATCTCCCTGCTGCTGGCGTCCACTGGCCTGCTGGATGCCCCACAGTCAACGGCCTATCAGGAAACATTTGTCCACAGCGGGCCGGGGCACACCTTCCATGATGTGGCCAAGCTCCCCCCCGGCGTGCCAGTGAACATCGTCGAGCGCAACCGTGCCGGCACCTGGGTACACGTCACCCGCACCACAGAGCGCGGCGCGACTGTCCTGGATGGCTGGGTGCTCACGGGTTATCTGAACCATGACGACGCTTTTTACCTGAGCCAGATTCCGGTCAATGAAGACGTGGCGGATGCCGTCCCGGACAACGCGCAGTATCTTTCGACAGCGCAGTTATACGCCGTCCCTGTGATTTCCAAAGTCAGCCGGACGATGCAGGGCGTATACCGCTATGGGCAGGCCCTGGGCAATCACAGCAGCGTCGTGACCAAAGTTGGCGACAGCGTCAGCGCCAACCCGTTGTATCTGGCCCCCATGAGCCGGGGCGATCATGAACTTGGCCCTTACGATTTTCTGGAAGACACCATCCGGTTTTTCGGGCCGTCGCTGGCGGAACCCAGCGTCGCCTCGCGCATCGGCATGACGACCTATGTCGTGTTCGATCCGCTGTGGGCAGACAAGGAACGCTGCGAACCGGGCGAAACGCCGCTGGCCTGCGAATATCGCCTGAAAAAGCCCGCCATCGCCATGATTATGTTTGGCCCCAACGATGTGCGCCACATGACGGATGCCGAATTCGCCATCCAGATTCGCATGATCGTTGAACAGAGCCTCGACCAGGGGATTATTCCTGTCCTGTCCACCTTCAGCGTCCACCCGGAGGATAACCTCTGGTGGCAGGCCATCAACTTTAACCTGCGCCTGTCGGAAATCGCCGCCGAGTACGAAGTCCCGCTGATTAACCTGTGGGCAGCGGCGCGCATCCTGCCGGAGTATGGGCTGGATATCGACGGCGTGCATATGGCCAACAGCGGCTTTGAGCGAATCAAGTTCGATACAGGGCACGAAGCCTGGTACGGCACCAGCCTTCAGAACCTGCTGTCTATCCGGATGCTGGATGAAATCCGCCGTACATTGAACATGCAATAACAGGTGAATTTAAATGCGGATACTGCTTTTTGTGTTTCTCACGCTCTTTCTGACCGCCTGCGCATCGGATGCAGGCGACCCCGCCGAAGCTGTCGAGCGCTACCTGCAGGCCAAGGTAACCGGTGATGAACAGACGCTGCAGCAGCTTCTCTGCCTGCCGATGGAAGCAGACCTGTCCCGCGAGGCCGCCTCGTTTGCCAGCGTCACCGGCGCGCGCATCGAGAATATGTCCTGCCAGCGCGTGGGCGATACCGATACCGTCCAGTGCAGCGGCGAGATTATCGCCACCTACGGCACCGAAGATACTTCCTTCCCGCTGACGCGCTATCGTGTGGTACAGGAAGACGGCGAGTGGAAATGGTGCGGCGAAGCCAGCTAGGCGCAGCAGCGAACAGGTAACAGAATCAGATGATGCGCTGGTTGTTTTCGCGTGAAAACCTGTTTGCCATTGGCCTGTGTCTGGTGGTCATCCTGCTGATTATCGCCACTACAGATTCATCGCCGCAGTGGATTTACCAGGGCTTTTAAGCGATGACCCTGACGCACATCGCCGTATTCGCTGTCGCCGCCCTCATCTATAACACCCTCATCTCGCAGCGCTGGCGCGGCTGGTGGCTGCTGGCTGCCAGCGTGCTGGCGATCTACTGGTTGCAGCCTGCCCTGCCCATCCGGCAGCTTGATTTTATCCTGCCCACCGCCACGCTGGTTATCGCTGTGGCCTGCTGGCTGCTGCTGCGCCCACCGGGGCCGTTCAGCCGCGATGATTACGTCACAGCGGCGCTGGCCGTTGTGCTCATCCTGCTGATCTCCGCCACGCGCTATCTGGTGCCGGAACTGCGCCTGACCACCCGCCCGCCTGATCCGCTGGAGGTTCTGCTGGCACTGCTGATCGCCGCTGGCGTCATCCTGATCGTGTGGCGCGGGCTGGGCCAGTGGCGCGGGCTGTATGCGGCGGCCATGCTGGCGATCATCCTGTTATTTATCGTCGTCAAATCCGAAACCGCCGCCACCTGGCTCAGCGGCCTGCTGCGCGGCTGGCGCGGGCAGGATGTCACCCTGGCTGGCCCGGCGGATCTTGGCTGGCTGGGGTTCTCCTATGTCGCCTTCCGCCTCATCCACACCCTGCGCGACAGGCAGACCGGCCAGTTACCCGCGCTGACCCTGCGCGAATACCTGACCTACGTAATTTTCTTCCCGGCCTATACCGCCGGCCCGATTGACCGCGCCGAACGCTTCGCAGCCGATCTTCAGGCCCTGCCCGCCCCCGATGCTTCCCGTTATATCGAAGGCGCGGGCCGCGTTGTGGTGGGCCTGTTCAAAAAATTCGTCGTGGCGGATATGCTGGCGCTGATCTCGCTGGACCCGGCCAGCGCGGTCCAGGCCAATGCTCCCGCCGGCCTGTGGCTGCTGCTGTATGCCTATGCGTTCCGGCTGTTCTTCGATTTCAGCGGCTATTCCGATATCGCCATCGGCATTGGCATCCTTTACGGCATCCGCCTGCCGGAAAATTTCAACCAGCCCTATCTCAAAAACAACATCGCCTCCTTCTGGCAAAGCTGGCACATGACCCTCAGTAACTGGGTGAGGTTCTATATCTTTTCGCCGCTGTCGCGCTGGCTGCTGGGACGCCCGCACAAACCGCCGCTGGCCCTCATCCTGCTGGTCAGCCACCTGGCCACCATGATCGTCATTGGCTTGTGGCACGGCATCACCTGGACCTTTTTGATCTGGGGCGCGTGGCATGGCCTGGGGCTGTTCATCCACAAGCTGTGGAGCGACCGCACCCGCAAATGGCACATTCGCCTGCGGCAGCGCCCCCGGCTTTACCGCGCCTGGACATGGGCCGGCGTGCTGCTCACCTTCCATTTTGTGCTGCTCAGTTGGGTGTGGTTTGCCATCCCGGACCTTGACACTGCGGCGGCCGTGTTCGGCAGGTTGTTTGGCTTACGAATGGTATGAACGGATGGAACTGGCTGACTCAGCCGCCGCAGACGTGGCGCTTTATCGGGCGGGTGCTGGCCAAAGCCGCGCTGCTGTTTCTGGTGATTAACCTGCTGTTTGCGCTGCTCAACCCGCTGGACGCACTCGGCAGGCTGTCCCTCTATAACTGGCTGGTGCCTGGGCGGGTGCGCCTGCCCTATGGCGAAGTACCCCAGGCCTACAACCTGAGCCTGGACAACCTGAATGCCATGTTCGCCGCGCATGAAATCGCGCAGGTAAAGAACGACGATGAATTCCGCGTGGTGTTTATTGGCGATTCCAGCACCTGGGGCGTCCTGCTGCGGCCAGAGCAGACCCTCACCGGGCACATCAGCGCGCAGCGCCTTACGCTGGCAGATGGTCGTCGCATCAGCGCCTACAATCTGGGGCATCCGGTCCTTTCCCTCAGCAAGGACCTGCTGCTGCTCAACCACGCACTGGAATACGACCCGGATATGATCGTCTGGCTGACAACGCTGCGTTCCTTCCCGCACCAGCAGCAGTTTGAAGCCCCGCTGGTACAGCGCAATTTCGATGAAATGCGCCGCCTGCTGGCCGTCTACGCGCCCGATTATCCCCTGCCAGACGCGCCGCCTGCAGCGCCATCCTTGCTGGAACGTACGCTGGTCGGTCAGCGGCGCGCCCTGGCGGACTGGCTGCGGCTTCAGCTTTATGGGGTGATGTGGGCCGCCACCAGCATCGACCAGTTTTACCCGCCCGAATACGCACCGGTGACATCTGACTTTGAGGAAGATATAAGCTGGCGCGCCATGACGGCCCCTACCGACCTGACGGAGGACGTGCTGGCCTTTGACCTGATCCGCGCCGGGCACCAGATGGCCGGTGGTATCCCGCTGCTGCTGGTCAACGAGCCGATTTTTATCAGCCAGGGGGCCAACAGCCAACTGCGCTATAACCTGTGGTATCCGCGCTGGGCCTACGACAGCTACCGCCAGTTGTACGCCGCACTGGCACAGGAACATGGCTGGAATTATCTTGATCTGTGGAATATGATCGACGCGGCAGAATTTACCGACAGCCCGGTACACCTGACGCCAGAGGGATCGCAGCAGCTTGCACAACGCCTGGCCGATGAAATTCTGCGCGTTGCAAATTCAGGAGAAGCAGACAGTGGATGAAACAGCAGTACGCGAAAACCTGCGCGCCTACATCGCGCGCGAGCTGATCCGCGATGAAAGCTACCTTATCACCGACGACGAAGGCATCATCACCGGCGGCCTGATGGATTCGTTCGCGCTGGCGGAACTGGCCGTCTATATCGAGAAGGAATTCGGCGTCTACATCCCGGATA
>CAZQIY010000102.1:0-4486 GCA_964593565.1 uncultured Anaerolineaceae bacterium
ATGCTCTGCGAGAATTGCCAACTGTTCAGGGTATAATGACCGGCATGATGAATGTCATACAACCCTGCCATAGATCCAGACACAGGGGTGCTTTGCTGATGCAGGAAACAATCGCACTGCTCGAAAACAAACGGATTATCCTGGGCGTAACGGGCAGCATCGCCGCCTACAAGGCCGCTGATCTGGCCAGCAAGCTGACCCAGGCCGGGGCGCTGGTCGATGTGGTACTGACTCCCGCCGCGCAGCAGTTCGTCACACCGCTGACTTTCCAGGCCGTCAGCGGGCGGGCGGTCTATACCGACCTGTGGCAGACCGGCAGCGGCGGCCTGCCCACGCATATCGCGCATGTGGGGCTGGGCGAAGGCGCTGATCTGCTGGTGATCGCGCCGCTGACGGCCCACACCCTGGCGAAGCTGGCGCACGGGCTGGCGGATAATCTGCTGACGGTCACGGCGCTGGCGGCGCGCTGTCCGCTGGTGGTGGCCCCGGCCATGGATGGCGGCATGTACGCACACCCGGCGGTACAGGCCAATCTGAATATTCTGCGCGAACGCGGGGCGGTGATTGTCGAGCCAGAGGAAGGCCGCTTTGCCTCCGGGCTGGTGGGCAAGGGACGCCTGCCGGAAACACCTGCGCTGATCGGCCATATCCGCCGTGTGCTGGCACGTGATGGGCGGCTGGCGGGCTGCCGGGTCGTGGTGACAGCGGGCGGCACATCCGAAGCGCTGGACCCGGTGCGCTACATCACCAACCGTTCCAGCGGCAAACAGGGGTATGCACTGGCCCAGGCCGCGCTCGATGCCGGAGCGGAGGTGACGCTCATCAGCGCGGCGCCGGCTCTGCCTGTGCCAGCAGGCGCGCAGATCGTGCCTGTTGATTCTGCCAGCGCCATGCGCGAGGCGGTGCTGGCCGCGATTCAGGGTGCCGATGCTCTGCTGATGGCGGCGGCAGTGTCAGATTTCCGCCCGGCGCAGCAGGCCAGCCAGAAGATTAAGAAACAGGATAACGATTCCGGCCTTATAGTGGAACTGGTGCGCAACCCGGACATTCTGCGCGATGTCCACCAGCAGCGTGCATCCACTGGCTGGCCCCGTGTGGTGGTGGGCTTTGCCGCCGAAAGCGAAAATCTGCTGGCGAACGCCCGCGCCAAACTGGAACAGAAGGGGCTGGATCTGCTGGTGGCCAACGACATCAGCGCGACGGATGCCGGGTTCGCCGTCGATACCAACCGGGTGACGCTGCTGACCGCCGCTGGCGATTCGCAGGCCCACGACCTGATGAGCAAAGCCCGCGTGGGCGAACTGGTGATCGCCCGGGTGGCGGATCTGCTGGGGCGCGCACCCTGATACAGCCTGCCCGAATCCGCCGTTGCTCAGATGTCCGGGGCGCGGTAGAATGCCCTTTGCTGCATACCCCGCAGCAAATTTATTCCTGAGGGGGTCGTTTTGAACAATCTCGCATCTGAACATTCCCCACGTGTTCGTGAGGATGTCGCCCGCAAACATGTCTCCTGCAACCTGTGCGGCAGCGACGACCGCCAGCCTTACTGCCCGGAAAACGGCCTGGGGCTGGTGCAGTGCCGCCAGTGCGGTTTTGTCTATGTCAGCCCGCGCCCGGTTGCAGAAGAACTGTATGCGCTGTATGGCGAAACCTACTTCCATAACAACGAATCGAGCGTGGTGGGTTATACGGATTACATCCGCGATGAACCCAATATCCGCCGCACCGCACAGCGCCGCCTGAAGCACCTGGAACAGTTTGTTCAGCCGGGCCGCCTGCTGGATGTCGGCTGTGCCACAGGCTTCTTTCTGGATGAAGCCCGCAAGCGCGGCTGGCAGGTGGAAGGGCTGGATGTCTCGTCGTTTGGGGTGGAGTACGCACAGTCAAACTTCGGCCTGACGGCGCATCATGGCACGCTGACGGAACTGCCCTTTGAAGCCGGGGCTTATGATCTGGTGACGATGTGGGATGTGATCGAGCACGTGCCGGACCCAACCGCCTATGTCCGCCGCGCCGCCGAACTGCTGCGCCCGGGCGGTGTCATCACCCTGGCGACGCCGGATGTGGAAAGCCTGCCTGCGCGGCTGGCCGGGCGCCGCTGGGTCGGTTATAAGCTGTCCGAAGAGCACATCTATTACTTCTCCGTCCAGACCCTTTCCAAACTGCTGGCCGATGCCGGCTTTGAAGTTGTCAATGTCCGCCACATCGGCAAATACGTGCCCCTCAGCCTGTTTCGGGATCGGCTGGGGATGTATTTCCCCTGGCTGGCGAAAGCGCTTCAGGTAGGCGAAAAGGCGCTGGGCCTGTCGGAATGGGCGCTGTACATCAACCCCTTTGACATTATGCAGGTCACCGCCAAAAAGCAATCATAGATGTCTGCTGTACTTCAACCGTTGCAGCCATTTCTCCGGTGGTTCAGGCAGCCAGTGAATTTTTTTCTGTCACTGTGCAGCCTGATCCCACTTATTCTGGTTTCCGTGTACGTCAGTCATCATGTGTATACGGTCCCGATCAATGATCAATGGAATTCCGTAACCGATGATCCCAGCTCTGTTGATATTGCAATTAAAACCGCAAACAACAGCCTGACCTTCTATGATCTGTATGAGCAGCACACCAATCACCGGATTGTTACGGGCAAGCTCCTGACCGCGCTTGCTGTGGTGGTTGCACAATGGGACCTGCGCTTTGAAGCTGCGGCTACGCTCGGCCTGATCACCTTAAACCTGATACTGGTCGGCACGCTGTTTGCCAGCCACAATACACGTTTAGCCGCCGGCATGCTGGTAGTATTTTCGGCTTTGCTGTTCTCCATCCGCCAGACTTATATTCTCGTACAGGGGTTTATGAGTGTCTGGCCGTTTGTAGAATTTTTCTTTATTGCGGCGGTCTGGGTTCTTTATCGCTTTGCTGTGGGCTGGCGAGCGTTGGCCGTAAGTTCGATCCTCGCAGTCTGCGCTACATTCTCGCTGGCGACAGGGCTGACGGTCTGGCCTGCGCTTTTTGTCGGCCTGTGGCTGCGTGGCTATCGCAAAGCCAGCCATTACATTTACTGGATCATTATTGCCCTGCTGGCAGTATTTCTCTATTTTGCGGATTACAGGGCAGAAAATAACACCGAAGTCGGCTCCTATTCCCTGGCTGAACGGGCGACATTCGTCATGGTAAATCTGGGAACGGCTTTTGTCAGCGAGGATATAACCCCGGTTAATTATGGCCCAGGCATGACGATGGGCTTTATCGGCCTGGCACTGTTCGCAGCGAATGCTTTTTACCTGTGGCGCAGCCGGCATCATCTGACGCGGTACGGCGCATGGATCACCCTCAGCATTTATGCGATTGGAGCGTCCGGGCTGATCTCGCTGGGGCGGGCAAACGATTTAAGTAAGGCGCTGCTTTTTCAGTATACCGTCAACAGCATTGTGTTCTGGATCGGCACCATTTCGCTCACGGTGCTGAATAGCTGGCATTTGTGGCAGCAAAAAGGGCTTCGCTGGCCGCAGGAAATCCTTATGCGCGCCAATCTGGTTGCGCTGGCGGCGTTAGTTCTGGCCTATATTCCTGCCAACCTCGCCTCATACGGACAGGTGCGCAGGAATATGCCAGCTTACGAAACCTGTCTGATGAATTATCCCATTGACCTGAATGAACGCTGCTTCTGGGGGGCCGGGCGCATCGCCCGGCCTGATGTGCCGCCAGAAGATCATTATCAGCGTGTGACCCAGCTTGCCATTCATCGCCTCAACGTATTTGCCAACATGCCAGAAGCCAGCGCGCTGCGAGATTATCAGCCGGGCAGCCCGCTGATTATTGATGCGCCTCGGGCATGGCAGCATTACCACATACTGGATCGGGTGCCCGAAGCGGTGCCTGTCGACCCGGCCAATGTGCTGCATCTGCTATCAGCCGGGCAGCCGGATCACGTCGTCGATGTGCTGGGATCAGAAACACAGTTTACAGAGACAGAAAACCTTCAGGAGAGACAAACGGCTGTTCAGGAGTTTGTTGGAGATGCCGAACAAATCTGGTATCTGTCTGCGGAGGAAAACCCGGAGGTCCAGCAGTATCTCGATGCGCAGATGGGCATTGTCCAGCACCACCCACCCTATGAAAACCCGCGCCTGCCCTTTAGCATCACCGAATACCGGCCCTTTACGCCGCTGTATTATTTTGATGAGATGATCAGCCTGCAATCATGGGCCTTGCAGGACAGCGTCGAAGTGGAAGCCTGTCAGGAAGTACGGCTGTTAAGCCAATGGTCAGCGCAGGCCCCGCCGCCTGAAATTTACAGTATGACGCTGGTCCTGACTGACGAACAGGGGGTTGGGGTGGCGCGGCAGGATGGAAACCCCAGCGCTGTGCTGACCAGACAATGGCAGCCCGGTTGGATTTATGAGGATGAACGCACACTGGTCATCCCCTGCGAGATTGAACCCGGGGCCTATCCGCTGCTCATTGGCCTGTACGACTTTGAAACGCTGGAAGC
>CAZQIY010000103.1:0-4486 GCA_964593565.1 uncultured Anaerolineaceae bacterium
TATTCCAAACTTCAGCTCAGCTTCAACCATCCGGCAGAAGCCGCCCTGGGCGCGCTGAATTATCAGGCACGCACCACCCGCTTCGACAGCCGTTTTAACCTGCTGCGCATGCAGGCGGAGGTGCTGGCCGGTCAGCAGCCCTTTGCCCAGGCGAAACTGGCCGCCTTTGTCCGCAAGGATACGCCCGCCGTCAGCCATCACGACCTGGCAGCGCGCCTGCCCGCCTCTGGTGCGATGCAGGGCAAAGTCGCGCTGGTGATTGGTGCCAGCCGGGGCCTGGGGGCGTCTATCGCGCAGGCCTTCGCGCTGCAGGGCTGCACCGTGATCGCCACCTATCTGAAAAGCCGCAGCGCCATAGAGCAGCTTCAGCAAACGATGAATGATGCCGCCGGGGAAATTGTCCCGCTGCAGGGCAGCGCCAGCGATGTCACCTGGTGCCAGGAAACGCTGGCCTGGATCAGCGGCACCTACGGCCAATTGGATTTCCTCATCTGCAACGCCTGCACTCCGCCGCCGACTCTGCATACCGACCTGAACGCCGCCGACCGCATCAACCGCTACCTGAGCGATAACTTCGCTCTGGTCAGCCTGCCGACAGCCACCTTCCTGCCGCTGCTGGCGCAAAACGGCGGCTGGAGCGTGCTGATCTCATCGCAGGCGGTAGAGGAACCTGTGCCGGACTGGCCACATTATGTCAGCCTGAAATATGCGGTGGAAGGCTTTTATAAGACGACGGCGCTTCAGTATCCACAGGCCAGTTTTATGATCGTCCGGCCGCCGCGCCTGGCCACTGATATGACCAATACCCCAATGGGACATTATGAGGCGATCTCTCCGGCCAGTGTCGCCGCCGATATGGTCAGCAAAATCAGCCAGCCAGAAGACGCGGAGTCCAATCTCGCCCTGCTGACGGATTTTCAGCCAGACCCTGCAACCTGACCGCCCGAAACTGCGTATTAGGTATATCAGGCGCAGACAGCCTGATGGTTCTGGTTAAGGGCGTGATGTATGACTGAACACTTCCGGGTTGATACAGGCGAGATTCGCCGCCGGGTCGAAAAGCATTATAACCAGCGCAAGGAACTGTTCGTTCATCTGGCCGTGTTTCTGATCGTGAATGCGGTGATGTGGTTCATCTGGCTGTTCACCCGCGGCATGCCGGAGGATCAGGTGTTCGCCTGGCCGATGATCTTCGCGCTGGGCTGGGGGGCCGGGCTGGTCGCGCACGGCATCGACGTGATCTCGCAAAGCCCCGGGGTGCTGGCACGCCTCGACAAAAAGGCTCGTGACCAGATGACCGATATCTATGGCCCGGGCTGGGAAGACACCGATGCCGAGGAGGACTATGCCCGCCGGCATAAGGCCGTGCACCAGCGGGCGCGCCAGCAGACCGAATTTGCCATCCACCTCGTCGTTTTTACGCTCATCAACCTGCTGATGTGGTTTATCTGGGCTGTGGCCAACGATGGCACCCTGATCCCGTTCCCGCTGATTATCATGGGCCTGTGGGGGGCTGGCCTGGGGACGCATGGCGCCGCTGTGTTCTTCGATTCATCGCGTTATGCCGCCGCCCGCGAACGTGCTGTCCAGCGCGCCATTTCCAGTTATGAGGAAGCCTATGATGCGGCCCCGGCACAGAAACGCAAGCGGCGCGAACGTCTGCTGACGGATGATGGCGAATGGCTGGATATTGTGGAGGAGAACGACATTGAGCAGGAAGGCAAACGACTTGAACTGGGAAATGATCGTCTATAGGCGGCCAGCGCCGGAACGCACCCGGCGGCGGCTGTGGTTTACCGCCCATACTGGCATCTATCTGCTGTTTACCCTGCTGCAAAGCGCCTTTCTGCCGCTGGACCCCGCCGCAGTGGCACTGCGTTCTGTGCTGCTGATGATGCTTCTGCTGCATCTGTACACGTTGTATGCCGTCGATCTGCTGCGCCCTTCGGTGCGCGCCCTGGTGCCGGCAGAGGCGCGCTCAGCCTGCCGTCCCATGCTTTCAGACCCGGCTGAATCCGGCGTACAAAGCCGATTTCATGAGGACGATTTCTGGTACCGCTGGCACGATGTCTGACCCCGGGAAATCGTTGAGGAAACGTCGTTTAAGAGATTTGACAATGTCTTAATAGTGTCCTAAACTAGAGATAAGAATACAGGGAGATCGAGTGACCAGATGGAGTTAATTTTTCAGCTGGTTTGGAGAATGACTTTTATGCACGCGGTGCAGGTAGCTACCTGACCGCGTGTTTTTTTTCCGTTTTCACCAGGTTGTTCATACATTAAAGGAGTAGTACCTCATGGATTACGGAATGATCAGCCAGATCGAAAAAGCCCGGTTGTATGCCGAGGAGCCGGACCGAGTCTCCTTCCAGGAACTCAACGTCACGTTTCACGGCGATAACAACACCTATACTGTAACGCTGGATTCATCTGGTTGGCATTGCACATGCCCCGGGTTTCAGTCGCACCACATCTGCCCCCACATCATGACTCTGGAGCGGTTGTTAAAGCCCATGCTCAAAATCGCGCCGGTTCCCTATGCGCCCGGCCAGAACGTGGTCAGCGATGTGGAGAAGGCATCGCGTTATGCGGAAGAAAAGGATCGTGTCCGCATCAACGCTTTCCGGGTGGTCATCCGGGGCAACAACAGCGATCATACTGTCAGTTATGATCGCGGCACCTGGCACTGCGACAGCAACTCCTTCCGGCTGCGCGGCGTTTCCAGTCATACCATCGCGATGGAACGCCTGCTGAGAGGCATGCTGGTGGAACAACAGGAACCTGCTGAAGTCTGATCTGTGCGGCGGAAAAAGAATACGACAGGACAGAGGGCTGCGGCCCTCTGTTTTTTTGGATATTGGCCTCATCATCTGCGTAACGATGTGTTATAATGCCTCGGCAAGTGGATGATACCGGCACAGCCGGCCTATTTCCCCTTTAACATAATCAACAGCCCGTCAATGGCGGTCGTACTGAACCTTATGCTGCATTCAAATGTAGCTATAACGATTCTGTTGACATGACTTACCGGATCGTGCAAACTTTCCGTCCAAATAGATGCTCAGCAAGGAGGGCAATCTTTTGGCTATCCTGATGGAGGTGAAAAACCTCGTTGTACGTTTTTACACCCAGGAAGGGACCATTTACGCGGTCAACGACATCTCCTACGCGCTGAATGAGGGGGAAACCCTGGGCGTAGTGGGCGAAAGCGGCAGCGGCAAGAGCGTCCATTCCCTGGCGATTATGGGGTTGATCCCCAACCCCCCGGGCAAGGTCGAAGAAGGCGAGGTGATCTTCCGGGGGCGAGATTTACTGAAGCTGTCGTCAGAAGAAATGCGGCTGGTGCGCGGGTCAGAAATCGCGATGATTTTCCAGGACCCCATGACCTCGCTCAACCCCGTTCTGACCATCGGCACGCAGATCACCGAAGCGCTCAAGCTGCATCTGGGCATGAACAACAAGGAATCCCGCACCCGCGCGGCAGAACTGCTGTCGCTGGTGGGCATTCCGGATGCGGCGCGCCGGCTGGATAACTATCCGCACCAGTTTTCCGGCGGCATGCGCCAGCGTGTGATGATCGCTATCGGCCTGGCCTGTAACCCGAAACTGCTGATCGCAGACGAGCCAACCACCGCCCTGGATGTGACCATTCAGGCGCAGATTCTGGACCTGGTGAAGCGGCTGCGTCAGGAATTCGGCATGGCCATTATCTGGATCAGCCATGATCTGGGGGTGGTCGCCGGGCTGGCGGATACGATCAACGTGATGTACGCCGGCACGATTGTCGAGCGCGGGCCAGTCGAGCAGGTGTTTACCGATCCGCGACATCCATACACGCTGGGCCTGCTGTATTCGCTGCCCCGGCTGGATGCGCGTAATCAGCGGCTGGTCTCGATTGAAGGATCGCCGCCGGACATGCGCAACCCGATTGTGGGCTGTCCGTTTGCCCCCCGCTGCCCGTATAGTTATGAAAAATGCTGGGAAGAAACGCCGCCGCTGGCCCCTGTACCGGGCGACACCACTGGCACGCATCTGATGGCCTGCTGGGTGGATGTGCGCGAGGCAGAACCCCACGAAGGAGTAGCACCCGTATGAGTAACCCCAACCCCGCCATTTCGACACAGGCTGTATCGCAGCAGAACAACGACAAGGATGTGCTTGTCCGTGTGCGCGGCCTGAAAAAACATTTTCCGATCACTTCCGGCATCATCTTTCAGCGCCAGGTTGGGGCCGTCAAGGCGGTTGATGATGTCAGCTTCGACATCTACAAAGGCGAAACACTGGGCCTGGTCGGGGAATCCGGCTGTGGCAAAAGCACCACCGGGCGCACGGTGCTTCAGCTATACGAACCAACAGAAGGTTCTGTGCAGATCAAGGATACGGATGAGAACGGTCAGGAAACCTTTAAGGAACTGACGACCATGAAGGGTGAAGACCTGCGCCGGATGCGCCGCCGGATGCAGATGATCTTCCAGGACCCCTATGC
>CAZQIY010000104.1:0-4345 GCA_964593565.1 uncultured Anaerolineaceae bacterium
AACGCAAAACAGCGCATCCGGAGAACGAACAGGACGCGCTGTTTTGTATTTGGTGTGGGGTTAGCTTTTGAAGCGGGACAGGATGTCCTGACCGATGAGCGCAGCATCGCTGCCGTAGGTCTGGCGTGAATGCTGGCGGATGGCTGCTGCGCGCTGTGGATCGGGCAGGCGCAGGTCGGGCAGGGTGCGCATGGTAAAGGGCTTGCTCGCCACGCCGTCCACCAGCAGCTTGACGCAGGCGGTGTATTTGGGCAGGTTGATGAGGTCGTCGGCATCAAGTGAGGGGTACATCTCCGGGGCCATGGCGGTGGCATCCTGTGTCCCTAACCGGAAGCTGACCATCGACCCGACATTGCCGAAGATGGCCTCGCGGATGCTGGCATCAAGCTGGTTGAGATACTGGTTGGCGACCACAACAGCCACACCGTACTTGCGGCCCTCGCTGAGCATGGTGGCGAACAGATCAGTGGCGAAGTTCTGGAACTCATCGACATAGAGGAAGAAATCAGGCCGCTCGCCAACGGGCAGGGCAGCGCGGCTGAGAGCGGTAATGAGCAGCTGCTGGACGAGCAGCAGACCGAGAAACTGCGCGTTCTCCGACCCGATTTTGCCTTTGGAGAGGTTCACCAGCAAAATCTGGCGGCGATCCATGATCTGGCGGAAGTTCAGGGTCGTGTGGCGCTGGCCGATGATGTTACGCACGCGCTCGTCGCCCACGAAGCGGCTGAACTTGCTGACGATATAGTCCAGAATTTCGCTTCTGTGGTAGTCGCTGGTGTTGGCGATCTGCTTCTCCCAGTAGTTGCGTACCAGCGGGTCTTTGACGAAAGGCAGAACGCTCTTGACGTAGGATTGGTCGGTGAGGGCGCGTACCG
The DNA here is from genome assembly GCA_964593565.1 of uncultured Anaerolineaceae bacterium. Lineage (GTDB taxonomy): Bacteria > Chloroflexota > Anaerolineae > Aggregatilineales > Phototrophicaceae. Next base: position 876 of record CAZQIY010000104.1, read on the forward strand.
CCTCAATGAGGGTGCTGTCTTCAAGCGACATGACGGTGAGCATGGCATTGCGGACATTGTGCTGGAAGCGCGGGCCGACGATGCCGGTCTCGTGCGGGTCGTACATGCGGATCAGCAGGCCGATGAACTCGTTAACAATCTGGGATTTCTCGCTTTCGCTGCTGGCCGCCAGCAGGTTGAGACCAACGGGACGTTCATCGTCGGACGGATCAAACAGGATGACATCGCTAGCACGATGAGCCGGGATACGCAGCAGCAGGTCGTCGGTCAGGTCGCCGTGTGGATCAACCACGCAAACGCCGTGTCCGGCTTCAATGTCTTGCAGCGCCATCGCTTGCAGCAGGGTGGTTTTGCCGACTCCGGTTTTGCCCAGTACGTAGGTGTGGCGGCGGCGATCCTCGGTGGCCTGTGTGATTCGCAGCGGCAGGCCGGCGGCGCGGGTGACGCTCTCGCCCAGAACGAGACCCTGTGGGGGCAGCCCGGCAGGTGGGGGGACAGGCTTGGCATCGAGCAGGGGGACACCGGGAAGGCCTTCTTTGCCGGGGATGGGCAGGCGAAACGCCAGCACGGCCTCGTTTTCGCTCATCAGATAGCGCAGGCGTTGGAGGCGCTCTGGTGCGGCGCTGTAAACCCAGCGTTCCATGTCCAGTGTGGTGACATTGCTGATAGCGATTTGCAGCTCATCAGCACTGCCAGCCCTCAGCACCTCGTAACCGCCGAAGCGGGTATCTGAAGCCGGGTTGGCGGGGCCAAACAGCGCCGAGGCGACAGTTTCCGGCAGCAGCGACCCGGCGGTGTCACGACTTGCGACATTGATACTCAACAAATAAGCCTGCGATGGCATGGAGTCAACGAGGCGGCGGTTGGCATGGGCCTGCTTCCAGCGGGGCATTCCCTGCCACCATTGGGACACGGGATCAACCAGCACATCACCAGTATCCTGCTGTTGTCGAGCAACAGGTACCGGTTCGGTCTGCATGATGTGGTCAAAAGCGGTGCGCTCCCACGGCATCAATTCGCCGGGTTGCAAGTGGATGCTGACCATCGCTGGCGTGGGCTGTCGCAGCAGCGCCCAGCATAGATTGTGCAAATCGAGCGTCCCGGCTGTAAAGGGATAGACGGTGTACTGCTGGTTCTCGTGCTGGTGGTGTGTGTCTTCGCGGCGCACGATTTCGGCAATGCTGCTGATTTCAAAGGGTTCCAGCAGGTTGGATAGCTCGTGCTCATCGGCGACAGGATCGAAGAGGTAGGTATAGGTGTGCTGGGCGGGGAGCATTCCGCGCAGGGTATCCCACAGATCAAGCGCCCGCTGCTGGCATACTTCGCGGTTTTCGGCGGAGACTCGGACAAGCAGCGCCATGTTCAAGTGCCCACGTTCGGGAATGTGGGGATGAGGCTGGCTGATGAAGCGCAGCGCGAACAATGGCGTGCCAACTATATTGCGCAGCCCGCCGAGGATTTGGATAAACTCGAACAACGCCTTCAGGTTATTTTGTGTCCACTCACTGGCGGTGGCGTTCCAGGGCCGCCCCACAGACCGAACGGCAATCGCAAAATAGCCCTGAAAGACAGCCGTTGAGGCTACCCGTGCCAGCGTGTCGTACATGACTTCATGGGTCGCAGACTGGATGTGAACGACAGGCTCACCCCGCTTGAGGCGTTCCAGACGTGTTCGTGCCTGCTGTACGTCGCTGCTGTCCATACCGGCAAGGGTTTCCAACGCCAGTTCAACTTCGTGCTGCTGTTCCAGCGCTTTGGCTGTGGCTAACCGTGCGGCGTGTACCAGCGCTGAGTCATCGCTGGCTGTGATGACTTCGTGGAAGTCGGCAATGGCCGTCAGATTGTGACCCAGTTGGCGCCTTGCCTCTCCGCGAATGAACAGTGCCATGTGGTGTTGAGGCCGCAGCGCCAGCGCCTCTCCCGCCAGATGAAGGGCTTGCTGCACGTGACCGGCATCGAGCGACTGCCGGGCCTCCTGCACAAGCTCGTACGTTTGAGATTGCAATGTCTCGTTCAGGTTTTCACTCAAGCGAGCTACCGACTTGCGCCCGCTTTTCTCGCTGAAGGCCGTTTCCAGGAACTTGCGTGCCAAACCCAGATGATGCTTGTGAATCAGGGTTCGGCCCAGCTTCAGGCGTGATTTTAAGGGGATGTCATGCCATAAGGTTGGCTCAGTGTCACACACGTGGGTGATCTGTGCCAGTGCTGCCGGTGTCGGGTCGGGTTGGGCGCAAAGATCATGCAGGTTGAGAGTGTCACTGTCAAGTTTCGTGATGCGTTGTTCCAGATCGATCTTCTTTTGGCGAAGCATAGTGATGACCTCTGTTTTCTCCGCCTGCTGCGGTAGCCGGGCCAGCGCTGCATTCAGATGATGAAGGGCCTGCTCATGGCGATTCTGGTCGGCCAGTAGTTCAGCGAGGGCTGCATCGGCGAGAAAGCTTTCGCTGACACCGCTGATACCAAACTGGTCGATCAACAGGTCGCGCTGCCTGAGGGCCTGTGTACATAATGGGCAGTTGTTCGCCGGGAGCTTTATGATTTTGCCACAGTTGGCGCAGATGACTTCATGATTTTGGGCCGTGTTCCATGCCTGCTGCATGATCTGGTTATCGGTGATGTCAGGGTTAGGGGTCGCGTTGTTCAGCCCCTTGCGGTAGGCGGTCATGGCGCGATCCGGGTGACCGGCCAGCAGCGCGGCCTCAGCGGTGAGCAGGTGCAGCATCGCAGTGTGGGGCGTAATCTTGCGGCAAGCGCGAAGGATTTTACGGGCGGCTCGAAGTTTGTCGTTTCTGAGCAGGTGAGCTGCTGTATCCAGCATCGTGGCCAAAGCATGGCGATGGACACCGGTTATTAAATGAACATCGATGGTATCCAGATGATCTTCATGGGCAGCCAGCCATGCCATTGCTTTGCCGGTCTGCTGCTGTGCCAGCCAGAACTGAACAAGCCGCTCGCCAGCTTTGCTATAAGCCTGTTGGCCCGGGCGACTGCGTTGTAAGGCCAGGTTCAAAAACCGTTCAGTGGCATCTGCCTTTGACGATGATAGAGATGAATTGGTACGGCTCAGGATATCCAGAAGACTGTCTATCTCATCCGGCGATTCACCCTCGTCTCCTAGCAGTGCCAGCGCGGCTGCAAGTGGTATGGCCGGATCAGCAGGGAGCAGATCGCAGGCAGTGTTGAAGTGCCCAACAGCATCGCGCAGATAGCCGCGTTGCAGCTTGCCCCGGCCCTCAGCCAGTTTTTCGCCGGCAAGTGTTTCTGCCCGTTCCAGCAGCGCCGTCATTTGCTCTTGATATTGGCGCTTGCTCTGAAGTTCTAACAGGGTGTGACCGGCAAAGCCAAGTTCACGCCCCAGGTCCAGACACAGCTTCGCTTTCAGGAAGCGTAATTCGAGATTGTCCGGGTGCTCATTAAGGCAGGATTGAATTACATCCCAGGCTTCATCTTCTTCCCCGGCATTCATGAGA
>CAZQIY010000105.1:0-3082 GCA_964593565.1 uncultured Anaerolineaceae bacterium
CCGTGCCGGGGGGAAATAAAAAGGGCGCGGGATCGAATGACCCCACGCCCACAGCCTACGGTATTTTACGAAACGCTACTTGACCGCCAGACGATCAATCAGCGCCTGCAGGTCCGCAGCGGCCTGGTCCACAGTGGACACGCCATAGGCCACCTGCTGGCCGATCAGTTCAAGTTCGTTGACAAATTCCTGATCGTTGGGCAGGTTCGGGTCCTGCGGGATCGAACGATCCGCCACAGCATCATAGATGCGGTATACTGCCGCGTCGGTGGCCGTGGCCTGTTCAGAGATGGCCTGACGCACCACTGGCGAGGAGGGCACGCCGCGATTGGTTTCCAGGATCGCGCCGGCTTCCGGGCTGGTCACAAAGAAGTTGACGAACAGCGCCGCCGCTTCCTTATTCTCGCTGGCGCGGTTGATGCCCAGGTACTGGCTCATCTGAATGGCATAGGCATCTTCGCCGCCGGCGGGCAGGGTGGTCATGCCCAGTTCATCGGTCATGGCTGCCTGATAGGCCGCGCCCTGGTTGCTCCAGATCAGCCCGATGGCGGCATCGCCGGCCACCAGCGCAGAGCTGTCCGGGCCGTCTTCTGTGTAGGTGTAGGTGGTATCCGCGTCCGGGATCAGCCCTTCTTCGCGCATGTCCGCCCACATCTGAAGCCACGCAGCAGCAGATTCAACTGTCGCGTAGGAGGTGCCGCCGTCGTCCGAAGTCCACAGCGGGGTTCCCTCCTGGCGATAGAAATAGCTGAGGTAGTTGGCCTGGTTGGTGCTGTTATCCACAAACGGCGCGACACCTTCCGGCAGGTTTTCCTTCAGTTCTCTACCATACTCGAGCAGTTCATCCCAGGTCATGTTGTCTTCTGGCAGCGCAACGCCGGCTTCTTCGATCATGGTCTTGTTGTAGGCCAGCACCAGCGTATTGGTGCCCAGGCTGACGGCGTACAGGTTGCCATCGGGGGCGGTGGCGGGGATCAGCGCGGTCTGGTCGAACGTTTCCGCGGTGTCGATCAGAAGCTGCTCGCCAAGATAATCATTCAGCGGTTCCAGGTACTGTTCGTAATCCGGCCAGTTGCCACCAAACTGGATAATATCCGGGGCATTGTTGGCCGCAAGCTGTGTATCAAGAATCTGGAAGTGGTCGCTGGTGCCGCCATTCGGCTCGCCCACGACAGAGATGTCCGGATAGGCAGCCTCGAACAGCTCGATCACCTGCTGGGTTCTCTGGGCACGATCATCGTTGCCCCACCAGCTCATGCGCAGTTCAACGGGTTCACCGGTATAAGCGGGGAGTTCGTTGGCTTCGTCATCGGTCTGGGCCAGGGCCGGCACGGTGAAGATCGCCAGCAGCAGCGCCAGCAGGATCATAAGGGTAATTGCGTGGTTTTTTCTCACTTTTGAAGTCTCCTGTTTCTGTAACAGTCTATATAAACCCGGAATACGTCACCGATCATCATGTCATACGTGTTCTCTCCCGTCGATCAACTAACCCTTTATGCCCGTGGTGGTGATGCCCTGTACAAAGTATTTCTGCAGGGAGAAAAACAGGATAAAGGCAGGAATGATAGAGAGCGTGGACATCGCCAGCGCGCCGCCCCAGTTGGATACTGCGCCCGCGTCGCCGACAAACGTACGCAGTGCTCGTGAAACTGTGAAAGTGTAAGGGCTGGTGAGGTACAGAAGCTGGTTAAAAAAGTCGTCCCAGGTCCACAGGAACGTAAACAGCGCTGTCGTCACCAGGGCCGGGCCTGCCAGCGGTATGATGATGCGCAGAAACACCCCGACTTTCCCACACCCGTCGATAATCGCCGCTTCCTCGATTTCCTTGGGCAGGCTGCGCATAAACTGCACCAGCAGAAAGATGAAGAACGCATCTGTCGCGAGGAATTTCGGCACAAGGATCGGGAGGTAGGAACCTACCCACCCGAAGGTATTGAACAGGATATAACGCGGCACCAGCGTCACATGAGTCGGCAGCATCAGCGTGGCCATCATGATCGAGAACCACACGACTTTGCCCCGAAACTGGAGCCGCGAAAAAGCATAGGCCGCCATCGAGCAGGAAATCAGGTTGCCGACGATGGCAATGGCGCACATGACAAGCGAATTGACAAAAAACTGCCCGAAGTCGGTCCCGGCATAACCACGCCAGCCAGTGATGTAATTTTCAATGGTCACGGCTTTCGGGATAAGGCCCGGATCACTGAAGATCATGTTGTTGGGCTTAAACGAGCTGACCACCATCCAGATGACGGGGTAAAGCATCACCAGCCCCAGGGTGATGATAAACAGATGTGTGAACGTGTGTCGTAGTGTGGTACTGCTTTTCATGCTATTCCCCGGTCCCATAAGAGACCCACCATCTTGATGATCTGAAGATAATCAGCGTGAGCACCCCAATAATGATCAGCAGCACCCATGCCATAGCGGATGCGTACCCCATCTCGTGATAGGCCCATCCCTGAATGTACATGTGGAGCGTGTAGAACAAGGTGGAATTGAGCACGCCGCCCCGGCCGCCGCCGATGATGTAGGCCTGGGTAAAGGCCTGGAACGCGGAGATCAACTGAATGACCAGATTAAACAGAATGACCGGCGAGAGCAGGGGAATCGTGATAAAGAAGAACTGATGCACCTTGCTGGCGCCATCCACACTGGCCGCCTCGTAATATTCCTGCGGAATCTGCTTCAGCCCCGCCAGGAAGATAATCATCGAGGAGCCGAACTGCCACACAGACAGCAGAATCAGCGTCCACAGCGCATAATCCGGGCTGGTGATCCAGCCGGGCAGGTCGGTAAAACCTATCGCCCCCAGCACCTCATTGACCAGACCGTCTCTTTCAAACAGCTTGCGCCACAGCACCGCAATCGCCACAGAGCCGCCCAGCAGGGTAGGGATGTAGTACACGGCGCGGTAAAACGGCACGCCCCGCAGCCGCTGATTCAGCAGCATCGCCACCGCCAGCGCAAAGATCAGCTTGAGCGGGACGGACACGAACACATAGGTAAACGTCACGGACAGCGACTTCATGTAGTACGGATCGACGCGCATCGTCTCGCCCGTGATGGCGGTGAATTCTGA
>CAZQIY010000106.1:0-3025 GCA_964593565.1 uncultured Anaerolineaceae bacterium
TCCTCACGCTGCCCAACTTCTCACCCAGCTTCATCGATGCGCTGCTGGATGTGACGGTGAGCGCGGAGTTTAGCCGGGGGTGGACGGGCGAGACGGTGTACAACCACCTGGCGACGCTGTCGCTGAACAATACGCCAGTGGGCAGCGCGATTGTGCCGCAGCAGTCACGCGTTGAAGGCACACTGCCGCCGACAGCGCTGGTGTTAAGCGGCCCGACGCCGCGCCAGGTGCTGAACGTGCGCTCTGACCACACCAACAAGGCGCATTACACCGTCGCCAGCAATTTCGGGATAGCCCTGAATTTCGGCCCGCACGTCCGGACTCAGTGCTTCGCGCCAGATGAACTGCAAATGGTTGCTTTTAATACCACCCCTGCATGTTTCACTCCAGAGCCAGAACCAGAAGTGTGTATTGGACTTTCTATAAACACTGACTATACCAATATTCGAAATGCTCCGACCACCGTTGGTAGTACCATTATCGGATCATTCGGAAACGAAGGTGAATCAACATTTGAAGTCAATATCATTGGACGTTTCACGAATGGCACACCTCAACGTTGGGACGATTGGTATGAAGTAGGTTATGTCGATAATAACACTAACGAAGTGGAGACAGGTTGGGTAAGTACGCAATATACAACTTTGAGGCCATCTTATCGTGATCCTGTATGTCAGGTGACAGAATATACATACGACGAAGATGGTGTTTTGCTACCAAATCCACCATCACCATTGCCAACTGAGCCAGATCCCGCTCCAGAAGCACAACCACTCTTTCAGAATGCAGTAGAGCTCCGCCTATCTGCGCCCTTCACCCGCCTACCAGTTTCGGATAATGCTCAATATTCTAATGGGCAGGGCTATGGTCTTAACACATTTGCATATCGTAATCCCAATTATTATGAAGGCACCAATCATATTCATTCTGGTCTGGACTTTTTGGGGATCGATCCCTCCTCTCCATCAGAATGTCATCCGGATCGACCACAGAGTTGTTTTGTAGTTGTCACCACTTGCGATGGTATTGTCACGAGTCTAGATGGAACAACAGGACCGAATACTGGGAGTGGTTTCACGCTTCGCTGCTTTGCGCCAGAAGGTAGCTTATCCACGATTTTTGTATCATACAACCATCTCCAGGATACCGGGGATTTACAAAGAGGTAGTGTGGTGCATGCCGGAGCGGATCATGGGTTGAATGTCCTCCAGTATCAAGGCAATCCGTGGCCTCATCTACACCTTGAGATGTTTTTTGATAACGACGGTAATCTGAGCAACGCGATTCGCCTTAATCCACTGCTCTTCTTCGATGTGAATGTCGGGCATACCATTAGTGAGCATTTAGGCCCCTATTATCCATTAACCAGTCGGACAGATACAGACGCTCCGCTGCTGGAGCTGGCCCCTCCTGACCAAATTGATCCGGAGCCAGCAACGCCAGAAGATCCACTTGATGGAATAGACTTCAACAACCGAAATCGGGGTTTTCGGCCATCCCAGGCGAATGAAGATGAGGATATGGACTTAGGTATTCAAGTAGGGGAAATTACTGAGTTTAGTATCATTGGTGACTACCTTGATCAGGCATCAGAAGTATGTACTTATGTGTGGGGTAGATCTGATCAAACTATTCTCTTTCGCTATCACGACTCACTGAATTGCATAACTGCCGGGATACAGAATGTACCTGTGCCACCTGCTAATGGCTACAATGGCTTAGAGGTCTTAGCAAATCGGTGGATAATAGATATGTCAAATCTTATCGATGCATTGAATACACACAGCAGCTAGATGCAGGAGAACGTATATGTTGACGAGTAGCGGGAAACATCGGAGGTATTTTATCGCATTCTGCCTGTTGTGTTGGAGTTTTGCGTCCGCACTACTGGCTCAACCAACGGCTCCACATCAAGCACAGGTTTACGATATCGTAAAGAGCGGGGACGGTCGGGTACTTGCGGTCACATATAATGATTATGATCTTAGCAGTGTTGTCGACTTTTTTGACAGTGCGTCTGGTGCCTTCCTTTCGACAGCCGATCTAGCGCCGTATACGCCACATTTGATGGATCTTAGCTCGAATGGTGATCGCTTACTTTGGACAGACGGCAGTTCCAATATCGGCATTTATAATCGCAGCAGCGGGAGTAATGAGATCATAATACCCGGAGGACCGGTTTATCTCGAAGCGGTTGCTTGGAACCCGATTAACGACGTAATCGGATGGTCACTGGGATCAAGTGTTACGCTTTTTGATGTCAACACTCAAACTAACTTGGGAACCATTGTATCTGACAGGCAGGCCATCGTCTCCTTTGCCTGGAGTCCTGATGGTCAACAGATTGTAACCAGCCATTCAGCAGGGTTTGGTAAGGGATCGATCACGATCCAAGTATGGGACGTATCTACAATAAGTCCCATCATGAACGCACCTCTGCTGACTATTGATGATCATGGGGGCGGTCAAATAATCTGGAGTCCTGATGGAACTCGCATTGCGGGATTGGAAAGTAATGGCATCTTTCTCTATGATCTTTCAACCAGTAATCTAAGTACCATAGATATTGCAACTGAGCCGAGGCTCAATGTCATTGAATGGAATCCAGATGGGAGCCAATTGGCAACAGGTGGTTCTGCTATTCGTATCTGGAACCCCAATACATTACAGCTTGTACGCGAAATTCAGCCCGAATTTAGTGTAGGTTCACTTCAATGGTCGTTTGACGGACAGCATATATTTAATGATGGCGGGGGAGAGGGTCTGTATATCGATGACGTTGCGTTGGTAGATGTGTTGCCCACCGCCGACGCTGGCCCCGACCAAACCATCACCGACAGCGACAACACCGGTTCAGAGTTGGTGACGCTGGATGGCTCTGGCAGCAGTGACCCGGATGGCACGATTGAGAGCTATGTCTGGACGGAGAACGATGTCGAGATCGCCACGGGGGTCAGTCCGCAGGTGAGCCTGAGCGTCGGTGTGCATACCATTACGCTCACGGTCACGGATGACGATGGGCTGA
>CAZQIY010000107.1:0-2993 GCA_964593565.1 uncultured Anaerolineaceae bacterium
GTCCTGACCCTGCGGGGACCGAACCTGATTCAACCGCCGCCGACTCCCGGGCCCGACTTGCTCCCCCTTGAAGAATCCCGATGAGTCAAGGACCATCAGCCCATCGGGGCTCGGCCCGCCCTCCATGCACCGCGAGTGATTCCCCACTAACATTGACTATCGCACCATATGCCAGCGGAACAGATCGATCACCTCGCCGTAGTCGAGGCCTTTCCGGAGTATGAGGTTGACGCGGCACCACTAGGTACCGGCGGGATGAAAAACGCGTATCGCGTCAACATCGATGGTACAACCGCAGTCCTAAAGGTGCTTCGCGACCCGCTGGAGCCTGACGATGAGGACGGCGCTGTAACACTCCCGGCCAGGTTCCAACGGGAGATCGAGATCATGTCCTCGATCGATCACCCCGGGATAGTCCGTGTACTTCAAGGTCCGGATGTACGTTCCATTGACGGGGCTCTCCGCGTCTGGTACGTCGAGCCCTACTACCCGGGCGGCACGCTGGCTGATCGCCTAGGCACGCCGTGGGCTGACGACGCGGTGATTGACCTACTGGCAGCCCTGACAGGGGTCGGCACCGAACTCGCCGAGCACCGCGTGGTTCACCGAGATATAAAGCCTTCCAATATCGTGTACGACGAAGCGGATCGGCCGGTCCTGCTCGATCTGGGCATTGCCTACTTCCCCGACCTCACCCCGCTAACGGTCGACTGGGGATGGTCACCGAGAACTGACCGCTACGCAGCTCCGGAGCAATTCCTACGCCGGAGTTACGCCACCATCGACCACAGAACCGACATGTTCCTCATGGGACTCGTGGCCTTCGAAGCGCGAACCGGCGCCCACCCGTTTAATCCAGAGGAGCCCGCCGGTTACGTCGAACGTGTCATGACGGGCACGCTGGACGTCGAATCACTGACAGCGGCACAGGTCAGACCACCTCTTCAGCGCGTTCTACGAAGACTCCTGGCTCCGGGGATGAGCCAGCGTTATAGGACATACCCGTTCCTCAGAGACGCTCTCGAGGCCTGCAGATGAGCTACTGGGCTCAGCACGGCTACGGAAAGAGCAACAAGCTCGAGGTGTTGGGCGAACAAGGGTTACTCGCGGGTGCCATCCTCAGCCCGGCGGACGAGGAAGCCGATCAGCTCGCTGTCACAGCCGCCTCCGTGAGGGCCCATGGGGCCAGAGCACTCATGGATCCACAGTTGTACATTCACACCATTCCCGGAGGCACGGCCCGCTGTCACGAGACACACGGCATTGACTTTGGCCAGCAAACGTGGCTGTTGACAGCAACGGATGTTCAATCCCAGGTTCAAGCCATAGTTGCAGCGAATGACCGGGTGAACACCGACGCAGTTATCGCACCGAGTCCCTATCTCCCAAACATTGGCGGCCGCTGGGACACATTGAGCTTTCAGTACGCCCAAGCGACGTTGCAGGAGGCGGACAAGTCTGTTCTCGTCTCTCTGGTTGCGGAAAACCTCGCATTCACAGACTGGGAAAACGTAATCGCCTACCTCGACGCGCTTACAACGCTCGATGCAAGTGGCGTCTATCTCATAGTCGGGCACGTCGGCGGAACCTACCCACCGATCTGGAATCAAGACCTGCTCTGCAACGTCCTGCGGACCATCTACATCCTTGCGGAACTGAACGACTACGAGGTCATCTGGGGTTACGCCGACCTGCCCGGGCTAGCAGGTCTAGCGGCTGGTGCGACGGGAGCTGCAACAGGTTGGTCTCATGCCCTGAGAATGTGGTCTCCCAACAAGTGGATCCCGCAAACTGGTGGACGATCACCGCATCCTCGCTACTTCTCCACCCCTCTGCTGAGTTCGCTGGATGTCGCGGGCGAAGTCCTGAGCGTGGCGGGCACAAGCATCTCAGGAGAGGTCGTCCCTGACACTGACCTTCTTCAGCGACTCGCCGATGGTGACCAGCTCGACCTCCCTACTTCCCGCCTACAGCACATGACGGCAATAGCTGAGGTACTACACGAAGTGGATGTCTCACTAGAGCCAAGTGATCGAGTTGACTCCGTCCTGACTCGCATCAGCGGCGCTCTCAACCTATTCGAAGAGGCCACACAAGCTGGAGCCACTCTGGCCCCCGCTCACCGCTCCAGATTAAGGGCAATCCGCATAGCGCTTGAGAGTTTTGCCGAAGCCGAAGATCTCTAACTATCAGCTTCGAGCTGGCGAATTGCCAACTCCGCCAGCCAGACCTCACCGAGCCAACTAAGGGGGCGACTCCTTGGGCGAATCTGCCATCTGAGCGATTCGCCGTGTATCACCAACAGTCCGAGCCGGTTGTTTCGCAGAGCCACACGAGACACCAGACCCTGGTGCGACGCTGGCAGAATCAATGCTGAGTAGTGAGCAGCCCAGCGAGTGCGGGCCAACTGATGTAAACCACCTCGCCAATCCCGCAGCTTCGCTTCTAGCACGATGGACTGGGCTACCACCGGAGGAACATCCCTTATGTAGCCGTCAGGACGGATCCAACCGGCCGCCTCGAGACGCTTGGTGACTCTCCTCAGATGTCCCTGCGATATTCCCGGCGATCGCCCAAGCTTGAGCGCAGCAAGCACTCGGGCTTCAGTCAGACTGGTGAGCCTAAGCCCAGCCCGGGCTCGCGCTTCGAGACCACGACGCGAGGCGCTCAGCAGCATCAAGTCCGGGCGTCCGATGCCCAACTCGACTTCCTCCAGCACCATGAGGCTTCGACCGGAGCCGGGTCGCAGCAACTCATCGGCAGAACGGCACACGGCCTCGGTCAAGAGCTTCTCCGCGACAGGCACGCCAACCGATTGCTGGCCTCGAAATTGCTTTGAAAAGAGTGCGGTCACAGGCGTCGATGAACTTAGCGGGCGGCGCACCGTAGGCGTCTACTTGTTCATTACCTCACTGGCAAGCCGCCACTTGCCTATTGTGTGCCGTCGTGGATGTGTACGCGGCCATCGCCGACCCCACCCGGAGGGCGATCCT
>CAZQIY010000108.1:0-2646 GCA_964593565.1 uncultured Anaerolineaceae bacterium
GCTATCTGTACCTGGCGTGGGCAGAACCGCAGCCCACAGGCCGCGCCGCCCTTAAGCTGACCACCTCACGCGGTTAGGGCCGGGTGATGATTGTCTCGCAGCCCAGCCTCACTCAACTGGCGGGGAGGAACACCGCGCGATACGAAACCACCGCCTGACGCCCCGCTTCAGTGGTACAGGATGCCGCGACCAACTGCTGCGAGGACGGGTCAGAACGCCCGGGCATATCCAGAATATAGCCTTTGCCCGGCTCCATCTGGAAATCGGCATAAGCCGGGCCGCGCTCCGGTTTGAGGCCGGTAAAGAAAGTGTCCTGGCCTTCATCCCAGCGCACCCGCACCGGCATCCCGGCAATCCCGACGCCGCCAAAATCCTGCACAAACACCTCGATCAGGCCGGAAAGTTCCGCGTCGCAGAAGGTAGAGACATTCGCCAGCACAAAATCACGCTGGGGCACGCTGGTAGGCACAATCACACGCGGCGAGGTTGGGGTCGCCTCCACCGCGCTGACCGGGGTGGGTGTCTTGGTCGCCGGAGGCTGCAGCGTCGGCGTAGGCGCGTCGATGACCACACGCGGCGTCGGTTCGATATTCCCGGCAGGCAGCAGCGTATCGGCACAGCCGGTGCGGCCCTGTAACTGGTAGAATGTCATCATACTGCGGATCGCCATCAGCCCGCTGTTGTTATCCACATAACCAGTGGAGGCCAGGCGGCAGGCGGTATTGGCCACCTGCTGGAACACATCCGCATTTACGTCCTGCCCTTGCAGGGTGAGCAGGCGCTCTACCGCCCGGTTCAGGTCACTGTCGCCCATAAATGCCAGGGTGATCGCCACCATATAATGCGCGCGATCATCCGAGCTAAGCTGCCAGGGTTCAGTCGAGTATTCAACCACGGGGTTAATGGCCCAGGCATACGCCAGCCCGGCGCTGATGCCCAGAATCAGCCCGAAGCCCAGGCCCCACAGCGAAAAAAGACGGCGGGGCCGGTTGTAACGGCTGCGCGGTGGCGGCATTTCTTCTGGAATGGTGCGGGGTGGGGCCGGGGAACGCTTGCTCATGAGTTCTGCCCCGGCAAACTGACCTGACGATACGGTTCCATGATGGGGGTCATGCGGCCAAGCCCTTCTGCCAGCATCACCAGATAACGAATATCGTTCACATTGCGCGAGTTGGTGATGTACCGCTCCGTCGTTTCCTGCACATAAGCCGGAATGTTGCTGACCCCCAGCACCCGCAGTCGGTCAACCGCCCCGCCCAGATTGTCATCTGCCGCATAGCCGGTCGCGATCATGACCGTATATTCATCCTTGTAACGTTCTGAGAGGTCCGGCATGGCGCTGTTGACGAATTCCACCGGAAACTGTACCCATCCCAGATATAAGCCAAGCCCGACCCCAACCAGCAGGCCGATCAGCAGAGAGATCAGAAATCGCACGCGCAGCTACCCTTTACAGATTCTCTTTATAAATCCATAGTTTAAAAGCCGGTCATGATTCCGGCCATTATACACCAGTGACTCAAAAAGGTTAAACCGGCGCCCTCTGTGTTTTTCAGCTTTTCGGGCCAATCACGCTGTCGAGATAGTGTACATCCCTGCGCCGGGCGATAAAAACATCAATGGCCTGATCTGTCGGTGATTTGCGATATTTTATCGTCCAGTGAATGTTCAGCCGGTTACACGTTTCCCAGAATAACTGGCACAACTGCGCAGACCGGTTGGTGAAGGAATAACGCGGGTAATCCCTGCCATTGACTATGTTACTGGAACGAGAGCCATCAGAATGGTATAATCCCCTGAAGAATTCGAGCGCGTACCTGTCCACAATCTGCTGCTGCCAGGGTTCGAGCCTGATGTCTCGCTGGTGTTTGCGGCCCACGCCATGCTGCGGAAACAGCTCAGGCCAGAATTTGTGATAGCAGCTTACGTAAACGCAGCCCTCGCTGTCCACTGTGCTGACCTGATTATCTGGCAGAATGATCCCGACGGCGTCCATACAGGCGCGAATGATGCCCGGATATTTTTTATCAAGCGCAATCCGCAGTCGATAAACCCACTGATATTCCGAGAGATCTCCATCGCCCAGATAAAGCCCCAACAGATAGGCATAAGCCTGCTGTACAGGGGCGTTGTCCGCGTCCTGAATCTGCATCAGCAGCGTGTCTGGCGTGCTTCTTGTCGCTTGCTCGTACTGCTGCTGAAGGCCCGCCACAGTCCCAAAGCGGTTGATGCAGTCGCGAACCGTGGTGCGAGGAATGCCTGTAACAGACGCAATCGTCTTTTTGTTTATACCTGATTGCCAGAGTTCCAGAATTTCCTCATACTCTTTGTATTCGCGCATGATATTTCGTGGTGAATATTGACTTGATTATGTGATCAGTATACTATGCTGCCAGATGAATCAAAAAGTCAGGCCTGTGCCTGACTTCTGTGCCGGAGGTGGGATTTGAACCCACAAGCCCGATGGGCAATGCTTTTTGAGAGCATCGTGTATGCCATTCCACCACTCCGGCGTATGCATGATATTAACACTATGTATTCTGCATGTTAACATCATTTGTCATTGCTTATGATAGAATTTTTCGCCTGAATTGTCAATGGCAAGCCTTGTGAATCCGACAGACGACGAACAGCAGTTGATCCGCC
>CAZQIY010000109.1:0-2572 GCA_964593565.1 uncultured Anaerolineaceae bacterium
CTAGCCTTAATGTTGTACAAATCTGTGTATGATAAGACTGGATAAATTAATGCGCCGCACTGATGCAGACTGAGGGTCGGAATAAGATGCACATGTATAACGTGGAACCCGCCATGTTTGATCGTTGGTATCAAAGCACGGGCAAGCGCATCCTCGATTTCACCCTTGCGCTCATCGCGCTCATGCTGCTTTCGCCGCTTATGCTGCTGATTGCTGTGCTGGTGTACCTGAAAATGGGGCGGCCTGTGATTTTTAGCCAGCAGCGTCCCGGCCGGTACGGCAAACTCTTCACCCTGTACAAATTCCGCACCATGCGCGACGCCACCGACGCCCAGGGCCGGCCCCTGCCGGATTCTGAACGGCTGACCGCCTTCGGGCGCTTTCTGCGCAGCACCAGCCTGGATGAACTGCCGGAACTGTTCAACGTGCTGCGGGGGGAAATGTCCCTGGTGGGGCCGCGTCCGCTGCTGGTCGAGTATCTGGATCGTTATACGACGCGGCAGGCCCGCCGCCATTATGTCCGCCCCGGCCTGACGGGATGGGCCCAGGTGAACGGCCGCAACGCGCTTTCGTGGTCGGCCCGCTTTGAAATGGATGTATGGTATGTGCAGCACCATAACCTGCGGCTCGACCTGCGCATCATCTGGCTGACGATCTGGAAGGTCCTCTCGCGCGATGGGATCAGCCAGGCCGGTGAGGCCACCATGTCCGAATTTATAGGAGCTAAATGACCGGCGTCCTGATTCTGGGGGCGGGCGGGCATGCCAAAGTAGTGGCGGATATTCTGCTGCGGGGCGGGGTATCCGTCGCTGGCTTTCTGGATGATGACCCGGCCCTGTGGAACAGCCTCATCTGGGATTTGCCCGTGCTGGGCAGCATCCACGACTATGCCGCCTATGACCCCGGCGGGCTGGTGCTGGCGGTGGGCAGCAGCAGTGTAAGGCAGCTTCTGGCGCACAAACTGAAGGATGTCCCTGCTTCGCTGTGGATCACCGCGATTCACCCGCAGGCGGTGGTAGCACCCTCTGCGCGGGTGGGGCCGGGCACGGTGGTCGCCGCCGGGGCCGTGATCAACCCCGATGCCATTATCGGCCAGCATGCCATCATCAACACTGGCGCGACCGTAGACCACGACTGCCACATTCATGATTTTGCGCATATTGCCCCCGGCGCGCATCTGGCGGGCGGTGTGCAGGTGGGCAGCGGGACGCTGGTGGGCGTTGGTGCGAATGTGATCCCCGGTGTTATGATTGGCGCATCTGTAACCGTTGGCGCGGGTGCAGTGGTGGTGAAGGACATCCCCGACGGCGTAACGGCCCGGGGGGTTCCTGCGCGCTGGTCATAACAGAAAGAGCAGAACATTCATGAATATTCCCATGTCCTCCCCGGATATTACGCAGGCCGAAATTGACGCCGTGAACGAGGTGCTGGGCACACGCTGGCTGAGCATCGGGCCGAAGATCGAGGCGTTTGAGCAGGCCTTCGCCGCTTATGTGGGCTGCCAGCACGCGGCGGGGGTCAATTCCGGGACCAGCGGCCTGCATCTGGCGGTGATTGCGGCGGGCATCCGTGAGGGCGATGAAGTCATCACCCCCTCATTCAGCTTTATCGCGTCGGCCAACAGCATCCTTTATGAGCGCGCCCGGCCCGTGTTTGTGGATATCGACCCGCTGACCGGCAACATGGACCCGGCCCGCATCGAGGAAGCCATCACAGAGCGCACAAAGGCCATTCTGGTCGTCCACGCCTTCGGCCAGCCCGCCGATATGGACCCCATTCTGGCGATTGCCAGAAAGCATAACCTCGCTGTAATTGAGGACGCCTGCGAGGCGATTGGCGCGGAATATAAGGGCCGTCGCGCCGGGACGATGGGCGATGCCGCTGTGTTCGCCTTTTACCCCAACAAGCAGATGACCACAGGCGAGGGCGGGATGATCGTCACCGACCATGCCGCCTGGGATGATCTGTTCCGCAGCCTGCGCAACCAGGGCCGTGATACGTTTAACGAGTGGCTCAGCCATTCCCGCCTGGGCTATAACTATCGTCTGGACGAGATGAGCGCCGCGCTGGGCCTGGTGCAGATTCAGCGCATTGACGAAATGCTGGCCAGACGCGCCCAGGTCGCCGCGTGGTACAACGAACGCATTGATGAGATTCAGGGCGTCCACAAGCCCTGTATTGTCGAATCGACCACTCGCATGAGCTGGTTCGTTTACGTCATCCGCTGCGACGTGAACCGCAACGCCCTCATGGACGCCCTGAAGGCGCGCCAGATTCCCTCGCGGCCTTACTTCACCCCGATTCATCTCCAGCCGTTTTACCAGCAGTTTGGCTGGCAGCGCGGCGATCTGCCCAACACGGAACATGCCGGCGATACCTTCCTGGCGCTGCCATTTTCCGGCGTCATGACCGAAGCGCAGGTCGATTATGTGTGCCAGCACCTGCGCCAGAGCATCGATGCGCTGTAGACCGCCCGGTTGAAGCCGCCGGGGCAGAGGGGTATATTTGCGCCATCAGACAGGAGAGGCGCAGATGATTACACAGGTGACGACTCGGATTCCCCCGCTGGCGA